>NZ_SEBR01000048.1 GCF_004295795.1 Flavobacterium sp. | reverse complement strand
CCCATCTGGGTAGAAGATGAGAGTCAGCGCATCGGACAAATCAATCTCCCTTCGGCCTTTTGGCAAAACATGCGTCGTTCGCCGGTGTATTTTCTCGAAATTCCGTTTGAAGAAAGACTGAAACATATTCTCACCGAATATGGCCAGCTTGACAAAGAAAAAATGATCGGCGCCGTTCAGCGCATCGCCAAACGACTGGGTCCGTTGGAAACAAAATCCGCCATCCAGTTTCTGGAAGAAGGAAACCTGCCGGAGTCTTTTCGTCTCTTACTGCATTATTACGACAAACGCTACCTGAAAGGTTTGCATAACCGCGAAGATGTTTCGCAATTGCTCACAAAAATTTCGTGTGAAAAAGTGGCGGCAGGCAATGCGGCCTTAGTTTCGCAGGCTCAACAAGCTTCTAACTATGCAGGAATCCCTTAAGCTTACGCAGTTCTCCAAAGGTGGCGGTTGCGGTTGCAAAATTGCGCCAGCCGTTTTACAGGAAATTTTAACCACGGAAAATAAGAGTTCGTTCAATCAACTTTTAGTGGGCAATGAAAGCAGCGACGATGCAGCGGTTTATCAACTAAGCGACGAAACGGCTGTTATCTCCACTACTGATTTTTTTGTTCCGATAGTAGATGATGCCTACGATTTTGGAAGAATCGCCGCCGCCAATGCCATCAGCGATGTCTATGCGATGGGCGGAAAGCCGTTGATGGCTATCGCTATTCTTGGCTGGCCGGTTGATAAACTTTCTACAGCAGAAGCGAAAAAAGTTTTGGAAGGTGGACGAAGCATTTGTGCGGAAGCAGGCATTCCCCTCGCCGGCGGGCACACCATTGATTCATCTGACCCGATTTTTGGTTTGTCTGTGACTGGTATAACAAATCCGAAACAGGTAAAGAAAAACAACACTGCACAAGAAGGCGATGTTTTGTTTTTGACAAAACCAATCGGTGTTGGTGTGTTGTCAACCGCTTTGAAACGGGGCGTTTTACAGCAGACGCATTACGATGTGTTACTAAAGCAAATGACCACCTTGAACAAAGCA
>NZ_SEBR01000038.1 GCF_004295795.1 Flavobacterium sp. | reverse complement strand
GCCGCAAGGCCTTTTTGCTACTTTTGCGGCCAGGCAAACCGAGGAACGAGGTTCACTGAATCCTTTAAAAAACAATAAAAATCAATGAAGTAAAAGTAGTCCCGCGGAAGGCGACGAACTACAACATCCGGCAGCGAAGCTGCCGCAAACACAAAATGAGCGAAGCTCATTTATATTCGGCATAGAGAGAAAAACTTTCCGGTTTCGCAGAAAATAATAAAGGAAAAACATTTTGCGGCTAAAAGAAACATAGCCCGGATGCGGGCAACTAGCCTTTCGCAGAAAAAACCCAGATTTTCTTAGGTTGCAACAGCGACCGAAGGAAGCTCGTTGCAACCTCTAGAAAAACCGGTTTTTGCAAGAAAGCTAGTGCCCGGCAGCCGGAAAAAGCTCAAAAAAAAGGCAATTAAAACGCCTCCGTTTTATAATAATTTACCATTAAGTCGACAAAGCGACTATAGCTCTCAATCCCTTCATCCTGAGAATTTGCCTTGAGAAAATGGTCGTAAAAAAATTTGAAGCCCGTTTCGACGAAAGACTCATAACTGTCCCAAAAATCCTTGCTTTGCTTGAAATTCAGGCGAATTCCGGGGTTTATGGTTTCGAGGATTCGTTTGGCTGATGCCTCGTCTCTCGCTTGAAGACTTCTCAAGCAATATTTCAAGGCAAGCGTGTAGCCTGAATATCTCAGATAAGCATCGTCGGAATTCACGGCAGCGAGATAGCCGACAAAATTCGCCTCACTTTCGCTGGCGTAGCCAATTTGATGCGCCATTTCGTGAGATGCCGTGGCCGGAAACGAGTACATCGGGACAAGATCGTTGACTTGGGCTTCATTCGTGAACGGATTCAGGTAGCCCGAAAATCCCATGTAGGACAACTGCAGGCTTATCAGCGATTTTTTGGAACTTGGACGTCCTAAGCCAAAAAAGGCGTAGCGCTTTGAAAGTTTGTCGTAAGCTTCGTGATTCAGTTCAAAAACAGCTTGTTGCGAATGCGGATTTTCGACTTTGGCACTTTTGTCGCCCGTGATCGCGAGTTGCAAAGCGTTTGTTTTGGTCACTAATTTTTTGGTGAAATCGAGTAGCTCTTCGTTGGAATATTCTGTTCCGAAACCCATTTTCTCCGGCAATTTGACGCGGTGGTAATTCATCGCCCAGAAAAAGTGGAACAGGAAATAGAACACCGAAAGAAAACCCGAAAATTGCAGCAAATTCGCTTTCCATGCCGTTTTCCACGACTTGTGTTTTATCCAAAGCCAACGCAGTAAAAGCGCGATCACGACTCCGTACAAAATGTCTCCGAACGAAAACGGGATCGATCCGAAAAGCCATCTCTCTGCACTTGAAGTCCAAACGTACAATCCGTTGCTGTAATACTTTTCCACGAAATCAGGGAAAAGCGCCAAGAGTCGCACGATCACAATTTGTATCGGCAACAAAATAGGCAGGATGAATTTTCGGCGTAATTTCAATGGTAATTTGAAAGTTTGCCTAAAAATACTCAGATATTTTCGAATCCCGATGCGACAAAACGGACAAGGTTGAAAAAACTTCAGGTTTGTTTGGAATCATTTATCGGCTTGTGAAAATACACGAATGGTGTCGATCCATCGGCCAGATCCTTGAAGTCGGTAAAAAGTAAAGCGAAAAATCCATATAATCTGAGAGAATCCGATTATCCGTGGAAAAAAGAGATAAACGCCATTGCAACTTTCTGGAGTGAATTCGATAAATCGATTTAAATTTGTGGTCGTTCTAAAAGCGAACAACGAATAGTGAACAACTAACAACGAATAGTGAACAACGAACAACGAATAGTGAACAACGAATAACGAACATTGAACAAACTGATGTCAGAAATAAGAAACCTCGAGCCCAAGCAGCTCTGGAACAAATTCGCCGATCTGAACGCCGTACCGCGTCCGTCGAAGAAAGAAGAACGCGTGATCGAATTCATGAAAAACTTTGGGAATTCACTCGGACTGGAAACTTTCGAGGATGAAATCCGAAATGTCATCATCCGCAAACCCGCGACGCCTGGCATGGAAAACCGCAAGACGATCGTCATGCAAGGCCATCTCGACATGGTGCACCAAAAGAACAACGATACGATTTTTGATTTCGACAAGCAAGGTATCGATATGTACGTGGACGGCGATTGGGTAAAGGCGAAAGGCACGACACTCGGCGCAGACAACGGACTTGGCGTAGCCACGATCATGGCGGTTCTTGAGTCGAAAGATATTGCGCATCCGGCAATCGAGGCACTTTTCACGATTGACGAAGAAACCGGGATGACAGGCGCCCTTAACCTCAAGGGAGGCATTCTGACGGGTGAAATCCTGCTAAATCTCGACACTGAGGAAGACGACGAAATCGACATCGGTTGTGCGGGTGGTATCGACGTCACTGCCAAAGGTTCGTACGAAAGAGACTATTCTTCGCTCCACACTTCGGGTTATAAAATCACCGTTAAAGGCTTGAACGGCGGACATTCCGGAATGCAGATCCACGAAGGTTTGGGCAACGCCAACAAAATCATGAACCGCCTTTTGTTCGAGACTTTCGAGGAATTCGATCTCCGGGTTTCGTCGATTGACGGCGGAAGCCTGAGAAATGCGATCCCGAGAGAAAGTGTCGCGATCGTGGCGCTTCCGCAGGCAAAAGTCGAGGAATTTCTGTCGGATATCGAAAAGACGATCGGTGACATAAAAGCCGAATTTGCGACTACGGAGAAAAACCTGCAGATTGCGATCGAAAAAACCGATACGCCTGACAAAGTGATGTCGGTGGAAGATCAACAAAAACTGATTTTGTCGCTTTACACGGCTCACAACGGCGTTTACCGAATGAGCGCCGACATGGCCGATTTGGTGGAAACCTCGAACAACATCGCGAGAGTCGTCGTGAAAGATGGCGAAATCCTTATCGGATGTTTGACGCGTTCTTCGGTCGAGACTTCGAAGTTCGACTTGGCAAATGCTTTGAAATCGGCGTTTTCGCTTGCCGGATATGAAGTCACTTTTACCGGAAGTTATCCGGGTTGGACGCCAAACGTAAACTCGGAAATCCTCAAGGTTTTGGTCGACATCTACAAAAAACAGAACGGAGGCGAACCCAAAGTCGTCGCTTGCCACGCAGGTTTGGAATGTGGTATTCTGGGAACGAATTATCCGGGAATGGACATGATTTCGTTTGGCCCGACAATTCACGGCGCGCACAGTCCGGATGAACGCGCGAGCATTTCATCGGCTAAAAAATACTGGAAATTCGTGTTGGAAATCCTCGAGAACATACCCGAAAGAACGCATTGAAAAAGCTGTTTTCTTTACTGATTTTGGTCGCGATGAGCAGTTGTTCGAGCGTTCTTGAATGTGCGCTCAACGATCCGCCGTATTGGGAAGACCGGACTTTGCCTGACGGAATGCGCTTCCAGTCTTACAACCAATCGGTTTTCCTGTATCGCGCTTCTGATTTCCAGATCGAGAATTTTCGGCTTTCGGGCGATCTGCCTCAAGGTCTGGACTACAATTTCTACGGTGACGATGTCGTGATTTCCGGAACACCGACGCAAAACGGCACTTTCCGCTTCAAACTCAAGGTAAAAGTGCAATATGTCGATGCCGACGGAAATTCCGAGTCGTGTTCGAGCACGATCGAAAAAAATTACAGCATAAAAATCAACTGAAAAACGCCGCCTCACAAGGGCGGTTTTTTATTTCAAAAAAAGTCGGACAAAAAATATTTCCAAACACAAAAATCATAAATTTATCGGGCTTTGCGTTAGTGCTTAAAACCCAGCCACAAGATGAAAAAACTGATGAGCCTGTTGCTGTTGAGCGCAGTGCTTTCGGCCTGTTCCGAGAAAAAACCTGTCAAGGTCGAACGCGCTTTCTATTATTGGAAAAGCGACGGACTGCACCAAATCGAAGCCTTGCGTCGGCTCAAGACACAAAAACTTTACGTGAAATATTTCGAGATCGATTTCTCGGGTGAAATGGGCGCATTCCCAATCGACAAAACGTACAGCAAAGGCAAGATCGATTCAACTTTTGCGGTCGTTCCGACGGTTTTTATCCGGAACGAGGTTTTCCTCAAATCGAGCCAGGGCGAAATCGACACTTTGGCCGAAAACGTGAGATTCCTGATCGACAAATACGTGGCTTACAGCAACAATAAGGACATTCCGGCCGAATGGCAATTCGATTGCGACTGGACGCCGAAATCGAGAGACAATTACTTCCGGTTTCTCAAAAAAATCAAGGCGATTTCAGGCAAGCAAATCAGTTGCACGCTTCGGCTTTATCCGTTCAAATACCGAACTAAAATGGGAGTTCCGCCTGTCGACCGCGCGATGTTGATGTGTTATAATTTGATTCAGCCGCTTGAAGACAAGACGCGAAACTCGATTCTCGATGTAGACGAACTTAAGGCATATCTGACTGTCGACGAAAAGTATCCGCTGCCGTTAGACGTCGCGCTGCCGATTTTTTCGTGGATGCATTTGTACCACAATGGCAAATTTTCCGGACTAGTTGACGGACGCATCAACAAATTCGGGGCAGCGGTAAAAAAGACAAAACCTATCTGGTACGAATTCGTCAAGGACACGGTGATCGATTACGAGCATTATTTTCGCGAAGGCGACCAGATCAAATTCGAGGAAATCACGACAAAGCAACTTTTCGCGGCCCAAAAACTGCTTGTGGAAAAACTCAAATTGCATGGCGACGTGACAGTTTCCCTATTCCATTTCGACAACGAACAACTTTCAGCATTCAAAGACGATGAAATCGAAAAACTCTATTCTGGTTTTACTGCTTCTGGCAAGTAGTGTGGCGCTTGGTTGCTGGTGGTATCCGTCGGGAGAGGATATACGCTTTAAATTGCTGGATCCGAAGGCGTTTCGCTATGGCGATTACTCGACTTTCAATTTCAGCGCTCGTCTTTTCGGCGACACTTTTTATCGCGAAGACCAAGACACGGTTGCGATCGAGGCGAATCCGAACGAGAAACTTTGGCTGGCTTACTGCAAAAACAACATCCGATTGGCCGATGTGAGAGAAGTCATGGCCGACAGTTTGGAACAAGGCATTTTTTCGGATAATACGACTTATGCGATGATCGGATATTTGCGCGCGCAAAAAGATTCCGAAGCTTTGGATTATCTCAGATTCGCCAAGGAATGCGAGAAATTCACGAGT
The DNA here is from genome assembly GCF_004295795.1 of Flavobacterium sp. GTDB lineage: Bacteria > Bacteroidota > Bacteroidia > Flavobacteriales > Flavobacteriaceae > Flavobacterium. Next base: position 16,438 of record NZ_SEBR01000038.1, on the reverse strand, counting down.
TTTTCGGATAATCCTTGGGAAACGGAAAACGCTAAAAGTCCGGAAGGTGGCAAAGAGAAAATCGAGCAAGGGTTGGCAAAATTGGCGGTCGTCAAGAATCCGGAAATCGCCAAACGCTATGCCTTTTTGTTGATCCGACTGTCGTTTTACGAAGGGGAATCGGAACGCGTCCGAAGTCTGTTCAAACAACATTTCTCGACTATCGGAAAAGATGCGGTCTACTATTGGGCGCTTTATTTCGACTCGATGCAGATTAAGGATCAAGCTTTCCAGAATTTCATGTTTGCCCAGATTTTCGCGAATTCGCCCGATAAACGGGAAGCGACGTGGACGTTCCGAAATTCAAAAATCAAGGTTTCGGACGTTTTGAAATACGCGAAAACCAATGTGGAAAAAGCGAATGTCCTGGCGTTCTACGCGACGTTCAGGCACGACCCGGTTTTGTCTGAACTCAAGAAAATCCACGCTTTGGACCCGAATTCGGAATGGCTCGGATTTTTGCTTTTGAGAGAAATGAACAAACTCGAGGATTGGATTTTTACGCCTTATTATTTCGTTTTCCAACCGTCGATTGCCTCGAACGATTACCAGGAGGAAGAACCGAACAGTGTTGTGATTCTGAAAAGGTCGGAACGCGATAGGAAGTATGCCAAGTTGATGTTGGATTTTGTGCAATCGGCAAACAAATCGAAAGTAGCCGACGCCGAACTTTGGCAGATTTCAGAAGCCGAATTGCACCTGATGTGCCGGAATTACGACGCTTCCATTTCCAAAATAGACGCACTTCTTTCGCGCAAGGTTTCCAATCCGAAGATCCGGGATCAGGCGAGACTCGTGAAAGCTTTGGCGCTTACAGGTCGTCAGCCAAACGGGAATGCCGTGATTTTGCCCGAAATCGAACCTGTGCTTTTGGCCAACAAAACCAACTCGGATTTCCTATTTTCCATTGGCAAGGAACTCGAGCGGAAAGGCAATTTCACGCAAGCCGGATTGCTCTATGCCGTGACGCTTGCCGAAGACGGCGATTTTTGGAACGGCAGCGTTTACTGGCGCAAGGAAGGCGGTAAATTCGAAGGTTATTATTCTGATTTTTACTACGATTATTTCGATTACCTGAACATTTTCGCTACGCCTGAACAGCTGGCCGGACTTGTATCGGATACCGAAAAACGCAAAGATGCGAGCGGCAAATCAGATTTTGACCGATGGCTTTATAAGCGTACTTCGGCAGATTTGAATGTGCTCAAGGATTTGCTCGGCACGAAATACATGAGGCGAAATGATCTGGCCAACGCGAAGAAAGCTTTCGACCAGATTCCAGCGAACTACTGGCTTGAGAATTATTCGCTTTGGGAGAAAAACGGGCGCATCACGCAATATTCCGAAGGCGCGAACATTTTCGACGGCAATCCTTTTTTCGAGTTCAAGCACACGCCGGACTTTATGCCAAAAAAGGATGTCACGCGCTTGAACAAAGCGACGGTTTTGAATCAATTGCTTGTCTACATCGCGAAAGCCGAAAATCCGAAACAGATAAATCGCGATTATTATGCATTTCTTGTTGCGAACTGCTACTACAATATGACCGAATCCGGCAATTCGTGGATGATGAACCGATTTAACTATTCTGGTTCGATCTCAGCCGAAATCAATGTGGAAGGCGATCGGGATTTTCGCGGTTGTACGTTTGCCAAGGCCCATTATCTCCAAGCTTACAAGCTCGCGACGGATCACAAATTCAAAATGCTTTGCCTTCGGATGGCAGGCACTTGTCACGAAAATCTTGTCAATTATGATACGCAGTTTGACCAAAAGGCCAAGGACGCGTGGGTGAGGTCGGATTCTTGGGAATCGAATCCTTATTTCAAGGAAATGTTTGATGATTTTCCGTTTGATTACAGGAACCTTGAAGGGACTTGCGGTTTTTTTTCGGAGTATTTTCGGGAAAGAGGGAAGAGGCTTTGATTCAAATTGTTTTTGCCGATTCTCTGATTCTCGACGATTATCGTTTGGCTTTGATCGAAAATCTTGTGTTTTATGTTGGCACGAAATAACCATCCGGATCAAAAGCTTTAACTTTTTTTACAGAAAATCTGTAATCAACTCCCGGTTTTTTCCCCGAACTTCGGCCAGACCTAACAAATCTCCGAGATTTGTTAGGTCTTAGGAAAATGCGGCTTGCGACAGATTTCTGATGTTTCGAAGCGCGAGTTTCAACGCCAAAAGTTTCCAGCGACGACGTTATGAAAACGATTCTGGCGATTGAGGAAAAAAGGTGTTTCGGAGACACATTTTTCCAAAGCGACAGAGGAGGAAATCGAGGCCCGAGCAGATGGCAAGTCGTTTCACAAAAATCTCCGGGTCCGAAGATGCAACAAAGTTAAAAATGTCAATAGACACTTTCCGATCAGTCCGGCATTTGAGCGTTTTGGCGGGCACCTGACGTCTTGCAAATTCCCGCAAATGGAAGTTGTTTGAGCCACCCCAAAAGTTTCTGCATTCGAGAAAAAGTTCCGGCGAGTTCTTGCATTTGCGGAATTTGCAAGGCTGTCAGGTCGCCAAAATCGGTCGTGCCGCGAGCCTTTTTGTTACTTTTGCGGCGAGGCAAACCGAGGAACGAGGTTCACTGACCCGAGCGCAGCGAACTGGCGAAGCAATCCTTTAAAAAACAATAAAAATCAATGAAGTAAAAGTAAGCCCCGCTGGCAGGCGACGAATCAAAATCAAAGCAGGCGGCAGCGCAGCTGCCGAAAAACAAAAAAAAAGCGCAGCTTTTTTATTTACGCTTCGAGAGTGAGATAATGTCCGTAAACACAGAAATAAAAAATCAAAAAAAAAGGATCGTCCTACGACAATCCTAGCCCGGATGCGGGCAACTAGCCTTTTGCAGAAAAAACCGAGCTTTTCTAAGTTTAAAACAGCGACCGCAGGAAGCTCGTTTTAAACCTAGAAAAACCGGTTTTTGCAAAAAAGCTAGTGCCTGGCAGCCGGAAAAAGCTCCTACTGCATCGCAAGCAATTTAAGTTCTTCATTATCAGGGTCTATAATCGCGAAAGTCCTCACATCTGAAATCGCCATTTCGTCGAGCGCATCGACCAAATTCCTGTAGTTTGACTTTTTTCCGGGTTTGATCAGCACGATAAGTCCTTGATCTTTTTTCCCTATGGATTCGCAGTAAGCTTGCGCCTTTTCCTTGCTCTCCAACACTTTTTGTCTAAAGGCCGAAGTGCCCGAAGCGATTTCCATAGGGCGGTTTTCGGAAAGTTTTCCCATAAAGCATTTGAGTCTGTCGTTGTCGTCGATCAAGACCGTTAGCGTGCGGTTTTCGTCTACCGGCATCGGTTGGTTTGGCCCGTTGTCTGGCATTGTCAGGTCCATCGATTGTGGTTTCGACAATGAGGTCGTGAGCATGAAAAAGGTGATTAGCAGGAATGCCAGGTCGACCATAGCGGTCAAATCTACTTTCGAACTCAATTTTTTGCTTCGGACTTTTTTGGCTTTGGCGCCCGAATCCTGTGAAGTGTTCAATTCTGCCATGGCGGTTGGTTTTGGTTCATAAATCGGTTGATTTCCAAAGATCAGAAGCTTCGGACTACAATTTTGAACGCGTGAACAGCTTTCTATATTGTACGATTTTGGTCAGAATTTACTTCGGATGCAAAAAACGCTCACTTCACTTTTTTCATCGGAAAATCTTCGCTCATTTCGGCTCCATCCTTCAAACCCGAAATCGTAGCCTTGAGCGAATCACCGTAATTCTCATAGACGATTTTCGACGGATAGTCGTGCTCAGGATTTTCGAAAACAAATCGTTTGTCGCTTTTTGAGGTTAACGCGAATTCGACGGGTTTATCGTCGTTTTGACCAATTGCTGTTACGATGTAAATCAGGTTTCCGTGTCTTTGGACCAGTCGCACGTGTTCTGCAAAAACAGTGTCGTTTTCTGTCGTGATTACGAAGGATTTGGCTATCAACGCAGAATCTGATTCGACTGACCAAGTTTCGGTCATTTCGGCGCCTTTCAATTTTTGTTTCCAATTTCCGACCAGCCAATTTGCGTCTGTGAGATTCGCCTTGTCGGAACAGGAAGCCAAAATTGTCAATACAAAGAACAGCGTGATTTTTTTCATCTTTTTATTTATTGGAATCGTTTTGGTTCAAAAAAAACTTTCCGACACAAAGTACAAAAATACTTCGCATCGGAAAGGTTGTAATTCTTGGGCAAACCCGAGTGTTAGTCGTAATTGTGCTCTCTCTTATAATCGTCGATATCGGTTTTGACATCATTTGCGCTTTTCTCGACACGTGCTTTGAAGGCATCCCACTTTTCACCTGCCTTGTCGCTGAATTCGTCAAGATCTTTCTCCAGTTGGTCATTCTTGGCTTCGAGTTTGTCGATTTGTGCGTTAAATTTCACCTTGTTTTCGGCACTTTCCTTTGTCGCTTTTTCACGCAATTCGGCAATTCTTTTGTCGTTGTCGGCGATAAGTTTTTTGGTTCCCGCTTTCATCACGGCATAGTCGGAAGTGTCGGCGGCTTTGGCGTTTTCGTATTCGGCGGTAGCTTCGGCTTGGTCTTCAGTCGCTTCCACGACTTCGTCCTGAGCTTCTTTGGTGTCAGATTTACAGCTCGTCATTCCAAATGTCAAAACCGCAGCGGCGGCAACAGACAAAAATTTCGTTGATTTCATGATTCGATTATTTGTTTTAATGTCAGGTAAAAGTAACGCTTGGCTCTACCAAAAGTTTTACAGATAAACCACTGGATCTTTCAACAAACCAAGTTTTGAATCGATTTCATTTCGATTGCCATGCCAGTACTTCGATAGCGCGACCAGCCTTTGGTCCAAAGTTCGCAAAAGTGTAAGATCTTTTACGTCGCCGAAGTTCGCCAGCGGCTCCAGTAATCGCAAATCGCGGGTTTCAGCAAGTTGTCTGCGTATTTTTTCGTGGTAATCTTTGCGTTTCGGCAACCAAGGTGACATTTCTGCCAAGATTTTCGGATTCAACCGCGGTTGATCAAAAACGATTTCAATAAAGCGGTCGATATTTTTCTGGTTTTTGATGCCATTTTTGGAATAGGACGAAATATTGAGGATCATCGTAGGCAGTGAGTAAGCCGCGCGAAGACAGTCTGACCTAAGGCAAATGCTGTCATTCGAATCAAGCGTGTTCTCGAAAAGCTCCAATGCGATTTCCTGATTTTTCTCGATCAAAACTTCGGCCGCGAGAATCTTTCGTAAGGACTTTTTCCATTGTAAAAAAAGAAATCGAGTTCCTCTTCGGACGCTGTTTGTTTGAGTTGCACGCCAATCGATTCTGAAAAACTATCGAGAACTTGAACGAATGTGTGGGTTTCCAAAGGCTTGACGAGTTCCAAAACCTTTGGGGAAACTTCCTGTTTTCTGCTGCATGCACAAATCGCAAAACACGCTAGTAGTGCCAAGACTGAATTTCTCATTTTCGGATGGGATTATTTTTCATAAAATTCTATCGGAAGCCCGTCCGGATCGGCTGTGAACGTGAACTTTTTGTCCGTAAATCCATCAATTCGTACTGGCTCGCAATCGACGTCCTTCGTTTTTAGGTAGGCGATTGTTTCCGATACATCGTCCACTTCAAAAGCCAGATGCCGCAATCCCGCAGATTCAGGATGACTCGATCGCTTGGGCGGATTCGGGAACGAGAAAAGTTCTATGATGTAATTTCCGTTCAACGCCAAATCCAGCTTATGCGAATCGCGTTCCTTGCGATAAATTTCGCATACGACTTCCAATTTCAAAACGTCGACATAAAATCGTTTGGAAACCTCGTAATCCGAACAAATGACGGCGATGTGGTGAATTTTATTCAATTTCATTTTTAATTGTGATTTTTTGTGCGTGCGGACAAATCCTTCGCGGTCATAAAATCGATGTGCGCCTTCGCGTCTGAAGCTCGAGGTGACTTTGAGTTGCCGAATTTTCCTTGCCGATGTGATTTGCGTTATCTCGTAGGTCAGCGATTTTTCGACTCTGACGCTTCTCGCTTGCTCGCTCACGAACATTTTCCTGAATTTCACCAATCCATCACTTCATTCTCAAGCCGATCCACGAAATCAAAAACAATCCCGAAATCTAGCAATTTTGCGCTCCTGATTTCCGTTTTAAACGTTTACTGTCGTTTACAAACGGATATAAACGTTTATTAATTGCTTACTGTCGTTTACAAACGGATTTCTATCTGATTTTCAACAGGTTAAAGAATCGCGGATTTTTTAATGTTTTTCGTGCGTCCAAAGCTACAATCTATTAACAAAACAACTAGAAATGAGCGCATTATCCAATGCGTATTTTTCACTAAATTTGCGCCCTAATTTCACGAGAAAAAAACCAATGTTAGACCGTTTACAGTTCGTAAAACAGCGTTTTGACGAGATATCGGATTTGATCATCCAGCCCGATGTCATCGCCGAGCAAAAGCGCTATGTCCAATTGAACAAAGAATACAAGGACTTGAAGGCCATCGTCGAAAAACGCGAGGAGTATGTCAATGTGCTTGGAAATATAAAGGAAGCAAAGGAAATCATCGCCGACGGTTCCGATGCCGAAATGACGGAAATGGCCAAAATGCAACTCGACGAAGCCAACGATCTGTTGCCGCAACTCGAGGATGACATCAAGTTCATGCTGATTCCAAAAGACGCCGAGGACGCCAAGAACGTCATGGTCGAGATCCGCGCGGGAACGGGCGGGGACGAAGCCTCGATTTTTGCCGGGGATTTGTATCGCATGTACACTAAATATTGCGAAAACAGAGGTTGGAGAACGTCCGTCGTAGATTTGAACGAAGGAACTTCGGGCGGATTCAAGGAAATCATTTTCGAGGTCAACGGAGACGACGTTTACGGAACGCTCAAATTCGAAGCCGGCGTTCACCGCGTTCAGCGCGTTCCCCAAACCGAAACCCAAGGCCGCATCCACACTTCGGCGGCGACCGTGATGGTTTTGCCCGAAGCCGAGGAATTCGATGTCCAGATCGACATGAACGACGTGAGAATCGATTTGTTCTGTTCTTCCGGACCTGGCGGACAATCGGTAAACACGACAAAATCGGCAGTCAGGATGACGCACATCCCAACCGGACTCGTTGCCCAATGTCAGGATGAAAAATCACAGCACAAGAACAAAGACAAGGCGTTGACGGTTTTGCGTTCGCGTCTTTACGAGATGGAGCTTGCGAAAAAACAGGAAGAAGATGCGGCGAAACGCTCGTCTCAGGTGTCTTCAGGCGACAGATCGGCAAAAATCCGCACCTACAATTACCCGCAAGGCCGCGTCACCGATCACCGCATCGGGCTTACGCTCTACGACCTCGACAACGTTATGAATGGCGCTATCCAGAAGGTTATTGACGAGTTGCAGCTTGTCAACAATACTGAAAAACTTAAGGAAGCTAGCGAAGTGATATGAGGCAGTAGCGTTCTTTTATTATATACCCCGATTTTTTTGAATCGGGATTTTTTTTTGGAGCTTTTTCCGGCTTACTGGCACTAGCTTTCTTTAAAAAAAACCGGTTTTTCTAGGGTTTAAAACGAGCTTCCTGCGGTCGCTGCTTTAAACTTAGAAAAATGCGGTTTTTTCTGCAAAAGGCTAGTTGCCCGCATCCGGGCTAGGGATTGTTGTAAGACGATTCCTTTTTTCCTTTAAGAAACTTCTGTTTTTACTGAACTATTCTCACTCTCGAAACCTAAATAAATGAGCTTCGCTCATTTTGCTTCTTTCGGCAGCTGCGCTGCCGCAGGCTTTGATTTTCTTTTCGTCGCCTGCCAGCGGGGCTTACTTTTGCCTCGCCGCAAAAGTAACAAAAAGGCTCGCGGCACGACCGATTTAGGCGACCTGACAGCCTTGCAAATTCCGCAAATGAAAGAACTCGCCGGAACTTTTTCTCGAATGTAGAAACTTTTGGGTGGCTCAAACAACTTCCATTTGCGGGAATTTGCAAGACGTCAGGTGCCCGCCAAAACGCTCAAATGCCGGACTGATCGGAACGTGTTTATTGACATTTTTAACTTTGTTGAATCTTCGGGCCCGGAGATTTTTGTGAAACGACTTGCTATCTGCTCGAGCCTCGATTTCCTCCGCTATCGCTTTGGAAAAATGTGTCTCCGAAGCACCAAAATTCTAAAATCGCAAGAATCGTTTCCATAACGTCGTATCCGGAGACTTTTGGCGTTAAAAACCCGTGCTTCGAAACGACCAAAGAACCAGTTGAAAATCGGTGGAAAGCCGCATTTTTCTAAGACCTAACAAATCTCCGAGATTTGTTAGGTCTGGCCGAAGTTCGGGAAAAAAATTGGGACTCGATTACAGATTTTCTGTAGAAAATGTTAAGGTTTTTGATCAGGATGGTTGTTTCGGGCAAACGTAAAAACCCAAGATTTTCGATCAAAGCCAACCGATTGTTTCCGTCAAAGACATAGCTGTTATTCGCTACGGAGCCAATTTTTAGCGCAGCGCAGCAAGCTAAAAAGCAAATAAACACTTCCAATTAGTCCGCGGCCTAAGCACAAAACGCGGGTACCTGACGTCACGAAAATTCGTTGACCCGAGCAACGCGAATTGACGGAGCTTTGCGGAGTAAATGAAAAACTGTTTGAGCCAGAAAAGAGCATCCGGCGAAAAAGCAGTTTCCGGCGAGTTTTTTTTATTTCCGAATTTTTGGGGCTGTCAGGTCGCGTTTTTGGTTCAGCCGCAAGGCCTTTTTGCTACTTTTGCGGCCAGGCAAAAGTAGTGCCGAGGAAGGCGACGAACTACGACATCCGGCAGCAAAGCTGGCGCAAACACCAAAAAAAGCGCAGCTTTTTTAATTAAGCTTCAAGAGTACAATTAGTTCCGTAAACACCGAAATCAAAACAAAAAAAGGAAAATCGGTTTACGACAATCCCTAGCCCGGATGCGGGCAACTAGCCTTTTGCAGAAAAAACCGCATTTTTCTAAGTTTAAAACAGCGACCGCAGGAAGCTCGTTTTAAACCCTAGAAAAACCGGTTTTTACAAAAAAGCTAGTGCCCGGCAGCCGGAAAAAGCTCCTAAAAAACGCCAAAAACGAAATTTAAAAAATCACTTTATAGTCAAAAAACGTCGTTGGTATATTTTAGCAAAAGAAGAAACTGAAAAACAGTATTTTAGCTCAATGATCTGAAGATAAAATCCTTACCAATGAAAAAACTTATATTTATTGTTCCATTACTGTCGGCAGCGTGCTTTTCGCAATACAAATACCCGCAAACGAAAACGGTAACGGCATCGGACACGTATTTCGGGGTCAAAGTCAACGATCCTTATCGCTGGCTCGAAGATGTGAAAAATGACGAGGTCAGTGCCTGGCTCAAAAATCAGGATGCTTATACCGAAAGCGTGCTCAACAAAATCCCGAACCAGGACAAAATCGTCAAGGAACTCGTGGCTTACGAGCAGATCGGGGCTGACAGGTATTCGCCTTTGGGCAAAGCCGGCGGACGTTATTTCTACACGAAAAGAGTAAAAGGCGAGCAAGTGGCCAAGCTATATTATCGCGAAGGCACGGCTGGACCAGAAATTTTGCTTTTCGACCCGACGAAGTTTATTAATGGAAAAGTGATGGATTTCCAGGCCGAACTGTGCTCAGATGGAAGCAAAGTCATCCTTAACATGAGCGAACAAGGCTCCGAAACGGGTGATGTGCGGATTCTCGATGTCAGGACAATAAAGATTCTGCCCGATGTGCTGCCGCATTCCGAAGGTTATTTCATGGATGGTTCGAACAGCACGATTTTTTACGCGCAGTACAAAAGTTATGATGTGCACGATCCCGAGAACAGGCTGAACATGCCTTTGAAACGACACAAGATCGGAACTCCGGTTTCGTCCGATATCGTTTTGGCGAGTGCGAAAAAATATCCGGAACTCGGAATCAAGCCTCATGAAATGCCGATTTTGATGAATTTCAAGGAATCGCCTTATGTTTTCCTAGGGAAAATGAACGTCGACAACCACATGGAGCTTTATATTGCGCCGATATCGGAACTCGAAAAACCGCACGTCAAGTGGAAGCCGTTTGCGAAAAGGTCGGATGAGATCTGGCGATTTTTCCCCGTTGGAGACGACGTCTATCTTTACACGTCAAAGGACAATTCGCGTTTCAGGTTGTTGAAAACCTCGGCCAAGAATCCCGATTTTTCGAAAGCGAAGGAAGTTTTGTCTGGAAATGCCGACTGGAAATTGTCTGAAGTTTCACAAGCCAAAGATTATCTGATAATCAGCAAAAGCAGGAACGAACTGATTTTTGAACCGTGGGCCTATAACATGAAAACGGGCGAACTCAAGCCGATCAAGACGCCGTTGAAAGGAAATGCCGAAGCCAGCGCCGTTTCTTCGAGCTATAACGAGATCAAGTTCATCAATTCGGAGTGGAATATTCCGCTCGATTACTACCACTATGACCTTGACAAAAATGAGTTTTCGAATGGGCCATTCCATTCGGGAATCTCGGTTCCGAATATCGAAAACGTGGTTTATGAGGAAGTCGAAATCCCGTCCCACGACGGTACGATGGTGCCTTTGAGTATCGTTTATGACAAATCTAAACTGTCAAAGGACGGCAGCAATATCGCGATGATGTATGGATATGGTTCTTACGGACGCGCAGCTTATCTGCCCACTTTTTCCACGACGATGCTTCCGTTGCTCAATCGCGGTGTCGTGATCGCATTTGCGCACATTCGCGGCGGTGGCGAGAAAGGACAGGAATGGTATCTGGCGGGAAAGAAAACGACGAAACCCAATACCTGGAAAGATTTCAACGCCTGCGCGGAATATCTGATCGACAACAAATACACTTCGTCCCAAAAGCTCGGGATTTCGGGTGCGAGTGCTGGCGGCATTCTCATCGGACGCGCGATCACGGAACGACCTGATCTTTACAAGGTCGCTATCCCGAAAGTCGGATGCCTAAACGCTTTGCGAATGGAATTTTCTGCAAACGGACCCGGAAATATCCCAGAATTCGGAACCGTTGCAATCGAGGAAGAATTCAAGGCGCTTATGGAAATGGACGCGTACCAACACGTACAAAGCGGCATAAATTATCCGGCTCAGCTCGTGACGACGGGTTTCAACGATTCACGCGTGGACAGTTTTATCCCGGCCAAATTCGCGGCGATGATGCAATCGAGAAACGGGTCGAAGTTACCGGTGCTACTGGATGTCGATTACAAGGCGGGACATTTTGGAGGCAGCACGCTCGATGAGAAATTTGCCCAGAATGCACGGGAATTCGCATTTCTGATGTGGCAATGTGGTGATCCGGAATTCCAATCGAATTAGAATTTGGAATCCGATTCATACAAAGACAACAATAAAACCCAATTTTGTCGAAAAGACGTTAATTAACTAATGTTGAATGTCTTAACCGCTTATCTTTAAGATTCCTAAGTTAATAGGATTGGGTGTTTGAAGCCGAGAGATTGGGGAATCTTTCGGCTTCGTTCTTTTTAGTCGGTTTGGAATTTGTCCTGGTCTTTCCAGGTTTCCTCGAATGTCGGCGCTTTCACGTCTTGTTTTGGAGTTTCTTCCGATTGTTTTGGCTGGGTTGTTTTGCCATCGGATTCCTTTTCCACTTGTTTCGGCTGCTTGTCTTTGTCTTTTCCCATGGCTTTCGTTTTTTGGTTGATTATAAATTTAGCGATTTGGTGTCCGTTGACGTTTCGCTTTTTGTTACGTTATTTATACGATTTGCCTGCGCGGAAGAGAATTCCAACGGTGAATCTTTTCAAAAATCCCTAGTTTTCGGACGTGATAACAAAAAACTGGACAAAAAGCCGCAAGTTACTCGCGAGAACCTTTTGGACTTCACTGATTACGCGACCAAAGTGAACGAAGGGAACGTCAAAGGTCACTCGAATTTCGCTTTTGAGTCGTCGAGGAAAATCCCAGGAGGTTCTTTTCGGCTTTGCAGAATTCCGTAGCGCAATCGTCGCAACATGGGCGAGAATTGCAGCTTTCGATGTGGTTTTGACTGCAGGTAATTCTGGTGGAATCCACAAAGCGTTTTATCCAAAATCAGCAGTAATCATCTTTCATAGAAAAAGTACTTTTCCGGAACTGATTCCGAACTTGACACGCTTTATTTGTCGCAACTGGAAAGTGTGTCCAAGTTTCGCGAGTAACCGAAATGCAAGTGCCTTAGTTTTCCGAGTCACAGACTCGGCCACACACTGCGCGGAGTTAAAAACTCCGCGCCACAAATCAACAAAAATCCCAAATCACTTAGGACTAGGATTAGCAGTACTAGCCGGAGGATTCGAAACCGTCCCGCCCGGATTATTGCTGGCATCAGGCGTAGTGCTAGGCTGCGTATTCCCAGAAGCCTTATTAGCACTATTATTCGAACTCGAAGTCGTCGAAGCCGGAACCGCTTCGTCAGCCTCGGCGCGCCTATGCGTCTGAGGCGCTTCTTTGTTCAAGGTCGCGTTGGTCTGCGTCGCCCTTTTGTTTTGTTCCGCTCTCACTTGCGTCGCTTTTTCGACCTTGACTTTCGTCGAATCGGTTTGAGCCGAAGCAACAGAAAATGTGAGCAGGAAAAGTACCGTAATGGCCAAAGTTTTCATAATCAGAAGTTTTTGAAACGACAAGTTCTGACTTCTGACGAAAAATCCCATTACAGCAATCGCCTCAAACCTTACATCAAAAAAACGCCTTATCGTCGCCGAAAGTTGGCCGTTCGCCTCTTTTATTTCGGTTGGCGTCGACCGTGAGGTATTTTGGCCGATAAATAGAAAACTACCGAAAATGACCAAAAAAATTATCCTATTCTGCCTGTTGCTCATCGGGTTAGCGTCGTTCGCCCAAACCGGAGTCACGGTGACTTATTACGACGGCACGACCCAAGGTTTCAATGTGACCGCGGCCGGAAAACTGTATTTCGAGCAAGACAATCTGCTAGTGAAAATTGAGGCCTCGTCCGTTCCTACGACGATTCCGGTGAGTATCATCCGCAAGATCGCATTCTCGAATTCGCTTGCGACCGAGACTTTCGGACAAAACAAAAGCAATGTCGTACTGTATCCGAATCCGGCCAGCGACGCAATCAAAATCAAAGCCGACAACTTCGATACTTTGGAAACCAAAATCTATTCGCTGTCTGGACAACTCGTCCTCAAAGGCAATTTCCAGTCGGGACAAGATATTGACGTTTCGGCGCTCACTTCGGGACTTTATCTGGTACAAGTGAACGGAATAACCATCAAATTCAGCAAAAAATGAAAAAGTTCTTCCTTTTTACTTTGCTTTCGCTGCTGACGATTTCGGCCTTCGCACAACAAAAAATGCGCGTCCACAATTCGGACAATGTCATGTATGCCAAGGAAATTTCGGCCGTTGACAGCATTAAGTTCGACGATACTTACGCGAGGTTCAAAACATCCGATGCGACTTCGACATTGAATCTGCAAAAGACGTTGGTCGACAGTTTGACTTTTACGACGTCGGCGGTAAATCTCGACAAAATCTACATCATCTACAACGGAGCCGATACTGCGACGATCATCAATCCGTATGCGAATTCAGGCGTGAACATTACTGCAAATGCAGGAACTGTCGTTGTGGAGGCAACTTCGGGAATCGCGAATCTCGAGTACAACATTCTCGGATCTTCGGCCAACGGAAGCCTTGCGATGACAACCGACCAAGACGTGATTTTGGCCTTGAACAATCTGACGCTGACCAATCCTGCTGGCGCGGCTTTTGCGATCGCGGGAACGAAAACCACGAACATTGTACTCAAAAACACCTCGGCTTTGTCTGACGGTAGCGCAAGTTCAAAAAACGGAACAATCACATCCGACGGACCGATCGCAATTTCAGGAACGGGCTCGCTTTCGATAAGCGGAGTGAAAAAGCACGGCATCAACACTTCATCGACGATTTCGGTCTCTGGCGCAAGTACGACAATCGCGTCCGCAGCTTCTGACGGATTCCATTCCGAGGGTTACAACATGACAGGCGGAACGGTTTCGATCACATCAACCGCCGACGGAATCGACGCCGGAAACGCCGCAATCCTGATCACGTCCGGAACGGTGAACGTCACTTCGACAGCAGCCGACGTCAAAGCGGTAAAAACCGGAACAAGCACAATAACCATTAACGGCGGCACTTTGAATCTGACCGTTTCGGGCGCGCAATCAAAAGGAATCAGCGCCAAAGGAAATATTTCGGTTACGGCCGGAACGATTGGCGTGACGATTTCGGGCGCGACGGTTTTGACTGCCGAAGACAGCGGTTTCGATCCGTCTTACGCGAGTGCTTTCAAGTCTGACGCCCAAATCAACATTTCAGGCGGAACTTTCAACATCCAGGCGCTGGCTGCGGCCGATGGTGGAAAAGGTTTTTCTGCCGACGGAAACATCAACATCACAGGCGGAAACTTCACCGTTTCGACAGCCGGAAATGGCGGCACTTATACCAACACATTGGGCGTCGCCGACAGTTTTTCGACCTCGGGTTTCACAACCGACGCTGACATCAACATTTCCGGAGGAACGTTTACCTTGACCAACACAGGAACCGACGGAAAAGCGATTTCGGCCGACGCGAACGTGAACATTTCGGGAACGGCACAAATCTCGATTGCGAACTCAGGAAATTCGGGCAAAGGCATCAAAGCCGACGGCACCGTGAATTTCTCTGGCGGAACGACCACGATCGCGTTGTCGGGAACGACGGTTTTGAAAGCTTCGGGAAGCGGTTTCGATCCGTCTTATCCGACAGGCGTAAAATCGGAAGGCAATCTCACGATCAACAGCGGAGCGATCACGATCACGGCAACTTCTGCGGCAAAAGGCGCGAAAGGTTTGTCGTCTGACGCACAAATCATCACAAACGGCGGATTTGTCAACATCACGAACGCCGGGCCGGGCCAAACTTACACGAATGCATCCGGCACTATCGATTCCTATTCGGCGGCTTGCCTTTCGGCAGATGCGAGCATCGAGATCAACGCGGGAACGATCACCACGACAAGTTCGGGAACGGGCGGAAAAGGCATCAAGGCCGACGGCGCGATCACGATTGGAACGTCAACCACAAGCCCGACATTGAACATCACCACAACCGGACAAAGATTCCTGGTTTCGGGTTCCGATTACAGCCACCCCAAAACGCTTGTGGCCGCGGGCGCGATCACGATCACTTCGGGCACGAACACGTTCAATTCCAGCGACGACGGCATCCACTCTGACGTTTCAGTAACCGTAAACGGCGGAACGAACGTAGTAAACGCGATCTCAACCACGCAAGGAATGGGCGAAGGCGTCGAAGCTCCGATGATCTATTTCAACGCAGGCGTTTCCAACATCACGGCATCGAACGACGGCATCAACGCGACGTTCGGAACTGTTGCCGGAGGAACCGAATCAAACGACGGAAGCCATTTGTACATCACGGGCGGCATCGTGATCGTAGCCGGAAGCGACGCCATCGACAGCAACGGTAACATCACGATAACAGGCGGAACGACAATCGTGAACGGCCCGACGAACCAACCCGAAGAAGGCATCGATTTCAACGGCACATTCCTGATGAACGGCGGATTCCTGATTTCGGCCGGATCGAACGCCAACATGACCAAAGCGATGAGCGCCGGATCGACTCAAGTAAGTCTGTATCTCAAGTCGAATCAGCAACTTGCGGCCAGTTCCATGCTTCATATCGAGAATGCATCCGGAACCGAAATGGTGACTTTCAAACCTAAAAACGGCGTCTACTATTTCCATTTCTCAAGCGGAAGTTTGGCGCAAAGCACGCAGTACAAAGTCTACTTTGGCGGTTCTTACACTGGCGGAAGCTACGTTGGTGGCGGCACGTCGTGGGGACTTTATACCGGCGGTGCTTATTCGACTGCCGGCGGTACTTTGAAGAGTACTTTTACGACTTCCGGAACTGCCAAAGTCAATACAGTTACTTTTTAAAAAACGTTTTTTTATTTTAGAAAATCCTGGTCCTTTTTGGATTGGGATTTTTTTTTGGAGCTTTTTCCGGCTAACTGGCACTAGCTTTCTTTAAAAAACCGGTTTTTCTTTAGTTTGGCACGAGCTTCCGTTGGTCGCTGTGCCAAACTAAGAAAAAGGCGGTTTTTTCTGCAAAAGGCTAGTTGCCGTTATCCGGGCTATGGATTGTCGTAAGACGATCCTTTTTTCTTTAAACACAATTTTATTCTACGGAACATTTTTTCTCTCGCAGCCTAATAAAAATGAGCTGCGCTTATTTTGCGTTTGCGGCAGCTGCGCTGCCGTGTGTTGTTGTTCGTCGCCTTCCGCGGGACTACTTTTGCCTGGCCGCAAAAGTAGCAAAAAGGCCTTGCGGCTCGAACCAAAAACGCGACCTGACAGCCTTGGAATTTGGAAAAGAGGCGAACAATGCG
>NZ_SEBR01000037.1 GCF_004295795.1 Flavobacterium sp. | reverse complement strand
TGCGGAATTTGCAAGGCTGTCAGGTCGCCAAAACGGTGTAGCCGCAAGGCATTTTTGGTTCTTTTGTTGCCAGACAAAAGAACCGCCCGCCGCGCAGGCGACGAAAGAAATTCAAAGCCAACGGTGGCGCAGCCGCCGAAAAAAAAACACCAAAACAAGCGAAGCTTGTTTAATAAGGATTTCGAGAGCGAGATTGGCTCCGTGAACACAGAAAGTAATTCCGAGAACAACAATTGCGATTAAGACCAAATCCCTAGCCCGGATGCGGGCAACCAGCCTTTTGCAGAAAAAACCGAATTTTTCTTAGGTTGCAACTGCGACCAAAGGAAGCTCGTTGCAACCTCTAGAAAAACCGGTTTTTGCAAAAAAGCTAGTGCCAGGTCAGCCGGACCCGAGCTTCTAAAAAGCGAACTGGCGCAAGCAAAAAGCTCAAAAAAAACACTCAAAAACAACCCTTTAACAACAACTGAAAATTTTTGGCGTTACATTTGTAAGCAAATCATCATAATCAAAAAATCATCATGTTAAAAGACTTTTTCATCACCTGCTCGGGAGCTGACAAAAAGCTGCTCGACACTTGTTCGGAAGGCGAACAGACCAAATTCGTGGGCATAGGCGCCACGGTTTTCTTCACGGCTGCCATGGCCTTTATCGCAGGTTCTTACGCGCTGTACACGGTTTTCGACAATGTCTATGCCGCGGTTTTCTTTGGTTTCATTTGGGGACTTCTCATCTTCAACCTCGACCGTTTTATTGTTTCGACAATCCGGAAACGCGACAGTTTTTCGGCTGAGTTTCTTCAGGCGACGCCTCGAATCGTGTTGGCGGTAATCATCGCAATCGTGATTTCGAAACCGCTTGAAATCAAGATTTTCGAGAAGGAAATCAACACGGTTTTGCTCAAGGAAAAGAACGCGATGGCACTCAACAACAAAAAGGAAGTCTCGAATTATTTCAAGACCGATCTCGACAAGAACAAGACGCAAATCGACAGTTTGAAATCGGAAACTGCCAAAAAAGAGAAAGAAGTCAACGCCTTGTATGCGACCTATATTACCGAGGCCGAAGGAACAAAAGGCACGATGAAACTAGGAAAAGGCCCGGTTTACAAGGAGAAAATCGCGAAACACGATTTGGCGCGCTCGGAGTTTGAGACGCTGAAAAAGCAGAATGACGCCAAAATTCTGGACTTGGAATCCCAGAACAAGAAACTTCAGACCGATCTTGACAAAAAAGTATCCGAAACGCAACCCGTAATCGATGGTTTCGACGGTTTGATGGCCCGAATCAACGCCTTGAATTCATTGCCGTGGCTGCCTTCGTTCTTTATTATGTTGCTGTTTTTGGCAATTGAGACTTCACCTATCATTGCGAAATTGCTGTCTCCGAAAGGCGAATACGATTTCAAACTACAAGATCTCGAAACAGCTCTCAAAACCACGATTTCCCAAGACGTCTATCAGCGTGAGCTCTTGCTTAGGACGACAAACGGCATGAGCGAGAAAGTGTACGGCGATATTGCCGACGACCGCGAGATTTTCAACCGTCAGCGAATGGGCGTCAAAACGCTTATGGAATTGCAATCGGAGCGCTTTATCGAAAAGCAGAAGCAGACACTTTAAGTCCGAAATAAAATCAAAGTATTTCTTAAGGCGGGACACCGAT
The DNA here is from genome assembly GCF_004295795.1 of Flavobacterium sp. Classification (GTDB taxonomy): domain Bacteria; phylum Bacteroidota; class Bacteroidia; order Flavobacteriales; family Flavobacteriaceae; genus Flavobacterium. The sequence continues at coordinate 21,125 of NZ_SEBR01000037.1, read as the reverse complement.
TCCGCTTTAAGAAATTTTTTATTTTTAGGCCTTAACACTTCGCTATGAAATACCGTTTGAAGTTGCTTGTCCTTATGCTTTTGTGTGCTTTGCCGTGTTTTGCGCAAGACACTTTGATCGTTGCTTCGGTAGACAGTTTGCCATCGCCCAATCACGCCTCGATTTGGGACGACCTCAAATATGACGGCGCGACGATCTACAAAAGCGTGCTTCACACCTACGCGGCGCCGGCGAAATGGGGAAAAGAAGATTGGGCGACGGCGGGTTGTCTTACCGCTTCGACGGCGATGTTATGGCTTGGTGACGAGGAAATTGGCGAATATTTTCTGGATCAGGGCAAACAAGCGCCCGGATTTTTGAAAGAAGGCGCATTCTACTTCGGAAAACCGCTTTACAACTACGGAATCACAACCGGAATTTACGCCTTCGGACTTCTGTCACGCAATCAAAAAGTGAGGAAAACCGGAGTTTTACTGATCAGTTCGGCGACCGCCGGAGGATTGATCCAGACTTTTCTCAAAAATGCCGTAGGACGCGCCAGACCCGGAACCGGCAAAGGTTCGGCTTCGTTCAAACCGTTTTCACCCGAACCTGGAATGCACTCTTTTCCATCGGGTCACACGATTTTGTCCTTTACGACGGCTTACGCGATCTCTAAGCAGTTCCAGAATCCTTGGGTCAAAACCGGCATTTGGGCTTTGGGAATGATTACGCCCGTTTCGAGAATGTGGGACGGCGCGCATTGGGCTTCAGACATCGGCGTCGGCGTGATAATCAGCGTCCTTACCGTAGAAAGCATCGACAAGTATATGAACCGCGAGCGTCACTACGATCGTTATCTGGCGAAGAAGAAAATTTCGTGGAATTTGAATTTTACGAAAAATACCGTCGGAATGGTCGGAACCTTCTAGAAACAAAAAAGGACAGATTTTCATCCATCCTTTCCCAAATTTTTGCCTGCCCGATGCTACAAAAACGGCAAGATTTCCTTTTTCAGATTGTCGTATTCACCTTGCAGGATCAATCCGTTGTCAAGCAAACGCTTGTAATTCTGGAGTTTTTCGAAAAGTTCGTCTTTCGACAAGTCGCCCAATGCTTTTTCTCCCGATTTCGCAGCCGGTGTTTCTTCGATTTGAGGCGCCTCGGTAGAGATTTGCGGTTGAACTGGCATCAACTCGGCGAAATTCGTGACTTCTTCGGTTTCGATTTCTTCCACTTCCGGTTCTTCGATTTCGAAAATCGGTTCTTCGGCGATTGGTGTCGAGATCGGTTCAGCTTGCGTAAAAGTCGCTGCCGGCGCAGGTTGAGAAGTGCTTCCTTCTTTCAATAATTCCAATTGTTCTTTGGCGAAAGTGTAGATTTTACGCGCTTGCGTTTTCGGAATATAGTCGATTGAAACCTGAATGTCGGTTTTTGTCGAAAACGAGAATTCCGAACCCAAAATGTTCTCTTTCACGAAAGTTCCCGAAACGTCTTCCCAAGAATAATCGGTGAAATCCATGGACAGACCAAGATTTTTGGGCTTGCACATAATAATCCGCTTGTTGGTCAAAACGATGCTGTCCGGGAAAACCGTCACTGGTTTTTTCTGTACGCCAATGTATCCGATTTCCTCGTTTCTCATTAGCAGATCGTTGAGTTTCGAGGTGATTTTTTCTACCGCTTTCGGGTCTTGTTCTTCGTTGAGGAACGATTTTATTTGTTCTTTCATTTTAGATTTTCGAGGTTTTGTTAGCGCGCCATCGCAATTATTTTGCCACGTTTTCTTTCCGGATTCGATATAGTCGGCAACCGTTGCAAAAATAACCTAATCGGCTGACTCTGAAATTTCCTTTTGCAATTTTTTAGTCAAACTCCCAAAAACAAGGTCATACGAATGATTGATGAGTTCCTTGAGCAATTTGTCAGACACATCGCCATTGATCGAAATCGTATTCCAATGCACTTTGCTCATGTGATAACCCGGATTTATTGCGTCATACTCTGCCCGCAACTCCTGTGAACGCTCGGGATCGCACTTCAAATTCACGCCCGGACGCCCGTTTTCCCATTCCTTGAGCGAACTCAATGCGAACATTTTTCCGCCTACTTTCATCACCAAAGTGTCTTCGTCAAATGGAAAAGTTTCTTCGACACCTTTTTTGGCGAGGCAGAAATCGTAGAATTGTTGGATGTTCATTTTTGTCGATTTTGGATTATTGGATTGTCGGATTTGCAGATTGTCGGAACTATTCTGATGGTCCGAAACCCTAAAATCCACCAATCATTTTATAGCATAAAGAATCGGTTTTGAGGGCGATGCATCGTTTTCAAATGAGGTGATCTGCAAATTCAGCAGATAACTTGCGTCGGAAATTTCGTCGGAAACATAAACCATTTCGGTAATCGTGCAATCCAATCGCGCATCATCATTGAGATTGTTCACATCAGACACATTCCAGAACGCTTTGTGCGCAAGCAATTTACCTTCATCGTGTTCTTTATCGACACTCGGCAAATCGATAAGTAAATGTTTTACGCCGATCTCTTTCAGATACAAAGCCGATTCTTCAAGCAAATACGGCCAATTCGTGTTCGAATACTTTCTCGAGCGTTTTTCCGATGCATTTGGAAACGTGCGGATTACGATCGCTTCAGGCGTTTTTCCGTTCAACGCACTTTCGATCTGATTTCTTCGGATGACAAAATCGTCGCCATCACTTTCCGGCGTCACCGACACGACTTCGGCTGCGAAAAAAAACGTCTTCAAATGTTCGTTCAAGCTGTAGAAATCCCGCGTGATATGCCCAAGACATTCTGTGTGTGTGCCGTGTCCGTGCGGATTGAAGAAAATTGTATTGAAGTTCGTCGAAGATTTTCCTTCTGAAACTTTTCCGATCCAATCGCCAAAAACCACCGGCTCGATCTTGGGTTTGTCGATGTACCAAGCAATCGGATTTTGTTCGGAATCTGAAAGCGGAATCGAAATATCGATCGGCTTTGCCAAATCAACTTCGAAGCTTTTGCCGTCGTGGCGGATGTTTGCGATCATGACGAATTGTTGTTTTTCAAAGATATTACAATCGCGCGCGAATCCGAAAACATCCGAAACAAGAAATTCCTTACCTTTAAGTCACAATCATCGCTTATGAAATCGCTCATTCTCACCATTTTATTCGCTTCGACAGCTTTCGCCCAAAATGCTACCGTAAAATTCAATCCGCCTCCGATTTTTGGTACAACCAATTATTTCAGCGCGCCGAACTTTTCGATCGACCCGAGTTTTTCCAATCCGAAGACGAACTTTTTCGCGTACAATCAATCCTTAAACGGTTTTCTGGCGTCGAATTCGGCTTCGGCAAACGCGCAACTGCAAATCGACAATATGTATAGGAGCGCGAAAATCGATTCTTTCAATCCAAACGGCGCCGCCGACATTTTGGACGCTTTGGTTTCGGGCGCTTTTAATCTGATTTTCAACGGAAACAACGGCACTTCGGCTTATATCAGACTGTAACAATCCCGCGTCAATAAAGGCTTCGCATCGACATCAAACCTAATCATCAAATAACTTTCACATAAAATCGTGTAAGAAACGGCTTCGTTTATTTGTGTCTCTTTGTATCCGAAAATTATGGACATGGAAACTACGATTACAATAGCGAGAGCGCAGGAAAGTCATTTGGGCAAGGTTGTCGTGATGGGCAAACAGATGCTCGGAAAACTCGAGATGCGTTCTACGAATGAACACTTTATTTTACATTGGAAATTCAAGGCGCCTCAATATCGCAATTTGTTTTTAAAGAAAGTTGCGGCCGAGTTTTCGATGAACTAGCCTCAAATTTAAATTCCACACACTACCGATTCGTGAATTCGTGGCTGATATTTTCGCCATTTTAGGCCACGAATGCACGAATTTTCAGATCCAAAAATCTACAATCAGACTCTAAATAGATCAGAAGCGATTCCGTCAGTCAAAAATTTCCCTTTTGCGGTGGCTTTCAAAACGTTTTCGTCGAGCGAAAGCAAACCTTCCGACAAAAAAACAGCGGCTCCTGAAAGCAGATATTCCTTAAAGTCAAGCCCGAAATCGCGTTCGACTTTCTCGACAGAAACGCCCCAAATCGTGCGCAAACCCGTCATGATATATTCGTTGTAGCGATCCTTTGGCGAAAGGATTTCGGTCTCGCCTGGCAGTTCGCCGGACGAAATTCCTTTTAGGTACAAACTGTTGTTGGCGATATTCCAACTTCTCGACTTTCCGTCAAAACTGTGTGCCGACGGGCCGATTCCGAGGTATTTTTTGCCGAGCCAATATCCGGAATTGTTACGCGAGAAAAATCCGGGTTTTCCGAAATTCGAGAGTTCGTAATGGATAAAGCCGTAATTCTGCAAGGTTTCGGCGAGAATCCGGAAGTGACTTTCGGCAAGTTCGTCTTTTGGCGCGGCGACTTTTCCTTCAGCGATCAATTTCTTCAACGCCGTTTTGGGTTCGACCGTCAAGGCGTAAGCCGAAACGTGCGGAATATCGAACGAAAGCGCCGTTTCAATGTTGGTTTTCCATTTGGTTTCGTCCATTCCGGGAATGCCGTAGATCAGGTCGATCGTGATGTTTTCGAAGTGTTTTCGGGCTTCTGATAACGACTTTTTCGCTTCCGCGGAATTGTGTGCGCGGTTCATCATTTGTAAATCTTCGTCGAAAAACGACTGGATTCCGATGCTGAGCCGGTTGATTTTTGAGGCCGAAAGTCGCTGGATTTTTTCGTCGGACAAATCGTCCGGATTGGCTTCCAACGTGATTTCGGGCGCATTCGACACATCGAAATTAGTGTAAACCGAATCGATCAGGAAATTGAGTTCATCGGTCGACAAAACACTCGGAGTTCCGCCTCCAAAGTAGATCGTATCGACTTTCTCGCTTCCGAATTCGTCCTTTCTCAAAACAATTTCGCGCGCCAAAGCCGCCACCATTTCGTCCTTTTTTTTGAAGTTCGTAGAAAAGTGGAAATCGCAGTAATGGCAAGCCTGTTTGCAGAACGGAATGTGGATGTATATGCCGGACATATTCAGTTGCAGTGGCAGAAGCAGTTGCAGCTCTTGCGTTATTTTACTCTATCGGAATTCTGTTTTACGAAAGCGTCCCAACCCGAATAATTCTTGCCCGCGACGACTTTTCCGGAGTTGAAAAAATGACAGACCGCCGCGGCCAAACCATCGGTAGAATCGAGATTTTTCGGAAGTTCCTTTAAACCTAAAAGCTGTTGCAGCATTTTGGCGACTTGTTCCTTGCTGGCATTTCCATTTCCGGTAATAGCCATCTTGATTTTCTTGGGTTCGTATTCGGTAATTGGGATTTGGCGTGACAAACCGGCGGCCATCGCGACACCTTGGGCACGTCCGAGTTTGAGCATCGATTGGACGTTCTTCCCGAAAAACGGTGCCTCGATCGCGATTTCATCGGGATGATGTGTATCTATAAGTTCGATCGTGCGTTCGAAAATCACTTTGAGTTTCGTGTAATGATCGTCGTATTTCGAAAGGATCAATTCGTTGAGCTGTAAAAAACTCATGGTTTTTCCTACGACTTTGATAAGTCCGAAACCCATGATCGTCGTTCCCGGATCGATTCCCAATATGATGCTTTCGTTGGCCAATTTTCGTTTCTTTGCGGCATGGTTGCCTCAGGAAGCAAAGCTAAACAATATTGGATTGCCCTTGCCAAAGTTTTGGTGTTGGTCGGTGCGTTTTATTACATCTGGAATTCGCTCGCCAACAACGACAAACTCGACTGGCAACAATTCCTGCAAAAACTGCAAAGTTGGACTTGGCCATCGATAGCATTGGTTTTGATGCTCTCGTTTGCCAACAGGTTTCTCGAGATCCTGAAATGGCAGAATCTGGCTTCGACGATTCGGCAGATTTCGTTGCCTGAAGCGACAAAACAAGTGCTCGCAGCGCTGACAGCGGGACTTTTCACGCCAAACGGAATTGGCGAATATGCGGCAAAAACCTTGTATTTCGCAAAATCCGACGCCAAAAAAATCGTGTTCCTGAATTTGGTCTGCAACGGAATCCAAATGGTTTTGAGCGTGCTTCTCGGCGTTTTCGGGCTTTTGTATTTCAACGTTTATTTTCACGTGATCACAGCAAAATCGGTTTTTATCATTTTTGGGATCGTCTGTTTGGTGCTTTTGGTTTCTTTTTTCTTCCGAAAATTTACCGTCAAAGGAATTTCGGTTGAAAAACTCATCCATAAGATCAATGCGCTTCCGAAGAAAATCCACACGAAAAACGTGCTTTTGGCCATTTGTCGCTACTCGATTTTCTCACACCAATATTTCGTGTTGTTTCGGATGTTCGGCGTCGATTTGCCTTATCCGATCTTGATGGCGGCGATCACAAGCACGTATTTTCTAGCGTCTTCACTGCCAACTTTCCAGTTTCTCGACTTTGCCGTAAAAGGCGGAGTTGCCGTTTATTTCTTCGGATTGCTTGGCGTGAACGAATGGATTACCGTTTTCATTTCGACGCTGATGTGGTTTTTAAATGTAGTTTTGCCCGTGAGCATCGGCAGTTATTATGTATTGAAATTCAAATCGAAATGGTCGCAATAGCAGTTCTTTTCGCCGTCTACATCTTGATTTACGGCGGATTTATTCTCGCCCTGGTTTCGGGTTTTTCAAAGGTGAAACGCTTCGTTCGCACGAATTCGCAGCCCAAAACGACTTTTTCGGTCGTGATTCCTTTTCGCACAGAGGAAAAGAATTTGCCGATTTTGCTTTCGTCGTTTGAGAAAATCGATTATCCGAAGGAACTTTTTGAGTTGATTTTCATAAACGATGCCTCGGAAGATTTCTCAGAAAACGTCGTGAACAAGTGGCGTTTGGCCAACGGGAGTTTCGCCACGACCATGATCGACAACATCCGAATTTCGGGTTCGCCCAAAAAAGACGCGATTTCGCGAGCGATTCCGATAGTCAAAGGTGATTTCGTCGTCACAACCGACGCTGACTGTGAAGTTCCAGAAAACTGGTTCGCAACTTTCAACGATTTCATCCTCGAAACGAATAGCGAAATGATCGCCGCACCGGTAATTTACGGCGGGAAAAAATCGTTCCTGCATCATTTTCAACGCTTGGATTTCCTGAGTTTGCAAGGCGTGACGGTTGGAAGTTTCGGCCTCGGAAAAGCTTTTATGTGTAATGGCGCGAATTTCGTTTACAGTAAAAATCTGTTCCGCGAAATCGGCGGTTTTGGCGGCGTGGACAAACTCGCGAGCGGAGACGACGTTTTCCTTTTGCAGAAAGCTGTCGCGCAATTTCCGGACAAGGTCGATTACCTGAAATCGGCTCAGGCGATCGTGAAAACTGCTCCCACAAAAACCTGGATGGAATTGCTGAACCAGCGCGTCCGTTGGGCTTCGAAGGCAAAAGCTTACAATTTGGAATTCGCCGACAATTTGGCTTTTACGACGTCTCTGGCCAATTTATTTTTAGTCGCATCGGTAATTCTGACAATGACCGATTTTTTCGATTGGAGATTTCCTGTCGGACTATTTTTGCTAAAACTCGTTTTCGATTGGACAATGCTTTCGACGGCGAACAGGTTCTTTGGCCAATCAAAGTTTCTTTTCCCGATATTTTCTTCGGTTTTCTATCCGTTTTTTGTCGTTTTGGTTTGCTTTTGGGCGATTTTCGGCAAGTTCACCTGGAAAGGCCGAAAGTTTTCGACATCGGTTAGCCGAGCCTGATTCTGGTTACTAAATCTATTTTGAACGGAACGCGGCTGCCGCCGCTTATCGCTGCGCTGCTTACTTGGCTCGCTACGCGTCGCCACCTCCAAGAACAAATCTGAAAATTTACTTTTTCACATCCAGAACAACAGGCAAAACGAACTGTGTTTTTACGGGAATATCGCGTTTCAAGGCAGGTTTCACTTTCGGAAAATCGGCGAGTCGCAATTGCAGGATGCTGTCGATTTTGGCTTTTCCGTAAACGAGGCTATCGGTTAATTTCGGCTCGAATTCCACATGTGAATCCGGGAAAATCGTGACTTTCACTTCGATCGTGTCCAAGTCCGGATAGTTCACGTTTACCGTATCGGCATTGAGTTTTTCCTGGATCGTCGACACAAGAAAGTCGAGAAAACACTGGCGTTGCATCACGCGATCCTGAACTGAGTCGCAAGCCGCCACAGACGGAAAGACATCGACCTCTTTCCAGTTGATGGCATCGAGCTCTTTACCAAGAAGTTCATCTTTATCCGGCACTGGTTTATCGAAATACTGACAGGAAGCCACTAGCGCAGCCGCGAGAAAAATCAGCGCCAATTTTTGGTTAAGGGTTTGCGGACGGCTCAAATTGTGCAGTATCTTTAAGGAAATCTCTCAAAAGTAGCAAAAAAAAGTTTCTATGGACGTCGCTTTGGCCATTCTCGGATTTACTTTGGCGATTCTCGGAATTTTGGGCAGCTTTTTGCCCGTTTTGCCCGGTCCGCCGCTTGGCTGGCTGGGATTGCTTTGTCTGTATCTCACGAAAGCCGTCCCCGAAAATTACTGGATTTTGGGAATCACTTTGGCATTCACGATCGTCATCTCTATACTCGATTACGTAATTCCGGGACAAGGCACGAAACGCTTTGGCGGAAGCAGTTACGGAATCTGGGGCACGAACATCGGTCTGATCGTCGGGATTTTCGCACCAATTCCTGGCGGATTCATCATTGGGCCATTTGTTGGCGCGCTCGTTGGCGAACTTATCTACAATTCCAAGGATCACAAACGCGCGTTGAAAGCCGCGACAGGTTCGCTCTTGGGCTTTCTGGCTTCGACATTCGTGAAATTCGTGTTCTGCATGATGCTTCTCGGCTTGTACATTTACGTATTTTTCGACAATCTCGAGAAATTCACCTCATAAAAAAACCGGCCAATCGACCGGTTTCATTTTTCTGTCAAGCTTTATTTCTTTACTATTTTTCTCGTGAATTTGAGATTCGAATCCGTCACGATATCAAGAAGATAAAGTCCTGATTGGGCTTCACTCAAATCGATTTGATTCGAGAATTGGCTTTCGCCGACAATTTTTCCGGAGACATCATAAACCTTCGCCGATTTCACGTTTCCATTCGTCAACTGGATAAAAACAATATCGTTCACAGGATTCGGATAAACTGATGCGCTGACGATTTGCGACTCGTCAACCTGCAATTGCGTCACGAAAGTCGTCGTCCACTCGTTGGTTACGATTGCCGGATTGAAATCGAAATAGATTTCGGCCTGGTTCGGGATCACGTCATTCGTTTGAAAACCTGCATTCGGCTTGACGCGGAATTGCACGTAACCATGCCCTATTTGCGTGCCTTCGACCGATGGCGCAAGCATCACATTGGGGAAATTGAAAACCAATCCGTTCCCGTTTCGCGTCAAAGTGCAATGAGCGCTCGAAGAAAGCAATTCTACGGAATTTTGATTCAGTTGGCTGTCGAGAACATCCTCGATCCTGATGTCGTGAGCCGCGGCCGTTCCCGTATTCTCGAACCTGATGGTGTAGTACAGATAATCATTGGCCGAAAAAGTGCTGTGGACGATTTGCGGTCCGTGGGCTTCCATTTTGTCGTTCGGATCATAAGAACCGATTATCGTCTGGTTCAAGACCGATTGATTGTTGGCCGAAACCGCATCGGCAGCGACCGAAATCGAGGCCGAAGCATGCAATTGCTGTCCGAGTGTCACTGTCGGAATCGTTGGGACGGTGTAAACGACATCGAAAGCTCTGGTTTCGAACGGAAGCAGATTCGCGAAAGACATCGTGAAACCGGTCGGAGTCGTTGTTACGGATTGATTCGGAACAGTAACCGACGCAATCGCGGCATCTTTCACATAAGTCAAAACGCCGGACGCGATCGTCACCGAACCTTTATTCGTGATTTCGATCCTTTCTGAAACCGTAAAACCAGGCATGGGATTCGCGAGCGCGACCAAATTCACCGATGCGTCGGCAAAAGCGCTGTTCGCCGTTACCGGAAAATACAAAACCGTGATGCCGTCAGTGTTCGAAACGTCAGTATAAGTCTGTAAAACCGAATAATCCGATTGGTAAGCCGCGTCGATGTTGTACGAAAAATCATAACTGTTCGCCGGATTTTCCTCGTACACGAAATACGTCCCGGTTTGCGAATATCCGTAAAGTGCCTCGCCATCGTTCACCGAATAATTGAAATGTCCGACAGGAAAATTGACTTCGCCCGCATCTTTCGTACCGTTTGAATTCTCGTCGAGAAAGGACTCCAGCCTGAAACCTTCGCAACCATCGCCAACAATGATCTGGAACGGATAAACCGTGTCGCATCCGGAAAGGTTCACGACGGCATAATGCGTTTGTGTGCCATATTGCAAGGGAAGCGCAAAAGTATAGTCGGTGCCGTAAACTCCAGTCGCAGAAGAATTTATGAGGTTCAAAAGAGACGAATAGATCTGGATGTCGCCCGCAGGCAATTGCGGCACCAAATCAGAATAATCGAACAAAGCGACATCGCTGTCAACGCATCCGTAAATCGGGTTCAATTGTGCCGCCATATTGATCGGACGGAGCGCAATCGGGCCTTCCCACATAATCAAAGACGAGCAGGCGTTGCGATACCAAAGGCTGACGTTGGAACATTCGGCCAACGGCATCGTGAACGGAAAAGTACTCGAAGAAGCAGTGGGCGCATCGTTTGGAGTCGGTGGTGGCGCAAACGACAACCGAAGCAAAAACTCGACTTCAGGAGAAGACGTCGGATAGGCCATCACGGTCGTGGAATTGCTGGTTTGTTGTTGGATGTGCACTTCGGTCGGCGGAAAACACGAGCTGCCACAACCCATCGTGTCAAAATTCATCGGGCCTGCCCACGTGCTGTTTTCGCCAGATCCACAAACGCTTCTCACGTACAAAACATAAGGATAGCCACATTCCAGATTGGTGTAGGTGAAAGTGGTCGTGTTGGAAACGATTCCGTTTGTGGTATTGGATGGAGCCGGACTTCCCATACTCAGCGCAATGACTTCCCAACTCGTGGCCGTTCCGGTTGCTGTCCAGGCAAAAGTGGCCGAAGTTTCGGTGACGGCACTGACCGTGAGCGCGGTTGGAGCCGTACATTGGGAATTCCCCATAAAATATCCGATAAAAAAGACAAGAAAAAGTAAAGTTTGTTTCATAAATGGTTGTTTGGCACGAATATATGACAATTTCGTGATGACATAATATCGCGCTTCCAAATACTAAAAACCGACAAAATTCAGTTTTGATTGAACCCAACTAAATGCACATGAAATCAATCGCATTCTTTTTCCCTACTTTTCTCGTCTTTCTCCTTTTCGGATTTTCGGCAAACGCTCAAGGCGGAAAAGCGGCCGACTACGAGCCTTGCAGCTATTACGGCGAACATCTCAACCGTGAAATCAAGATGTATCCGGCCAGCGAGCATGCCAAAAAAGTCATCAACGGAATCATTTCTGTCATCGGATTGCGCCCGAATTTCGAGATCCGCGAGGCAAATGTCCCGAATGCGGCCGCTGTCGTACTCGATTCCAAGCGTTTCATCCTGTACAATGCCGAATTCATGGACGAAATAAACGACGCTTCGGGAACGTATTGGGCCGGAATTTCGATTCTGGCGCACGAGATTGGACATCACCTCAACGGACACACGCTCGACAGCGACGGAAGCCGTCCCGACACAGAACTCGAAGCCGATGAATTCTCAGGTTTCGTACTGAACAAAATGGGCGCGACCTTGAGCGAAGCACAAGCAGCGATGGCCACGGCGGCTTCCGAACGCGGCAGTCACACGCATCCGGCGAAAGCCCGGCGATTGTCGGCGATTGCCATCGGATGGAATCAGGCCAGCGGACAAAATTCGGTTGCGAAACAAAATCCGCAACAAAGACAAAATGTGCAAAAACCGGTTTTGGTGCGTCGGGAAACCGAAAAACCGATGCTCGATGAAAGAAAAATCGCATTCGACGTGACCTTTGCCGCCGACGCGAACGGCATTTATTACATCACCGACAAAGGCCAACTCATCAATGTCGACCAGGATTCGCTTTACCTTGTGGGAAGTCTGTCCGAATCGAACAAACGAGGTTATAGATTGATGTTGGCAGACAAAGACTACAATTATCTGTACATCGCCTCGGGCGGAAGGATTGAGAACGGAGCCGGAAAACGCGTTGGGACAATTCACAGACACGAGTATTGAAGCCACAGATTTTATCGGCATAAAGCATTTGACTTCAATATTTTAGTATCTTTATTTTTTGACACTGACTTTTCGTTTTGTCAAAAATTCCCCAAAACAAACAATCGGATTTTAATTTATCGGCAAAACCAGTTTGGTTCGGTACTAAACTTTATTCGCATGGCCGAAGCTGTACATATTTTGATTGTGGAAGATGAGATGATAATCGCCGCAAACCTGTCGCTTCAACTGACCGAAATGGGTTATGAAGTCGCGGGCATCATTCCCAGACCCGAAGAAGCGCTCGCCAACATCAGACAACGCCAACCCGATATCGTCTTGCTCGACATCAACCTCAAAAGCGACATGGACGGCATCGACCTGGCGCACGAAATGCAAAAGGAATTCGACATTGCGATCGTCTATCTCACGGCAAACTCAGACGAACCGAATTTTGAACGCGCCAAACGCACAAATCCTTACGCATTCCTGTCCAAACCTTACAAAAAGCTCGACTTGCAGCGCACGATCGAATTGGTCGCAAACCAGATTTCACGTCATAAATCGGTTCCCGTTCCAATCGTGAACCACCAGGAAACGCTGGTTTTGAGCGACTGTATTTTTATTCGGCACCACGACAAGATGATTCGGCTCGACATCAAGGAAATCCTTTACATCGAAGCCGAACGCAATTATTGCCGCATCCATTCCAAGGAAAAAAAGCACTTGCTTGTGATGACTTTGAAAGATCTCGACGAGAAACTTCCGAGCCGGCATTTCATCAGGATTCATCGATCCTTTATCGTGAACATTTCCCAGATCGACGAAGTTGCCCTGACTCACGTCGTGATTGCCCGAAAAGCGATTCCGGTGAGCAAACCCTTGAAGGACGAATTGCTGAAACGCCTGCAAACCATTTGATCCATGAAGAACTTTTACGCGCTTTTTGTTTTGTTTCCGATTTGTTTTTGGGCGCAGGATTCAAAAATCGACAGTCTTCAGAATTTGTTCTCCAAAGCGAAAACTACCGAAAGCAAACTGGAATTGCTGGATCGAATAAACGAGATTTCCGACCTTCCGGATGCGATCCTCTCGACGCAAAAAGGCGTGTATTTGTCGGCGAAAGCCAAAGACAAAAGTTGGATGCCGAAATTCCAGGAAATGCATGGACGCAATTTCGCCAACAGTCTTGAGCTCGATTCGGCGCGATTGTACTTCGACCAAGCGCTCAAGGGTTATACGGCGATCGGCGACAAAAAAGGCATGGCGACGACGAATTTCAAGATTGCCTGGGTTTTGAAGAAAAGAGGCGATCTCAAGGCGGCGATGCAGTGCGATCTCAAAGCGCTCAAACTCATGGAAGAATTGGGCGACAAAGCCGGAATCGCGGGTGCGAACAACAGGATTTCGCACGATCTTGGTTTTCAGGAACGATATGGCGAAGCGTTGGCTCAAGCCGAAAAAAACATAGCCTTCACCAAAGCCAACAACCTCGAGACAGAACTCATGTATGCCCACATAGCGGCCGGAGACGCGACGATCCATGTGAATCGGTTCGTGGAAACTTTCGACCATTTCACCAAGGCGCTCGAACTCGGCAAAAAACTAAACATGCATGCTGCCACGATGGTCGATCTACACAACAGCGTCGGGAATGCGAACAAAAAACTCAAACGCTACAAAGCCGCGGTCGCACATTACGAAACGGCGTTGAAGTTTGCGCAGGAATCTGGTTACACGAACGGTTTGGGAACAGTTTCGGCCAACCTGGGAGAAATCAATATGTTGCTCGGGAACTATCCGAAAGCGCTCGAATACCATCTCAAAACGCTGGAGATTTCGGAAAAATCAGGTGATTTGCAGAATTTGACCGAGAATTATTCGAACACGAGCAAGGTTTACGAAAAACTCGGAAACTATCCGAAAGCGCTCGAATTCCAAAGAAAAACACTTAAGATTCGCGACAGTATCTCCAAAATCGAAAGTGATAAGGCGATGAGCGAAATGCTTACCAAATACCAATCGGAAAAAAAAGAAGCGACGATTGCCGCGCAACACGAACAACTCTCGAACCAAAGGCTTGTCAATTGGCTTGTTGGCGGATTTGTCATTTTGTTGCTCGGCTTTTTGGTTTTCGGATATCGAAGTTACCGCGCCAGAACAATTTCGAACAAACTTCTCGAAGCGAAAAATGCCGAGAACGAACTGCTCATGAAGGAAATCCACCACCGCGTGAAGAACAATCTCGAGCTCGTGAAAAGCCTGATCGCCTTGCAGTCGGCGCACATCGAGGATTCGGCTACGAAAGAAGCCATGATCGAAAGCCAAAACCGCGTGCAATCTATGGGAATCATCCACCAGAAATTGTATCAAGGCACGAATTTGGGCAGCATCGAAATGAAGGATTATTTCGCGAACCTGAGCGAAGGCATTCTCGACAGTTTCAATGCCGAAGACCGAATCGAGATCGAATTCGCGATGGAAAACCTCGAACTTGACATAGACACGGCCGTACCAATCGGGCTGATCGTGAACGAGCTTTTGACGAATTCGCTCAAATATGCATTTCCGGACAATTCCGAGGGCAAAATCAACATCAGTTTGACCAAGGACAATCTCAGAGAACTCGTTTTGGTCGTTTCGGACGACGGCGTCGGAAAAGCGCTTGGAGCCATCTCAAAAGGAACAGGTTTCGGCACACAACTCGTGCAATTGCTCACGATTCAACTCAATGGCGTGATGCACGAAAACTCCGAAAACGGCACCCAGACTTCGTTCCGGTTCAAGACGAAAATGGCCGCGTGATCGCCTCGGATAACTAAAACCTCATCTTCGGACAAAACTAGCGGTGCTTCGTCCAAAACCACTTCCTTTTCATATTGTTTGTCAATTACTTAGCATCAGAAATCAAACCGATTTCACGATTGTTAACCACTAAATCGACACATTATGAAAACCTTGAAACTTATTTTAACGTTGCTCGTTTTCGGACTTTTTGTTCCAAAATCGGCATCTGCACAAAACCAGACGTTGTGGGTGCACGACGACCACGTGAAACCTGGAAAGCATCAGGAATTCGACAAAGTCGCCAAAGAATTGGCCGAACTCTGCAAAAAGTATGACGTACAAGGACGCTACGATGTCGTACGAATGGACGACGGAACTTGCCGTTGGGTCGAACCGATCGCGAACATGGCCGCACTTGACAAAAACCCTTTCCAGCCTATCGTGGACAAAATCGGAAAAGACAAATTCGGCGAACTTATGGGCCGTTTCGACAAATGCTACGACAGCCACAACAGCTACATCGTGACTTACGTGAAAGATTTGAGCTATGTAAGCGATAAACCAAGTAGGGACGACAACTACGCCAAATTCCATTATCTCTACGTCAAAGCCGACCAAGACGAAACGGTTGCCAAGAAAATCAAGGCGCTCAAAGAACTTTACACGAAAAAGAACGCCAAAGAATACTTCGAGATTTACCACAGCGGTTTTGGTTGTGCCGAAGAATTCTATTGCGCCGTGGTGTGGACGAAAGACGAATCGACATACATAAAACAAAGCGACGAGAACGAGAAATTGTTGGGAGACGAAGGCGAAAAGACGTTTGCCGACCTGATGTCCAACGTAAACAGATACGAGACGCATTCGGCCTGGGCCAAACCGCAATTGGGTTATTCGTCCAAAAAATAAAGCAAGATGACATGAAAAACCTGAAATTTTTTGCCTTGGCCATCGCATTGGCTTCGTGCAACCAAGAAGTGCGTTATACGCAAACGTCGCCCGAGATCGACGCTTACAAAAAGGCGAATGCGGCTTATGAGAACCGCGATTGGGAAAGCCTCAAAAGTTTTTATTCCGATACGGCCAAAATCCAGAACAACGTGCTCAAAAAAGACGCCCAAACGATCGACCAACTTATCGCTACGAACAAAGACGACGAGAAAATGTTCTCGACGTGGGAACTTGACAAAAAAGAGGCCGAATACGAAATGGTCAGGACCGACAAAGGCGAAACCTGGGTGAATTATTGGGGAATTTGGCGAGGCACGCTAAAATCGACGGGTAAAGTCTACGAAATGCCGATGATGCTCACCGCGCGTTTCTTTGAAGGAAAAATCGTTCGTGAATTCGGATATTGGGATACGTCAAAACTCGCGCTCGATTTGGCCGAAGCCGGAAAAACAGCGATTGCCGAGCAAGTGAAAACCGAAGTCCAAAAGCCATGAAAAAGGTCGGGATCATTGGCGGATCTGGATTCATCGGCAGTCACGTTACCAAAATTTTTTTGGACAATGGCTTCGAGGTCAGGGTTTCTTCGACCGATATCTCGAACGAGGACAAATATCAGCACCTGATGATCCTGGACCATTCCGACAAGCTTCACATCGCCGAACTCAATGTCGAGAACAAACAAGCGTTGCGCGATTTTGTTCAGGATTGCGACATCGTGATCCATTCGGGAACGCCATTCCAGCTCGATGTGAAAGACCCGAAAACGGAACTGTTCGATCCGACGGTGAAAGGAACCGAGAATTTCCTCGAGGTGATTTCCCAAATGCCGTCTGTGGCAAAAGTCGTGGTCGTGGCTTCGGTCGCGGCCATAAACGACAATTTTCCGATACCGGCAAAGGGCAAAAACCCCGACGAAACTTACGATGAATCGGATAAATTCACAAGCTCCGAAAGCCATCCGTACGGACAGGCCAAATTCCTCGCGAACCAAACGGTTCAAAAATTCACGCTGGAAAATCCCGACAGCAATGTTGAAATAACCAGCGTTTCGCCAGTTCTCGTCGTAGGGAACTCAATGTCCGGACGCGAAGATTCGACCTCGACGAGATTGCAGTTCTTGTTCCGAAACAAAATCGCGCCGAACCCTTTCGTACAAATGTTGTACGATAACGACGTGGAATTCGCAGTAGTCGATGTGGCCGATGTTGCAAAAGCGATTTTCAAAGCCGCAACCACGAAAGGCTTGCACGGCCGCAATTATCTTTTGAGCCATTCGAGTTTTTCCGTTTCCGATTTGTCGCTGTTGCTGAACGGACAAAGGCCAAAAACCAACGGACGCATCATTTACAAGAACGACCTGGCCAAACGCGATCTCGATCTCGAATTCGGAGACATCACGCAAACACTGCATTTTGGACATGGAAGCCATCACTAGAACAAGCGGCATTCCGGCTTTATCGGAAAACACTTCACTGCGTTACCTCAACTTCGTCGCGCTTTACATTTCCCAGGGAATCCCGGAAGGCATGGTATTATTCGGAATTCCCGCCTGGCTTGCGATGAACGGGAAATCGGCCGGAGAAATCGCGTCATTTGCGGTCGCTTTCGGACTTCCGTGGAGTTTCAAGGCCATCGTCGCGCCAATGATGGACAGATTCGCATTTTTGCCGATGGGAAGAAAAAGACCGTGGGTTTTATTCGGGCAAACCGGACTGATCTTGAGTTTGTTGGCTTTGGCTTTTGTTCCTAATCCATTGCAAAATCTCGATTCTTTGATGATAGGCGTTTTTTTCGTCGGATGTTTTGGCGCGATGCAAGACGTCGCCACAGACGGGATGGCCATTGATGTAATCCCCGAAAAACAGCAAGCGCGAGCCAACGGACTTATGTGGGGATCGAAAATCGCCGGGAATTCGGCTTCGCTCGCTTTGGGAAGTTATCTCATAAACGCTTATGGATTCAAGGTTGCGATTCTCACGCTGGCGGTTTCGGTCGGTTTGATCATGCTTGCACCTTTGTTTTTACGCGAACGTCCGGGCGAAAAAATCCTGCCTTGGACGCACGGAGACGCGTCCGAGGAAAACAAAGCGACGCAACCCGACAATTGGAGCGTGATCTTCAAGTCGCTTTACCGCGTTTTCAGCCTCAAAAACAGCCTGATTCTCGCCGCGGTAGCATTTTGCTTTCAAGCTGCGTTTAACTATCTCGACACTTTGCTGCCCATTTTCACCGTACAACATTTGGGTTGGAGCGATCAGGAATACTCAAATTTCTACGCGACGGCGGCATTGATTGGCGGTCTCGGCGGAATGCTCTTTGGCGGAATCCTGATCGACAGATTCGGGAAAATCAAGATGCTCAACATTTACATCCTCTTGCTTTTGGTGACGATCGGCACTTTTGCGCTGCTCGAAAATTTCTGGCAAAACCGACTGTTCATTTGCGGCTTCATGATCGCAATCCAGATTTTTTATGTGTTTTCGGTAATCGGGATTTTTGCTACGGCGATGCAATGTTGCTGGAAAAAAGTCTCGGCGAGCCAGTTCACGATTTTTATGACATTGTCGAATTTGGGTCGGATTGCGGGCGCGTCAATCGTCGGATTGGTTCGAACGCACTTAAGTTGGCAAACGACGATGCTGGTTTTCGCGGGCATTTTGCTTTTGACTGCTTTCGTCCTGCAATTCCTGAGCATCAAAAAACAGGTTTCAAGAATTTCCCAATGGGAAAAAGAGGAAACCGAAATCCTCGAAGTTCCTGCCATACTCTAACCTAAATTTCCAATTATGCGACATTTGTTTTTACTGCCGATTTTTCTTGTCCTCGGAAATCTGTATTCCCAAAACGACGCGATCGCGCTCGAAACCGAACTGCCGATCACGAAATTACGCCATCACTTTAGAGGCTGCGATGCGGCGTTCCTTGCAGATTCAGAAGCAACGGATGAAAATAAAAAACTGTCGGATAAAGAAGTTTTGTGGCAAAACGAGCAATTGTTCTGGAAGTCGGCGAAAGCCAACGACATCAAGCCGTTTTTGCGCCTGCTGGACGAGGATTTCCAAGGTCATTTCTCCAACATCGCTTTCGCGGATAAAGCGCACGTCGCAAATTGGGTCGACAAGCTCAAACCAGATGCTTTTGGGAACTTTGATTACAAACTTTCCAGAAGATCGGAAACGGTTTCGGGAAATGTCGCGGTCGTTTTTTATGAAGTTGATTTGTTCCGAATAAAATCGTCAGGTAAAATCACCAAAACAACTTCGCTGAAGGTCAATCATACTTGGGCTTTGAAAAACGATGATTGGTTGTTGATTTCGGCTATGCAATAGTTTTAATTTCGGACTTCGTTCGATTTGGCTTGTCGGGATGGGCGGTCTGGCAGGCCTTTTTTTAAGGAAATTTATTTTTCAATGAAATAATTTCATACTCGTCGCGACAGCTGCGCTGCCGTGCATCTGTTGACGGCTGCGCCGTCGTGTTTTTCTACAGCTGCGCTTTTGTATGCTCTATTTTTTTTTTGCAGGCTGCGCCGTCATTTGCTTTAAATTTCGTTCGTCGCCTGTCCAGCGGGGAGTTCTTTTACTTCATTGATTTTTATTGTTTTTCAAAGAATTGCTTCGCCAGTTCGCTACGCTCGGGTCAGTGAACCTCGTTCCTCGGTTTGCCTAGCCGCAAAAGTAGCAAAAAGGCCTTGCGGCTGAACCAAAAACGCGACCAGACAGCCCCAAAAATTCGGACCGGAGCAACGCGAACTGACGGAGCTTGCGGAGTAAAAGAGGCGAACAATATGCTGTACCGTTGACGCCTCTTTTTTTCCAAATTTCAAGACGTCAGGCGCCCGCGTTTTGTGCTTAGGCCGCGGACTAATTGGAAGTGTTCATTTGCTTTTTAGCTTGCTTCACGGCGCTAAAAATTGGCTCCGAAGGAAAGTTTTCGGTTTCGACAACCTCTCGTTTGGCTTTGTAGCGATAAAACAGGTTTGTCTTTGAAGGAAACAATCGGTTGGCTTTGATTGAGAATTTCGTGTATTCCGTTTTTGCATGAAACATCCATTCGGATTAAAGACATTAACATTTTTTACAGAAAATCTGTAACCGAATCCCGGTTTTTTCCCCGAACTTCGGCCAGACCTAACAAATCTTCGAGATTTGTTAGGTCTTAGAAAAATGCGGCTTCTCACAATTTTCGACTGGTTTTTGGCTGTTTAAAGCACGGGTTTTGGAAGATAGAAGTTTTCGGTGTCTTCATAGTAAAAAAGCTATGTCTTGACGGCAACGATGGGTTGGCGTTAATCAAACGTCTCAGGTTTTAACATTTGCACGAAACAACCATGAGATCAAAAACCTTAACATTTTCTACGGAAAATCTGTAACCGAATCCCGGTTTTTTCCCCGAACTTTCGGCCAGACCTAACAAATCTCCGAGATTTGTTAGGTCTTAGGAAAATGCGGCTTCCCGCGAATCTTTGACAGGCTCTTTGGTTGTTTCTTTGACTGTCTCAAAGCACGGGGTTTAGAAGATAGAAGTTTCTGGTTTTCTCCACAGGAAAAAAATAGCTATGTCTTTGACGATCACAATCGTTTTGGCCTTGACCGAGAGTTTTGTGTTTTACGTCGGCACACCGGATCAAAAACCTTAACATTTTTTACAGAAAATCTGTAACCGAATCCCGGTTTTTTCCCCGAACTTCGGCCAGACCTAACAAATCTCGGAGATTTGTTAGGTCTTAGGAAAATGCGGCTTCCCACCAATTTTTGACTGGTTTTTTGATTGTTTCGAAGCACGGGTTTTCAACGCCAAAAGTTTCCGGTGACGACGCTATGGAAACGATTCTTGCGATTAAGGAAATTTTGGTGTTTCGGAGACACATTTTTCCAAAGCGACAGCGGAGGAAATCGAGGCCCGAGCAGATAGCAAGTCGTTTCACAAAAATCTCCGGGCCCGAAGATTCAACAAAGTTAAAAATGTCAATAGATACTTTCCAATCAGTCCGGCATTTGAGCGTTTTGGCGGGCGCCTGACGTCTTGGAAATTCCCGCAAATGGAAGTTGTCTGAGCCACCCAAAAGTTTCCACATTCGAGAAAAAGTTCCGGCGAGTTCTTTCATTTGCGGAATTTGCAAGGCTGTCAGGTCGCCAAAATCGGTCGTGCCGCGAGCCTTTTTGTTACTTTTGCGGCGAGGCAAACCGAGG
>NZ_SEBR01000001.1 GCF_004295795.1 Flavobacterium sp. | reverse complement strand
ACCGTGAAGCTGTTCTGGGTCGAGCAGTTAGGCGTGGTGCCCGTCTCGGCATACACGTACACCGTCTGGCTCGCCGTGAGCACCGTGCCCGCGGAAAGGCTGCCGCCCGTACCGTTCGGACCGTTGAAGTACTGCCCTGCCGTCAGCGCAGGAAGCGCATACTGCTGGCACGCGCTCACGTTGGCCGGGGCGTCAGCTTGTGGTGTGACGTTGATCGTTACCACGAAACTTGCCGATGATTGACAGATGTTCGGAGCAGTTCCGGTCTGAGCCACGACCCAAATCGTTTGCGTAGCGGTTACGCTGTAACCTGTCGGATACGTCGTTCCCGTTCCATCGGCTAAAGTATTGTAGAACTGGCCGGCAGCAAGTGCAGGAAGCGCATAAGTGTCGCAAGCTGTTACGTTGGCAACCGTCGGAACCGCTGGCGTAGGATTGATCGTCACAAGGAAACTGTCCTCAACCAAACAGTTCGGAGTTGTTCCCGTTTCGGCAATCACCCAAATCGTTTCGGTGTTGCTGATGATTTGTCCCGCAGGATAAGTCGTGCCCGTTCCGCCGGATTGTGTGTTGTAATATTGACCTGCCGCAAGCACCGGAAGTTGGTAGCTGTCGCAAGTCGTAACGTCTGAAGCAGATGGTTGCGTCGGTGTGACGTTGATCGTTACCACGAAACTTGCCGATGATTGACAGATGTTCGGAGCAGTTCCGGTCTGTGCAACGACCCAAATCGTTTCGGTAGAAGTTACGTTGTAACCTGTCGGATACGTCGTTCCCGTTCCATCGGCTAAAGTATTGTAGAACTGGCCGGCCGCAAGTGCAGGAAGCGAGTAAGTGTCGCAAGCTGTTACATTGGCAACCGTCGGAACCGCTGGCGTAGGATTGATCGTCACAAGGAAACTGTCCTCAACCAAACAGTTCGGGGTCGTGCCCGTTTCGGCGATAACCCAGATTGTTTCGGTGTTGCTGATGATTTGTCCCGCAGGATAAGTCGTGCCCGTTCCGCCAGATTGTGTGTTGTAATATTGACCTGCCGCAAGCACCGGAAGTTGGTAGCTGTCGCAAGCGGTAACGTCTGAAATAGATGGTTGCGTCGGAGTGACGTTGATTGTCACCACGAAACTTGCCGATGATTGACAGATGTTCGGAACAGTGCCGGTCTGAGCAACGACCCAAATCGTTTGCGTAGCGGTTACGCTGTAACCTGTCGGATACGTCGTTCCCGTTCCATCGGCTAAAGTATTGTAGAACTGGCCGGCCGCAAGTGCAGGAAGCGAGTAAGTGTCGCAAGCTGTTACGTTGGAAACGGTCGGAACCGCTGGCGTAGGATTGATCGTCACAAGGAAACTGTCCTCAACCAAACAGTTCGGGGTCGTGCCCGTTTCGGCGATAACCCAGATTGTTTCGGTGTTGCTGATGATCTGTCCCGCAGGATAAGTCGTGCCCGTTCCGCCGGATTGTGTGTTGTAATATTGACCTGCCGCAAGCACCGGAAGTTGGTAGCTGTCGCAAGCCGTAACGTCTGAAACTGATGGTTGCGTCGGTGTGACGTTGATCGTTACCACGAAACTCGCCGATGCCTGACAGCTCGGATTGTTGCCCGAAACTACCCAAATTGTCTCGGTCGCAGTTACGTTATGACCAACCGGATAAGTAGTTCCCGTTCCGTCAGAAAGCGTGTTGTAGAATTGACCCGCTGGCAAAGTCGGAAGCGAATAAGTATCGCAAGCCGTAACGTTTGCAACCACAGGAGTCGTTGGCGTTGGCGTGATGACAATGTCGAAATCTGTAAATGTTCGGCAGTTTGGCGTCGTACCAGATTCGGCAATCACATAAAGCGTGATATTGCTACAGATCAAATCTCCTGCAGCGTAAGCCGTCCCGGTTCCGTTTGAGGCTGTGTTGTAAACTTGACCAGCAGGAATCGCCGCAAGCGTGTAACAATCACACCAAGAAACATCTGCAAGTTGCGTTGCTTGAGGAGTTGGAATGATCGTGATATCGAAATCGGCAGAAGTTTGACAGATAGGATTCGTGCCCGAAACCACCCAAATCGTTTGGTTGGTATTGAAAACCTGACCAGCTGGATAAGTTACACCAGATCCGTTCGAAGCTGTGTTATAAAATTGACCCGCAGGCAAAGTTGGCAACGTATAGCTGTCGCAAACCGTTACATCGGCCACGACCGGAACTACCGGAGTTGCGTTTACCGAAATGGTGAACGAAGTAAAAGTTCTACATGCTTGAGGCGTATTGATGTCGGCAATCACGTAAAGTGTCGCGTTGCTACAGATTTGGTCGCCGGAAACGTAAGCCGTTCCGGTTCCGTCAGATGCGGAATTGTAGAATTGTCCCGCCGGAAGTGCCTGCAAGGTGAAGCAGTCGCAAACCGATTCGTTCGGGAGTTGGATAGCTTGAGGCGGCGTAATTTCCTGAAGTGTGAAATATCGGATACCGAAACATTCGGAACCACCTAGCGGATCGATCACGGAAACCCAAATGACTTCTCCGTCCGTACCCATATAATTGTTGTAGTTGCCGATACTTCCTGCCTGAACTTGTGCATTCGGCTCAGAATCCTCATAAGTATCGATCATGAATTCCGGATGTCCGTTGATCAAATCCGGTTCGATTTCAGAAAGATCGATAGGTTGACCTGCGCAAAACGGAAGCACCAAGTTTGCGGAATCTTCCAATGGCATATCAGGTTGGTATTCCACGACGATGTTGTCTGTTTGCTGACAACCTCCGCCAATCGCTACGACCACAGAGTAAATTCCGGCCTCATCGATCACAATCGAGTAATTGGTTTCACCCGGAATAAGCAAATCGTTCAAATACCACTGATAAGTAGCACCGGCAATTGGGGAAGAGCCCGCGAAAAGCGTTTTAGGCTGACCCGGACAAACTGCCGCAGGACCGACCAAATCTGGCCATTCGTTGTAAGAGTCGTTTTCGAAACCTTCTCCTACGAGATTCGTTTGGCCTACGTTGAAACTTCCACCTTCGATGAAAACGGCCGTTGCCAACGCAGTATCCTGCAAGTCGGCCACACAAAGTTTGATTTCGTAAACGTGGTTCGGAATAACCGTTGCAGCCGCCGTCATTGGATAAAGTAAACCTTGGATGTTTACAGGCGTCTGATTCGACGGAATTGACGGAGAAAACAGGTCGAAGTATTGAGCGTTTTCCGAGACACAGTTCCCATTATACGCTATATCATGGATAGACGTCACACCGATAGGTGTATTTGTATTGGGAACAACTGCCAAATTTACTCCAGGCGTTCCAGCTGTGATATCCTTAAGGATAAACGCGAAAACATCTCCAAATGTACACTGCCAAAAGCCATATTCTTCTGAAGAGAACAAGAAGTTGAAGCTAAAACTGGTTGTTAAAGGCGTAAAATTAAACTTAATTTCAGAATAGTCTTGCAGCCACTTATTTCCGTTAAGAGGAATCGAGTTACTGATTGTCTGCAAGTCCTGAATTTCCGGTCTTGGCACGTTTCCAGGTCCAGGATTGTTAAAACCTGTTCCTGCCGTTTCTCCCGGCGGATTATTGTAATGCTGCGCCAAAAAACCTGTTCCGGCGCTCGCCATCACGACACCGTCCTTAAAAGGAAAGTCGGCGTTTTGTCTCCTGAAATATCCGATTGATGAATTTTGTGATGCAGAATATCCAATTGCCGTGATATTATCAACTTCAGCACACTCCGAGTGAATCAGAACGTCTTCAACAAGTTCTGCCAGCGTGTGGATATCGTTTTTCACTTCTATATGCCTTGGCGAAGCATTGCTGGTATCGGTACATCCACCACAAGCAGGAACCGGATCTGGCGTAGGACTTGAAACCGAAACCGTATTGGTCAAGGTCGTGTTGGTCAAGTTATAATTTTCGGGAACGGCGATTGTGACTTGGTAAGTGACCATCGTGCCGGCCGGAATGCTCGCGATCAAATCAGAAAGTGCGCCCGTTCCGGAAGAACCGTTACTTCCTGCCCAGTTCATGGTCGTGATCTGGTTCGGAAGCGGATCGTTGACCTGAACATTCACAGCGTCGCTTGGCCCAAGGTTGGTGATCGAAATGTTGTATGTTACGTTACCGTCACTGTTGTAAGTCGTGCTGTTATCGGTCTTGAAAGTGACCAGATCCGCGTAAGCGAAAGGCGTATCGGTATCGGTGCAAGTCGCGCAACCCGGATTCGGATCTGGCGTATCGCTCGTAACCGCGACCGTATTGACCAAATTGGTCGCTTGGTCGAAACTTGCCGGAACGAGAACCGTAACCGTATAAGTCAAGGTCTGACCAACGGCAACCGACGCAAAGTTCTGGTTGATATTTCCAGTTCCGGTCGTACTTCCCGGACCCGTCCAGGTAACATTCGCGGCAGGAACTCCCGCAGGAACGTTATCGACTATATCCACGTTTGTCGCAGCGTTCGGTCCGTTGTTGTGAACTGTTATCGTGTAAACAACTGAGCTTCCCGGCGTGAACGACGTGACCCCATCAGTTTTGTTCACGACCAAATCAGCTCCGCCGGCCGGTGCTTGCGTATCTGTATCGCTACAAGTCGTACAACCCGGATTTGGATCTGGTGTTACACTTGTCGCGTTGGCTACGCTCGTAAGCGGCCCCGTAAATCCGGCGGGCACGCCCAAAGTGATGGTATAGGTAACCGTCGCTCCGGCAACTAAAGTAGGAATCGTATTGTTAAGGGCGACGTTAGTTCCGTTCGAGCCGTTTGTTCCCGTCCAAGAAAATGCAGTGATTCCGGCTGGAATCGGATTCGTGACGATGACGTTTGTGGCGGCCAGCGGCCCAAGATTTGTAACCGTAACGATATAAGTATTGTTCGTTCCCGGAACGTAAGTCACGTTGTAATCAGTATTGGTCACGACCAAATCTGCGCCGAAAGTGTAAGTATCCGTATCTGTACATTGTGTACAAGCCGGAGTCGGATCTGTGGAAGTACTTGTTACCACAACTTGGCTTGTCAACGAAGGCGCTGTCAAAGTTCCTGGGATATTTACCAGAATCGTATAAGTGATCGTGGTTCCAGGCGCCATTGTCGGGATCAAATCGCTCAAAGGAATGCCCGTTCCCGAACTTCCGTTAGAGCCATTCCAAGAAAAATTCCCGGCAGGAATACCCGCGGGAATCGCATTGTCAACCTGAACGCCTGTCGCCACTCCGGGCCCGTTGTTCGTGACGGTGACTGTATATGTATTCGTCGTCCCGGACACGTACGTCGTTTGACCGTCCGTATTCGTGATTTCGAGATCGGCGCCGAAACCTTGTGTGTCGACATCGGTACAACCTGCGCATCCCGGAACCGGATCTATCGAAGGCGTTGTGGTTGAAACGGTACTGGTCAAGTTTCCGGTAAATGTCGTTGGAATTTGTATGGTTACCGTATAGACGACACTTGATCCGGCAACGATCGATGGAGCCGTGTTGTTCAAAGGAACGCCAGTCCCGGAGGAACCATTGCTTCCCGTCCACGAAAAGTTCGCGGCAGGAATTCCGGCCGGAATCGGGTTACTCACCACAACATTGGCCGCAGTCAAAGGACCGTTGTTGTGAACCGTGACCGTGTAGACATTTGTTCCGCCTGGAACGTATTGCGTCTGATTGTCAGTATTCGTTACTTCCAAATCGGCTCCAAGCGCTCGAACGTTCGTATCGACGCATTGCGGACACGTTGGATTCGGATCGACAGATGTCGAAGTCACGGCAGTCGTGCTAGTCAAAGGTCCGAACATCGAGGCCGGAATCTCCATCCAAATCGTATAAGTAACGGTTTGGCCTACAGGCAGGTTTGCAATGGTGTTGTTCAGCGGATCGTTGACGCCGCTGCTACCGTTGCTTCCCGTCCACGAGAAGTATTCTATGCCGTTGGGAATCGCATTTTGCACGTTGACGTTCGTCGCCGCGTTCGGCCCAAAATTCGTGACGGTCACCGTGTAAGTCGATGTCGTGCCAGGAATGTAGTAATTTGAGTAATCCGAATTCGTAACTACGATGTCAGCTTGGGAAAATGCACTAACAGATAGAAAGAAAAAAAACAGCAGAAGTAAAGTTTTTTTCATAGAAGTACAAAGATGGAATCAGTTTTCAGGTTTTTATTCTGAAAACTTTAAGTTGTGTTAATTTTTTTTTAATCCCCAAATATAGAAAAACACCAATCATATGTTTGTTAAATTTGCATCCAAAATTAGTAAACGCGCACTTTCAATGAGAATTTCAATAAAGCCCACCCAAAACGCCGCAATCGTCAAATTTGAATTCCCGGAATTCATCTCGAAGAGCGGAAATCACGAATTCAAGAACATCGACGACACCAAGAATTCGCCACTTGCCAAGCAATTATTTTTCCTGCCTTTTGTCAAAACGGTTTATATCTCGGGAAATTTCATCGCCATCGAAAAATACAGCATTGTAGAATGGGAAGATGTTCAGGATGAAGTAGCCGAACAGATCGAAAACTACGCCAATTCAGGCAATCCGATCCTGATCGAAGAAGAACAACCTAAAAAGCAACCGATTACGGTTTACGGTGAAATCACGCCAAATCCATCGGCACTAAAATTCGTGGTCAGTCGGATGCTCACCAAGTCATCAGCCGAGTTCAAGAACATCGACGAAGCCACGCCGTCGCCGTTGGCCAAGGAATTGTTCCGATTCCCTTACGTGAAAGAGGTTTTTATCGACGAGAATTACGTGTCGGTCACCAAGTACGAAAGCTATTCCTGGGATGAAATTACGCTTGAGCTGAGAACTTTCATCAAGCAATACATCGAAAACGGAGGAACGGCGATCGACGAAGAACTGATCGCGTCAAGTCCGAAACAGGAAAAGCAAAAGCACGCCAATTTCGACATCCTCGACGTGACTTCTCAGCAAATCATCAACATTCTTGAAGAATATGTCAAACCCGCGGTTCAGGCCGATGGTGGAAACATTCTATTCGATTCGTACGACGCCGATGACAAACGCGTAAAAGTGGTGCTTCAAGGCGCGTGCAGCGGTTGTCCGTCCTCGACTTTCACGCTCAAAAGCGGAATCGAGAACATGCTCAAAGACATGCTTCACGACGAAAACATCAAGGTGGAAGCCTTGAACGGATAAGATAAGGCGCTCGAAAGGGCGCTTTTTTATTGGGAGCAAAATCCAGCTGTCCACTTTTAGCTTTCTTGAAAACGCCGTGTTTTTGTAGAGGTTTGCCAAGAGCTTCCTGCGGTCGCTTTGCCAAACCAACAAAAACAGGGCGCTTCCTGCAAAAGGCTAACCGCTGCCATCTGGGCTAGGCGACTTGAGAAACTACGAATTGCCGTTTCTTTAGGTGGCTTTTAACATTTTTTACAGGAAATCTGTAATGTAGACTTCTTAAAATCCTCGAAATTTGCAGCCAGACCTAACAAATCTCGGAGATTTGTCAGGTCTTGGAAAATGCCACTTTCGGACGTTTTTCCAAAGCAAAAAAGCGTAAGATTGACCGTTCGATTCAACATCAAATCTCCCGCGGAAAATCTTCCGTTTCAAGTCAGTTTCGAAATCTATTTCACGATAAATTTCTGGGTTTCCAAAACGCCGCTGCCATCTTTGATCTTGATGACATAAACGCCGGGCGTGAATTCGCTTCGCGACAAATTGTAGTGCTGTGACTTGATCGCGTCTTTCTTGACCAACTTTCCTGTGACGTCATAAATTTCAATCGAAAGCGCGCTGAAATCTTCGACGTTTTGCACAGAAAGTACAGACGTTTCGTCAATCGGATTCGGAGCAAGTGAAAACACAGGTTTCAAAACAAAGTCTTTTTCAGATAAGACATCGTTGTTCTTGAGTATCGTTCCCGCGTCACCGACAATTATCGCACTCGTGGCATTGAGGAAAAATACGCTCCGCAAATGTTCTGTCGTGCCTGAAGCTTGTTGCACCCAAGTGTCGCCTCCGTCCATCGTCCTGAAAATCCTTCCCGAAAGTCCGACGACCAAGCCTACGTTCGCATCGAAAAACCGAACGCCGTTAAAAGCGAAATTTCCCGGAACCGATTTGTCTACCCAAGTCGTCCCGCCGTCTGTCGTCTTGATTACTTTTCCTCCTGAACCTGTCGCATATCCGGTAAGTGCATCCGTAAAATAAAGCGAGTTGAGCGCACTTGTTCCGACATTCGGCGTTAGTGCTGTCCAAGAAGTTCCGGAATTGGTCGTCCTGAAGATTTGGCCACCTTGCGCACATACGAAACCAGTGGTCGCGTTCACGAAGAAAATATCCATCAGCGACTGGCTCGACGGCGTTGTCAGCGGAAGTGTGTACGACGTTACGCTTGTTCCGCCATTTGTGGTTTTGATGACTTTTCCTTCCGTATTGATGAAATATGCGTTCGTAGCCGATGTGGCGCTCACACCCAGATAAGAACTGCTGTTCGGAGCGGTAATTTGCGTCCACGCAGAGCCGCCGTTCGTGGTCTTTTTCATCGTGCCACTGGCTGAAGCTATCGACGACGAGGCGAACCCGATGTTCGAATCGATGAACCAAAGATCACGCGATGAAAATGCGCCTACGGTCGCCCAAGTCACGCCTGCGTCAACTGTCTTATACAGTTGGGAAGTGTTCGAGCTCGAGGTGAATCCCGTCGTTGGACTCGTGAAGTACAAAGCCTCCAATTTTTGTGTCGTGGGCGAAGTTTGCGATTGCCATTGTCCTGATGACAGATTGACCGCAAAAACAGTCGCCAAAAAAGCATTCGTCAGCAAAGTAGTCTTGTTTTTCATTTGGTTGGTTTTGTTTTTTGCAATGATAGGACAATTCGCTAAACGGCAGCAAATTATCCCGAATTGATTTTGATCCGTTTTCAACCGATGTTCTCGAATCGCGCAATCTAAACTTCCAAAAGTTCAGTTTTAACAATTTCTACAGAAAATCTGTAATGAAATTTGGTTTTTCAAGGGTAACTTTGCTAGACCTAACAAATCTTCGAGATTTGTTAGGTCTGCAAAAGCAAAGAAATCGACCAGTAAAATCGACAAAGATTTCCTACCAAAATCCCACGAAAATTCCGCCGGAAATCGAATCGAAATCCAATAAAAATCAATCCCAATCCAAGTCGCAATTATTTCGATCCGATAGACATCCAAGCAGTCCGACCAATAAAATCACAAACCACCTCACCGAAGATGAACGAACTTTCCAAAGAAACCAGCCCTTACCTACTCCAACACGCTCAAAATCCCGTGCATTGGAAAGCCTGGAACGAAACTTCGCTCGAATCGGCGAAAGCGCAAAAGAAGTTGATTCTGATATCTGTGGGATATTCGGCTTGCCACTGGTGCCACGTCATGGAACACGAAACCTTCGAAGATGGCGAGGCGGCGAACCTGATGAACGAACATTTCGTCAACATAAAAGTCGATCGCGAAGAACGTCCCGATGTCGACGCGGTTTACATGAAAGCCGTGCAGCTGATGACGCAACGCGGCGGCTGGCCAATGAACGTAGTCGCATTGCCCGACGGACGTCCGGTTTGGGGCGGAACGTATTTCAAGAAAGGCGATTGGATGCAAACGCTCGACCACTTGCAGAATCTTTGGAAAAACGAGCCGCACCGCATGTTTGATTACGCCGGAAAATTGCACGAAGGCCTTGAAGCGCTGAACATTCTTCCGAACGAGAATCAGGGAAACGGATTTCCGAGCCAGCAAAAACTGTCCGATTTGCTCGCGAACTGGTCAAAAAGCTTCGATTGGGAATTTGGAGGTTACCAAAAAGCGCCAAAATTCATGCTTCCGAACAACTTCAAATTCCTGATGCGCTACGGTTTCCAAACCCAAAATCCAGATCTGCTCGATTTCGTGAACCTGACGTTGACAAAGATGGCTTTGGGCGGAATTTTCGATAGCGTCGGCGGTGGATTTTCGCGCTATTCGGTCGATTTCAAATGGCACGTTCCGCATTTCGAGAAAATGTTATACGACAACGGACAATTGGTTTCGCTTTACGCCGATGCTTACAAACTCACGGGAAATCCGCTTTACGCCGAAGTCGTCGAAGACACTTTGAAATTCGTCAACCGCGAGCTCAAAGGCAAAAACGGTGAATTCTATTCCGCGCTTGACGCCGATTCCAAAGACGAAAACGGGCATTCCGAAGAAGGTGCGTTTTATGTCTGGACAAAATCGGAACTCGAAAAGATACTTGAAGACGATTTTGAACTTTTCGGCAAAATCTACAATATAAACGACTTCGGACATTGGGAAAACGGCAATTACGTCCTTATCCAAAAACACACTTCAGAAGAACAGGCTGAAATCCACAAAATCCCGATAGACGATTTGCTTGCAAACAAACAGCGTTGGGTAAAAAAGTTGTTCGAGGCGCGAGAAAACCGGGCACGTCCGGGACTTGACGACAAATCGCTTACGTCCTGGAACGCGATCATGCTAAAAGGTTTCGTCGACGCCTACAAAGCACTCGGGTATAAGGAATATCTCGAATCGGCACTTGAAAACGCCAATTTCATCAGACGCGAATGTTGGTCACCAAACGGAAATTTGTGGCACAATCACAAAAACGGCAAAAGCACGATCAACGGTTATCTCGAAGATTACGCATTCACGATCGACGCCTTCATCGCGCTTTACGAAGTGACTTTGGACGAGAAATTCCTTACTGACGCCAAACAACTTTGCGACTATTGTTTCGACCATTTTTTCGATGCCGAACGCGGATTTTTCCAGTTCACGTCAAGGCTCGACAAAGCTTTGGTCGCGAGTCATTACGAGATGGAGGACAACGTGATTCCGGCTTCGAACTCTGTGATGTGCGAGAATCTGTATAAACTTTCGATCCATTTCGGCAATCAGCATTATGAAACCAAGTGCGAGAATATGCTCAATCACATCATTCCGGTGGTCGATTATCCTTCGGCTTTTTCGAATTGGCTCAATGTGTTTTTAAATTATTCCGATAGTCAGCGCGAATTGGCTGTTTGCGGTCCGAACGCATTGTCGGACGCAGCCGAAATCAACTCGCAATATCTTCCGAATGTCACTTTGGCCGGAACTTCGAAAGAATCGAAAATCCCGTTCTTGGAAAATCGGTTTTCCGAGGGACAAAATCTGTATTACATCTGCCAAAACCAAACTTGCCAATTGCCTGAAACCGATTTGGAATCGGCATTAAAAAATTTACTGCCAACCACTTAAATTGCTTACATTTAGGAAGTAACCATAAATCTAAGACAAAATGGGATTGGGAAATTTCTTCAAAAGACTATTTGGCGGACCGCCTGAAAACGGGAACGAACCGCCGCCTATCGAAACCGCGAACGATCCGGTGAAAGACGCTTCAGATTATTACGCGCCTCAACCCGAAATCATGTCGGAAACCACCGAACCGATCGTAGAAAAGACAAGCGCATTCGCCAATGAAGGAAACGAGGACATCGAAGACATCCGCCAAGCCGACCGCGAAAGCGAAAACAGATTCGAAGAACCTGCCGATTAGGACTGAAGATAATAGATTGGCAGATAATAGATTGGCAGATAATAGACTGGCAGATAATAGATACTGGACTGATAGATAATAGACATTGCGATGGAGAAATCTGTCGTTTTTTTTTTAAACTGAAGCCATTTTTTACACCGCGGCCCGTCTTTCATCTTTACGTCTATTATCTATTATCTTTTCGTCTATCCTCTAATATCTCTATTTTTGCGGCATGCAAAACCTCGAAACCACAGAAAAGAGAGAACTCGTCTCAGACTTCACAACCTTGACAGATTACGTCCACAAATCGATGACGTGGCTAATCGATTATACGCCTCGGCTTATTTCGGCGATTGTCGTTCTTTTTATCGGACTTTGGACGATTCGGCTCATCAATCGCGTGATCAAACGCATCATGGTCAAACGCGAGCTCGACCCGACGCTTTCGAAGTTTCTGGCCGACATTTTGCTTTGGGCGATGCGGGTTTTGTTGTTCATCACGGTGATTTCGCGACTCGGGATCGAAACTTCGTCTTTCGTTGCGATTCTTGGCGCGATGGGATTGGCGATCGGACTTTCGCTTCAGGGTTCGCTTTCGAATTTTGCCGGCGGAATGCTCATCATCATGTTCAAACCTTTCCGCGTCGGCGACACGATCGAGGCACAAGGCGTGACTGGAACCGTTTCTGAAATCCAGATTTTCGTCACGAAACTGATTACCGGAAACAACCAGACGATTTTTGTCCCGAACGGCGCGCTGTCAAACGGAACGATCATAAATTTCTCGATGGAAGGCCTGCGCCGCTCAGACCTGACGTTTACGGTTTCTTACGACACGAACATCAAACAAGTGCGCGAAATCTTGCTCGAAGTTCTCAGAAAAAACAAAAACGTGTTGCCAAAGCCCGAACCGTCGATCGTCGTTCGCGATTTGACCGACCATTCAATAAACCTCGCTGTGCGTTCCTGGGCGAAAACCAACGATTTCAGCGATATGGTTGCCGAAATTCTCGAAGAAGGAAAAGACGCGTTCGACGCCGCGGGAATCTCGATCCAACCAATCATGAAAGAGCGTTCGGTTCAATAATTGCGGTTTTTCCGCGCCAAATTTGCGTCAGAAATGCGAACTTTCAAATCAATCCCGATTCTGTATTTGTTGTTGGTGTTCGCTTTCGCCGATTGCGGAAACAAGAAGATTTCTGACAAAACTGAAAAGCCGATTGCCGACACTGTTTCCAAGACCGAAATCACGATCGCCAAACCCGGATCTGTCATAAAAACCAGCGAGCCTTTCCGCATAAACGGACTCGAATGTGTTTGGGAGCAAACCGATACTCTGGTAGACGAAGGCAAAGTGGAGTTGATAAAAATCCGCGATACAAAAACCCGGCGTCTTTTGCTGAAACACATAGAATGTTGCCTCAAATACGGTTTTGATTTCGCTTCCGCGGATCATTTTCGGGATGTCAACTTCGACGGATTCAACGATTTCCTGATCCGAAGTTACGGAAGCTCAGCCGAGAACGAGATCACGAGCGTTTATCTGTTCAATCGCAAAACAAAAAATTTTGAGCTTTCTAACGACTTATCAGACAACAGCGTCGAAGTCGATTCTGTCCGAAAAATACTCGTGACAGGGAATTTCGGACGGTATTTCGAGACGACAAAACACCATCGTTTCGACAAATCGGGAAAATTGGAATCGACCGAAACGTTCTCAGATTACCTGCAATATGTCGAAGGCGAACAGTTTCAGATCCGTTACAAGGAATATCAAAAGGTCGTGAAAGGGAAAATTGTCGTGACAAAACGCGATTCGGTCATCGAACGTTACGAATGATATTCACCAGTTTTTGCAAGTTGATCGAGCCTGAGTAAAAAGCATCGAAAGCAACGATCATTTCCCGCCAACGACGAAATCTTTGAGGTAAAAAGGCTCGAAATAAGCTACGTCTTCGAATTGGGATTTCTGGAATTTGTCAAAGCTCAAAGCCGCCGTTTCTTTGGCCGATGGAAAGACCATTTCATCCAAAAATACAAAGTTCGCGCGAGTCAGGAATGGTTTGCATTTATCGTTCGCGTCGCCCAGAAAATAAGCCTTTTCAGAGATTTCCGTGAACGATTCCTCAGTGATGATTTCGGCTTTAGTCTCGCGGATTTGATTCAAATCTGCAGAAAAAATCGCGCTGTAAACTTCCATTCGCCTGGCGTCCAACATCGGAATCAGCAAACCGTCTGGAACCTTTGCCTGAGCGGCCAAAACCTGTAAAGTATCGACTGAAATAAGCGGGATTTCCAAAGCGAAACACAAACCTTTTGCTGCCGAAACGCCAATTCTCAAACCAGTGTAAGAACCTGGCCCGCGACTCACGGCGACTGCTTTCAAGTCAGAAAATTTCTTTCCGGCTTCGGCAATCACTTCGTCTATGAACACGTGGAGTTTTTCCGCATGCGAATAACCTGGACCCGAAATTTCGCGGCTCGCAAGCGTTTTCCCGTCTTCGGCCAAAGCCACCGAACAATTTTTGGTAGCCGTTTCGATATTGAGGATCAACGCCATTAACCTTTGTCTTTTTTGGCTTCGGATTTTTCTCCAGACTTGACTTTGTCGCCCGAAGCAAGTTCTTTGGTCACGACATTATAAGGTCCGACGATCACGACATCGCCTTTCTTGAGACCCGAAGTCACTTCGATGTTCGCATCGTCCTGAATTCCGGTTTTGATCACGCGAATCTGGGCTTTGTCGCCATTTTTGACGAACACGCACTCGAATTTCTTCTCGGTTTTGGCCTTTTTCAACGCTTCTTCAGAATTTTTATCCTCGACCTTGAACGTCTTTTTGGCAGTCGTATCGGTTTTGACTACGACAGCGCTGATCGGAACTCCGGTCACACCGACGCGTTTCTTGGTGATAATATCTACGGTCGCGGTCATTCCCGGACGGAAAGGCGAATAATTGGACGGTTTTCCATCGATCAAATCCTGATACGATTCCTTGACGATTCTCACTTTTACTTTGAAATTCGTGACTTGGTCGGCTGTCGTGGTTGTACTTGCAGAATTGGAAATACTCGTTACGACGCCTTTGAATTCCTTTTTGAGATAAGCGTCGACCTCGACATTTGCCGAATCTCCAACGCTGATTTTTACGATGTCGTTCTCGTTCACGTCGACTTCGACTTCCATGTTGTTCAAATTGGCCACGCGAAGCAATTCGGTTCCGGCCATTTGCTGTGTTCCCAAAACGCGCTCGCCGAGTTCGACGTTCAATGCCGAAATCGTTCCGTCGGCTGGCGAATAAATGTTGGTTCGCCCCAGATTGTCTTTGGCTTCGCTAACTGTCGCTTCCGCACTTTGCACATTGTAATAAGCCGATTGTTTGTTGGCCTTCGCAACTGCAAAAGACGAAATGGCCTTGTCCCAGTCGGCTTTCGAAATGATGCCTTTGTCGAAAAGCGTCTTGTTTCTGTCGTAGTTGGCTTTGGCCTCGGCGAATTGCGCATCGGCTTGGCTCAAACCCGCTTTCGTTCCGGAGAGATTCGAAACTGTGCGATTGAATCCTGAAGTGTAAACATCAGGGTTGATCTTAGCCAAAAGCTGGCCTTTTTTGACGATTTGTCCTTCCTTGATGGGAAGTTCAATGATTTCTCCCGACACCAAAGGCGCGATTTTGACCTCGATTTCAGGTTGTACTTTTCCCGTAGCCGACACGGTTTCCACGATTGTCATTTCCTCGACTTTGGCCGTTTCGACTTCGGTTCCTTCATCTTTGTTTCCGATGGCGCCCGATTTCGACAACGCGATCATTGCAACAATCAGGACGAGGACGCCGCCCAGGAGAAAATACATCGTTTTTTTTGACATGGCTTTTATTTTTGTTGGATGGGAATTCCGAAGTAGAATTCTACGACTTTTACCCTAAAGATATAATCAAATTTCGCTCGCGCCGCATCCGACTGGGAATTCACGAACAAAGTCTGCGCCTGATTCAGGTCGAAAGAGTTCATCATTCCCACGTTGTAACGCTCTTGCGCATAATTGAACGCCAACTCTCTAGCCTCGACCGCGACCAAAGCCGTTTCGTAAGACTGAAGCGCGTTTTTGGCATCGACGAACGCTTGATAAACGTTTCTTTCCAAATCGAGTTCCGCTTGCGAAAATGCGATTTTGGAACGCTCGAGCGCGACTTTTGAACGCTCGACGCCGTTTCTTGCCTGAAATCCGTTAAGGATCGGAATGCTCAGTTGAAGTCCGAAGTTGTGTCCTTTGTTGGCGCTGAATTGGTCGAAAATCGGCTCGTATTTCCCTAGAACAGGAATAAAGTTCGGCTGGATTACGTTTTGGCCAGTACCTTCGACCGTTCCGATAGTTGTCGTTGGATTGTTCGGATCTGGTGTTCCGCCGATCACTCTGTCGGCATAAGAAGCACGCGTACTGAAACTGTAAAAGCCCTGAAGGTTCGGCTGAAGCGTTCCTCTGGCGATTTTCACGTCTTTTTCGGCCAACTCTAAATTCGCTCTTGCGATCTTGATCTCGTTTCTGGCTTCTTTGGCTTTTTCGAAAATGGCCTTAGGCGATTCCTGCATCACCGGACTTTCAAAAACTTCATAGTCGTTATCGGCTACATCGAAATCCTTGAAATCCTCGATTTGGAGCAATTGCGCCAGACTCAATCTTGAAATCAGCATTACGTTCTCGGCGTCGACGACCGCTTTTTGGCTCGTTGCGACAGTCGCTTTCATATCGGCCAAATCGCCTCTGGGCACAGAACCGGCGTTCACCAATTCCTGGGTTCGCGTCATCAACTTTTGGTTGTTCGCCAACTGGGCTTTTTGAACTTTGAGATTTTCCTTGTTGAACAGAATCTGAAGAAAAGCATTCGCCACATTCAGCGAAACATCGTCTTTCATCTTGTCCAGACGGTATTGCGCCGCGATGATCGACAACTTCGAACGTCGAAGCGTATTTTGGTTTTGCAAGCCTTTGTAGATGTCGATTCCGGCGTTGAGTCCGGCCTGCGTAAACTGTGTTGTTTGATTTTCGAGCAAACCGGTCGTGATGTTCTGGTTCAAACCGATGTTCCAACTGTGGTTCGCACTCGCGTTCAAGGAAGGAAGAAAATTCCCGATCGCATCTTTCTTGTCAATGGCGGCAAGTTGTATGTCAAGTTCGGACTGTTTGATCTGGATATTGTTCTTGAGCGCATATTCGACGCATTCGCGCAACGTCCATTTTTTGCCCTCTTGTGCAAACGAAATACTGGTCGAGGCGAGCAGCAGCGCTAGGATTGCAGTGATTTTTCTCATGGTGATTTGTTGTTGCACGGCTTTTTGGGCTGCACAAATTTATGATTTTTTGACTAATGATTGTTGCTTACTGTTTGCCTTGCGAATTGTCGAGCGCCTGATTCCAGATTTTGATCTTGTCGTCTTTCTTCAATCCGCTTTTTACTTGGACGTAAATGCCGTCGCTCACGCCAAGTTCGATCGTTCTTTTCTCGAATTTTTGCGGAGCGGTTTCCACTTCCACGAACGATTTTTTGGTCTTTTCGTCAAACTGCACCAAAGATTCCTTGATCGCCAAAGTGTTTTCGGCTTTCGCCAGAATGATCGAAGCGTTCGCCGACAAGCCAGCGCGGATAAAAGTCGTGTCGCGGTTCTGCAAAGCACCTTTGATCTCGAATTGGATCGCCCCGTTTTCGGTTTTGCCTTTTGGCGCGATGTAGTTCAGGATTGCGTCGAACTTTTTGTTTTCGATCGCTCCCACTGTAATTTCGATCGGAAGGTTTTCTCTCACTTTCCCCACTTCGGATTCATCCAATTTTCCGACGAAAATCATTCTGTCCGTATCGGCCAAAGTCGCGATTGTCGTGCCTTCGTTGAAATTGTTGGCTTCGATCACCTGATTTCCGACCTTGACCGGAACGTCGAGGATTTTGCCGTTGACCGTCGAGCGGATCATTGTGTTGGCATAACTTCCAAGTCCGGCCGACGTTCCCGTTTTCACGATATCCAAACCTTGTTTCGCCGATGTATAGGTTTGTTTTGCCTGCATCCACGCAGTTTCGGCCAACTGGAATTCGTTCGCCGAAATAACGCCCTTGTCAAAAAGCGATTTCTGCCTTTTATAGACGCGTTCCTGATTGTCGAGCTCGATTTTAGCTGCGACGACCTGATTTTGTGAATTGCTCAAACTCGACACGTTCGCAACAACTTTTATAAGCGCGATCGGATCGCCGGCCTTGATGTTTTCTCCGGCCTTGATGAACACTTTTTCGATGATTCCGGAGATGTTCGGCTTGATCAGAACTTCTTCGTCAGGCACGATGTTTCCTGTTGCGATCGTGGTTTTTGTGATCGTTTTGGTTTCGGGTTTCTCGGTTTGGAAAACCACGGGCGACTCCTGATTTTTGGCGTACAGATAATACAAAGCCCCGACAAAAACCACAGCGATAAAAACGAGAATGGTTACGGTTAATCCTTTTTTCATTGTTTAGTGATATTGATTGATGATGTTATTTTATTCGTTTACTCTAAAATCTTGATTCATACAAATTCCGACTTATTCCGTCCGCAAAGCATCGACCGGTTTCACGCTGATCGCGATTTGGGCAGGAATGAATCCGGCGAGCAATCCTGATCCGACCAAAACCAGAAGCGCAAAAAACACGACGAGCAAATCGACGCTGGGATTGGCGAACATCATGTCGTCGCTTGGCATCGAATCGAGCAAGGCGTTGATTCCGGCCAAAAGTGCAGTGGAAAATGCTATTCCGGCCATTCCGGCGATGATCGTTAGGAAAATCGATTCGGTCAGAATTTGCTTTCGGATCGTTCCCGGTGTCGCGCCCAAAGCCCGTCGGATACCGATTTCCTTGGTTCGCTCCTTGACGACAATAAGCATAATGTTCGAAATTCCGATAACGCCCGAAAGCAAAACCAAAGTTCCGACGAAATAAGCGATGAACCTCAAAATCAGGAAAAGTCCGTTGATCTTGCTGTATTCCTCGAACAAATCGAAATTACCGATGGCGCGTTCGTCATCCGGATGCACCGAATGTCTGGTTTTGAGAAAATTGATGATGTCTTTTTTCATCTCGGTAATCGACGCTCCGTCTCTTGCGGTGATGGCCATCCATCCGACGACATCGCCGTAATTGAAAGCCTGTTGAAAAGTCGTGAACGGGATGAAGATGTTCTTTTGCGCCTGCTCGACGCCGCCGTCGGTGTTTCGCGATTTGTAAACGCCCACTACCATAAAAGTCACGCCGTTGATCTTGATGTAACTTCCTATCACTTCTTCGCCGGGTTTGTACATCAGATTGATCACGCCTTGCCCAATTACCGCGACTTTGCGTTTGGCGTTGATGTCGCCGTGGTTTACGAATCGGCCTTTGATGATGTCCATCGATTCCTGGGAAGTCAACTCCGGATAATCGCCATAAATGCCAAAAGCGCCGGTTTTGTCGCCCCGGATCACATTGCTCGCGCCTTGGTAATCGCCCAATTGGTTTCTCGGGGAAACGTAAAGCAAGTCGGGGAAATTGGCTTTCAACGCCGGAACATCCTCGTTCTTGAAATTGAAATGACGCCCAATCGGCAAGCCTTTATGTGGTTTGGACGTGACTTGCGTCCACATGAACATCGTGTTGGTCGCAATTCCTGAGAATCCTTTCTTTACGCCATTCTCGAGACCTTTTCCGGCCGCGAGCAAAATCACGAGAATGAAAATTCCCCAAAAAACGCCAAAAGCCGTAAGAGCCGTGCGAACCGGATTGGCTGAAAGTGCCTGCAGGATTTCTCCCCATTTGTCTCTGTCGAACATATTATTCTTCTCTTAAAGCGATTATCGGTTTGATTCTGGCCGCTCGGTAAGCTGGGAAAAATCCGGCGCCGGCGCCCGCAATTATCAGCAACACCAAGGTTGTGAGCGCGACATTGAAGTCAACTTGCGGATTCTGGAAAAACTCGCTAGTGATCATCGGCCCGACGAATTCCAGCAAAGCCAGACTCGCGAGCAATCCGATGAAACCGGCGATTGTAGTGATGAAGATCGATTCGTGCAAGATCATCACGACAATGGAAAACGGAGACGCTCCAAGTGCTTTTCGGATACCGATTTCCTTGGTGCGTTCCTTGACGATGATCAACATGATATTGCTTACGCCGACGACTCCGGCGACGATCGTACAGATTCCGACCCACCAAAAGAAAAGTCTTATGTACAAATTCAGGTCGTAAAATTTCTTGGCTTCTTCCACCGAACTGTGCACCTGGATCGCTCCGTCGTCGTCTGGAGCGACCACGTTCTTGGCTTTGAGCATCGACTCGAGTTCTTTCTTGAAGCGGTTCGATTCGGCCAACGCCTGATCGTAATCGTTCGACTTTTTCAGCGTGTAGAACATGTTGTTGATGTTCTGTCCTAGTCCGAAGACGTTTTGGGTTGTCGTAAACGGCAGAAAAGCGCGCGATTCCTCACGTTCGCCTCCCGGATCGGTAAAAACGCCTATGACCTTGAATGGAATGCCGTTTATCGTGAAGATTTTTCCTATCGGATCTTCTTCCTTGAACATCGTCAGTTTGAGCTTGTTCCCGATGACGGCGACTTTTTCGGCATTGATCAGATCGTTCTGGTTGATGAAACGC
This sequence comes from Flavobacterium sp., assembly GCF_004295795.1. Classification (GTDB taxonomy): domain Bacteria; phylum Bacteroidota; class Bacteroidia; order Flavobacteriales; family Flavobacteriaceae; genus Flavobacterium. The sequence continues at coordinate 270,577 of NZ_SEBR01000001.1, read as the reverse complement.
CCCGAAATCATCTTCATGGCTTCGATACCTTGCATATCTGCATTGGCGCCGCGAACCTGGTAACTTCCCGTTTCTTTCTTGTAGGCGAATTGCGTCTGCCAAACGCCCGCACCCGCTGATTTCAACACCATTTGGTCGCCCAGTTTCTGAACCGAAAGATCGTAGTCGGAGTTGTGCATCTGGACAAAACGTCCCGGGTTCAAACCCTTGTACTCTTTCGTGGTCACGCCGCTCCAAACCTCGACGATTCCTTCGGCGTCGCGTGCGAACTGTTTCTCGATTCCATTTTGCAGGCCTTTTCCGGCTCCGAGCAAGATCACGAGAATGAAAATTCCCGACGCAACAGAAATTCCCGTAAGGAAAGTGCGCAGTTTGTTTTTGGAAATGGCCTCGAAAATCTCTTGCCAGCGTTCGATGTTAAACATAAGAACTCGCCCTTTGCTGTTCAACCATTACATCGTCGATGATAAGTCCGTCTTTGAGGACTACGTTTCGCTTGCACATGGCGGCAATATCGGGTTCGTGCGTAACGATCAGGATGGTTTTCCCTTCGTCGTTTATGCCTTGGATGAGTTCCATGACTTCGTAAGACGTTTTGGTGTCTAGCGCGCCCGTAGGTTCATCGGCCAACAAAACTTTCGGATGCGAAGCGAGCGCTCGTGCGATGGCAACGCGTTGTTTTTGTCCGCCTGACATTTCGTTGGGCAAGTGCTGTGCGTGAGACGCCAATCCAACTTTTTCGAGATAACTCATCGCGATGTCGGTTCTTTCCTTTCGCTTGATTCCTTGGTAATACAAAGGCATCGCAACGTTGTCAAGTGCCGATTTGTAGTTTATCAGGTTAAACGACTGGAACACGAAACCCAGAAATTGGTTGCGGTAGCGCGAGGCGATCGTCTCGTTGAGTTTCTTGATCGGAACGCCGTCTAACGTGTAACTTCCAGTATCGGCTTCGTCCAAAATTCCCAAAATATTGAGAAGTGTGGACTTTCCCGAACCCGACGAACCCATAATGGCCACGAGTTCGCCTTCCTTGACGTTAAAGTTGATGCCTTTGAGCACGTGAAGGCTCGAGTTTCCTGTCTTATAGGATTTGTGAAGATCTTTGATCTCGATCATGGACAGTCTGTTTGGTGATACAATTGTATTGATTCGATTTTTGATGATGATTGATGCCGACGAAATTTTGAGAATTCCATCGGCACCCAAATAAGACTTCACCCAAAGGTAATTGTTACACCAAACGCTAATATTTTGCGTTTTGTTACTTTTGACAAAAATTCCGTCGGAAATGACTTTCAGAAACCTTGTTTACACGATATCGGCTACGGCCATTTTAACTGGCTGTGGTTCAACCTCAAAAATCGATGCTTTGCGTCCGGAACCGGATAATGCGACGCCTTTGTTGTACGAAACCGCGCCATCGTTCATCGATTTGCCCGTCAAGATGAAGTTGAAAGACATAGAAAATCAGGTCAATAAGTATATGACAGGACTGATTTATGAGGACAAAAATATCGAAGACGACGATTTGCAGATGCAGATTTACAAGCAAGGGCCTATTTTGCTCTCGAACGAAAACGGGAAAATCAAGACGATCCTTCCGCTGAAAGTGAATGTCAAATATCGCATCGGGACAAAATCACTTGGCGTCGATTTGACTTCGACAAGAGAGTTCAACCTGAACGGAAAAATCACACTTTTGAGCAACGTCGCCGTTTCGAACTGGAAAATGCTCACCAAAACCGAACTCAAAAGCATCGATTGGACAGAAAGTCCTACGACGACCGTCATGGGAAGACAAGTCCCGATCACTTATGTCGTGAATCCGGCGATAAAACTTTACGGATCGAAAATCGAGAAATCGATAGACGAAGCCATTGAAAAATCGATGGATTTCAAGCCGAATGTACTCGACGCTTTGGAGAAACTCGCCGCTCCGATCCAGATGAGCGAGGCTTACGAAAGTTGGCTCAGAACCGTTCCGACGGAAATTTATACGACCGACGCCAAGCTCGAAAAAGACGCGATCTCTATGGAAATGGGACTGAAATGCACGATGGAAACCTTCGTCGGAAAAAAACCCGATGCAAAGTTTGACCGCAGCAAAATCGTTCTGAAACCCGTCGCGAAAATGCCCGATCATTTCACGGCAAACATCGCCGCTGTCTCGACTTACGCTGACGCATCACGTATCATGTCGCAGAATTTCGCGAATCAGGAATATGGCGAAGGCAGCAAAAAGGTCAAAGTCACCAAGGTCGAAATCTGGCACAAATCAGGCAAAATGATCATCGCTTTGGATATGGTCGGAAGCATGAATGGCACGATTTACCTGGCCGGATTTCCGCAATACAACGAGAAAACCCAAGAGATTTACTTCGACCAACTCGATTATGTGCTCGACACGAAAAGCAAGTTGATGCGAACGGCGAACTGGCTCATGAACGGTTACATCCTCAAGAAAATGCAGGAAAGTTGCCGTTATTCGATCAAACCGAATCTCGAGGAAGGCCGTAAAAACATGATGACTTACCTGAACAATTATTCTCCGATGCCGGGCGTTTTCGTCAACGGATCGATCGGCGACATCAACTTCGGGAAAATCCAATTGACCAACCAGGCCGTAATCGCATTCGTAACCGTAAACGGCAAAATCGACGTCAAGATCGACGGCATGAAATGAAACTCCAGCACAAGATAAAGTCCTATTTCAAGCAACACGATTTCCATTTGTGGAAAGACTTGCGGTTGGACGAAGGCTTGTGTTTCGCGCATCCGACCGAAGAAATGCTGGTTGAGATTGCGGGTTATTTGCGCGATAATTTATCAGAAGTGACTATTTTGGAAGACAAGCGGTTTCGGCTCAGGGAGAAATCGGCGGTCGCATTTTCGTCCATCGATGAATTGATGCCTTTTTTGTCGAAAATTCTCAGCATTGATTTTTCCGAGACATCGAAAGAAAGCGCGATCTACGATTGGGAATTCACGTACCAACTCAAGCCGCATCTCACGAGCGAACACTCGATTTCATTGGTGAACGCGGTGACTTCGCTCAAAAAAGAGCACTCACATTGCGTTTACACTTTGGTTTCGATGCGAAAGTTCGAAGGAAAAATCTACTGCTGGACGTTTTAGGCTTTTTTCTTGCTGTAAAGCCGATACACGAAAAATCCGAGTACGCCTACCAAAATGTATGGAACGGCCATCAGATAAACGATTCCGTCGTTCACAGCCTCGGCTTTGTCTGTTTCGTCGGACGATTCCAGAACCGCTCGGCACATCGCGCATTGGGCTTCGGCAAAAGTCGGAAGCAACAAAAGTGCAAAGACAAAAACAAGCGCTGGAATTTGTGGCTTAATGCGCATAATACGGAGAAATCAGAAAGTAGACGACGACTCCGGTAACGGCCACGTAAAGCCAAATCGGGTACGTGATCTTACCGAGTTTCTTGTGTTTGTCGAACCTTTGAGAAAGGGCGCGAACGTAAGTGAACAAAACCATAGGAATGATCGCCACCGATAGAATGATATGCGTGATCAGGATAAAAAAGTACACCAGACGCATTTTTCCGGCTTCGGCAATTTCCTCGACCGACATTTGTCCGTCGTGGTTGGAATCGCCGTAACGCGTGCTGTCTGACGTCATGTGATAAGCGACGTACATCACCAAAAACAGCAGCGACAAAGCAATCGCGAACGTCATCAATCTTTCGTGCAACTTGAGTTTTCCGCGTCTTACGGCCATTACCGCGACGACCAAAACAACAGCCGTAAGTCCGTTGATTGCAGCGTAAATTGGCGGCAGGAACGAGAGCGGCTCGACGTCGAAACCGAAATCCTTGAGCTTCACCGTAAACAAAACGGCCACAACGACCGGAATCACGATAGAAACCGCGATGATCAATTTACTCATTCGCTTTTCGAGCGATGGTGTATTTTCTTGCATTTTACTGTTTTAAGAGAATTTGGATGTCTTGCATGATCGCCTCGATTCCACCTTTTTCGATGCCGTCGTAATAAGCCGTCGGATTGCCGTAAGCGTCTTTTCTGCAGCGGATATTTCCTTGTTTGTCGATCAGCGCAAACATTCCCGAGTGTTCGAAACCGGCTTCGGCGTTCGGATCTGCTCCGGCGTAAAGGTTGAAACCTTTGTTGGCCAGATTGTAGATATAATCGCGATTTCCGGTCATCATATGCCAGTTTTCAGACTTGACTCCCAAAGCGTCGGCGTGTTCTTTCAGGACTTTTTGTGTGTCCGTTTCAGGATTTATCGTGATCGATGCGATTCCAAAATTCGGGTTTCCGAAGAACTTTTTCTGCAACTCAAGCATGTTCTGGTTCATTTTCGGACAGATCGTGGGACAAGTCGTGAAGAAAAATTCCAGTACGTAGACTTTTCCGGCGTAATCAGCATTGGTGATCTTTTTCCCGTTTTGGTCGATGAGTTCGAACTTCGGAGCTTTTGCCAGCTTGAAAAGTTCGCCTTCGCCCTCGACATTGTTGTCGACTTTATCGAGGTCGCGTCCGCGGACGACATCGCCTCTTTTGGCGCGGTCGATGATTTTCGGAACGAAGATGATTCCGAAGACCAAAACCACGAGCGACACCCAAATGTATGATTTGTTCTTCATGTTAAATTTGTCTCTTGGTCGCGTTGTTGTTGCGTTTGAAAGCCGATTTGTATTCGTAAAGCAACACCTTGAAATCGTCCAGGAAAGTATTGCTGATTTCTGACGGATGGAAAGTGTCGTAACCGTCGACGTATTGGCCATCGCTGTTTCGGCCGCGAAGTTGCCGTTTCTTGTCTATCAGATAAACATTTGGTGTTCCGAAGTCTTTGTTCAACGTAGTTCGCGTCTTCAGGCTCGTTTGCAAATCCATGATCTCCTTTGGATCGGCGAAGACGAATTTCCAGTTTTTCATATCGGTAACTTCGGCGCATTTGTCAAAAATAGCCTGCACGTCTTTTTCCGTTCCTTTTGGGCATACGGTTACGAACTGCAAATCTGTGAAGTCGTGATAGCGTTCATAAACCTTTTGGTTCAGATTGAAAATAGTGCCGCGATTCTTGACGACATCGAATCCGCCGAAGCCCAAAACCGTGATTTTTCCTTCGAGCTTTACAGGCTTTTTGTCAAGCGATTCCCAATTTCCCAACTCGGAAACTTTCGGATTCAAAACCGGCAAAGTGGTAAAGCTGTGGACTCCGGAAGCAAAAAAGAGATAGGCGACGATAGGAACGACAAAAAGCAAAAAAAGGACGATAGTTTTCTTCATCGGGAAGTGCCTGTATTTTCGGGTACAAAAATAAAAAAAGGCGGTCTAAAACCGCCTTCTTCATCGAATTAATATGTTGTTAAAAATTCCACTTGATCGTAGAATTCGCAAAAACCCCATAAATATAATCGCCTTCTACAAGAAGAATGAAAACAAGGTATAAAATCAGGAAGATTACCGTCGCGACAACTGACCAACGCAAGCTGGCTCTTTCGCCTTCCATGTGCATAAACGCCCAAACGATGTAATAGGCTTTTACAAGTGTCAGGATGATGAAGATCCAGTTGAGGACGTTCATTCCCAAGAAAGTATGCTCGTGCAAGAAGGGCGGCTTTATGATACCCAATGCGACTTCGACAATCGTGATAGCCGACATGTATCCGAAAACTTTCCAGATTCTGCCTAAGTTTGAAACGTGTTCTCCGTGTCCGTGTGCCATGATGCTTTTGATAAGAAATTAAACGAGGTAGAAGAAGGTGAATACGAATACCCAAACCAAGTCAACGAAGTGCCAGTACAAACCGACTTTCTCGACCATTTCGTAGGAACGTCTCTTTTCGTAAGTTCCCAAAAGAACGTTCAGGAAAATGATGATGTTGATGATGACTCCCGAGAATACGTGGAAACCGTGGAAACCTGTGATGAAGAAAAAGAAGTCAGCGAACAATTTGCTTCCGTATTCGTTTCTCCAAAGATTCGCGCCTTCAACCACGACGTGAGCGTTGTCCATCATTTTTTGAGATGCCTCACGCGTCAAAACCTCTTTGTGTTTCTTTTTGTTCAGACCTTTTTCGAGACGTGTGTCTGCTTGGTCTTCTTTGGTATCTTGATAAATTCTTTCCGTTCTTACTCTCAATTCCGGATGCGCTTTGAAAGCTGCCTGAACTTCAGTGACAGAAAATGTCGTAGGCGTTTCGGCTTCTTGCATATACCAAGTCGCGTTGCTGCGCTTCAACTCCTGTCTTTCTTCCGGAAGTTGCACCACGAAATCTTCGAGTTTCACGCGTTTCCCTTCGGCATTGACGAACTGTAGCAAACTTCCGCCTTTGGTTTCGATTGCCCCGTATTCGCCTTTGATGAAGTTTTTCCACTCCCAAGCCTGAGATCCTACGAAGATCAAACCTCCTATGATCGTCAAAAGCATGTAAACGGCCACTTTTCTTTGTTTCATCTGATGTCCGGCATCAACAGCCAAAACCATCGTCACGGACGAGAAAATGAGGATAAAAGTCATCAAGGCTACGTAGTACATTGGCGCTTCTGTTCCGTGCATGAACGGAAAGTGCGTAAACACCTCGTCCGGCAAAGGCCATGTCTCAATGAACTTGAATCTTGAAAATCCGTAAGCCGCAAGGAATCCGGAGAACGTCAAGGCATCGGACACGATGAAGAACCACATCATGAGTTTGCCGTAGCTCGCTCCCATCGGCTCGTTTCCGCCGCCCCAGACCTTTTCAGTAGTAGCAGTTGTAACTGTTGCTCCCATATTAAAGTGTATACCGTTAAAAAGTTCCCAAATTTACGCTTTTTTTTATTTGAAGAAAGTCAAAAATAAAAACAAATAAAGCCACAGGAAATCGAGAAAATGCCAGTAAGTCGCACCTAGTTCAATTCCAAGGGTTTGAGAAGCGTTGTACTTTTGTTTAAAATGTTTATAAATAATGACCAAAAGCGAAATGATTCCTCCGCCAAGGTGCGCCAAATGCGTAATTGCGACAATATACAGAAAAGTCGTGGTCACGTTGCTCGCCGGTCCGGTGAAATAATAACCTTGTTGGATGATCTGTCCGAAACCGTAAAACTGCAAAGCCACAAAAGCGCCGCCAAGCAATAAAGTTCCCAGCAAAAACACAGTCGTGGCCTGACGATTGTCTTGTTTTATCGAGCGTTTCGCCATGAACATAAAAACGCTGCAAAGCAAAATCGCAACTGTCGAAGCGTAAAAAGCCGTTGGCATATCGAAGTTCTGCAACCAATCTTTACGGCTTTTGCTCACCACGAAAGCACTCGTCAATCCGGCGAACATCATCGTCATCGAAATCATCGCGAACCACAGGATCAGTTTGGCCGAACGCTCTGAACGCGCTTTGTATTCTTCGGCAGACATACCTTCATTTGTCATTGTAATCATCTTAGGAATTTATCGAGAATGTAAACGATCTGCAACAGTGAAATATACGAAACACTGGCCAACATCAACGCTTTTGCAGCTTTGGCCGTTCGAAGTTTATAAAGTCTGGCGGCGTAGAAAAGCATCCAAAGTCCTAAAACGAGTACGATTGCCGCAGAAATTTTCGTGATGAAAAATTGTCCGGTAAAACCGAAACTCGGCAAAATCGATGCAATTATGAGCCAAATCGTGTACAACATGGTTTGCATCGCAGTTGATTTGTCGCGTCTTCCGTTCGGAAGCATGAAAAACCCGGCTTTCTCGTAGTCTTCATACAAAAACCAGCCGATAGACCAAAAATGCGGGAATTGCCAGAAAAATTGGATCAGGAATAAAGTTCCGGCTTCAATGCCGAATTCGCCTGTGGCGGCAACCCATCCGAGCATGAATGGAATCGCTCCTGGAAATGCTCCGACAAAAACCGATAAAGGCGTCACAGGTTTCATCGGCGTGTAAACGCAAACGTACAGAAAGATCGAAATGGCGCCGAACATGGCCGTTTTCGGATTGATCAGATAAAGCAAAACAAGTCCGACGAAAGTCAAACCAAAAGCGATGGCCAAAGCCGTATTGACCGACATTCTTCCCGACGGCACCGGACGGTTTTTCGTGCGATCCATCATCGCGTCAAGGTCTTTCTCAATAACCTGATTGAAAGCGTTCGAGGCGCCGACCATGCAATAGCCGCCAATAAGCAACATCACTAACACAGTCCACGAAAAAGGATTGGTGTCGCTAAAACCGAGCAAGTAGCCCGCAATCGAAGAAAAAAGTACGCTGATCGCCAATCCGGCCTTGGTAATGGCCTTGAAATCGGCAAAAATAGTCTTGATCGAAAAAGTATTCGGATGAGCGTCCAATGCGGTTTTCATTTGCTACAAATCGCGGCAAAGGTAAGGCACGAAAAGCGATTCAACAAAAAAGCTTCCATAAAATTAGAAAGTTCGCAATCGCCGAAAAATCGGGATCCGAAAAAACGAAAAACACTAAGCTTGAGGAATCAATATCTCGAATTGCGCGCCCACGTCTAAAGTGCCTTTTGCCGAAATCACGCCTTTGTGATTCTCGACAATTTTCTTCACGATCGCAAGCCCGACGCCAGTTCCCGAAAATTCAGACTTCGTGTGAAGCCGCTGGAAAAGCTCAAAAATCCTGTCGGCGTACTTTTGGCTGAAGCCGATGCCGTTGTCTGAAATGCGTATCCGGCAATATTTTCCATCGCCCAAATCCGGGTTCTCAGGATTCAAATTTTCGACCAATTTAGATTCGATCTTGATTTCAGGACTTCGGTCTTTGCTCGAATACTTGAGCGAGTTGCCGATGATGTTGTAAAAAAGCTGGCTGAACTGAAACGGAACAACCGTCGCCTGACACATTTCACCAATCTCGACTTTAGCCGATTTTTTGACGATTTCCTCATCGAGATCGTCGACGACTTCTTCGACGACTTCCCTCAAATCGACAACTTCGAACTTGCTTTTGTCCTGATCGGTCTGGGAATACGACAACAAATCGTTGATGAGTTCGCGCATGCGATTGGCCGACTCGCGGATTTTGTCGAAATACGTAAGCGCCTTTTCGGAAAATTGTCCGGATTCCGAATCCTGTATCCTTGAAACGAAAGTCTGGATTTTACGCAAAGGTTCTTGCAGGTCATGGCTCGAAATGTAGTTGAATTCCTGAAGTTCCTTGTTCGATTTCAGCAGCATTTCGTTCTTTTCCTCGAGCTGGATCGTGCGTTCCTTGATTTTCTGCTCAAGAGCGACCGTGAAAGATTGCTGTTGTTCAAGATTCATGCGGCTCGAATCCAGTTGCTCGATCGCGTCGAGGTGAAACGAGATCAAATCGGCGAAAAGATGGAACATTCCGACGATTTCTGGCGTATCGAGTTTGTTCGGACTCGGATCTATCGCACACAAAGTCCCGAAAAAAGTCGTGTCCTTGCGAAAAATCGGAATCGAGATATAGCTTTGGAAACCGTACATCGCCGGCGTATGATGGTTCGCGAAAATGACATCTTCCGACACATTTTCGATTATCACGGCTTTTTCGCTGTCGCGGATCTCGTTACAGATTGTCGTCTCGATCTGCAATTCGCTTCCCGCAACCAGTCCGAAAGCAATGTCGTCCTTAACCGAACAAGCGATCCAACGATCTTGCGTCACTCTGGCAACTGCCGCAAAACGCATTCCTGTCATTCGGCAAACCACGTCGAGCAAATTCGGCACTATTGCGATACTGCCGATTTTCAACACATCGTTCTTCAACTCTTGCGGTAGATTTTCCAACTATTTTTGGTGTTTTGATAAAAGTAGAGATAATGGTGGGATTTTTTCAATTCTAATTTTCAAATTCCAAATCCATCCCGATAGCGATTGGGGCCAAATTCCAAAACTATTCGCAGGGACTTTCACTAAGCTTCGCTTTGTTCAATTGGTTTATGGAGCGTATATGAAATCTTTTAAATCCAATCCGGGAGAACCACACTTAAAAATTAACAAAGTTTACAGATTTTCTGTAATGGAACGATTCGCTTTTTTACTAAGGACGCATTCGCCCCTTCCCCTTGGAAAGCAAAGTTCGGATTTCCTTAAATACGCCACTTACAGAAAATCTGTATTTTTTGTTAAACGTAGGTTGCCGAAAAACGACCCCACCTTGCAAGAAATTTCCGCCGATTAGTTTGACGAACGTGATGCGACAACCGCGGCAAAAATCTCCTGAATCGGCAAATCCACGCCCAAGACAAACGGAAGTTGTCCGCCGAACTATAAAGGCCAGAATTTGGTTCCCGATAGCAATTGGGATGGATTTGGGATTGGAATTTAGGATTTAGAACTTTCTACGTCACTCAAGTTTATCCAAAAACCAGTCAAAACCAAAAATCCCCTCGTACTCCTTGGGAATTTCATCGAGATATTCTAACCGTTTGGCTTCTGCGACGCTTGGCGCATCGGCTCTCACGATTTTCCCCGTTTTTACGTAAGCTGTGTCCATTTCAAAAAACACATATTCGACATCTTCAACTGCCTCGCCTTTCCACTTTTTCTTGTACAATGGCGTCATTCCAGGTTGTCCGTAGCAAACACCGCGAATAAGTTGTTCTTCCGGAAAAAACGTCGGATTCAGGAAATTGATCGGTTTGGAAAACGAGATTCCGTCGGGTCTCATCAGATAGACATCGGCATACGCCTTCAAACAACAGCCATTCGTACCATACCAATTCACGACAAAATCTTTGCGCCCATCGCCATTTATGTCGCGTATCGTATCGTTCTCGAAAGTCATTTCTGACTCCGAATGCGAAACCAGTTTTTGCAGCGAATCGCCGATAGAAAAAATGTCGATATCGACAGCGCCGCCGCCAATTCGATGCACGATAAGACAGCGCTTTTTGCCAGAGAGCAAATCCTCGCGCATTTCGACCTCGATGTTCCAGTATTCGCCGCTGAAATCAGTTACCGAAAATTTCATCGGCAATGCCTTATCGCCTCCTTTTTTATAAAACGAATCGAGAGCGATCGCCAACATTTTCGCGCTCCAGACGTCTTGGCTGTCTTGAGCGGTCAAAACTTTTGGTCCATCGGAAACAGGATTTGGCTTGACGATCGATTTCGTCTGACACGAAAGCCCTAGCGCCAAAATGGCCAAAACCGCAAAAAAACCGATGCGTCCCACGGGAAATCAATAATCGAAATACCAGTTGAAAACGTCGCTGCGAAGCCCGACAGAAAACCACGAAGTCGCGTCTTTTGAAATCGTCGGAGTATTTGCCAAAGGATCGAAATTGCGGTAGATGAAACTCGCGAACAAACGAAGATTCGTCGCCGGATTCACAAGATAACCCGCTTGGACATCTGCTATAAAAATGTTTGTCTTGTTTCCTTGGCCCACTTTCACACCGGTTTCCAACGGACGGTTGTCGTCATAACTCAGGTAAATGTTTCCGCCGTAATTGGCGCTGTTCACTGACGGATCGAAGTCGAAGCCGCGCACGCCGATCGTGAATTTCGCATCGGCATACAAACGCCCTTTGTTGTAGCGTCCTATGGCGATGAATTCCTGGAAATTTCCGCCCCATTGGTGACCCAAACTCTGGTTGTTGTGACCGTAATTCGTGATTGCGTCGCTGTGTGCATACACGTACGGACGAACGTGGTTGTATTCCACCTGAAGCGTCAGTCTGTCTACATTGAACGCGTTGAAATACTTGAGTCCGAGTTGATAACCGAATTTGTTTTTCCAACTTTGGTCGCCGGCTTTCATGTCTTCAAGCGAAAATTCGTCGAGCAAGTATTGGGCATAAAACGAGAACTGGTTCGTGAATTTGTACTTCGTAGTAGCGGCCAACATCGCATTTCCGCTTCTCGAAGACGAGGCGAATTCAACCGAGCGATAAAAAATGATCGGATTCACGAAACTCATATCAAAGCCGCGATTGTTCTGTTTTGACCAAATCACCGATTCGAAAAACCCAAAATTCCAGCGCTTGGTCAAATTGATGCTCAAGTAGTGACTTGCTGCGAATTTCGTGGCGTAAGTCCCGTCGTCAACCACATCGGGACGCACGTCTTTGAGCCAGGTATAGACATTCGTGTACTTGATTTTCCAGAAAGTCGTATTCATCTTAAAGTAAGGATAAGGGCTCGCGCCATCGCCCAGAAGCAAAGAGCGGTAACCGTCTCCGATAAAATTGCGTCCGTAACCCAAATTCAGGTTCAGGAATTTCGAAGGCGTAAACGACAAATTCGCCTCGGCCAAAGGAAAGTCATAAGAATCGGACTTGAACCGCTTGGCGATTCCCATTCCCGGAATAATCGCGGGATTTCCGCCGTCGGGCTTGATCGATTCTGCGTATTGGTTGAAATAATCGGCGAATCGGCCTTGGCTTTCGTAGATTGTCGTCGTGAAGTTGATCGTGCTTCCGAGTCCGCCTTCGAGACGCAAACCTCGAGTGTTGACGAATGTGCCGCTCACTTTGTCGTCACTGCTTTTCCCGACTTGCAGGTCGAAAATCGGATTCAAGGTAAACCAATAATCCTGACCCTGGATCTGAACCGTGCTTTCGTTCCAAAGCTTGCGTCCGAACCAACCTGATTTGTTCTTCCTTATCTTGTCGTAAGCCGTTTGCAAGTCGTAATATTTGTTCACATCCGCGTAAGCGTAAGGCTTCGAAGCGGTGTGATTGTTCGATCCGACCTGGTTCAATTCGGCGTCGAACTGCGAGTAATAGCTGTGCGAAAGCGGAATGTTCAGATGGCTGCGAAACTGCGGATTGTCGAATGTTTTCGTGTAACCTTTGGCCACGCTGTCGAATTCCTGCAATTCCTTGTTGCGCTCTTTTTTGCGGCGTTCTTTTTCGGCCAAAGCCGCGTTCTGGGCGTCAATCGGTTTTTTGACCTGAACTTCTCCGGGTTTCAAAAGCGGAATAGCGATGTCGATCGTGTATTTGGCGTAAGTCGGGTTGCCGTTGTAAGTCGCAGGCGAAGTTTTTGGCATTTGAGCGAACACGCGTCTGGCTTCTTCAGCCAATTGGCTTTTGTCGGTATCGATGTAGATCACGCGGAAAACGCCTTCGTTGTTGACCTCGAAAAGTACGACTACATTTCCGGCGTAATCGCTTCCCAAATCGCTTGGAACTTTGTAATTGTCATATACGAATTGCTGTACGTTTGTGTAGAAACAGGCCTCGAGTTCAGCTCCGGACTTGCCTTCGCAGCCCGGCATTTTCGGGAATTCCTCCTTTTGGGAAAATCCTGTAGCGATTCCGATAATCAAAAACAACACTGCAAAATATCTTTTCATAATCACTTTTTAATAGTCGGAATCAGATGTTCTTTGTTCGAATATGGCTTTCGCCGATGAAGTTCCGATGCGCTTCACGCCTAGTTGTATCATTTCTTCGGATTCCCGGAAATTGCGAACGCCGCCGGCCGCTTTGACAGGCAACGGACAAGCGTTTTCCAGCATGATCACGATCGATTCTTTGGTCGCTCCGTTCGGCACACCGTTTTGCGTTTGATAAAATCCTGTCGAAGACTTTACGAAAACATTCGGATATTGGATTTCCTTAAAGTTCGAAACCACGATTTTCTTGACCAATGCCGACAGTCTCGCTATCTGCAAATCGTCGAGAGCCGCGACTTCGATTATCCATTTCACGGTTTTGTGACTCGCCAATCCCAATGCGGTTCCGGCCAAAACTTCGGCTTTCGCTTTGTCGACATCTCCGTTTTTGAACGCCGAATAGTCGATCACGAAGTCCAGATCGTCGGCTCCGTCTTCGATCGCTTTTTCGGCTTCGGCCAATTTTTGTTCCACCGATGCTTTTCCCAAAGGGAAATCGATTACCGTTCCCACCAAAACTTTCGATTCGGCTTTGGAAATCATTTCACGCGCCATAGCAACGTATTCCGGACGGATCATAATGAGTTTGAACCCAAATTCGATCGCTTCCCGAATCGCCGCCTCGACGACTTTGGTATTTTCGGGTTCGGAAATTCCGGCCTGATCGCCGGTTTTGAGATAAGTGGAATCGAGAAATTGCCTTACATCCATGCGGTAAAAGTATGAAAATCGCGTGTTGGCGAAGCGTTACGGTTTGTTAATCCAACGTCTGTGAGCGAAAAGAACCAAAGCGCCAATGATCGCGCCCGAAAGATTCGCCAGCGCATCGGCAAAATCAGGACTTCTCGTGAGCGTGAAAGCTTGCCCGATCTCGAGTCCGATTCCCAAAAAAAGAGATGCCGATACGATCTTTAACAACAATTGCGCGTTGCTGACCTTTCGATCTTCAACGCGCAAATACATGTACCACAAAATGGTAAATATGAAGTGGAAGGACGCGTGCGCATATTTGTCGAAATTGCTTACGCTTACCGTGGGTAGGTTGTTGAAGTTCACCAAACACAGCACGATCAGGAAAATCGTCCACAGTGAAGCCGCAACAAGCCACAGTTTTTTACGCACCTACCAAGTTTTTGTAATCGTCGGCAGACAACAAAGTGTCGAAATCAGCCACGTCGGCAACTTTAATCTTGATCATCCAGCCTTGTCCGTAAGGATCGGAATTGACCGCTTCCGGATTGCTTTCCAACGCATCGTTGAACTCGACGATTTCGCCAGCAAGCGGCAAGAACAAATCTGAGACAGTCTTTACGGCTTCAACCGTTCCGAAAACCTCGTCTTTGTCGAGCGTCTGATCCAAAGTATCGACTTCAACATAGACTATGTCACCCAATTCTTTCTGGGCGAAATCAGTGATTCCTACAGTTGCGACTTCGCCTTCGAGACGAATCCATTCGTGCTCTTTCGTATACTTCAAGTCAGCTGGAATGTTCATGGTGTTGTATTTTTAGGTTTGTCCCGCAAATGTAAAATTTAGGCGCGGGATTTGAAATCTTTCGCGATTTTAATTACCGAAATTGTATCGAAGCGTGAATCCGCCGCGAATGTTCGTCATTGGATACGAAGTCGAAATGACCGCTTTCGAGAACTGGTGATCGTAATAGAAAATCAAAGTAAGGTTTTTGCTGAACGAATAATCGGCAGTCAATTTCGCTGACCAGATGTTCTGTCCGCCGCCCAATTGGTTGTTGTCATAATCGAGATTCCTTACGATGGTCTTGTTGTTTCTGTACGATCCGTCGATCTTTACATTGATGTCGCTCTTGATGATTCCTTGCGGATTATCGGCCAAACGCGTCGAGAAAATCACGTCCTTGAAACGGTAACCAAGTCCCAAAACGAATTCCTTACCCATGACTTCGGTAAGCAAGTTGTTGTCGAAACTCAACGACATCGCGCGGTCTTTCTTCATTTCTGCCAGGAATTTAAAAGAGTTCTTCATCTCGAAATCAACGCGCATAAGCGGATTGAACTGTTCGACGAGGTTCGCATTCGAAATGATAGTCTTGTTCTGGAAGTTGCCCGACAAATCTGTAGGATTAGTCACCGGATCGTACTCAAAGTTCGAACGGAACGAGTTCAAAGTGTAAGAAGCGCGGTAAGCCGACTGCAATGAGAAACGCTTGAAAGTGTCCTTGAAGAACTTGTAGCGCATCAACCCGTTGTATTTGATTGTCCAGTTCGGGATTGGAATGTCGCGGAAAGCACTTAGCGAAATGTCCTTGGCCGATTCTCCATAACCGCTTTTCCCGATTCCCAAACCAGTATAAGCAGCGAGGAATGACGGAAGCAAAACCGCTTGGTTGTTCTTTCCGAAACCTACCGGATAACCGTCTGCTCCAATTGGGAAACTCGTCGATCCGTAGTGCTGAACCGCCAAACGATTCGCGATGATAAGCCTGTTTTCCCGGAAATCCTGGAAAGCCGAAGAGAAATTCTCGTCACTTTTCTTGAACGAAGTCTTGAGCATCACGGTCGAGATCGAAAAGTTTCCGAAATCGTAAGGAGAACGCTGGTTGTAATAGTCGTCCTCAATTTGCGAAGTAAGCGGATTGTCGCCCACGTCGTACTGTTCCGAGTAATTGTTTGCGTAGGTTCTGTTCGCCGTCAGGTCGATTTTGAGATCCGGGAACAGATCGACGTTTGCCGTAAAGTCGAGCGTTTTGTTGACGACCTCGGTATAATTCTGGTTGAAGTCCGGATATTGGGTCAACCAACCGCGTTTGGCCGCTTCATAGCGCACGTCCTCCTGAGATCCGAAAACAAATCCGAGTGAAGGTTTCGACGATCCGAAGAATCCGACATCCGGCAAATAACCCGGAAGCACCGTTCCGCGATTGTCGGTATAATTGACCTGGATGTTTTTTACGCTTGTCAAAACGCCGATCAATCCGTCAAGGAAAACGCCGCGACCTGCCTGAGCCGGTTGAGCCGCATTCTGGATTTTCTCGCCTGGTTTTGGCGGACCTGCCGGACGCGCCGGAGCTTTTGGCGTCTTTTTGCCCAAACCGATGTACTTGTAAAGCGCATCCATGTTGAAAGCCGTATTCAACTTGTGGGAAGCCGCATTTTGGACCGTGTTACCCAAGTTGTAGATCGTGCCGTCCGTCGCTTCGACTTCCTGCATCGCGAACGACGCTCTTTGCCAGCTGTAATCGCCAGTGTAGGAATAAGTCGACTTTATGAAAGCCAAAGCAGGAATCTTGTTGATCGGCAAATCGTAATTCACGACCAATTGCTGCGAATGTTGGTTCGGGATTCCAACGTCGAAGAAATCATCCCAGACTGTAATCGTATTGTCTGGCACGTCCTGCTCGTTGATATAATTTCTGATGATATGGCTTGAAGTCACGTTGTAGTTGATCTTCAACGCTTTTGTCAATGGGAAGTTGAATCCGTATTGGTAATTGAAAAGGTAGTTTCTTTGATACAACGCATCCAACGGAATACCTTCCACATCGACCTGACGGAACAATTGCTTGTTGTATTGACGCAAGATGTTCGTATTGAAAGTAATGTTCGACGGCAGATAGTTGAAGTTGAAATCACTGAGCAATTTCCAGTAATCGGACTTCTTAAAAAACTTCGATTTCTTGAAAGGTTCGATCGGTTTGCTTTGGAAGCTGTAAGCGTAATCGGCTGTCGCACTGACTTGCTGGTCGAGGTAATTCTCGATTTCATAGCTGTGACGATCTACTTGGTTGTAAGAATAGGACAACGTAAGGTTTTCCGGATCCCACAAATGCGGCTTTTTCTCGGCAGCTCTTTCTTTTCTTACACCGATGAAGTTGATGCTCGTGCGTTTCGTATAGTCTACCGCGCGATTCTCGACATTCTTTTTCGCAGCCGCACCTTCGGTATTCTCAAGCAATTGATCGAGTTTGATATCCTGATAGAACGGATCGTATTGAGGTGTGATGATTTCCTCTCCGACAGCATAATTGAACGGAAGATTCACTGCCCATTTCTTCGGAAGTAATTTCCCAAGATTGACGTTGGTCACGATGTTATACTGACGTTGGTCTTCGCGGCTTCTCTCGTTCGGGCCTTGTTCAAGGGATCCGAAACCTATCGTGCTCATTCGGCCGACCGCAGAAATCGTAGCGAAATCTGCAACGTTCGCGTCCATATTCAGAACACCGGCCCAACCGCCTTGGTTGTCCATTTCGGCCATGCGCAATTCGTTGAACCAAACTTCGCCGCGAATCGGACGGTTCGAAGCTGTCGTTCCGGCCGTAGGAATAAGCGGATTTCTCGTGTTGTTCTTAATACCGATCATGAGCGTGCGAACCAAACCAAAGTTCGGATTACCCTTGATACCGAGTCGAAGTTCGTTCTCGCGTCCGGCCAAAGCGGCGTTCAACTCGCCTTCGTTTATGAAACGCACACCGTTTTCGTCCGGCTCCGGAGCCGTTCCGTTCAGCATCATGACCTTCAATTTGGTCAGGAGTTCGAGCGAAAGATCCATTTCGTTGGCTTCCGGCCATACAATGTCGTCTGCAATCGAGGCGCAGTTCGTATTTCCACCCGCCGGATTGTAAGTGTAAGGTGTAACCTTCAACGGAATCTGGACTTCGTAGTAATTCTGCGTAAAGTCGTTACCGAATCTAATGAAAGCGATCATCTCGTTGTCTCTGAGTTTTTCAGATTCAAGGTCAGCCGCCAAAGATTCAGCGTGCAAGAACATCTTGAGTTTCTTGAACTGACGCATGTCGACGCTCACATTCTTGAAAACCGCACGCGCGTCACCAGTCGATTGGTTGATTCCCGGTTCAAGTCCGCCTTGCCCGTCAATGCGTAGCGCAAGCGATTGCTCGTTTTGGTTGATGACCGTTTGGTTTTGGTACAATTGCTCGCGCGAAACGCCCGGAGGTGAAACGTAATTCACAGGACAACGCGTCGTATTTTCCTGGATGTTCAACGCCTGAACGTCAAAATTCGTATTGTCGTCATCGACTGTCGGATCGCTCAATTCAAGCGAACTCGTATATCTTCTCCATTCGCCTCTTACCAAATCGAGCGC
Source organism: Flavobacterium sp. (assembly GCF_004295795.1). Lineage (GTDB taxonomy): Bacteria > Bacteroidota > Bacteroidia > Flavobacteriales > Flavobacteriaceae > Flavobacterium. The sequence goes on along the minus strand of NZ_SEBR01000001.1, from coordinate 252,198 downwards.
CCCGAAACGCACAGTCAAAGGCGACTGGAATCCGGTAAGGAACATTCTCATGAATTGGATGGTCTTGAAATCGGCTAGATCACCGATGTTGTTTACGTACTGATCGACCGGAATCTTGAAAAGCAACCAACGTGCGGAAGTCGCGTTCGTCCCAGAAGGCAATTGCGAAGCCGGCGTATCGCGGATATCCACGAGATAAGGATCTGTTCCGATTTCCATTCCCGGACGAAGATTGATGCGGTATTCGTAATACGCATTGATCTCGTTCATCGTGTTGTCGCGGTTGATGTCGTCGATGTCAGGCAAAGTCGTCGATCCGCGGTTTGTGTCCGAAACGCCTGTTGGCGAGTTGCCCTGCGTTCCGTTGTAATCGCGGTAACGCTCGAGAATATTGCCCTGTGCGTTCAGATAGTAGCGATAATTGTCGCCCGATGGATCGGCCAAATCTGCGAAAGCGGGAAACTTCGCGGCTTCTTCGGCATCACTCAATCCGTCGAGACCGATATCTTGTGCCGAACGGTTTGCGCCATCGGCATCATAAGCATAAATAAGCGACTGTGAACCCGGAACATTTCCCCAAACCGTCGGAACCAAAACGCTTCCCGGCCCGAGACCGTTCTCGAATTGCTTGCGTCCGTCCTTGAGAATGTCTTCGGAAATCGCACCGAGGTTCAGGTAAAGTGAACCCGTGTTTGCGCCTGGAGTAGCGGCATCTGGATTTCCCGGATCGTAATAAGGATCGAGCATCCAGAATTGGATATATTCGACGTTTCCTTGTTCAAAGTTGGTTGAGTTCAGCGCTCGCATGATTCCTCCGAAGTTGTTTCTCGGCTCGACGAATGCACCGCCTCCGGCAACTTCCGGATTGTAGTTATAAGGACCGCGCTCGTTTGGATAATACGTCAAATCGAGTGTGTTGACAACCGTACTTTGACCAACGGCAATATCCACATTCGGATACAATTCCTCACTGTAAATGCGACGTGTCGAGTTATAGCTGATATCTTGCTGGGAAACGCCCGCAGGTCTTTGCGCGTAGAAGATCGGATCGATCGAATACCACGAAAGTTTCGCGCGTCTATAGCCTGATTGCAGACTTTGCGTCGAAGCATTCTGGAAAAAGTCATACGGGCTCGTAGCGTTATTGGCCGGAGTCGACGACAGGAACCACGAAAGCGCGCCTCTCAAATCGATCGTCGTTTGCGAACCTTCGAAATCGTCAATGTAAATGGTGGATTCTCCGTTGAAACGGTCGGCTTTTGGCGTGTCGGGTTTCAGGAACGCAACTTCACCTCTTACTGAGATGTTCGATGGAACGTCCGTGTCGATGTTTGGCAATTTGTTTACCCAACGCGTAAGGAAAGGTAGCTCCGATGCGTAAGTTCCGCCAACTCCGAAAATCGAGTTGTTTACCGATTCCTGTCCGTAGTTCGATTTTTGCGTGAACGGACGCTCTGTCAAACGCCAGTAGTTCGCGTTCAATTGGATTTTATCCGAAATTTTGTGTTCTACGTTGAATCCCCAAAAACGTCGTGTCTGTTGTCCGAAAACAGAATTGTTCTCTACAGAAACTTCAACGGGTTGATTCTGTAAGGACGGATCGAGAATCTGCACGCGACCCAATTGATAGTTCACCGAATAATCGACGCCTTCCACGAGAATACGTCCGCCGGCCGAAACCACGACCGACCCTTGCGGCACGTTGTAAGCCCCGATTGGAATTCCATCGCCGCCCGTAGACTTGAATCGTCCCTTGAGCTGGAATTTGTTCTTGTCGCTTTCCTGCAAAGCCTGTGCCTGCGTGTCGCGATACATTCGCTTGAAAACGTATTTTCTCTGGTTTTCGTTAAAGTCGATGAGTGACGCCTGGTCACCTTCGTAATTTTGTGTCGTACTCGTCCTGAGTTTCTCGAAAAGCAATTTTCCGAAAGGCTCGACAGTAGTAAAGATGATGCGTCCGTATTGCGGATCGACGGTTTGGGTCGGATAGTAATCGAAGAATCCGTCGCCTCCAACCTGCGGATCGTTATTGTAGTTGAGTCGGTCGAGGTTGAAGACTTTCAACAAAGGCGTTTCGGCCACCGGCGCATCGGGGTTATTCGGGAAAGTTGTTCCCACAACCGGCGTAATGTAGTTCAATGGCGAAGGATCGGTGTACAAGATATTGAATCGGAAATCCTCCTGTTCCAACTGATAAGCGCCCGGAATCTGGTAGACGTTCTTCATCATCAAATCCCAAACCGGCAAATTCACGTTAGTCAGACTCGAACGCAGCATTTTGAGGATAAGCGCCTGTGTGGAAACCGACGAAACCTGGCCTGTATTAGGATCTGTCGTGGCATTTGTCGCCTCGACACCATCGGTACCGAATTCCCCAACTTGATAAACCGTTCCACCGATCGTATACTGATAAGCCACGGCAAGTACTTCATCGTTCGAAAGCCTTTGCTGAAGCGAAACGTAACCCAATTGTGGATGATAAGTAAACTCGGTTCCTTCGGTCAGTTTTCTCGCATTTTCCAACTTGGAATAATCGCGCCCTTCACTAACTGTGTTGTTGAAACCCGTAGAAGCCGTAACGATTTCGCGTATGTTCGAATTGAGCAATCCGCCCGTGCCGATAAGCGCCGGATCGTACTGGTTATTGTCATTGTCCGGAGGCGAACCGACCGGATTCAGGAAGAATGTTCCCGGAACCGGATTGATCGCCACGACATCGGCATCGGCTTGACCGGCAATTCGGGCTTCACCCAAATCCTGGAGCGCGACGATGTTACGCATGTTGTTGTTGACCGTATTGACGCGGTTTTGCCTGTTGGTAACCCAAACTTCTATGCGCGTAATCTGCACACGTGAGTTGATCAAAGGATATTTCTCGAGCGCGTTATCGTAATTATTTCGGAAGTATTGCGATAGGAAATAGTGACGGTCGGCGTCATAATCGAGTGCGAACATTTCGAAGTCCTGAAGTGTTCCACCACCTTGAGCCGTAACTGTTCTGGTTTGCGATTTTTGTTCCGAGAAAACGCCTGTCACGGTCGTCTTTCCGAATTGCAAAACCGTTTTTACACCAAAAAGGCTCTGCGGCCCGCGAATCAATGCACTCGTAAGCGGCATGCTCACGTTACCGACTTCGATTTTCTGGATGATGTCGTCTTCGGTTGGCGTGTATTCGAGTTTGATCAGGTTTTGGAAAGCGAACGTAGATTCGGTGTCATAATTGGCCGTCACGTTCAATCGCGTCCCGACTTTTCCCATCAAACTCATGCTGATCCGCTGGTCAAAATCAAAGACCGTACTCTGCCTGTTTCTTGGGGAAAGCGAAGGATTGTCTGTTTTGGTGTATCGGATTCCCAAATCCATTTCGACGGAACCCGTTGGTTTTACATCGATCGTATTACTTCCGAAAATCGTCTCGAAAAAGCCCGAGTTCACGTAATAACGCGGCAAGAGATCTTTTTTGCCTTCTTCGTTTTTCCCTTCGATAGCGTCGGATTTTTCCCTGAAATACTTGCGGACGGCCTCGCGTTGCACGAGTTCCTGGTATTCTTCGGGTGTAAGGATTATCGGATAATTGATGTTGAAATCATCGACTTTGCTCGAGTAGACGTACTTATTGGTAACCGGATCATACGTGTAAGCATCGACGATACTCGGCGGATTCGGCAATTGCATGCTGCCTTGGTTGTACCCGATCGTATCTTTAGGCGTATCGTCTTCCTCATCGACCTGTGCCTCAACGGAAAAGCCCGCCAGCAAAAGCCAGAAGAACAGGAATTTATTGAATGTTATCTTGGTCAGGTTGTAATCTGTTTTCAAACTCCTATAACTGTTTTAGCGCCAATTTGATGATGGCCTCGACGGTGGCCTGCGGATCTTCCTTAACAATCTTGTCGACGGCTTTTTCAGATAATTTTTTGTTAAAGCCAAGAACTTCCAAAGCAGATAACGCCTCTTCCCGATTAGTATTGTTTGCCGAAATCGAAACTTCGTCCAAATCATACACTTTTAACACTTTGTCCTTGAGATCGAGAATGGTTCGCTGCGCGGTTTTGAGTCCGATTCCTTTGATGGATTGTATGGTTGCCACGTCGCCGGTAGCCAACGCGTGGATGATCTGTTTCGGATCCATTGAAGACAACATCGTACGCGCAATTCCCGCGCCAATGCCCGAAACCGACAGCAAAAGCTTGAAAATCTCGCGCTCCGATTTTTCGACAAAACCAAACAATGTATGGGCATCTTCCTTGATTTGGAGATACGTGAAAAGTTTGACGTTTTCCGAGGTTGGAAGCAACGAATAAGTGTGGAGGGAAATGTTTATATGGTAGCCGACACCATTGCAGTCAATGACCACTTCGGTAGGTGTTTTTTCGACCAATCTGCCCTGAATATGCGCAATCATCAATTGTTAAGTAATTGCCAAATATACTAAAAAGAATTAACGGTTTCCCGATGTCTTTTTGGCTATTTTTTCACAATCAGATTCTTGAGTCGCTTTTGTTTTTCCTGAGCATCGACGACTGCCACAGCAGCCATGTTGACCATTTCCTCTACGCTCGCTCCAAGTTGGAAAATGTGCACCGGTTTGTCCAATCCAAGCATGATTGGACCAACGGAGTCGGCTTTGTCCAGTTCCTTGAGCAATTTGTAAGTGATATTGGCCGAAGCCAGATCAGGAAAAATCAAAGTATTGACCTTTTTGTCGGCTAGTTTTGAAAACGGGAATTTCTGCTTCAGCATTTCCTGATTCAACGCAAAATCGGCCTGTACTTCGCCGTCAACGATCAGATCCGGATAATATTTGTGCAGATAATCGACGGCTTCGCGAACTTTTCTCGCCGCCGGATGCGGAGAAGATCCAAAATTCGAGAACGAGATCATCGCGATTACGGGTTCCATCCCAAAAAGACGAACCGTTTTGGCCGTCATCAAAGCGATTTTCGCCAGTTCATCGGCGGTTGGTTCCGGATTGATCGCCGTATCGGACAAAAACATCGGACCGCGATTGGTCATCATCATGTTCGTTGTCGCGACGATCGAAATGCCCGGAGCGCGATCGATCAATTGCAGAATCGGCTTGACCGTCGCCGGATAACTTCTCGAATATCCCGTGACAAGTGCGTCCGCTTCACCTTCGTTCACCATCATGGCCGCGAAATAATTGCGTTCGCGCATCCATTTTTGGGCGTCGAGCAAATTCACGCCTTTGCGTTGGCGCGCTCTCCAGAACATTTCGGCATAATGCAGACGGCGTTTGTCCTCTTCTTTTGTCTTCGGATCGAAAATCGGAATTTCGGCATCAAAACCGATTTCCTCCTTCAATTCGAGTATGATTTCCTTGTTTCCGAGCAAAATCGGGAAACCGATGCCTTCTTCGTGAACGATTTGCGCCGCTTTGAGCACATCGAGTTGGTCGGCTTCGGCAAAAGCCACTCGCTTCGGATCGGTTTTGGCGCGGTTTGTAAGCAATCGCACCATTTTGTTGTCCGAACCCAATCTGTCGAGCAATTCTTCCTCATACTTTTCCCAATCGAAAATCGGATGCAAAGCCACGCCCGAATCCATCGCCGCTTTCGCAACCGCCGGAGCGACGCGCGTGATCAATCTTGGATCGAACGGTTTTGGGATGATATAGTCGCGTCCGAAAAGCAACTTGGTTTCGCCATAAGCGATGTTCACTTGCTCCGGAACCGACTCTTTTGCCAACGCAGCGAGCGCTTTCACGGCCGCCATTTTCATTTCCTCGTTGATTTTCGTGGCGCGCACGTCAAGCGCTCCGCGGAAAATGTAGGGAAAACCGAGCACGTTATTTACTTGGTTAGGATGATCGGATCGACCTGTCGCCATAATCAGATCTTCGCGAGTTCTCACGGCCAGATCGTAATCTATTTCGGGAATCGGGTTCGCCATTGCAAACACAATCGGGTTTTTGGCCATTCCGAGAAGCATTTCGGGAGACAGAATGTTTCCGGCAGAAAGTCCGAGGAAAACATCGGCATCTTTCAAGGCTTCAGCCAGCGTGATAGCTGTCAGATCTTTGGCGTATAGTTTCTGCAAATCAGACAGGTCGTTTCTGTCGTTCGACAAAATTCCGTTCACGTCGAACATCACGATATTTTCGACCTTGACGCCAAGCAGCAAATACAGATTCGCGCAAGCCAATGCCGCCGAACCCGCGCCAGACACGACAATCTTAACCTTTTCGATGTCTTTGTCGGCCAATTCCAAAGCGTTCAAAAGTGCCGCAGACGAAATGATCGCGGTTCCGTGCTGATCGTCGTGCATCACCGGAATGTTCAATTCTTCCTTGAGACGTCTTTCGATCTCGAACGACTCAGGCGCTTTTATGTCCTCGAGGTTGATTCCTCCGAAAGTCGGGGAAATCCTCTTGACCGTCTCAACGAATTCGTCAACATTTTTCTCGTTGATTTCAATGTCGAAAACGTCTATATCGGCAAAAATCTTGAACAGCAAACCCTTTCCTTCCATCACGGGTTTCGAAGCCTCGGGACCGATGTCGCCCAAGCCCAGAACCGCCGTTCCGTTGGTAATGACGGCGACGAGATTTCCTTTTGCCGTGTATTTGTAGGCGTTGTTGACGTCTTTCACGATCTCAAGACAAGGTTCGGCGACGCCCGGAGAATAGGCCAGCGACAAATCGCGTTGCGTGGCGTATTTTTTAGTAGGAACAACCTTGATTTTACCCGGCGTCGGTTTGGCGTGATAAAGAAGCGCTTCGCGTCGTTTGCTGTATTTGTTCATATGCTGTTTTTACAGCCGCAAAGTTAGGCATTATGTGAAAGTGATGGTAGTAAAATGTGGGTTGGTTTGATTTTGGTGCGTTTTGGACGCACACAAATCGAAGTCAATCAAGCGTTTTTAGTTTTGAGCAACGTTGCTTTCGCCGAAGCGCTGTTTTCAGATTGCATTTCAGATTTCTTGATCGCAAGTGATTTCATTTAAACCGGAGAATTGGAATATTTGCGCGGATTACGCGATTTTCCAAAACCTAACAAATCTCTGAGATTTGTTAGGTCTGCCCCGAAGTTCGGGAATTCCAGACACATCCAATTCCAGAATTTCTGTAAAAAAAGTTAAAACAAGGTTCCAAAAAATCAAGAACGATTGAAGTTATTTCCCAATGAGTTTATACCCAAACCCGCGAATGTTCACGATAGAAACAGAAGCGTCAACCGACAGAATCTTGCGCAAACGCGTCACATAAACGTCCATACTTCTGGCGTGAAAAAAACTGTCGTCGCCCCAAATCGAGAGCAAAACTTCCTTTCTGTCGGTAATTTCGTTTTTGTTTTTGACAAGAATTTCCAAAAGGCTCGATTCGCGGTGCGATAACTTGATCAATTCGCCGTTTTGCGTTAGGATTTCCTGCCTTTTTGGATGAAAAGAAAGTGTCCCGACAGAAACTTCATCAGCCAAAACCGGCTTGACCCGATTCACCAATTGTTCGATCCTGAGAAAAAGCTCGTCGAGGCTGAAAGGTTTTCGCAAATAATCGTTTCCGCCGCTCGCATAGCCCGTTTTCACGTCTTCGATCGCGTTTCTCGCAGTGAGAAAAAGTATCGGCAAATTCGGTTCCGATTTTCGGATTTTGGCCGCCAAAGCAAAGCCGTCGATTCCGGGCAACATTACGTCGAGTACGCAAACATCGAACTTCGCAGCGGCAAAATCGTTCCAGGCAAACTGTCCGTTCTCGAACCACGCGACCTGAAAACCTTCTTTTTCGAGACTTTCCATGACGACTTTACCCAAAAAAGGTTCGTCTTCCACGAGCAGGATTCGCGTTTTTTGTTTCATATCGGAAGTGCCGTTTCGAAAATCGATCCGCTGGGAAAATTGTCCTTGACAGAAATAGTTCCGCCGTGGTTTTCGACGACTTGCCTGACAAGATGCAAACCCAAACCGTAACCTTTGACTTCGTGCGTTTGGCTTGGAATCCGATAAAACGCATCGAAGATTCGGGATTTTTCGTGATTTGGAATTCCTTGTCCATTGTCTGAAACCGAAATCAGCAGTTTTTTGGATTCGATTTTGGCCGAAAGTCCGATTTGGACGTTATCCGAAACTGCGTATTTTAACGAATTGTCCAACAAATTCCGGATCGCGCGTTCGAAAAGTTCCTTGTTTCCGACAATCCAAAAATCATCCGGAATCGAATCAACTGAAACTTGTACCGAATCAATTCCGAGAACAGCTTCCAAAAGCATCGGACGCACCAAAAATCGCTTTTTCGAAACGACACCATTTTTCTCAAACCGCGCCGAATCGAGAATTTCCGACGAAAGCGCATCCAGGCGTTTGCTCTGATGCAAAATAATGTCAAGGTAATGCCCGCGGCTTTGCTCATCGTGGTCGAACTTGCGCAAAGCCTCGGCCGTCACGACGATTGAAGCCAATGGCGTATGGATTTCGTGTGTCATATTGTTGATGAAATCGTCCTTGATCTTCGAGAGTTTCTCCTGTGAAAGCAACAATCGCAAAGCGTATCCGAAGCAAAAAATCGGGAGTAAAAGCAAGATCGCACTTCCAAAAATGGCCCATTTCAGTTGGCTAAAAACAAACAAATCAGCATTCGAAAAAGTCGCGTGAACAAGTCTTGGCATTTTGTTCGACTTGATTTCGATATTGACATTTTCGGTTTTGAAACTGTCCGGTTTGTCTTTCTTCGGATTGAGCGTAAAATCGAGTGAAATGCCGCGTTTGGACAATTCGCGTTTGAGCTCGCGTCTCACGATTGCCGTATCGATTGGCGTTTTGAACCGCGCTTCATTCAAGCTGTCGCCGAGTTTTTGAGTATAATAGAAAACGTAGTTCTTTTCGAGATCGGCTTTTGCCATTTTCACGATGTGATCGATAAAAACCGCGCGCGCTTTTGGCGTAATCGACAGCACTTTCTCGGTGAAATCTTCAATGCTCAGGCTGATTTGCGTCTGACCTTTTTTGGACGGATCGACTTCTTTCATCGTAAAAACCGTCGTTCCGTAAGCCGGATTGACCTTACATGTAATCTTGACGAAACCCGTATCGGAAACCCAATTTCGAAATTGCATCACGACCTGATTCGTGCGGATTGAAAAAGTCGAGTCGACCGAAGCGCGGAAAGCCTCGTTTGCATTTCTCGAAAACGCCTTTTGTTCCGATTCAAAACTTCTGACGCTGTAAAAAAGTTGCAACGCCGAAATCCCGATCACGCAAACCGTCATCAAACAAATCGCCCAAATCACACTTTTTTTCATGTGCCAAAAGTAAGGTTTCGGTCACACAAAAATCCCGATCCGTTAACACTAATTAACCTTGTTTAGTGTCGGGTTAACCCAAATTGCGTTTGCCCGGCGCTAGTTTTGCCTCAAACTTATACTCATGAAAAATATTGGAAAACACATTGTGACAGCACTTTTTTGTCTCATCGGAACGATTTCGATCGCGCAACTGAAAATGGACGCGACAGGTTCATATGAAAACAAGGAGTTCCGGAATCTGCTTGAATTTGAGGAAATCGATTACTATAAGGTTGCGATTTCTGGCGAAAATGTCAAAGGCAGGAATTACTCGATCGTCTCGAAAGAAATCTGGAAAGGAAAAGTCAAAAAGGTCGATACGATCTTCAATTCGCGCGAACACGAAGTTTTCAAAATCGACAACGATTCGTTGCTATTTACGGTGATGTCGGGAAAAACCGATGCCAAAAACCTGCGCATCAAGTTCAATTTTGGCCGATTCGGAATCAGCCGAAATTACAAAAGCACGAAATCTGACGAATACAGTTTGCGGGACTTCGGAACAAGAATGCCGATTTCCGTCGGAAAACCTTTCTACGCCTTCGCCTACATTCTACCGACTGAACATAAGGACGGAAGCAAGTCGTGGTGCGAGGTTGAAGCCGACGGAACCGACATCGAGAATTGGGGCAAAAAGTTCAACATCGAACACTATTTGTTATTCGAGATGAAGTTCGACTGATTATTGTTTGATGAATTTTACCGATTTGTTTTCGGATTGGTTTCGCAGATTCAGCACATAAATACCAGATGCGAGCCCGATGACCGAGATTGGCGAAAGTTCCGTTTTTCCAGTTCTGACCATTCGCCCCGATACGTCGCTGATCGAGAAGTCAAGTCCGGACGCTACATTTTCGAGGAACATTTCAGATGTCACCGGATTCGGGTAAACCGCGATTTTTTGGGACGCAAAATCGTCGACGCTCAAAGGTTGGGCGTACATTTTGGCCAGATACAGATCATAATTCGCCGGACTTTTAGTCAAGGTAATCGTGCCCAAAGTAAATGTGGATGCCGAAAATGTGCCCGAAACGTAAATTTCGTTCGGAGCCAAAACTTTGATGCAAGCTTCATTGTTGATGTTTTGCTCGCCGCTTCTTCTTACCCAAATCGGCAAACCGTCGGCGTTGAATTTTACGATGTAAAGTCCGCCTTGGCCTTGCATGGTGATCGAAACGCCGTCCCAGAATTCGAGGCTGGAACATTGCGTCATTCCGGCGACGTAAACAGATCCGAAACTATCGACGTCGAGCGATCGCGAAAGTGCCGAACAAGCGCCTGTCGCGTGAACCGCTTTTCCCCAAAGCGCCGTCCCGACAGCAGAAAACTTGAAAAGGAATTGTTTGCTGCCGCCGCCCGAAGTAAGCGAAATTCCGTCCAGACTGATAGTGCCGGTGAAATTTCCCGTCACGAACAAATTCCCTGAATTGTCGTGCGCAATGCCGCTTCCCGTCGTAATGTTATTCGTCGAAGTTCCTGCGTTCCTCGCCCAAAGCAACGAACCGTTCGTGTCATATTGGGCAATAAAAACGTTGGAGTTGTAATTGTCCGTAGAGGTTTTGGACAACGTGATTCCGCCAAAATCGAGCGTGAATTCGTGAAAACGTCCGGTTACGGCCATATTGCCCTGATTGTCGACCGAAATTCCAAACGAAAAACTGCCCCATTCGTTCACTTGCGTGGTTTCCGGACAGCGCAGCCAAAGACAATTTCCGTCCTGATCGAATTTTCCAAAGAAAACGCGATTCACCGAATTGGGTTGATAGCCGACGTAATTCACGGTTTGCGAATTGAACGTGAGCGTTGGAATGTTGATGCTTCCCGCCACATACAAATTGCCTTGCGAATCGAAATCCATTTGTTGGATTCCCCAACCCGACTGGGAATTTGTAGCTCTTTTAAGCCAAAGCAGATTTCCCTGACTGTCGTATTTCGAAATGTAGTTTGCGCCCAAAACGGTCGTGAAAGTTGTTCCGTCGATCGTGAGGTTGTTCCAGAAACCGCCTGTCACGTAAATACTGCCGTCGGGAGCGATTCTCACGCCACTTACCGAATCTGTGTTTGTGCCGCCGAAGCTTTTCGCCCAAACGACATTGCCTGACTGATCGTACTTCACCATGTAAACGTCAGAGAAATTTGGCGTGGTCTGGCTAAGGGTCGTACTTCCGAAAGTTACCGTCGGTTGATTGAAGTCGCCAACCATGACGATATTTCCATCTGGGCCGATGTCGTGAATCGCAGTCATGCCGTTGAACATCAAGGCCGCGTTTTTCGCCCATTGCCAATTGGGAATCTGGGCGAGTGCAACTATCGGAAACAGCAAAAAGAGAAAAAGTAGTTTTTTGGTCATTTGTTGAAGTTTTGGACTTCAAAGTACAAAATGCAACGCGAACTTTCTTACAAAACAAGATTTTTAGGAAATCGGGATTTCAGATGCGGCAATTTCACCAATATGACAATCAACAACTTAGTAAACTGACAAAAATCAATTCACAGAAAATCAATGTTGCGCTTCAGGCCTGAGTACTTGGTTCGCTTTACGGCCGAATTCTTGAAAACCTTGCGGAAAGTTTCCTCAGTGATTTCTTCCCAGTCCTTTTTGGACATCGACAACAATTCGGGATTTGGGTTGAAAAGCGGTTCCGAATGCGGTTTGGAGAAACGATTCCACGGACACACATCTTGGCAAACGTCGCAACCGAACATCCAATCGTCGAATTTACCTTTCATCTCTGACGGAAGATTTTCCTTGAGTTCGATCGTGAAATAAGAAATACACTTGCTGCCGTCGACCACATAGGGCGCGACAATCGCCTGCGTTGGACAAGCGTCGAGACAAGCCGTGCACGATCCACAATGATCTGTCGTGGCGTTGTCGTAGTCGAGTTCGAGATCGACGATGAGTTCGGCAATGAAAAAAAAGGAACCAACTTTTTTCGAGAGCAGGTTCGAGTTCTTGCCGATCCAGCCCAAACCGCTTTTCGCCGCCCAGGCTTTGTCTAAAACCGGAGCCGAATCTACGAAAGCGCGTCCATCGACATCACCGATTTCGGTTTGGATCGAGAAAAGCAATTCGCGCAATTTATCTTTGATGACGAAGTGGTAATCCTGGCCGTAAGCGTATTTTGAAATCTTGAACGATTCCTCGTTTTGGCTTTCGGACGGAAAATAATTGAGCAAAAGGGAAATCACGCTTTTCGAGCCTTCGACGAGTTTTGTCGGGTCGAGGCGCTTGTCGAAATGGTTTTCCATATAGGACATTTCACCTTGCATGTTGTTCTTGAGCCAGGCTTCAAGTCTCGGCGCTTCCTGTTCGAGAAAACCCGCTTTTGAAATCCCGCACGACATAAAGCCGAGACGTTTTGCCTCTTGCTTGATAAATGCCGTGTATTTGGATTTTTGGGAAATCATGGGTTTTGGAAACGGGATTTGCGTTAGGGATGCAAGCGGATATCCTTTTTGACGAACCTGTAAGGTTTTCGAACCTTAAAGCTTTTGCCAAAAAGATAGCAGCGGGACAGCCCGACGGCGGCCAGACTGATCTTTGTCGTTACAAAACATTTTCCGGACGCCGGAACGCCCAAATTATTTAAAATAAGTATTCCGGGACAACCTGCTACTGCTACTGCAACTGCAACTGCTACTGCAACTGCCTCTGCTACTAGAAAAGCCCGCCTTGCAAATTCGTGCGGATTTTCCCAAGGTGTTTGTACGCCTTTTCGGTGGCTTCACGTCCGCGAGGCGTTCGCACCAGGAAACCTTCTTTGATCAAAAACGGCTCGTAAACTTCCTCGATGGTTTCGGAACTTTCAGAGCACGCGGTTGCCAAAGTCGAAAGTCCGACCGGTCCGCCTTTGAATTTGTCGATAATTGTGACCAGGATTTTGTTGTCCATTTCGTCTAATCCGTGGGCGTCGACGTTCAAGGCTTTGAGCGCATATTGCGCAATCGCGATGTCGATTTTCCCGTTGCCTTTGATTTGGGCAAAATCGCGGACGCGCCTCAAAAGTGCATTGGCGATACGTGGCGTTCCTCGGCTGCGACCGGCAATTTCTATCGCGGCTTCCATGGAAATCGGCATTTTCAGAATGGCCGAACTGCGTTGTACGATTGTCGTGAGCAATTCTGTGTTGTAATATTCGAGTCTTGACGAAATTCCGAAACGCGCGCGCATTGGCGCTGTGAGCAATCCCGAACGCGTTGTCGCGCCAACCAAAGTAAACGGATTCAGGTTAATTTGGACCGTTCGCGCATTTGGACCCGATTCGATCATGATGTCGATCTTGAAATCTTCCATGGCGGAATACAGATATTCTTCGACAACCGGACTCAAACGGTGGATTTCGTCAATGAAAAGCACGTCTCTTTCCTCGAGATTCGTCAGCAATCCGGCCAAATCTCCGGGTTTGTCCAGCACCGGACCGGAAGTAATCTTGATACCGACTCCGAGCTCGTTCGCGAGAATGTTGGCCAAAGTCGTCTTGCCCAATCCCGGCGGGCCGTGAAAAAGCGAATGGTCGAGCGCTTCGTTTCGTTGGTTAGCCGCCTCGACAAAGATCTTGAGGTTGTCCAACACGTGATCCTGACCCGCGAAATCGTCAAAGCTCAAAGGCCGCAACTTTTTTTCTACATCGAGTTCTTCGGGATTGTAACCGGAATTCGTTGGATCGAGGTGTTCATTCATGCGGCAAAGATAGGGAAATGTTCGGGCGCGGGATTACATTTGGTAACCTTCGGAAAGCAGCGAATGCCATTCTTTATGATTGTTTACGTACCAAGAAACGAAAGCGCAAAGCGGCACCAAAGTCTTGCCTTCTTTTTTGATGGATTGGAGCGTTTGGGCGATCAGTTTTTGTCCGACGCCTTGGCCTTGCACTGATTTCGGAACTTCGGTATGCGTCAGATAGATTTTATCGTCTTTGACCGAATATTCGACAAAAGCGATTTTGCCGCCTTCGAGGTGAAGTTCGTATTGGCTTTGGGATTCGTTTTTCGTGATTTCCATTATCCGATGTGATAGCCTGGCGCCAGAAGTGGTTCCCAATCGCGATGACGCTTTAGGTAAGCGGCCACGAACGGACACAAAGGCGCGAGTTTGTAATTGTGTTCTTTGATGTAATCGAGGGCGAGTTCGACGATTTTCTTGCCGACACCTTTTCCTTCGAGCGCCACCGGAACTTCGGTATGCGTAAGAAACATGATGTTTTCGTTGTTCAGGATGCTTTCGATGATGGCTTGGTGGCCGTCAACGTCGAGTTCAAACCGCTTTTTGTGTTCGTCGAAACGGAAGTTGTCTTCAGTCATTATGCTAGGATTTGATTCCAAGATACGACAAAAACAAAAAGCCTCCCGAGATCGAGAGGCTTCTTAATATGCTTTTGTGAATTAGTGGTGAAGTTGTTCTTCGCCGTCTTTCATCGGAACGGTTTGAGGTACGAAATCCTCATCGTGTCCTGGTTTGCTGTAATCGTATGGCCAACGGTGTACGTGAGGAATTTCTCCCGGCCAGTTTCCGTGGATGTGTTCTACCGGAGTTGTCCACTCAAGTGTAGTCGATCTCCAAGGGTTTTGCGGAGCGCGTTTTCCGAAGAAAATATTGCTGAAGAAGTTGTAAAGGAAGACCAACTGGAACGCACCTCCGATAAGGGCGAACATCGTGATCAGCACGTTCACGTTCTGCAAATCGTCGAACAAAGGGAAATTCGTGTTTGTATAGTAGCGACGTGGCAATCCGGCAAGGCCGATGAAGTGCATTGGGAAGAAGACGCCATAAGCACAAACCGTAGTCACCCAGAAGTGCACGTAACCCATGTTCTTGTTGAGCATGCGTCCGAACATTTTCGGATACCAGTGATAAATACCGGCGAACATTCCGTAAAGTGCTGAGATTCCCATTACCAAGTGGAAGTGAGCAACCACAAAATAAGTATCGTGAACGTTGATGTCAAGCGTTGAATCTCCAAGGATGATTCCCGTCAGACCTCCGGTGATGAAAGTCGATACGAATCCCATTGAGAACATCATCGCTGGGTTCATCTGCAAATTTCCTTTCCAAAGTGTCGTGATCCAGTTGAAGGCTTTTACGGCCGATGGAATCGCGATAAGCAAAGTGGTGAACGTAAACACCGATCCGAGGAACGGGTTCATTCCGGACATAAACATGTGGTGACCCCAAACGATAGTCGAAAGGAACGCGATCGCGAGGATCGACATGATCATCGCACGGTATCCGAAGATCGGCTTGCGTGAATTTGTCGCCATGATTTCCGAAACCAGTCCCATTGCAGGAAGGATTACGATATAAACTTCAGGGTGTCCGAGGAACCAGAAAAGGTGTTCGAACAATACTGGTGAACCACCTTGGTAGTGAAGTACTTCTCCGGCGATGTAAATATCCGAAAGGAAGAATGAAGTTCCGAAGCTTCTGTCCATCAAAAGCAACAAAGCTGCTGACAAAAGAACCGGGAACGAGATGATTCCGATGATTGCGGTGATAAAGAAAGCCCAGATCGTAAGCGGAAGGCGTGTCATCGACATTCCTTTTGTACGCAAGTTGATTACTGTAACAACATAGTTCAAAGATCCCATCAAGGACGAGGCGATGAATATTGCCATTGAAGTCAACCAAAGCGTCATACCTGTACCCGAACCTCCGATTGCTTGCGGAAGCGCACTTAGCGGTGGATAGATCGTCCATCCTGCAGAGGCAGGACCAGCTTCGACGAATAGCGAAGAAATCATCACGACAGCAGAAAGGAAGAACAACCAGAACGAGATCATGTTAAGGAATCCCGATGCCATATCTCGTGCCCCAATCTGAAGCGGAATCAACAAGTTACTGAACGTTCCGCTCAATCCGGCAGTCAAGACGAAGAATACCATGATTGTTCCGTGTATGGTCACCAAAGCGAGATACATGTCGTTTTTCATGACGCCGTCCGGAGCGTGCGTATCACCTAGGAACCAGCTGAAAACTTTGAAAGATTCTTCCGGCCAGGCAAGCTGCATGCGGAAAAGCAATGACATTCCGACCCCGATGACGCCCATGATAATACCTGTGATAAGGTATTGCTTGGCGATCATCTTGTGATCGATACTGAATATGTATTTCGTTATAAAAGTATCCTTATGGTGATGCTCGTGATCGTGGGAATGATCATCGTGACTGTGGTCGTGTGCGTGAGCTACTGCTGACATATATGCTTACTTTTAATTTTCTTGAAATTACTTTGCTGATGGTTTTTGTGCTTTCGCCTGTTTCGCTGCAGATGTATCGGCGGCGGCGCCAGATGGAGCGGTAGAAACAGGAGTTACTGCTTTCACAGTGTCGGCGTCGACAGTTACGGGAGCGTTTGCCTCTCCGTCGGCTGGTTTTGACTTCTCTGCTTTTACTGCGGCAGAAAGCGTTTCTTTAGCTGCCAACCATTCTTTGAAATCTTCCGGTTCATCGACTACCACTTTCATTTGCATGTTGTAGTGTGACGCACCACAGATCTTGTTACACAACAATAGGTAATCGAATGTGTAAGGATCCAATCCCGGCTGACCTTTCGCGATCAACTCCTGACTTCTCTGTGCACGGATCTCGTTGATTTCGTGAACTTTTTCCTTCATGTGCGGCATATCGCGCATTTCGGCTGTGGTGTAGATCGGCTCGAAAGAGAACTGTGTTACCATTCCCGGAACAGCGTTCATTTGAGCGCGGAAATGTGGGAAATAAGCCGAGTGCAAAATATCCTGTGAACGAATCTTGAAAAGGATTTTCTTTCCTTTCGGCAAGTGAAGTTCGTTTACGACCTTATCGTCTTGAGCGTGCGGATCTGCCATATCGACACCAAGCGTGTTAACACCCTCGATGTAACGAACATTCGCTTTTCCGAGAACATTGTCTTCCCCGGCGTAACGCGCTTCCCATGAAAACTGTTTTCCGTAGATTTCCACTACCAACACATCTTCGTCTTCGTCAACGAACATGATGTTTGTCCAAGCGTATAGTCCGTAAAGGATAAGACCTGCCAAAACGATGGCCGGAATAACGGACCAGATAAATTCAAGTTTGTCGTTATCTGCGAAATAAAGCGCTTTTTGCCCTTCTTTTCCGCGGTATTTGAATGCGAACCAGTGCAACAAACCTTGCGTGATGGCCTGAACCACGAAAAGCAGAACCCAAGTGATGTTCATCAGGTTGTCCACTTGTGCACCGTGAGCCGAAGCCGGCGTGCCAAGTACCAAATGTCCCCATTTGAACAGTCCGTATATAGTGAACAAATAGATGAAGGCAAGCATTCCGAACATCAAATAACCCTGGATGTTATTGTCAGTGTCGTTCGCCACTTGCGAATTATCTGCATCAGCAACCTGGCCTGCCTGTGTTAAGTCAAATATCTTAGTCAATTGCCAAATAGCAACAGACAAAAGGACTAAAATTACAATTACCAACAAAGTCGTCATCTGTGATGTCTTTAAATATTAATAGTGAAAATGCTTGCTTTCTTCGATGAACGGGTTTCTTTTCGGAAGCAGTGGTGCTTTCGTAAGAGCCGAGAATACGACAAGTAGGAACAATCCGAGGAAGAACAAAAGGGATCCGATTTCTGGGATTCCGATGAACCATTGTGTACCAACCGTTGCCGGCATGATCATGTTGAAGAAATCAATATAGTGTCCGACGAGGATGATAGATCCCGCTCCGATCAAAATCCAGGTAACACGCTTGAAGTCGGTGTTGATAAGGATGAGGATCGGGAATACGAAATTCAGTACAACTGCGCCCCAGAACAAGATTCCAAAGTCGTTGATACGCTGGACGAAGTAAGTTACCTCTTCCGGAATGTTCGCATACCAGATAAGCATGAATTGTGAGAACCAAAGATAAGTCCAGAAAACAGAGATACCGAACATGAACTTGGCCAAATCGTGGATGTGGCTTGTGTTCACATACTCCAGATAGCCTTTCGATTTCAGGTAAAGTGTCACCATACAGATTGTTGTGATTCCACTTACGAAGAAAGAGGCAAAAACGTACCATCCGAACAAAGTCGAGAACCAGTGCGGGTCAAGCGACATAATCCAGTCCCAAGACATGATCGATTCCGAAACGATGAAGAACACCAGAAATCCTGCCGATCCTTTGAATAGTTTTTTGTAATTGCTGTCGTCGTTGGACTCATCTTGAGCCAAACTTTTCTTGCGGGCGAAGAAACGGTAGATGTTCCATCCGATAAGGAAAACAGCAGCACGTGCAAGCCAGAACCAAACGTTCAGGAAGCCTGATTTACCGGCGATCATCGCGTCGTAATGCTCTGATTTTGGATCTGTGACACCTTCTCCCATCCAAATGAACAAGTGATTCATGTGGAAAGCACAAGTCAAAAGGAAAACGAAGAACAAGATGGATCCAATTGGCAAATAAGCCGTGATTCCTTCCATAACGCGGAATAAAACCGGAGACCAGCCTGCCTGAGCCACTTGCTGGATTCCGTAGAAAGCAAGAACGCCCATAGAAATCAACAAGAAGAAGATACAAGCGACGTAAAGTGCAGCCCAAGGCTTGTTTTGCAATTGGTGGTAAACATGCTCCAAGTGTTCTTGGTGTTCAGCGTGAGCGTCTGCTTCACCGTTTTCGGCGTGGGCAGCAGCCGCTTCGGCATGGTGCGCTTCAGCCGGAGCTTCGGCAGTCGCATGAGCAGCAACCGTATCAACTGATGAAGTAACAGAATCGTGCGAAGCAGTAGCAGAATCGCCTGTAGTCTCGTGATGCGCGGCATCGTGAGCAGGTTCGGCCGTTGCGTGAGCTTCCGCAGCTTCGTGGTGAGTCGCTTCTCCGTGAGCCGGAGCCGCGTGTTCTTCACCGTGTCCGCCTCCGTGGTGCGCTTCGGCAGCCAGGATCGCTTCGACTTCTTTAATATCTTTTGGCGCAGTTAAAAACCCGTATCCGATCCCGAGAAGTCCGAGAACCATCAGGATTACCGAAAATGTTTTTAATTTACTTGAAATAGTGTACATATCTATTACGATCAGTTAATTCTGTTATTTCAATTCGCTTTTGAGCTTCATTACGTAAGCCGCGACCATCCAACGCTCTTGTTGGCTAAGCTGGTTGGCGTATGAACCCATTGAGTTCAGTCCGTAAGTTTGCACGTGATACACGCTTCCTATGCTCACGACTCTGTCTTTGTAGCTCGGAACTCCAAGGAATTTCTCCTGCTTTACGAGTTTTCCTTTTCCGTCACCGGCCGTTCCGTGGCAAATTCCGCAATAGATATCGAAAAGTGCTTTGGCTTTCTCCATGTCGACCTCGGTAGAATCCAAAGGCGAAGTGGCAACCGTTTTTGAAAAGTTATAACCTTCTGTAGTGTTCGGGATTTCATAAGGCGTAAAACCTCTTTTGATTGTCCCCGGCACCGGTAACTGCGCTTCTACCCCACCTCTTTTGAAAGCTGGCGATTCAGAATACGTCTCGTAAGACGTAGACTCGTACATATTTGGCATGTATTGGTAGTTCGGCTCTCTCTTGTTGAAACAAGAAGTCACTGAAAACGCCACCGTGGCCAATAGTGATATTTTGAATACTGTCTTCATACTACAGTTAGTGCTTATCGATTACTTTAACTTCTACCGCTCCTGTTTTCTCGAAGAAGGAAACGAGTTCGGCTTCGTTGTCGTTTACGGCAATTTCCATCAAAAAGTGGTCATCTGTCGTACGGACATCCGGGTTTTCGGCTTCTTTGAACGGCCACAATCTACTTCTCATGTAGAAAGTGATTACCATCAAGTGGGCAGCGAAAAATACCGTCATTTCGAACATGATAGGAACAAAAGCCGGCATGTTCTGGTAGTAAGTGAAACTTGGCTTACCGCCGATATCTTGCGGCCAATCCTGAATCATGATGTTGTTCATCATCCAAGTCGCAACCGAAAGACCTGTCAATCCATAAAGGAAAGCGCAGATAGCGAGTCTCGTAGGAGCGATTCCCATTGCCTTGTCAAGTCCGTGGACAGGGAAAGGCGTAAATACATCCTCGATGTGGTAATGGGCCGCACGTGTTTTCTTCACGGCATCCATAAGGACGTCGTCATCGTTGTAAATGGCGTGTAGTACTTTATTAGTGGTGCTCATGGTGTGAAGGATTTTCGTCTCTGCGTTTTTTGAAATATTCTCCAGATGTCTTCAAGATTGTCTTGACCTCGGCTTGTGCAATTACAGGGAACGTACGAGAGTAAAGCAAGAACAATACGAAGAAGAATCCGATGGTTCCGATAAAGATTCCGATATCGACGAATGTTGGCGAGAACATCGTCCATGAAGACGGAAGGTAATCGCGGTGCAAAGACGTTACGATGATAACGAAACGCTCAAACCACATACCGATGTTCACAACAATCGAGATGATGAAAGAGAACATGATCGAAGTTCTGAGTTTCTTGAACCACATGAATTGTGGAGAGAACACGTTGCAAGTCATCATCGACCAGTAAGCCCACCAGTAAGGTCCGGTTGCACGGTTAAGGAAAGCATACTGTTCGTATTCCACTCCTGAATACCATGCCACGAACAACTCCGTGATATAGGCCACACCAACGATAGATCCCGTGATCATGATGATGATGTTCATCAATTCGATGTGTTGCAAAGTGATGTAGGCTTCGAGGTGACACACTTTACGCATGATGATGAGAAGCGTGTTTACCATCGCAAATCCTGAGAATACCGCTCCCGCAACAAAGTAAGGTGGGAAGATGGTCGTGTGCCATCCCGGAATTACCGAGGTAGCGAAGTCAAAGGATACGATCGTGTGTACAGAAAGTACAAGTGGCGTCGCAAGACCTGCCAATACGAGGGAAACTTCCTCGAAACGCTGCCAGTCTTTTACGCGTCCGCTCCATCCGAACGAAAGGATGGAATAGATTCTTTTTGTGAAAGGCGTCACGGCTCTGTCACGAAGCATCGCAAAGTCAGGCAAAAGACCTGTCCACCAGAATACGAGTGAAACCGAAAGGTAAGTCGAGATCGCAAATACGTCCCAAAGGAGTGGCGAGTTGAAGTTTACCCAAAGTGATCCGAATTGGTTTGGGATCGGAAGTACCCAATAACCCATCCATGGGCGACCCATGTGGATTACCGGAAACAAACCGGCCTGGACTACCGAGAAGATGGTCATCGCTTCCGCGGAACGGTTGATGGCCATTCTCCAACGCTGACGGAACAAAAGGAGCACCGCCGAGATAAGCGTTCCGGCGTGCCCGATACCTACCCACCAAACGAAGTTGGTAATATCCCACGCCCAACCGACAGTCTTGTTAAGACCCCACGAACCGATACCGGTCGCGACGGTGTAAGTGATACAGCCTAATCCCCAAAGGAACGCGACCAATGCTATTGAAAATACAGTCCACCATTGCTTGTTGGCGCGGCCTTCAACTGGGAAAGCGACTTCAACAGTAACATCGTGATACGTCTTATCACCTAAAACTAAGGGTTTTCTGATGGGTGCTTCGTAGTGCGATGACATACTTTATCGTGTTTCTTAATTAATTTCTCTTGATTAGACGTTTCTTACTTTGACTTTGTAGAATACGTTTGGCTTCGTTCCGACGTGCTCGAGCAAGTGGTACATCCTGTCGTCTTTCACATGTTCGGTGATCGGATCTTCAGCATTGTTCACGTCTCCGAAAACCATAGCTCCGGAAGAACAAGCTGCAGAACAGGCACAAGCATCGTTGAACTCGTTGGCACCAACGGCACGTCCATCGCGTTTTGCAGCAAGGATGACCGCTTGTGTAGATTGGATACAGAACGAACACTTCTCCATAACCCCGCGAGAACGAACGTTCACGTCTGGGTTCAACACCATACGACCAAGATCGTCATTCATGTTGAAAGGGAATTCCTCGTTATTGTTGTACAAGAACCAGTTGAAACGACGCACCTTGTAAGGACAGTTGTTCGCACAGTAACGGGTTCCTACGCAACGGTTATAAGCCATGTGGTTGTGACCTTGACGAGAGTGCGAAGTAGCGGCAACCGGACAAACCGTTTCACACGGAGCGTGGTTACAATGCTGACACATTACCGGCTGGAAAGCCACTTGTGGATTGTCGGCCGGCAATTCCATTTCTCCGAATCCGCCCAATGAACCGTTGTCACCGAACAATCCGTCGAAGTTCTCTTTCTTCTCATTGTCCTGAGCGAAAGTATCTTCAGATGAATAGTAACGGTCGATACGCAACCAGTGCATATCACGGCTTCTACGAACTTCCGCTTTTCCAACGACAGGAACGTTATTTTCGGCGTGGCAAGCGATAACGCAAGCACCACAACCCGTACAGGCGTTCAGGTCGATAGACAAATTGAAATGGTGACCGGTCGTGCTGTCAAAAGCTTCCCAAAGGTCGACTTTCGTAGCTTCGACTTCTTTATGATCGAGGGAAACCATCGGTTGCGGGTTCCACTGCTGAACTTCTACTTTCGGATCGTTGAATACACCAAGAGTCGTTTCCTTGATGATATCGCCGCGTCCCATCAACGTCTTTTGCGACTGCACACAAGCGAACTCGTGTTCTCCGCCTTCTGCCGCAATGTCCGCACCTTGTACGCTGTTGAAAGCGTTATAAAGTGTATAAGCGTTGATTCCGACCTGCATTTCTTTCTGCATCGAAGCTTTTCTTCCGTAACCAACGGCCAAACCGAGAGTTCCGACAGCTTGCCCCGGCTGAACGATCACAGGAACATTTTCTATCTTTTTACCGCCAACTGTAAGCGTAGCATAACTTCCGTTAAGACCACCATTGGCGACGATTTTGTTTTCAAGACCAAGTTTGTCTGCATCGGCTTTGGAAACAGTCACATAGTTATCCCAAGACACGCGGGTGATTGGATCCGGGAATTCCTGCAACCATGGGTTGTTGGCTTGTTGCCCGTCTCCCAAACCTGTTTTTGTGTAAAGCGTGAGCTCGAATTTTCCGGTCGCTTTCGCGGATGCAAGAGCGCTCACAGAAGCCGCAAAACTTCCGGTTCCACCTGAAACACCTTGAACCGCTCCAGAATAGATACCGTCGTGCAAAGCTTTGTTCCAGTTTGTTCCGACAAGGAAAGCTGCCGAATTCGAACGGACATAATCATAGATCGAAGCCGAACTTCCATTCAATTCCAAAAGAACTTCCTCGAACTGACGTGTATTGAACAACGGACGGATTGTCGGTTGCACCAAAGCGTATTGCCCTTTGACAAGTTCAAGATCGCCCCAAGACTCAAGATAATGCGGAACCGCCGCAGCCACTTTCGTAGCCAAAGCCGTTTCGTCCTCGCGTTGGGTGAACGATACAGAGAACGGAACTTTCCTCACAGCATCGGCGAAAGCTTTTGCCTCAGGAAGCGTGTATGCTGGGTTTGTTCCGTAAATGATAAGCGATTGGATTTTGCCCGAAGTCAATTCCGAAAGGAAATTCTTCACTTTGGCATCCGAACCTTTTCTCACCTGACGGATCGGCGCTCCAACGAAAGCTTGCGAAGCCAACGCCTGGTTGATTCCAAGAGCTACCAATTGAGCGTCTTTATCGTCGATTCCAGTAACAACGACTCCGCGTGTTCCGGCTTGCTTGATTTGCTGTGCCGCTTTTACGACTTCCGCTTTCAATTTAGCATCGAGTGAAGTCGCTTCGCCTGCTCCGGTCACGATATTGTAAACCAAAGCCAAAGCTTGTTTTTGTTGGGCTGGCGTCATCGGGACACGACGGTCGGCGTTTGCTCCTGAAAGCGTCATGTTTGCCTCGAACTGTACGTGGCGTGACATTTTGCCTTTCGTCGGAATGCGTCCGAGCGTGTAACCGGTGTCATACGAACCACCTTGCCAGTCGCCAAGGAAATCCGCTCCGATTCCGAGGATCACATCGGCTTTACCGAAATCATAATCCACCAAACCTCTTTCGCCGTAAACCTGTTCGAAAGCATCGAGTGCTGTCGAAGCCGAAACAGCATCATATTGTACGTGTTCTGCACCTGCGTGAGCAGCTATGAACTCATTGATCAATTTTTGTGTCGTCGGACTCGCGATCGTTCCTGTAAGCACTACAGTCTTCCCACCTTTGGCTACACCTGCTTTGATCGCAGCAGTAACTTCGTCCCAAGAAGCGTCTTTTCCACCGATTTTCGGTTGCTTCAAACGAGAGCTGTCATACATAGACAAGATCGAAGCGTGAACTCTGGCGTTTGCCGAAAAACGAGCGCCGCCGTCTTTGTTGTTTTCAACCTTGATCGGACGGCCTTCGCGTGTCTTGATCAACAGGTTGGCAAAGTCGAAACCGTCGAAGAAAGTCGTGGCATACATATCCCAAACTCCGGGAACGATCTGCTCTGGCTGAACTACGTAAGGAATCGATTTGTGAACCGGACCTTCGCAAGCCGCCAATGAAGCTGCTGCCGTGCTAAATCCGACAAATTTTAAGAAGTCGCGTCGTGAAGTGGAAGAAGACGACAAACTGTCTTCATTGCCCAGGAAATCGGCTACCGGAATCTCTTCAACGAACTCGTTGCTTTTAAGCGTCTCAACAATAGAACTGTTTTCACTAAGTTCCTCAACACTTTTCCAGTATTTTTTGTTTGATGACATCGTATATATAATTTGCTTCTTAGTAATAGATTAATAGTGGCACTTACCGCATTCCAAACCTCCCATTTGGGCGGCCGTAAGCTTGTCTACACCATATTGTTTGGCGAGCTGCTCGTGAATTTTAGCGTAGTACTCATTCCCTTGCATCTTCACTTCTGTTTTTCTGTGACAGTTGATACACCATCCCATTGTAAGCGGAGAAAATTGCTTCATCAACTCAAAAGTCTGAACCGGACCGTGACATGTTTGACACTCGATTCCAGCCACAGTGACGTGTTGAGAGTGGTTGAAGTAAACGAAATCAGGCAAGTTGTGGATGCGAACCCATTTTACCGGGTGCGTTTTACCTGTGTATTTCTGACCTGCCTTATCCCATCCGACAGCGTCGTAAAGTTTCTGGATTTCTCCGTCGTAGAACGCTTTGGAATGTTCCGGAGTCGCAGTAGTATCGGAAACTTCAGCAATATTCTTGTGGCAGTTCATACAAACGTTAAGCGAAGGAATACCGGCGTTTTTACCGACACGTGCCGCAGAGTGGCAATATTTACAGTCGATACCGTTGCTTCCGGCGTGAATTCTATGTGAGTAGTGGATTGGCTGGATTGGCTCGTAGTCTTGATCTACACCTACTTGCATGAACCATCCGTAAGCGAAATACCCGGCAGCCAACAAAAGGAAAACCGAAGTGACAAAAACAAGGAATTGGTTTCTTGCAAAAGCAACCCAGATAGGAAGTGTCTTTTCTTTTGGAGCGACCTCAATGCCGTTTTTCGCAGCAACCTTAGTCAAAACGCGGTTCGCCATGATAAGCGCGGCCACTAAAATCAACAAGATTACAACAAGAGCACCAAGAATTACGTTATTGGAAACATCGCTCTGCGCACCCGCAGTTCCCGGAGGACCTGAAGTTCCAGCAGCTGTTTGTGCAGCCGGCGGTTTTGGCTGTGACGTATAGGCGATGATGTTGTCGATATCAGCAGTAGAAAGCTGCGGAAACGCCGTCATTACAGACTTGTACTCCGCGAAAAGCGCTACAGCCTTGGGATCGCCAGCCTTAACCATGGCCGAACTGTTGTGGACCCAATCGTAAATCCAAGACATCGGATGCTTGTCTGCAACACCGCGAAGCGCAGGCCCCGTAGATTTTGAATCCAACTTGTGGCAAGCGGCGCAATTCGTGTTGAAAAGAGCTTTTCCGGCTACTGGATCACCTCCACTTGCGGGAGCAGCGGCCGATTCGGCAGGAGCAGCAGCGGCAGGCGCCGGAGCAGCTTCTTGACCTAAAGCAACCGTCGAAGACGTGAGAATCAGCGCTAAACTAAAGAACAAAGTTTTTAGAATCGAATTATGGTTACCCACTTTTTTCATATTGTTAACGATTATCGACTTGAAGGATCGGCTTGCATTCGGCTTTGCTTGAAAACAAAGCAAAATGGGCACTTCTTTAAAAATTTGAGCAAAAATACGATATATGAGGAAGTCTGAAAACCTTAAAATAGTCTTAATTATCAATTTATAATTATTCTAAATAATTTTATTGGCACGACTTTGGGTTTAAGTTTTACATTTGTATAAAAATCACGCATTTATGAATCCATACTCGCCAAAACACCTTATTTTTCCAGTATTCACGATGTGCTTATTTAGCATTTCGACCCACGCCCAGAACGGATCGGTTACCGTTTCGCAAGATCCGAAATTCGAGCAGATGTTATCCGAAAAAAGACGTTTCAACTCTTCGATAACAGTAAACGACAAATACAAAATCCAGATTTACAACGGAGACAGCGAAACGTCCAAAAAAATCCTCACCGATTTCAGAAAAGACAACAAAAATCTCGACGCTACGGTAGTATTTAGCACGCCAGCCTACAAAGTCTGGGTCGGGAATTTCAAATCGAGGATCGAAGCCGAGAGAAACCTGGCCGATTTGCGAAAAAAGTTTCCAAACGCCATCATCATCAAACCCAACAAGTAAAAAATAATTCCAACAAAGAAGCCCCAAATATGGGGCTTTTTTTATTTAATGTCCGAAGATATAAAACCTGGCTAGAAATTTCCACCGCGCCTCGTAATGCCGCAAAGATTCAGCGTATCAATGGCTAATTCGGCATGCGAACTGAGTGTTTTCCGAAAGTCCACAATCGATAAAAACGACAATATTGTATCGCGATCAATTTTTGTCGGAAACTGTATCGACCTAAAAATTGAATAAAAAGCAATAAAAGCGTCTCATAAAAAAAGGCCCGAATAAACGAGCCTTAGTATTTGATTTGAATTATTTCAACTTTTTCTTGACTTGAACCTCTTGGTAAGCCTCGATCAGGTCGTTCATCTCGATGTCGTTGTATCCTTTGATCTGGATACCACAATCGTAACCTTTCGAAACCTCCTTAACATCGTCCTTGAAACGTCTCAAGGCCGTCAATTCTCCGTCGTGAACCACTACGCCATCGCGAACGATACGTACTTTAGACGAGCGGAAGATCTTTCCATCGGTAACCATACATCCGGCGATCGTTCCGATTTTCGAAATCTTGAACAATTCGCGAATTTCGGCCGTTCCGGTAACTTCTTCCTTGATTTCCGGAGAAAGCATTCCTTCCATCGCATCTTTCAAGTCGTCGATCGCCGCGTAGATGATCGAATAGTTTCTGATGTCGATTTCTTCCTTATCTGCCAATTGTTTGGCCGATGCAGACGGACGAACGTTGAATCCGATGATGATTGCGTCAGATGCAGATGCCAGGTTGACGTCTGTTTCCGTGATCGCACCGACACCTTTATGGATGATGTTCACCTGGATTTCTTCGGTTGACAATTTCGAGAACGAGTCAGAAAGCGCCTCTACCGAACCATCCACGTCACCTTTGATGATGATGTTGAGTTCCTTGAACTGACCAAGCGCGATACGGCGACCGATTTCGGCAAGCGTAATGTGCTTTTGCGTTCTGACCGATTGCTCGCGTTGCAATTGCGTGCGTTTTGCAGCAATCTGCTTGGCTTCTCTTTCGTCTTCGAAAACCGTGAATTTGTCACCGGCTGTCGGAGCTCCGTCAAGACCAAGAACAGAAACCGGAGTAGACGGACCGGCTTCTTTCAAGCTGTGTCCGCGCTCGTCGTGCATCGCACGGATTTTTCCGTGGTTCTTGCCCGCAAGCATGTAATCTCCAACTCTCAAAGTTCCGTTCTGAACCAAAATCGTCGCGACGTAACCTTTTCCTTTATCGAGTTGCGCCTCGACAACAGTTCCTGAAGCTGGACGATCCGGATTCGCTTTCAAGTCGAGGATTTCGGCTTCGAGCAATACCTTTTCGAGCAATTCCTTCACGTTCAATCCGGTTTTCGCCGAAATGTCCTGTGACTGGATTTTTCCACCCCAGTCTTCCACAAGCAAGTTCATACCTGCCAAACGCTCCTTGATTTTCTCCGGATTCGCAGTTGGCTTATCGACTTTGTTGATTGCAAAAATGATTGGAACGTTAGCCGCCTGAGCGTGACTGATCGCTTCTTTTGTTTGTGGCATGATGTCGTCGTCGGCAGCTACCACGATGATCGCGATATCGGTAACCTGGGCACCACGGGCACGCATCGCGGTAAACGCTTCATGACCTGGCGTATCGAGGAACGCGATTTTCTGTCCGTTGTCGAGTTGCACACCGTATGCACCAATATGCTGTGTAATTCCTCCAGATTCACCGGCGATCACGTTTTCCTTACGGACGTAATCAAGCAATGAGGTCTTACCGTGATCGACGTGACCCATTACGGTAACGATCGGAGCGCGGCCCACCAAATCTTCTTCGCGATCTTCGACAACCTGGATGTTCTCCTCGATGTCCGTCGTGATGAATTCCACTTCGTATCCGAACTCGTCGGCAACGATCGTAAGGGTTTCGGCGTCGAGACGTTGGTTTTGCGTCACCATGATTCCGAGTGACATACAAGTTCCGATGACTTTCGTAATCGGCACATCCATCATGCTTGCAATTTCCCCTACGGTTACGAATTCGGTAACTTTCAAAGTCTTGCTTCCTTCGTCGATTGAACGTTGTTCGTCTTCCGACTTCTGACGGTGCGTATCTCTTTTGTCACGACGGTATTTCGCCGCTTTCGACTTGCCGCCTTTTCCTTGGAGTTTCTCCAAAGTCTCGCGGATCTGGTTTTTTACTTCTTCCTCGGTCGGCTCTACTTTCGAGACGATGGCAGGACGGCCTTTCTGGAAGCCGCCACCCGGACGGTTTTGTCCGCCTGGACCACCCGGACGGTTCTGTCCGCCTGGACCGCCTGGACGGTTTTGTCCTCCTGGACCACCTGTTCCGGCAGGTTTCACTATTCTTTTACGCTTGTTCTTGTCGTTGTTCGAGTTCGCGCCACCCTGAGCAGGCGGATCTTTCTTCTTGCGCTCGAACTGGGAAAGGTCAATCGTTTGGCCTGAAAGTACAGGCCCGCTGAGTTTTTGGTATTGCGTCTGGAAAGTCTCTTCGCCTGGCGCGGCAGCCGGAGTTGCAGGCGTAGCTGGAGTCGCCGGTGCAACCGGATTTTTCGCAGCTATCGGCGCTGTAGGTGCGGCCGGCGTTCCAACCGTAGCTTTCACTTCGGCTTGCTTCGGTTCTTCCTGCTTTTGAACAGGAGCTTCCGGTTGTTTTACTTCTGACTCAACTGCAGGCTGCGAAACTTCCTTAGGCGCCTCGCTTTCGGCGACGACCTTTGGAGCTTCTTGAGCTGCCGGCTTTTTCTCGAGGTCAATCGTTCCTACGGTTTTTGGACCGGCAACGTTCGCTTTCGCACGGATAACTTCCTGTTGCTTGGCGCGTTCCTCGTCCAATTTTCGTTTGTCTTCGATTTCTTTTTCCCTCTCGACACGGAGTGCTTCCTTTTCCTTGCGCTTCTCCTCGCCGACTTCTTGTGATGCCACCTTGTTTCCGCGATCGCCCGCGAACTGGTTCATCAACAAGTCGTACTCGCCCTGAGAAATCTTGGCGTTCGGGTTCGACTCAACGGCAATTCCTTTGTCTTTGAGATGATCCACGGCACGGTCCAAGGAAATGTTCAGCTCCCGTAAAACCTTGTTAATTCTTATTGTTCTTTCGTCAGACATAAAATCTTTTTAGTTATTAACTGTAGTCGTGTTGTTGTAGGTGTGTTTTGTAATTAGCCTTCGAATTCCTCTTTCAGGATACGCATCACGTCAAGAATGGTTTCCTCTTCGAGGTCGGTTCTTCTGACAAGGTCGGCAACATCTTGTTTCAACACGCTTTTCGCCGTGTCAAGACCGATTTTTGCGAACTCTTCGATTACCCAACCTTCGATCTCATCAGAGAATTCGGTCAATTCAACGTCGTCTTCTTCCTCGGCGACGTTTCCTTCGCGGATGACATCCAGCTCATAACCTGTTAGCAACCCAGCTAGCTTGATGTTGTGTCCGCCACGTCCGATCGCTTTCGAAACCTCTTCAAGTTTCAAATAAACCTCGGCTCTTTTGTTCTCTTCGTTCAATTTGATCGAAGATACTTTCGCCGGACTTAGCGCACGTGTAATATAAAGTTGGATATTATTGGTATAATTGATCACGTCGATGTTCTCGTTTCCGAGTTCGCGAACGATTCCGTGGATACGTGAACCCTTCATACCGACGCAAGCTCCAACCGGATCGATTCTGTCATCATAGGAATCAACGGCAACTTTCGCCTTTTCTCCCGGAATGCGCACGACGTTCTTCACCATGATCAAACCGTCGAAAACCTCCGGAATTTCCTGTTCGAACAATTTCTCGAGGAATTTTTCAGATGTACGTGACATCACGATTTGCGGTTTATTTCCTTTAAGCTCGACGTTTTCGATGATTCCGCGGACGTTGTCTCCTTTGCGGAAAAAGTCGCTCGGGATTTGCTTTTCCTTCGGAAGCACGATCTCGTTTCCTTCGTCGTCAACCAAAATTACGACTCTTGGTCTTACGTGGTGAACTTCAGCAGTATAAATTTCGCCGATAAGGTCTTTAAATTGCTTGTAAAGGTTCGTATTGTCGTGTTCGTGTATTTTTGAGATCAGGTTCTGACGCAAAGCCAAAATTGCGCGGCGTCCCAAATCGATCAATTTCACTTCTTCTGAAACTTCCTCGCCGATTTCAAAGTCAGGCTCGATTCTGCGGGCTTCGGTAAGCGTGATTTCCTCGTTTTCCAAATCCAGATCTTCGTCGGCAACAATTACGCGACGTCTCCAGATTTCCATATCGCCCTTGTCAGGGTTGATGATTATGTCAAAATTCTCATCCGATCCGAATTTCTTCTTCAATGCATTTCTGAATACATCTTCAAGGATTGCCATCAGCGTAACGCGATCGATCAATTTATCATCCTTGAACTCTGAAAACGAGTCGATTAATGCGAGATTTTCCATATAACTCTAAAATTTAATTGTAACAGTTGCTTCTTTGATTTCTGAATATTTTATTTCCTGTTTCTTTTGAACAGTTTCTTTTCCTTTTCCGACCTTTTTCGGTTCGCGCGCTTCCCACTCAAGCGTAATGAAATCGTCGTTTGCGTCCGTGATTTCGGCCTCGATGGTTTCAGTTGCGGTCTTGACCAGCAGCGTTCTTCCCAGGTTTTTTTTGTACTGCCGGACGAGTTTCAGCGGAGACGTCGCTCCGCCCGAAGCCACTTCGAGTGCAAAATCCTGTTCTTCGCGGTCGAGATTGTGTTCGATCGCACGGCTTACGTCAATGCAATCCTGTAGTGTCACGCCGTTGTCTCCGTCGAGCGTTACGGTAATCTTGCCGTTGTCCTCGATCTTGAGGTCGATCAGGAAAATTTCGGGACGCTCCTCGAGAGCCGCATCCAAAAGTTCGGTGACTTTTTCTTTAAATGTCATATAGTTATAAAAAGAGGGGACTCGCGTCCCCTCATTATTTAGTTTTCAATAAATAACGGTGCAAATATAGACATTTTTTTGTAATCCAAAAACTGGCCTTAACAGTTAAAATATTCGTAACTTTATTTTAAGAACAAACAATCATTCACCATTTTTCAAACTTTTCGACATGAAGAAAATACTAGTGCCGACCGACTTCTCTGACCAAGCGGAATACGCCCTGAAAGTGGCCGCCCAAATCGCCAGAAAACAGAACAGCGAAATCGTACTGTTGCACATGCTTGAATTGCCGCACGAAGGAAGCGATGCGTTGACTCAAGGAGCGGATATCCCCGAAATCATCTTTTTCAAAAACCAGGCGATCATCAAATTCGAGGCTTTGCTCGATGCGCCGTATCTCGACGGACTTACCGTTACCGAAACCACGCGCTTCGGAAAAGTCTTCGAAGGTGTCAACTCTGTGGCCAAAAAAGAGAATGCCGACTTTATCGTCATGGGCTCACACGGCGCAAGCGGATTCCACGAAATGTTCATAGGATCAAACGCAGAGAAAGTCGTGAGAAGTTCGGAAGTTCCGGTTTTGGTCATCAAGAACGAAATGCCGGAATTCAAAGCAGACAGTTTCGTGTTCGCCTCTGACTTTTCGGAAGAAATCAAAAAGCCTTTCAAACAATTGCTTGATATCGCCACACATTTCGGGTCACATCTGAAACTCGTAATGATAAACACGCCAAACAGCTTCAAACCGACACAAGTCGCAGAGAACATCATGAGCGATTTCATGCGAGACGTGAATTACGAAAATTATTCCATGCACATTTACAACGATGTGAACGTCGAAAAAGGAATCCTGAACTTCGCCAACAGCGTAAAAGCAGACCTTATTGGAATGTGCACGCACGGAAGAACCGGTTTCGCCCACTTTTTCAACGGAAGCATCAGCGAGGATTTGGTCAATCACGCAATTCGTCCGGTTATTACTTTCAAAATCTAGAAGTAAATCCCATTTCGATATCTATCGGAAAAAATTGGAACCAATACACAAAAGTCCGTTGCGATGCAGCGGGCTTTTTGCTTTATCAGAATGCACAAAACACAATAGAGCTTTTCGGAATATTGGATATGAAACCGATAGACTTTGGGATTTGATTTTGAATCTGGAACTTTTCGCTCCAAAAAGAACAGCAGCCAACAACCGATTTTTCACGAAACCAGATTCGTTTCGGCCGGCAGGCAACGCAACAAAAATAAAAAAGCCTCCGAAAAACGGAGGCTTCTTAAGTTGGTCCACTAGGACTCGAACCTAGAAAGACGGCACCAAAAACCGTAGTGTTACCATTACACCATGGACCAGCTTTGCTATTGCGAGGGCAAATTTACAACAAAATTTATTCCGCGCAAGTTTTTTTTAAAATTTTCTCGAGAACTGTGACATCTGTTTCCGAAGCCCGTCTTTTACAACAATTTACATATCCGGCCCGCGCCAGATCACTCAGATTTTTTTGTTAACTGCCCAAACCATTGGCAAAAAAACAGTTTCTTTGTAACACTAAACAACCTCTGTACAATGACAGATTTCAACTTCCGCAAGTGGAACACGATCACCGGATGGATCGCTTTTTCAATTGCATTGCTTGTCTACGTTCTTACCGTCGAACCAACCATGAGTTTCTGGGATTGCGGCGAATACATCGCCACTTCGGCCAACCTAGAAGTCGGTCACCCGCCCGGAGCACCTTTGTTCCAGATGCTTGGAGCCGTTTTCGCGATGTTCGCTCCAAACGACACTTATGTGGCTTTGATGGTGAATTTACTATCTGTCATCTCTAGTGCTTTCACAATTCTTTTCATGTTTTGGTCGTCCACGATCATAGTAAGGAAAATCGTCACCAATTTTTCCGAATGGAACGACAGCAACGCCAAAATGGTTTTGGGCGCCTCATTGGTTGGCGCTTTGACCTTCACATTTACCGACAGTTTCTGGTTCAATGCCGTCGAAGCGGAAGTTTACGCCATGGCGATGTTGTTGATCGCCTTGTTGCTTTGGCTCGGATTGCGTTGGGAAGAAGAAATGCATACGCCGCGCGGAAACAAGTGGTTGCTCATTATTTCGCTAGTCGTCGGACTTTCTTTCGGGGTTCACTTTATGGCGATTTTGACGATTCCTTCCATCGGATATCTTTATTATTTCAAGAACTACAAAACGATCACGATCAAGAATTTCATCGTGGCCAATATCGTCGTGGTTGGAATCCTGTTGTTTATTTTCCAGCTTTTGTTGCCTTGGACTTTGGCGTTTTTTGCCAAGTCGGAGATTTTCATGGTAAATAGCGTCGGACTTCCTTTTAACTCCGGAACGATCATCGCAGTTTTGATCGTCTTGGCTTTTTTCTACTTCGGACTCAATTACACCAAAAAGAAAGGACTGGTTTTCTACAACACCATCGTTTTGTGCGTGCTTTTCATTTTCCTAGGATTTTCGACTTGGATGATGTTGCCGATCCGTGCAAACGCAAATACCGTCATCAACGAGAATAAGCCGTCGGATGCAGCCGAACTCCTCGCGTATTATAACCGCGAACAATATGGTGCAAACCCGTTGTTTTACGGTCCGCAATACACTGATATGTTCGCCGGACTCGATGCTGACGTGCCTTATCTGGATAAAAAACCGAATTACGAACGCAACT
This sequence comes from Flavobacterium sp., assembly GCF_004295795.1. Taxonomy (GTDB): domain Bacteria; phylum Bacteroidota; class Bacteroidia; order Flavobacteriales; family Flavobacteriaceae; genus Flavobacterium. Next base: position 217,731 of record NZ_SEBR01000001.1, on the reverse strand, counting down.
ACAAGACCGGCAAATACGAAATCACCAACAATTGGGAGAAAGCCGAACAGAACAGCGACAACAACCAAAAAGCCATTTTGCCTCGTTTGTGGAGCACAGATCACGTAGAAAATTACATCAACTTCACGAGTGCGCCAAAATTCAAGATCCGTCCTGACATTGACGATTTCGCATCGGAAGAAGAAAAAGACCAATTGATAAACATCGTGGCCGAATTCAGACGCGCTTATGCATCGGGTGAAATCGAAGCGGACGGTTACGTCAAATTCCTCAAGAGTTACGGCGACTATCTCACGATCGAAAAACCTTCGACCGGCGAAAACCTCAGTTTCATGTTCGAATACCAATTCGGCTACATGTATTGGAGATACCTGATGTGGAATTTCACCGGACGCCAAAACGACGTCCAGGGAAAATATGACAACCTCGACGGAAACTGGCTTAGCGGAATCACTGCGATAGACGAAATGCACTTGGGTTCGCAAAAGAATCTTCCGGACGATTTCAAGAACAACAAAGGCCGAAACATGTATTTCTTCCTGCCGTTCCTTCTTGGCCTTATCGGATTGGCTTGGCACGCGAACAAAGACCTCAAGAGTTTCTACGTTTTGCTCGCTTTGTTCCTTTTCACGGGATTGGCGCTCAAAATTTATCTGAACGAAAGACCGTTTGAACCTCGCGAAAGGGATTACGCCTTGGTCGGATCTTTTTACGTATTCGCGATTTGGGTCGGATTCGGAGCTTACGCGATTTACGAAATGCTCAAAACCAAACTCGCACCAAAAATCCTCGTCCCTATAGTTACTGTCGTGACGTTGCTCGCTTCTCCGATTTTGATGGCTTCCCAAAACTGGGACGACCACGATCGCTCCGGACGCTACACGGCGATCGCGATGGCCAAGAACTACCTGAATTCATGCGATAAGAATGCGATTTTATTCACGATAGGCGACAACGATACTTTCCCGCTTTGGTACGCACAGGAAATCGAAGGCGTGAGACGCGACGTAAAAATCATCAATACGAGCCTTTTCATGACAGATTGGTACATCGATCAGTCGAAAATGAAAACCTGGGATGCGGAAGGCGCGCCAATTTCGTTCGACCACGAGAAATACGTGGGAGATAAACTCGATTACGCGGTTTATCAGGAGCGCACCAAAGACACGATGGCGTTGAAGGATTTCATCGGATTTTTGAAACTCGAAGATCCGCGTGCCAAACTGACTTTCCCCAACGGACAGAAATACCACTTCTTCCCGACAAATAAGATCAGGATTCCGGTAGACAAAAATGCCGTTTTGGCAAACAAGATCCTCGATGCAAAATACAGCGATTCGATCGTTTCGCACATCGATATTGAAATCAAAGGCCAGGCGATTTACAAAAACCGAATCATGATGCTTGACATCTTATTGAACAACAACTGGAAACGCCCAATTTACTTTACTGGCGGAAGTTTCGGTGACGACGATTATCTGTGGATGAAAGACTATCTGCAACTCGATGGTGTGGTTTACAAGCTCGTTCCGATGAAAACTTCGCTCGAGAAAGCGCCGAGTATGCTAGACATGGGAAGCATCGATTCTGACAAAATGTACAACCTCGTCATGAAATGGGATTGGGGCAACGGCGAGAGCACGAAAATCTACCACGATCCGGAAACGCGCAAGAATTCGATCACATATCGCACAAATATGGCGCGTTTGATGGAACAACTCATAAACGAAGGCAAAAACGACAAAGCCAAAAAAGTCATCGACCTTGCGCTTACAAAAATGCCGATGGATTATTACGGCTATTACACGATGTTGGAACCGTTCGCCGGAGGACTTTACGAAGTTGGCGAAAAAGCACGCGCTCGCGAATTGCTTCAAAAATTGATCGTGAAATACCAACAGGAATTGACGTATTACAAGGAATTGAGAAATTCCGAGCAAGGTTTGATCGCGGTCGATATCGTAAGTGCGATCGAGCGTTACAGAAGTTTGCTTCAAGTCATGAAAGAAAGAGGCGACGTCGAGTTTTATCAGAAGAACCGCGCGGCTTTCAACCAATACAACGAAAAATTCAAGCTCTTCGGACGCGATCCAGAGTAAGTTTAACCTTTCCAAAACAGAACAAATGCGGTGTAACAGCCGCATTTTTCATATCTTCTCGTCATGAAACCGTATTGGATAAAAACGCATTGGTTCATCAAGAAACTGTTCCCGAATTTTGTTTGGAACATGCCGTGCGAGTCCAAAAAAGTGTATTTGACATTCGACGACGGCCCGATTCCCGAAGCTACTGGATTCGTGCTCGATTTACTTGGCAGATATAACGCAAAAGCCACGTTTTTCTGCATCGGAGACAACATCAGGAAAAATCCGGACATTTTCAAAAGGATTTTAGCCGATGGACATTCGTTCGGAAACCACACTTTCAATCACCTTAACGGATGGAACACGCCCGAAGCCGAATATCTCGAAAACGTCAAACTTTGCCAGCACCAATTCGACACCATCACATCGGACACATCCAAACTCATGCGTCCGCCTTATGCGAAAGTCACCTTGTCACAATCGAAGAAATTGCGAAAAATGGGTTACAAAATAATAATGTGGGATGTTTTGAGCGCCGATTTCGACCAGACGATCACGCCCGAAGAATGCCTCAAAAACGTCCTGGACAACATAGGTCCGGGAAGTATAGTGATTTTCCACGACAGCCAGAAAGCGTTCGAGAACATGAGTTTCGCACTTCCGAAGACCTTGAAATATCTGAAAGACAACGGCTTCGAATGCGCCGCGTTGAATTGACTAGAGTTGTTCCTGCACCAAACCGATGATCGTATTGGCATCGAGTTCTCCTGATTGACGCCACATCATCTGTCCGCCTTTGTAGATCATCAGCGTCGGAAGGCCTTTTATGCGAAGCGCGTCGGCCAATTCCTGGTTTTTGTCCACATCAATCTTGATCACCTTAGCCTTGTCACCCAAAGCCGCGGCCACATCGCGAATAACGGGATGCATGGATACGGACTGCTCGTTCCACTCAGTATAGAAGTCAATGAGAACGGGAACGGGAGCGTTGATCAGTTCGCCAAATTTTGACATAGTCCTAAAAATTTAACCATTGCCCTACAAATATAGCATTTTTAACATATCACGATAATTTTGAGCCTTTTTTTAGCTCAATGACCGTAATTTCTGGCCAAATGCCAACTCGTCCGGGGTAAGCGTGGAAGCCGAAGCCGCGGTTTACGTAAATGTAACGACCGAGGTTTTCATACAATCCAGCCCATTGTTTGTACACGTATTGCACCGGACTCCACTTGATGAAACCCGGAATCTCTATCCCAAATTGCAGTCCGTGAGTGTGTCCGGATAAAGTCAGTTGGTAATGCTTCGGGTCGTGCTGCACTTTCTCGTCCCAATGCGAAGGATCGTGCGACATCAATATCTTGAAATCGTCTTTGCCCAAACCTTGTGATGCTTTGGCCAAATCGCCGACTTGTTTGAAGTTGCGTCCCCAATTTTCAACGCCGACCAATGCGATTCTCTGTCCGTCTTTCTCGATGATCTTGTGCTCGTTTAGCATCAGATCGAACCCGATTTGCCCGTACAGATTCTTGATCGCCTGGAAATTCTCGTCCTTTTCCTTTTGGGAATTCCAATCGATGTATTCGCCGTAGTCATGATTGCCCAAAACCGAATATTTCCCGTATCGGTAAGACTTTATCCGCTTGAAAGTATCAATCCACGGAAACATTTCCTTGGCATGCGTATTTACGATATCGCCCGTAAATAGACACATATCGGTATCTTGTTCGTTTATCAGATCGATCGCATACCTGATTTTTTCCTCGTTATCGAAACTTCCCGAATGTACGTCAGAAATCTGCGTAAGCGTGAAACCGTCGAATGCATCGGGCAAATCAGGGAAAAAAAGCTGTTGGCGAATCACTTTGAAGTTGTACTTGCCCCATTTCATTCCGTATGCCAAAGACAAAAACGGGATCGATGCGATTCCGAGCGCGATCGTACTCACGAATTTGCGTCGGTCCGGCAAGAAATCGCCTTCGCGACTTTTGGTAACCAAGTTCACGAAAGCGCCCGAAACCCGGAAAACGTCCTCCAAAAACATGAAAAGCATGAGCAGGATTTTCGGAATGTAAATGATAAGGACCAAACCGAGTGTGAACAAGGTAACGCGCGTCTGCCCGACTTTCCTGTCGAACTGCGTGAATTGGTAAACGATATAAACGATTGCGAACAGTGAAATCAGCTGATAAGCGATCAAAAGCCATTTGACTTTCGTAACGGTTTTAAAGGCTTGATAGGCGTAAGTTTCGACGATGACGACGAAAATGGCGAAGAGTAACCAACGGAACATCCGAAAAAATTTTCTGCAAATTACCGAACCTGAAGCCGCATTTGCTTTTTTATTTGGACAAAATTAACGCAGAAAATCACTTTGCGTTGGCGGCCAGGCTTTTTTGTCGCTTCAAAGGCTTCCGATTTTGAAAATTCAGACCCAGATTTGATTCAACCCGAACTGGCGATCAATTTTCGACCGGCCTTTTTTTGTTCAAAGTCATTTGTGATTTCGTACTTTTGAATCCCTTCAAAACAAGATTATGTCAGCACAAAAACGACTGTTTCTCCTCGACGCTTACGCCCTTATTTTCCGCGGATATTACGCATTGATCAAGAATCCGCGTGTGAATTCGAAAGGCATGGACACTTCGGCTATATTGGGTTTCATGAACTCGCTTCTCGATGTGATCAAGCGCGAAAAACCAGACCATTTGGCCGTGGCTTTCGACAAAGAAGGCAGCACGGTTCGCACCGAAATGTATCCGCAGTACAAAGCGCACCGCGATGAAACGCCCGAAGCGATTAAGATTGCTATTCCTTGGATTCAGCAAATTCTCAAGGCGATGCACATTCCAATCATCGAATTGGCCGGTTGTGAAGCCGACGATTTGATCGGAACGGTCGCCAAACAAGCCGAAAAAGAAGGCTATCAGGTTTTTATGGTCACGCCAGACAAGGATTACGCCCAATTGGTTTCGGAAAACGTTTTCATGTATCGTCCGGCGCGGCTTGGAAACGGCATCGAGATTTGGGGAATTCCCGAAGTTTTGGAACGCTTCGGAATCGAAAGGCCTGAACAAGTGATCGACTTTCTGGGAATGATGGGCGATGCGGTAGACAACATTCCGGGATTGCCTGGCGTTGGTGAAGTCACTGCCAAAAAGCTGTTGGCCGAATTCGGGACGATGGAAAACCTGCTCGAAAACACTGACAAACTCAAAGGCAAAATGAAGGAGAAAATCGAGGAAAACAAAGCACTCGGGATTCTTTCCAAACAACTTGCCACGATAATATGCGACTGCGACGTGCAGTTCAACGAAGAAGATTACGAACTTACCAAACCGGACGGCGACAAGGTTCAGGAACTTTTTCTCGAGCTCGAATTCAGACGGATGGCCGAACAGTTCAACCAATTGTTCTTCAATAAGAACGAGAATTACCAAACGGCCGAAACCCAAGGAATCGCTCCAACGAAAACCATCGTCAGGAGCGAATCGCAGTTCGATCTTTTCGCCGAAATTCACGGTGAAGGAAACGATACGATCGCCACGAATCCTTATGCGACGCTTGAAAACACGGAACATTTCTACCAATCGGTCGAAGGTGATTTCGCGATAAAACTGTTGGTGAATAATTTGCTGAAACAGACTTCGGTGAGTTTTGACACCGAAACGACCGGACTTGACCCGATTACTGCCGAACTCGTCGGGCTTTCGTTTTCCTGGGAAAAAGGAAAGGGATTTTATGTCCCGATTCCCGAAAATCAGTCGGACGCGCAAGTCGTTGTTGACAAATTCCTTCCGTTTTACGAAAACGAGTCGATCGAAAAAATTGGACAAAACATCAAATACGATCTCAAAATACTGTCGAATTACGGCATTACGGTCAAAGGAAAACTGTTCGATACGATGCTTGCCCATTATTTGATAAACCCTGACATGCGCCACAACATGGACGTTTTGTCGGAAACTTATCTCAAATATTCGCCAAAATCGATCGAGGAACTAATCGGTAAAAAAGGCAAAGGCCAAAAAACGATGCGCGATGTGGCGCTCGAGGAAGTCAAGGAATACGCTTCGGAAGACGCCGATGTGACACTTCAATTGAAAGAACACTTCGCCCCGATTCTCGACAAAACCGACACGCGAAAACTTTTTGACGAAATCGAAGTGCCGCTGGTTCAGGTTTTAGCCGATATGGAAATGGAAGGCGTGCGACTCGACTCAGACTTTCTGGCGAACCTTTCATCGGAATTGGCCGAAGACATCATAAAACTCGAACGCGGCATTTACGAGGCTGCGGGAGAAACTTTCAACCTCGGTTCGCCGAAACAATTGGGCGAGATCTTGTTCGACAAGATGAAAATCGGAGGCGGGAAAATCAAGAAGACCAAAACCGGACAATACGCGACCGGAGAAGAAATCCTGTCGACGCTCGCGCTTTCGAGTCCTTTTGTTCAGGACATTCTCGACTGGCGACAACTCGTAAAGTTGCAAAGTACTTACGTGACTGCGCTTCCGGCTCAGGTTTGCGGGAAAACGGGCCGCGTCCACACCGATTATATGCAGGCAGTGGCGGCAACCGGACGTTTGAGCTCGAACAATCCGAACCTTCAGAACATTCCGATACGAACCGAACGCGGTCGCCAAATCAGGAAGGCGTTCATTCCGAGAGACGAAAATTACACTTTGCTTTCTGCCGATTATTCGCAGATCGAACTTCGCATCATCGCGGCGCTTTCGGGAGAAGAAAACATGATCGAGGCTTTTCGCAACAACGAGGACATTCATAAATCGACGGCGGCAAAAGTGTTCAATGTCGCTTTGGAAGATGTGACGCGCGAGCAAAGAAGCAATGCCAAAACAGTGAATTTCGGAATCATTTACGGTGTTTCGGCTTTCGGATTGAGCAACCAGACTTCGCTTACGAGAAGTGAAAGTGCGGCTTTGATCGATGCTTATTACAAATCGTATCCGAAACTTCGCAATTATATCAGTGAGCAGATCGAGATTGCGCGCGAACAAGGTTTCGTTTCGACGATTTCCGGTCGCCGACGTTATTTGAAGGACATCAATTCGGCCAACCAAGTTGTTCGTGGCGCGGCCGAAAGAAATGCTGTAAACGCCCCGATTCAGGGAAGCGCCGCCGACATTATAAAGATCGCGATGATCAACATCCACAAAAAACTCACTTCAGAAAATTGGAAGAGCAAAATGTTGCTGCAAGTGCATGACGAATTGGTGTTCGACGTGTACAAAGATGAACTCGAAGCAATCAAACCGATGATCAAGCACGAAATGGAAAATGCTTTTACGCTTGCTGTTCCTTTGGAAGTCGAAATGGGCGCCGGAAACGATTGGCTCGAAGCGCATTGAGGTTTCGCCTTCGCGGATTTTAGGATGGAATACGGCTTCGAAATTGAAAATGTTCAGTTTTGACGCCGTTTTTTGATACGTGCAATTCGAAAAAAATGTCGAAATAAAATTCCTTTTTTGTAGCGATGACCGTTTTTCCGGATTGCCGGAAATCTTGGTCAAGTCAGGTGAATTTGTAGTTTTGAAAATGGAACCTTATCGGATTAAAACACCTGAAATCACCACTACAAAAACACATCAATTTTTGGGGCCGTAAAACCTAACAGGGATTCAAATCCTGTTAGGTTTTACGAACGTAAGGTTTTGCCGCGACATTTCGTTACAGAAAATCTGTAGAAATTGTTAAATGTTTACCCAAAACCCACCCAAAAAATCCGTCCAAACCAAACCGGAATTTCCCTAACTTTAAGCAACCAACATAAAAAACAACTGATTATGAAAAATGTATTTTTGGGCGCGGCCATTCTCACCTTGGCGCTCACAGGCTGTAAAAAAGCCGAAGACAAAGCAGTAGAAACCAGCACGACAGACACCGTAAAAGTCGAAGTGCCAACAACAGAAAGCGCCGAAGCCGCAACGCCGCCGTCGCAGGAAGAAATGAACAAAGCTTGGGAAGCATACATGAAACCGGGCGACATGCACAAACTTTTGGCCGCCGACACGGGTAGCTGGAAAGTCACGATGACATCCTTTATGGATCCGAAAAAACCAACCAAGGAAGACGCGACAGCCGACATCAAAATGACAATGGGCGGACGCTACCAGGAAGCGAGCTACAAAGGCAAAATGATGGGCCAGCCGTTTGAGGGCGTTTCGACCGTGAGCTACAACAACGCCTCGAATAAGTTCGAATCGACGTGGCGCGACAACATGGGAACGGGAACGATGTTCGTGACGGGCGACTACGATCCAAATACGAAATCGATCACTTTTACCGGCAACATGCCAGATCCGATGACCAAAAAGGACAAAAAGTTCAGGGAAGTTTTCACTTGGGTTGACGACAACACCCGCAAAATGGAAATGTTCGACACCGATCCAGCCGGAAAAGAATTCAAATCGCTGGAAATCGAGATGAAGCGAAAGTGAACCTGAGTGGACCAAAAAAGAAAAAGGCCGTGGAGAAATCCCGGCCTTTCTTGATTGAAAGCTGTTCGTCTTTATTCTACGATAAGCGTTTTGGTCGCATTACCGTGTTGCGTTCTCACGACGGCCATGTAAGTTCCCGTCGGGATTCCGGCTAGCGAGACGTTGGTTTCCATTTCTGAAATTTCCTGTCTTTTGACCATTCGGCCCTGAGCGTCGTAAATTTTGATTTCTCCCGATGTCACAAACGAAGGCAATTGAAAGCTCACATTGGCTTTCGCCGGATTCGGATACATTTTGACCTTTTCGGCTGAAAAATCTTCCGAAGACAAAGCCAAATTCGCGATTGTCGTGCCACAACTGTTGTTTCCGTGATATCCGATTGTCATGCTTCCGGCTCTTCTGGCAAAAACCAACGTCAACGGACCGGCCGCATTCGCAAACACGTAATCGTTCGGCTCGCCCGTATTTAGGGCACGCGTTCCAATTACGGTTCTAACGCCCGAATTTACCGTATTGGAAGTGACCGTCCAACTTTGGGTCGCATCCAGAGCTGGCGTGACTCCAACTCCGCCAAAAGATCTGTCCGATAGATTCGTACCGTCGAAGATTACGCAATCGCCCGAATCCATTCCGCTTGCGCCCAAACCTACGCCAAGCCAATCGGTGGAATTTCCGGTCAAGGTCAAAGTGACTTCGGTGGCCGAAACGTCAATTTTGGCCGTCATGTTCAAATTCGTTCCGCCGGTCGAGGTGCCGTTCAGCACGCCGGTCGAGAATTGCGCCATCGCAGTAGCACATCCCAAAAGGGCGATAAGGTTCAGAGTAGTTTTGTTCATAGCTTTTTGGTTTTTAGGATTTCGATCAGTTTGTCGTCGTTGGACAAAATCGCATAATCGAGAGCCGATTGTCCGCGGTTGTCCTTGTGATTGGCGTCGGCTCCGGATTTCATCAAAAGCGACGCGAGTTCGTGTTTCTTGAACATCACCGAGTAAAGAAGCGCGGTCGTTCCGTTCGCATCGGAGAGATTCGGATTGGCTTTGCGTTCTATCAGATGTTTTGCCATTTCAAGATTTCCCTTCACGACCGAGGCCATCAAAGCCGTTCCCATTCCAGAAATCGCATCGATGTTCGCGCCTTTTTGCAGCAGCAGTTTCGCAACCGCATTGTTGCTTCGGTAGCAAGCCAAGATAAGTGGCGTGTACCCGTCGGTGTTTGTTGTGTTGACGAGTTTTTGGTCTTGGTTCAGCAACTTTTCGGCTTGTTCGGCGCTTCCGGTTCGGGCGAGATCGAAAATGTCGGCGTTTTGGCTGTAGCCGATTTGGGAAAACACCAAAAAAGCGACAAATAGGTAAACTTTCTTCATAGCGGATTTTTACTCTAAATTAATGAAAACCCGCTCAATACATTTTAATCCGTTGCTTAAAACTCGATTCCGGATGAGCAAAATATAAAGCGAGCCTAGAATTTGCAAGCGATGGATTAGAATTCCCGAAATCGGAAACGAAAGACTATTTTTACAAAAACGAACAATCAGATGAAAAAATCCTACATTTTAATTTTGCTGTTGCTTTCGGGTTCGGTTTTCGGTCAAGCCGATGCAAAATTCCGAAAGATCGACAGTTTGCTTAGGTATTTGCAGGCGAACAACAAGTTCATGGGTTCGGTCGCCATCCGCGAAAGCGACAAAATCGTGTTTGCCAAAGCCTACGGTTTTTCGGATATCGCAAACCAAAAAGTAGCGAATCCGGACACGAAGTACAAAGTCGGATCGATCACAAAACCGTTCACGGCCGTGGTTTTGCTACAACTCGTGGACGAAAAGAAAATCAAGCTCGAGGACAAACTCTCGAAATTTTATCCGAAGGTCAAAAACGCCGACCAGATTACGATCGAGATGTTGTTGCGACACCGATCTGGAATTCATGAGATTTTGGGCGATTCGATAATCGCAGAAAACATCCAGAACAAGATGTCGAAAGCGCAATTGGTCGATGTGATGAACAGATTTGCATCTGATTTCACGCCAGATTCCAAATATACATACAGCAATTCCAACTACATTTTGCTCGGTTTCATTATCGAAGACGTGACCAAAAAGTCGTATTCCGAAAATCTCCAGACGCGAATAATCAAGAAAATCGGACTTAAGAACACGTATTTGCCAGAGAAAACCGATCACTCGAAAAACGAGGCTTCGTCTGCGATTTTTGTCGGAAACAAATGGAATGTGATTCCGGAATGGTCGAATTCGATTGCATTTTCGGCTGGCGCTTTGGTTTCGACTCCGTCAGATTTGACGCAATTCACAAAAGCTTTGTTCGACGGTAAACTCATGAGCGCCGCATCTTTCGAGAAAATGAAAACGTTGAAAGACACTTACGGATTGGGTTTGATCGCACTTCCATTCGACAACAAAAAGTTCTACGGACACACGGGCGGAATCGAGAATTTCCGTTCGGTCACGGGCTTCGAGCCTGAATCGAAAATGGGCTTTGCGCTTTGCATCAACGGCGACAATTTTGACAGGAATGCGATCACTCTTGGCATCTTGCAACTTTATTACGGACAGGATTACAAGTTTCCCGAGTTCAACGAAATTGCCGTGAGCGAATCGATTTTGCAGACTTATGTCGGAAATTACGCTTCGTCGGCATTTCCGTTAAAAATCAGGATTTTCATAGAAAACGGGAAGCTGTCGGCGCAAGCCACCGGACAAGGTTCATTCGCACTCGAGGCCGAAAGCGACACCAAATTCGCTTTCAAGCCCGCGGGAATCAAGCTCGAATTCTCACACGGAAAAATGAACCTGAAACAAAACGGATTGAACGTCGATTTCAACAGGGAATAAAAAAAGCGGCTTTCACGGCCGCTTTCTTCTTTATATAGTGTAAGATGAATTACAGTTTTTTGGTCGATTCGCGCTGACGCAATTCTGTGGCGATGACTTCTGTTTTGAATTTCGCATCTTCTTCTTCTTTGCTCTCGAGTCTTTCGATCAGTAATTTGGCGGCCGCTTCTCCAATTTCCGGTCCGTGTTGGCTTACGGTCGACATACTTGGTGTAAGTCTTTTCGACCAGACGCCATCGGCAAAACCGATAATCGAAAGTTCTTCGGGAATCTTGTAGCCTTTTTTGATCGCGGCTTTCATCGCTGAAACCGATGCGTGTTCGTCAAGCGCAAAAACGCCGTCGATTTTGTTTTCGGCGAACAACTTGGACAATCTTGTATCGAAATCTTCAGTGGAATCAGTGAGGACGACCAAATCTTCATCGACCTTCGCGCCTCTTTTCTCCACGCCTTCGTAAAAACCTTTGGCACGCAATTTCCCTACGCTCAAATTGTCGATAGAAGACAACAATGCAATTCGCTTGCAACCCGTGGCCACCAAATGCTGTACCGCGTTCACGGCCGAGTTGAGATCGTCCACGATCACTTTGTCGCATTCGACTTCGTCAGAAATCCTGTCGAACATCACGATTGGCGTGCCTTCGTTTATGATTTGCTTGAAGTGGTTGAATTCGCTTTTCTTTTGAGCTTCTTCTGAAATCGACAGCACGAAACCGTCGATTGTGCCGTTGCTCAGCATTTCGAGAGCATGCACTTCCTTTTCGAGCGATTCGTTCGAGATACACGTAATTATATTGTATCCTTTTTCGTCGGCGATTTTCTCGATTCCGGTAAAAACCTTAGCGAAGAACGGATTCAGGATATTCGGGATGATAACGCCGATCGTTTTCGTCTTGCGATTCTTCAAGTTCAAACCGATGACGTTCGGCTTGTAATTCTTGAGTTTGGCGTATTCCTGTACTTTGGCTTTGGTCTGCTCGCTGATTTCCGGACTGTCATTCAGTGCTTTGGAAACGGTCGACACGGACACGTGCAGATCTTTTGCGATTTGTTTCAGCGTGGCTTTAGACTTCATAGGCAATCGATTTCTATCAGAATAATGGAAATTATGTAAATTTTAAGGAGAATCCTATAAACACTATAAAAAAGTTTAAAAAATTGTAAAATTTTACCTCTACAAATTGAAATTTTGCAAAACCGGAATCACTTTCTCAACGTAGGTTTACCTAATATGTGCAAATATAAGTATTCGTACACACAACCAGTATTAATTCTTAAACTGTGAATTATGGAAAACAAAGTAACCATCAAGGAAGTGAATCCGGCTTTAGCGAGTCGCAGGAACTTTCTTAAAATCAGCGGCCTTACGATGGCCGGCGCGGGCTTGTTGATGGCCGGATGTAACAATGACGACGATTCAGGCAGCAACAACAACCAGAACCAACTTCCTGGAATACGCAATGGCGTATTTGATCTTGGCGGAGGCGATTTGGGCGTTTTGACATACGCTTACGCACTTGAGCAGTTGGAAGCCGACTTTTACACGAAGGTCGTGAACGCAACAGGATTCACCGGATTCACGCCGGAAGTCCAAGCAGTATTGACAGACCTTTACAACCACGAGGTCATTCACCGCGAATTCTTCCAGGCGGCACTTTCGGGCGCACTTCCGGCAGAACGCGTACTTCCTGATCTGGCTTTCAATTACGGAACATTGAATTTCAGTAACCAAGCAGCCGTTCTTGCGACAGCACAAGCGCTTGAAGATACGGGAGTTGCAGCTTACAACGGAGCCGGTAAAGTTATCGTGACTCCGGACTATTTGGTACTTGCCGGAAAAATCGTTTCGGTTGAGGCAAGGCACGCATCGGCTATCAGAAGCTTGATCAATCCGGGAACGGCAAGTTTCGCAGGAAACGATGTCGTTGACGCAAACGGACTTGACAAAGCGACGAATCCATCTGGAATCATCTCAGCCGTGGGCGACCTCGGTTTCATCACGACTCCATTCACCGCGCAATATTTACCATAATCCAAAATCCGATAGAAATCATGAACATATCAAAAATATTAGAGTTGTTCTCCGACGATGCTTTGTACACAAAGACCGGAGACAGAAGATCGAGTTTCGGTGCTTTTGGACAATTGGGTAAAGGTTTGGCTTTTGCCGCTGTTCCTTTTGGACTTTCGGCGTTGACCAACAAATCTTACGCAGCCGACATCTCTCCGACTCCCGCAACTGCGACCGGAGCTTTGCAATTGGCGTTGACTTTGGAATACCTCGAAGCCGAATATTACAACACTGCATTGGACACTGCCGGATTGATTCCGCAAGCTGACCAAGCTATCATCGCTCAAATCGCGCAGCACGAAAATGCCCACGTGACGTTTTTGGCTCAGGCTTTGGGCGCAGACGCTCCGCCAATTCCGGTTTTTGACTTCACCGGCGGAAACAGTGCCAACGGCGGCGGACCTTTCAACCCGTTCGGAGATTACCAGACTTTTCTTCAACTAGCCCAAGCGTTTGAAGATACAGGCGTTCGCGCTTATAAAGGACAAGCCGGGAATTTGATGTCGAATCCGGCATTGCTTACTGCCGCTTTGCAGATTCACTCTGTCGAGGCACGTCACGCTTCTCAAGTGCGCCGTCTTCGCGGACAAAAAGGCTGGATCGTAGGAAGCGACCGCGGCGGATTGCCCGTTCAGGCGCAACCGGTTTACGAAGGGGAACAAAACACGCTCCAGGCCGGATTCAACACCGCGTCTGTTAACAATACTGCCAACGGACCGGCTATTCCGGCATCGGCAGGAGCGGAATCGTTTGACGAACCTATCGATACTGCAACTGCGGTCACAATCGCGAATTTGTTTATCGTATAATTATATTTGCTCTTTTTGCTAAAAACCACTTTGCGTCTCGTAAAGTGGTTTTTTTATGGTATTTTCGGACACTTTTTATGCCCTTCATAAGTCCGCTAAAATTATCTTTTATAGCGGTTTGCATTTATAAATATAAATTGTACTTTTGCAACCCCTTAATTTGGGGACGGAATGTTTAATTAAAATAATTTATTGTGAACACATTAAGCTACAAGACGGTATCAGCCAACAAGGCCACTGTTAAAAAAGAGTGGATTGTTGTCGATGCTGAAGGTCACAACTTGGGACGTCTTGCCTCTAAGGTCGCTATGATCTTGCGCGGTAAGTACAAACCAAGCTACACACCGCACGTTGACTGTGGCGATAACGTGATCGTTATCAATGCAGAAAAGATCAACCTTACGGGTAACAAACTTGACGACAAGACTTACATTCGTCACACAGGTTATCCAGGTGGTCAAAGATCCCTTACTGCCAAAGTTCTTCAGCAGAAAAACCCTGCTGCTTTGGTTGAGAAAGCCGTAAAAGGAATGTTGCCTAAGAACAAATTGGGTGCAGAACTTTTCCGCAACCTGAGTGTTAATGTAGGTACTGAGCACAAACACGGAGCTCAACAACCTAAAACCGTCAATCTAAACGACATTAAGTAATGGCTACAATTCACAAAATCGGCAGAAGAAAAACTGCTGTAGCCCGTGTTTACCTAACTGAAGGTTCTGGTAAAATCACGGTTAACAAAAAAGAATTCGCGACTTACTTCCCAACTGCAACTCTTCAATACAAAGTAATGCAGCCACTTGCAATGACGCAAAACGCTGAGAACTTTGACGTGAAAGTAAACGTTTACGGAGGTGGTTCAAACGGCCAGGCAGAAGCAGTTCGTATGGCAATCGCTCGCGCAATGTGCGAAGTGGAAGCTGAGAACCGTCTTATCCTGAAGCCAGAAGGATTGCTTACACGTGACCCACGTATGGTTGAGCGTAAGAAATTCGGTCAGAAGAAGGCACGTAAGAGATTCCAGTTCTCTAAACGTTAATCTTCATCCAACAATTTATTTTATAACTAAGTTAATGTTGTTATCAGACCGAGGTCTGACACTAGTTTAGCATCTAAATGGGTTGACGATAGCGATTGAGGTAAAACAGATGTGAAAGTCTGAAAATCCGAAATCCGAAAATCTAAAAAACACATTGCTAATTCAACAGAACGTAAACTATTTACAAAATGGCAAACAAAGTAGAAGTTAAAGACTTACTGGAAGCAGGTGTACACTTTGGACACATGACCAGAAAATGGGATCCGAACATGGCTCCTTACATCTACATGGAGCGTAATGGAATCCACATTATCAACCTGTACAAAACTGCAGCAAAGATCGAAGAGGCTAACGAGGCCATGAAAAAGATCGCTGCATCAGGTCGCAAAATCCTATTCGTTGCGACTAAAAAACAAGCAAAAGACATCGTAGCCGAGAAAGCTGCCGCAGCAAACATGCCTTACATCACAGAAAGATGGCCAGGCGGAATGCTGACTAACTTCGTCACTATCCGTAAAGCAGTCAAGAAAATGACTTCTATCGACAAGATGAAGAAAGACGGAACTTTCGACACTCTTTCCAAAAAGGAGAAACTGCAAATCGACCGTCTACGTGCAAAGCTCGAGAAGAACTTAGGTTCTATCGCTGATATGTCTCGTTTGCCAGCTGCGCTTTTCGTAGTTGACATCAAGGCTGAACACATCGCAGTAAAAGAAGCTCGCAAATTAAACATTCCGGTTTTCGCAATGGTTGATACTAATTCTGACCCACGTGAGGTAGATTATGTCATCCCTGCAAATGACGATGCTTCGAAATCAATCGACAAAATTCTTTCTTTGGTATCTAACGCAGTTATCGAAGGTTTGAGCAACAGAAACGCTGACGCGGCATTCGACGAGTCAGACGAAGAAACTACAGACGCAGCAGCTCCAAAAGCCAACAAGGCTCCAAAAGCTGAAGCAGCGCCTGCAGTAGAAGAAGCTCCGGCCGTTGAAACTCCGGCAGCAGAAGCTGAAACTGAAACCAAGACTGAAGAATAAATCTTTAAGATTCCAAAAATCAAATTCCAAATTCCAATCGGATTGCCGAAATAACGGTTTTTTAAAGTTGGATTTTGGGATTTGGGATTTGGAATTTTTTCTTTTACACAAATTATAAACTTACAACTTAAGAGATATGTCAACTATCACTGCTGCAGACGTAAACAAACTACGCACCGCTACCGGAGCTGGTATGATGGACTGCAAAAAAGCCCTTGTTGAAGCCGAAGGAGATTTCGACAAAGCGATCGAGATCCTTCGCAAAAAAGGACAAAAAGTTGCCGCCAACCGTTCAGACCGTGAGTCTACCGAAGGCGCTGCAATCGCTGTCGTCAATGCCGACAAGACTGAAGGCGTTGTCATCACCTTGAACTGCGAGACTGACTTCGTAGGTAAAAACGAAGGTTTCGTAAAATTGGCTACAGATTTGGCCAACCTTGCGATCAACTTCGATTCTAAAGAGGCATTCCTTGCCGCTGATTTCAACGGAATGACTGTTGCCGACAAATTGATCGAGCAAACAGGCGTTATCGGAGAAAAAATCGAAATCGGATCTTTCGAGAAACTTTCCGGAGCATTTGTAGGTTCTTACATCCACGCGGGTAACAAGATCGCCACTTTGGTTTCTCTTTCCGCAAACGTTGACGGAGCTGAAGAAGCTGCGCGTAACGTAGCGATGCAAGCTGCCGCCATGAACCCGATCGCACTTGACGAAACAGGAGTTGATGCCGACACAGTCGCTAAAGAAATCGAGATCGCAAAAGACCAATTGCGTCAGGAAGGCAAGCCAGAAGCTATGCTTGAAAACATCGCGAAAGGAAAATTGCAACGTTTCTTCAAAGACAATACTTTGGTGAACCAAGATTACATCAAGGATTCTTCCGTAAACGTTACTGCTTACGTGAAATCTGTAGATGCAAACCTTACTGTGACTGGCTTCAAGAGAGCTGCTCTAGGTTAATTATCATTCACATTTTGATAGAAAAACCTCGCTTCGGCGGGGTTTTTTGTGTTTAAACATCGCCTTCGCCTTACTATTTCCTACCTCGACTTCTGCAACTGACGACTGTTTCAGCTTCAGCTACTGCTACTGCTTCTGCTTCTGCTTCTGCTTCTGCCACTGCCACTGCCACTGCCACTGCTACTGCAACTAAAACTTGGGCGCATCGGCGGCTTGGAAGCTTCCGATGCAGCGACCGCCACCTAAAAAAGCCGCCGTCGGGCTGGACGGCACTCGCTTTTTTGCCACCACAATAGTCCAAAGCGACCAAAAAACAGCTCGGCAAAAAGAGCTTAAATAAAGCCGCCATCCCTTGCGCAGTCCAATTTCCAAAACTTCCACCTTATCAAAAACCCAACAAACGCGTCCATTCGTCGATTTCGAAAACACATCAAAACCTAACACCGATTTTCGCAAACCACTTAACCAATCCGCGTCAAAATTGATAATGTCGTAAATGATGAGTTTTTGTAAGGTTTGAAATTGAACACATCAACAAAATAGATGGGCTAACTTTAGGAAAACCATAAAATCAGTACTAACCACAAAATTATTTTGTTATGCACAAGATTACATTCAAAAGCCTTGTCCTCACGGCCGCAATCGCGCTCCTCGGAACGCATACGAAAGCACAAACGGTCACGCCCTGGCTCACAAGAGGCGACCAAACGGCGCTTCTTGCCCAACAAGGCAACGTAAGTTTCGCCGCAAACTCCGGAACAAATGCGTCAACTGTAACGGTAAATCCGGGAACGACTTACCAAACCATCGACGGCTACGGTTGGTGCCTTACGCAAGGATCGGCCGAAGTCATTTCCAACATGGCAGCAACCCAACAGAACAATCTGCTTCAGGAAATCTTCAATCCCAATACGGGCTTGAGTTCATCGGTCGTCCGCATTTCCATCGCCGCTTCCGATCTGTCCAATTCATCCTATTCCTACAACGAAACCTCGGGCGACACGAACATGAACAACTTCAGCCTGAACGGCCCGGATCTCACCTACCTGATCCCGATTCTCAAAAAAATCCTGATCATCAACCCGAACATCAAAATCCTCGCAACGCCTTGGTCGGCACCGCGCTGGATGAAAACCAACAACTCGTGGGTCGGCGGAAGCCTCCAAACCCAATACTATTCGGCCTACGCAAGATATTTCGTGAAATACTTCCAGGCGATGCAGGCACAAGGCATCAACATTTGGGCAGTCACACCGCAAAACGAACCTGAAAATCCTTACAACGAACCTAGTATGCTGATGAATTCCGGCCAGGCAAAAGATTTCATCAACAATCACCTCGGTCCGCAAAAAGCCGCAGCTGGTTTTGGAGGCGTCAAAATCATCGCGTTCGACCACAATTGCGACAACACGGCTTATCCGATCGATGTTTTGAACAACAGCGGTTACGTCGATGGAGCGGCTTTCCACTTATACGCCGGAAATATATCGGCAATGACAACCGTAAAAAATGCCACGAACAAAAACGTCTACTTCACAGAACAGTACGTCGGCGGACCGGGCAACTTTTCAGGCGATTTCGGTTGGCACATGCAAAACGTGATGATCGGCTCAATGAACAACTGGGCCAAAACCGCTCTCGAATGGAATCTCGCCACAAATCCGAGTTACGGCCCGAGAACGCCCGGCGGCTGCACGACATGCCAAGGCGCGGTCACGGTCAACAACAGCACAAGCTTTTCCCGAAACACTTCGTATTACATCATTGGCCAGTTTGCGAAATTCGTGAAAGCCAACGCCCAAAGAATTGGCTGCTCGTCCTCAAACGGATCGATTCACGCGACAGCTTTCCGCAACAGCGACAACTCTATCGTGACCGTGGTTTACAATTCGGGTTCAGCCAATACGATCAAAGTCGTTTCGGGTTCTAACGCTTTCAACTACAACATTCCCGCTTCGTCTGCGGTGACTTTCAAATGGACGCCATCGACCGGCGGCACGAGCTTTCCGGGTTACTACAACATCGTCGCCAGACACAGCAACAAAGCGCTCGACGTCGCCGATAATTCCACAACAAGCGGATCGAGAATCCAACAATGGGAAATCACCAACGGCGGAGGCGCAAACCAACGCTGGAAGTTCGAAGACGCGGGAAGCGGCAATTTCTACATCAGGGTAAAATCGACCCAAATGTATCTTGCGCCCGAAAATAACAGCACAGCCGACGGCATAAAAGTCGTACAAAGAAATTTCGGCTCCGGAAACGAGTTCAAATGGCAAGTCGTGAGCGTGGGAAGCGGATTTTACAGAATCACGAACGTGCTCAGCGGCAAATCGCTCGACGTGCAAGATGTTTCTATAGCAAACGGCGCCAATATCCAAGTTTGGACTTACAGCGGCGGAAACAACCAACAATGGTCGCTGAATCAAGTCGAGTCGACGGCGCGTGAAGCCGATGTGAAACAAACTGTCGAAACCACGTCTGACATCGCGTTTTTGTACCCGAATCCGGCTTCGAACCAAGTGACTTTGTTCGCGTCTGAAACTTCGTCTTACCAGATTGTCGACATCACCGGAAAATCGGTCAAAACCGGAGACCTTTCCATCGGCGACAACTTGATCGACATTTCGAATCTCAACGCCGGAAGCTATTTCGTGAGAATTGTCGATAGCAAAAATCAAACATTGAAACTAATCAAGAATTAACAAAAATTACAGAAAATCTGTAATCGGGTATCACTTTTCTCCCCGAACTTTCCCAGACCTAACAAATTTCGAAAATTTGTTAGGTCTGGGATTTTGCATAAAATTGAGCCTGGATCAAACCCAAATCCATCCAAAAACAAAACGCGAAAACTCCATCGCCATTTCGCTATATTTACGAGAAACAAACATTGCTTTCCCGTTTTGAAAAAAATCGTCCTTATAGCGCTGCTGTTCGCCCTTCCGGGATTTTCCCAATCCAAGAAATACCAGAGTTTGCTGTGGGAGATTTCGGGTAACGGTCTGCACAAAAAATCTTACATCTACGGCTCGATGCACGTTAGTGACAAGGTTTCGTACCACTTGTCCGATGCGTTTTTCAAACACCTTTTGGCTGCCGATTATGTCGCCACCGAAAGCGATCCGGCAACCTGGTTGGAAATGTACGATGCCATGGGCGCCGAAAACCGTCTGGCCAGAAGCGACGCAAACGGATTCTATTCGCGATTCACGAGAAAATCGCTTCAAAAAGACGAGCTGTTTCCGCTTTTCGTCAACAACAGCAACATCGTCAACAGCCTTTTGTCGCGCACGAACGAAACCCAAAAAGACTATCAGGAAGATACTTACCTCGATATGTTCATTTATCAGACCGGCCGCAAATACAAGAAAAAAGTCATCGGTTTGGAGAATGCGAAAACCTCGATGCTTTCTGTGATGAGCGCCGAAAGTGCTGCATCGGAACTCAAGGACGAAAACCGACTGGCGATTATGAAACTGCTCAAGGAACGTTCGCTGAACCAGGCCATGACAGACTTTTACCGCGAGAAAAACCTCGACATGCTCGACTCGCTTTACGTGCTGATGACGCCGGCTTCCTATCACAAAGCTTTGATCACCGACCGAAATCTGGTCATGTTGAAAAGCATCGACTCGATCGCGAAAAAAGGCAGCTTGTTCGCGGCTGTCGGAGCGGCGCATTTGCCCGGAAAAAAAGGCTTGGTCGAACTTTTACGAGAAAAAGGCTATACCGTGAAACCCGTTTTGGATTCTTATACAGAAAAGGGCCAAACCAACAAACGCACGATTGACGGGTATTTTACGCGTCCGAATTTCGTCACCGTCAAGACTGGCGACGGCATGGTTTCGCTTCCGATGGTTTCCGGCAACATTTTCAACGGCGACGACATTGGAACACCAGATTTGGCAAACGGCGGAATCATCAACCTAAAACGCTTGCCGACGCGTAATTTCCTTAGAAAAGAAGGCGTTTTCAGCCCGAACGCGCTCGACAGTCTGTTCTACGAAAATATCCCGGGAAACATTCTTCAGAAGAAATTCTATTCGGAGGAAAACTACTCCGTTTACGACATTTCGAACAAAACCAAGATCGGGAACGCGCAACACTATCGCTATTACGTCACGCCGCTTGAAGTGGTTTGCGTAAGTATGGGCGGAAACGGAAATTACGTCAGGCGATTTGAAAACGAGATCTATCCGAACATCAAACTCAAAAAATATTCACCAAATTGGGAAACAGTCACTCCCGAAAAAGGCGGATTTTCGATCAGCGTTCCATCTTATTTCACGATGTACGGAAACCGGCGTTCGGGCAACCCGAAAAACATCGAGATCAATGCTTACGACGCAAACGAAAAAGCCTACTACTTTTTGTTCGAGGAAACGATTCCCGACAATGAAACCCTGGCATCGACGGCGTTCGAACTCAAGCGAATCCAGGAAGAATTTTACCGTGAACTCGACATTTCACCAACTTCTCCAGGCGTTTCTTTCGACAACGGATACGAATCTTCGGCTGTTTTGTCGGGCAAAAACCTGCGTTTGAAAACTGTCGTTAACGGTCAGAAATACTACCTTGTCGGAAGTCTGAACGCATCCGAGGAAAACGCCAAAAAGTTCGTCTCGTCTTTTACTTTTCTTCCGTTCAGGGAAATTTCCGACATGAAGAAATTCGAGGATCCGCTCGCGCTTTTTACGATCGACTTGCCTGAAAAAGAGAACGAACAATTGTTCTGGAAACTTCCTACTTCTAACTTTCGCGCCGACTCTGACAAGAAAAACCTGTTCAAAACCTATGACAAACAGTATACTTTTTCGGCTCCGTCGGGCAAAACCGTCGACTTGTTCGCATGGGTTTACCATCGCTATGAGTATGTCGAAAGCCGTGATACGCTTCTATCGAACATAAAACGCAATATTCTCGACAATTACAACGGATTGGTTTCCGACGAAGAAAATGAAGAGGAAACAATCGCATCGGAAACCGATTATCCCGCGACAAGCCGAGGTTTGCCCGAATCTGCCTGGAACAAATGGTTAAAACCGTCCGAGGACAAAGAAAAACGCCAGCGAAAAGCCGAACTCGTCGACGTCAAAGAAAGTTACGACAAGGAGAAACAATTGATCCGATTCGACGTGACGGCTCAACGTCCAGATTGTGTGCAAGCCGCCAAATATGTGGTTTTCCTGAGAGACGGATTCATTTGGTACATGCGCGCTTTGGTCGCAAAAGGCCAAAAAGAACCTGATTTCATCGATGATCTCATCAAAGGTTTTACGCCAAAGATCTATTTGCCTGAATTTTCGATGTTCGACAAAAAAACGGCAGTGTTTCTCGAAGATGTCAACAGCGAAAACGACAGCATTCGCTACTCGGCGTTCGAGTCTGTCGATATGTTGCAATTGGACAAGACCGATTTGCCCGTGCTCAAAGATTTCCTGACTTCTTTTGATTTTAAACCGTCCGAAACTACGGCCGTTTCTACGCTTTTGGAGAAAATCGGACGTATCGAAGATCCGCAGGTCGTGCCGTTTTTGGAAAGCTGCTACCGAAAAGAAGGCGTGAACGGAATTTTGCAACTGGCGATAATCCGAGCGCTTGCCAAGCAAAAATCGAAGTTGGCTTACGAGAAAATCGCCGTTTTGCTCGAGTATGATCTGCCGCTTTCAAACAATGGATCAGACATTTACGGGCTTTTTACGTTATTCGAGGAAGACACCCAACACAGCCAGATTCTGTATCCGCAAATCCTTCAATATTACGGCGTTTCGGAATATCAGGATCCGATTGTGGAATTTACGACACAATTGATCCGCGAGAAAAAAGTGAATCCAAAGAAATTGAAATCGTACAAGAAATTGCTTTTTACAGATGCAAGGCTCGACGCCAAACGCGCCAAAGTCTGGAAAGACCGACAAAATGTGGAGGAAGACGACTATTCGTATGAATCGCCATCGGAAAGTCTCAAGAACTACGCGACACTTTTGTACGGATTCAAGTCCGACAAGGACATTTCACAGTGGTTTTCCAAAATCGAGCACCTGAATTTGCCGGGTTTCAACCTCGAATTGTTCCGATTGGATCTGGCGCACAACAAAAAACCTGAACCCGATCTTGTCAATCGATTGTTGCTGAACCGCGAAACGAAATTCGCGACTTTTCACGCTTTACTCGACCAAAAATCGTGGGTCCCGGCTTGGAGCGACGAGGAAATCGCGGCTTCTGTTGCGGTCTATTTCGGAGACGACGACAATTCCAAAACCGAACTTCTGACAACGAAAAAAATCGCGATCAAAGACAAAACGGCTACGTTGTTCTTCTTCAAAAAAACGGCCGAAAACCAAACCAATGCCTATTCGCGCCCGACTGCGAAATTGGTGACAATAGGTTTCCTGACGAATCCGGACGGCAAAATCGATCCCAAAACCTGGAAGCTGGTCAACACAAGCGCTATTCAGGACGAAGCCGAAATCTCCAAACAATACGACATAATCATCGATCGACTGCAAAACGAAGGCCACAACCGCGCGACTTTCGGGAAACAAAACGCGCGTGTAAATCTTTTTGACAGCGACTCCGAAGAAGATTACTAGACCTTAAAACCGCGGCTTTAAATTCATCGGCTCCACCAGAATTTATGCACAAATGTAAGCCTCAGAAATGGTTTACAATCACCTCGACGCCAGTTTCAACAAATCCATGATCTAAATGTTCAAAACCAGAAAAGATACGCTGTTCGTCATTTTGGCGGGCATTTTCATCACAAATGCCGTCGTGGCCGAACTCATTGGCGGAAAACTGATTTACGTGGGCGATGCAGTCATGAGCATAGGAATTTTGCCGTGGCCGATCGTTTTTTTGACCACCGATTTGATCAACGAATACTTTGGACAAAAAGGCGTCCGCCGACTTTCGTTCATCACCGCCGGATTGATCGCTTATTGTTTTTTAGTGCTTTTGTTCGCCTTGCGGATTCCGGCTGCAGGTCTGAAAGAAAATGTAACCGATGCGCAATTCACGGCGGTCTTTGGCCAAAGTATGTGGATAATTGTCGGAAGTATTGTCGCTTTTATCGTTTCCCAGTTGATCGATGTCACGATTTTCCATTTCGTCAAAAGCAAAACCGGACACAAAATGATTTGGTTGCGAACAACGGGATCGACGGTGATTTCGCAGCTTTTCGACAGTTTTATCGTACTCGGCATCGCGTTCTACATGACCGGAAAAATCGACTTCCAAACCTTTGTGAAGTCCGGATTCACGGGTTATTCGGTAAAATTGGGAATCGCGATCCTGTTGACGCCCATGATTTATTTGGCGCATTGGTTGATAGGAAAATACGTGCCTTCGGATGAAGATGTTTCCGAATAACTCAAATTCGGTCTGAATTCGAATTCCTGTCGCATTTCGGTCGGCCAAAATCTGGATTCCTGGTCTGGTCAACTAAACATTCGCCTCGAAAAACTCCTTGATTTCCTCATAAACGATCTCGCCTCCAACGATATTCAAGCCTTTGGCCAACTCCGGATTTTTCGCGCAAGCTGTTTCGTAACCAAGATTCGCGAGTTTCAAAACGTAAGGCAAAGTCACATTCGTCAACGCCAAAGTCGAGGTGTAAGGCACGGCGCCCGGCATGTTGGCAACGCAATAATGTACGATATCGTCGATGATGTATGTCGGATCTTCGTGTGTCGTTGCGCGCGTCGTCTCAAAACAACCGCCTTGATCAACGGCCACGTCGACCAAAACCGTGCCCGGACGCATTTCCTTGAGCATTTCGCGAGTGATGAGTTTTGGCGCTTTCCCACCTTTTATGAGTACGCCGCCAACGATGAGATCGTGATTTTTTATATGTCTTCGGATGTTGTATTCACTCGAATATTCCGTAACGACGTGGCTTGGCATGACATCGTTCACGTGTCGCAGCCGTTTCATGTTGATGTCGAGAATCGTCACGTGAGCTCCAAGTCCGGCAGCCATTTTCGCGGCCTGGATTCCTACGACGCCCGCGCCCAGAACCAAAACTTTCCCCGGCGGAACTCCGGGAACGCCACCGAGCAAAACGCCTCGGCCTTTGATTGGTTTCTCGAGATATTTCGCGCCTTGCTGGATCGCCATTCTTCCCGCGACTTCGCTCATTGGCGTGAGCAGCGGCAAAGTTCCATCTGTATCTTCGACCGTTTCATAGGCGATGCATACGGCTTTGCTTTCGATCATGGCCTGGGTCAATTCCATGCTTGAGGCGAAGTGGAAATAAGTGAAAAGGATTTGTCCGGGTTTAATCAGCGGATATTCTTGCGCGATTGGTTCTTTGACCTTGACGATCATTTCGGCCAGCTCGTACACAGTTTCAATATCTGGAACAAGGTTCGCTCCTACCGAAAGATAGTCGTCGTCGAAAAATCCGCTGCCGTCGCCCGCCGTAGATTGTACATAAACGGTGTGTCCGTTTTTTACCAATTCATAAACACCCGCCGGAGTCATGCCGACACGGTTCTCATTGTTCTTGATTTCCTTTGGCACTCCGATTTTCATGGGGTCGATTTTTAAATTCGACCAAATATATTTCATTACCCTTTAAAAAATGGGGGTCGAAATATATTTTCGATGAAAATTATGATTTCAACGCTCTAATGAACAGGGAGCGCGGAATTTCGCGACAACCCAAACTTTCCAAATGATCGTTGTGGATTTGGCAATCGAGCAACAAATAATTTTCGGCCTGAAGTTTTTTGGCCAAACTGATAAAAGCCGCTTTTGACGCATTCGATACTTTCGAGAACATACTTTCGCCACAAAACACATTGCCAAGATCGATGCCGTAAAGTCCGCCTACAAGTTCGCCGTTTTGCCAGGTTTCTACTGATTTTGCGTGTCCGAGCTTGTGCAGTTCCACATAAGCCGCTTTCATTTCATCGGTCAGCCAAGTGCCGTTTTGGCCTGGACGCGGCGCTTTTTGGCAATTGGAAATCACGCCTTCGAAGTCCTTGTTGAACGTGATTTCGAAAACCTGCTTTTTCAAAACACTTCTCATGCTCTTGGAAACAATCAGATTGTCGAAAAGCAAAACCATTCTCGGATCAGGCGACCACCACAAAATCGGGTCATCGGGATTGAACCACGGAAAAATGCCATTCCGGTAAGCCATCAAAAGTCTTTCGGTTGACAAATCTCCGCCCACGGCAAGCAATCCGTCGGCATCGGCTTCGGCTACATCGGGAAAAATAAGTTCTTTGGAAAGGAAGTACATTCTTTACAATTACATATAAAAAACCCGGCAGTCGCGAAACTCCGGGTTGTATTCAAAAATCGGCAATCGCCTAGAAAGGAAGATCGTCGTGTTCTTGTTCGTTAAAATTTTGAGCCGGAGCAAACGGTTGAGCCGGCGCTTGTGGCGCTTGAGGTGCTTGCTGCTGGTATTGCGGCGGCGCTTGCTGATATTGTGGCTGTTGTTGCTGATATTGTTGTGGAGCATCGGCTTGTGCGCGCTCGATTCTCCAACCTTGGATCGTATTGAAATAACGCGTTTCTCCTTGTGGCGAAACCCATTCGCGTCCGCGCAAGTTGATCGAAACTTTCACGTCTTCTCCCGGACGGTATGAATCGAGCATATCTGTTTTGTCTTGCGTGAACTCGACCATGATGTGCTGCGGATATTGCTCATCTGTCGTCACTACCAATTCTCTTTTCTTGAACGAGGCACTCACCTGTTGGGTTGGGTTGATCAACCTGATTTTTCCTGTAACTTCCATTTTTTCTCTTCTTTAATTTTAAACTCTTTTGGCCAATAAGACTTTCCAGGCGGAAAGCACCTCATTATTATCTATGTATCTCTTGGCCAGCTCGTGTTGCTTTGTTTCGTCACCCGAACTCAGCACGCCTTTGACCTCGAAATCGTCCTTTACAAAGATAGCGACTTCTTCTTCGGTTGGCAAGGCTTCGACGTTTCCGAGAATTCCAAAGTCGTTGCCGTTGAAGATTTCGCTTTTGCGGATTTTGTCCGGAATCGCATCAACGCCTATACCCAAAGTCGTGAGCGGTTTCGGGACTTCGAACAAACCTTCGTTCGATCTCGAATACCAATTCGCCCCGAGTCGCGATACCAAATCTATTTTGTGTTGGTCGATATTTCCGTTTTCATCGAGGATTTCTTCGGATATATGCATTTTCAAAACCTCGCAAATGATCAGGTTTCCGGCTCCGCCTTCGTTTCCGAGACTGATTATCTCGTTGACTTTACACTCGAACTGAACCGGCGATTCTGCTACGCGGAACGGTTTCACCAAATCGGATACAATCGGCGTCAAGCCCGCTTTCACGAACTCGTTCACACCATCGGCATATTCCGTACTCGACAACGACGCTTGTTGCACGATGTCAAAATTGACCACATTGATTACAACTTCCCTTGTCGCATCGGCGTTAGTCAACGTGTGTTTGACCGTATTGTCGCGAACGCGTCTCGAAGGCGAAAAAATCAATATCGGCGGATTCGAGCTGAACAGGTTGAAAAAACTGAAAGGCGACAAATTCGGATTCCCGTCAGCGTCAACGGTGCTCGCAAAAGCGATAGGACGCGGCCCGACCGACGATTGCAGATAACCGTGCAATTTCTGGGTTGTCATTTCGCCCGGAACGATACTGATCATGCTTCAAATAGGTTTGCGGCAAATTTAGCAATCGCGCTTCGGAATCAGCTTTAAAAGAACCCGGAAGTTATTAACCAATTTTGACGAATTCTGAAAATCAACGAGTTGTCGACTCAAACGAAACTAATCCTATATAATAAAGTGTAGCCGAATTTTTGGTTCAGCGCCTAAAAATCACATCCGCAAAAGCTCAGATTCCAGCTTGTCGAAATTCTCCTCGTTCTTTTCAGGAGCGAACTTGATGAGGGTGTCGTACACTTTCCGCTCGTAAAATTTCATCAAAAAAGTCACCAAAGTCCTTTCATCGCCTATTTTTTCAAACAAGACCGTCACGTAAAAATACGGCTGCGTGATGCGATCCCACTCGATCCGTTTTTCAAAATCGATGACCTTGAACGCGACTTCGTTCTCATAATTGCCTTTTTCGGGTCCGTGCATCGTGAAACGCCAACGACCGCCGACGGTAAAATCGAATTCGTGAAAAGTGTTCGTAAAACCGTTTGGTCCCCACCAATTTTTTAGGTGACCGGGATTCGTCCACGCGCTCCAAAGCTTGTTTATCGGATAATTAAATTCCCTTTTGCTTACTATTTCCATAATTCGGATTTTTATACTCAAAGTTATATCCTATGAACAGAAATCCATCGGTGAAAACAACAAAAATACAACGACCGAATTCGACACGAAGTTTTTCTTCCGACAATCACTTTTTGTGTAAACTCGTATCATTTCAGAAGGCGTTTTTTTTGGCGAAACAGTTTTCGTAGCGATTTCTAACATGCCGATTTCACAGGCCATCACGAAATTTAACGTTTTGTAAACCTTTGTTTTACAACTATTTGCGTTTAGTAGAAATGCGCTTTCGCGGATACAGATTTGTTAAAAACTAGGTCCGATTGTGGAAAAGTTTGACTTTTTTAAACCGCCTCGATTGGCAATCTTTGTAATCACGACAAAAACAAAAATTTTTGTTAAAATCTCTAAGACAAAAACAACGATGGCAGCGATAGAACCGATACTCCAGGAAAACAAAAACCGCTTTGTGATTTTCCCGATAAAACACCACGATATTTGGGAATGGTACAAGAAAATGGAGGCGAGTTTCTGGACAGCGGAAGAAATCGACCTGCACCAGGACTTGAACGACTGGAACAACAAATTGAGTGCCGACGAAAAATATTTCATCAAGCACATTTTGGCTTTTTTCGCTGCTTCTGACGGAATCGTGAACGAGAACCTGGCAGAAAACTTCGTAAATGAAGTGCAATATGCCGAAGCCAAGTTTTTCTACGGATTCCAGATCATGATGGAAAACATCCACAGCGAGACTTATTCACTTCTCATCGACACTTACGTGAAGGACGAAGCGGAAAAAAACCAGCTTTTCACGGCTTTGGACGTATTTCCGGCCATCAAGAAAAAAGCAGATTGGGCGTTGCGCTGGATCGAATCTGATTCATTCGCCGAAAGACTGATCGCGTTTGCCGCAGTCGAAGGAATTTTCTTCTCGGGCGCGTTCTGTTCGATTTTCTGGCTCAAGAAACGCGGTTTGATGCCGGGACTTACTTTCTCAAACGAATTGATTTCGAGAGACGAAGGCGTTCACTGTGATTTCGCCGTCCACTTGCACAACCATCACTTGGTGAATAAGGTTCCGAAGAATCGCATCAAGGATATTATCGTCGACGCTTTGACCATCGAGCGCGAATTCATCACGGAGTCGCTTCCGGTAAGTCTTATCGGAATGAACGCGAACCTGATGACGCAATACCTCGAGTTCGTAACCGACCGTTTGCTTGTCGAACTTGGATGCGATCGCGTTTACAACGTGACCAATCCGTTCGATTTCATGGACATGATCTCGCTTCAGGGCAAGACGAACTTCTTCGAGAAGCGCGTTTCGGAGTACCAGAAAGCGGGCGTGATGAACACCGACACAGATTCCGGAAAAATCAGCTTCGACGCCGATTTCTAAAGAATCAGAATTCCCGAATCTTGGGAAACAACCAAGCCAATTGCCCCGGAAATGTCCGGTACCGAATGACCCGGAATCGCATTTCGGCAACAAAACCATTTCATTAATCTCTAAAGAGTGACCTTATGTTTGTAGTAAAAAGAGACGGCAAGAAAGAGCCGGTAATGTTCGACAAGATCACCGACAGGATCAAAATTTTGTGCTACGGCCTAAACGATCTGGTAGATCCGGTAAAAGTGGCCATGCGTGTAATCGAAGGCCTTTATGACGGAGTAACCACATCTGAACTCGACAATCTTGCGGCCGAAACAGCGGCTTCAATGACTGTAAGTCACCCTGATTTTGCCCAACTCGCGGCTCGTATCGCAGTTTCCAACCTACATAAGAATACAAAAAAGTCGTTCAGCGAGACCATGAGCGACATGTATCATTACGTGAATCCTCGCACCGGCCAGGAAGCACCTTTGTTGAGCGACGAAGTTTACAACGTGATCACCGCGAATTCGGAGAAACTTGATTCGGCTATCATCTACAACCGCGATTTCAATTACGATTACTTCGGATTCAAAACCCTCGAGCGTTCGTATTTGCTTAAAATCAACGGAAAGATCGTCGAGCGTCCGCAACACATGTTGATGCGTGTTTCCGTGGGAATCCACATGGAAGATATCGAGTCGGCCATCGAGACTTACGAATTGATGTCGAAGAAATTCTTCACGCACGCAACTCCAACGCTTTTCAACGCCGGAACGCCAAAACCGCAAATGTCGTCTTGTTTCCTATTGGCGATGAAAGACGATTCGATCGACGGGATTTACGACACTTTGAAAAGTACGGCCAAGATTTCACAATCGGCTGGCGGAATCGGACTTTCTATCCACAATGTTCGCGCTACGGGTTCATACATCCGCGGAACAAACGGAACATCTAACGGAATCGTCCCGATGCTACGCGTTTACAACGACACGGCTCGTTACGTTGACCAAGGCGGCGGAAAGCGAAAAGGTTCGTTCGCGGTTTACATCGAGCCTTGGCACGCCGATATCTTCGACTTCCTCGACCTGAGAAAAAACCACGGAAAAGAAGAAATGCGCACACGCGATTTGTTCCTTGGCATGTGGATGCCGGATTTGTTCATGAAACGCGTTCAGGACGACGCACATTGGACGTTGATGTGTCCGAACGAATGTCCGGGCTTGTACGATGTGCACAGTGAGGAATTCGACGCTTTGTACCTCAAATACGAATCGGAAAACCGCGGAAGAAAAACCATCAAGGCGCGTGAAATCTGGGAAAAAATCCTTGAGTCGCAAATCGAGACTGGTTTGCCATACATGTTGTACAAAGATGCCGCGAACCGTAAATCGAACCAGAAAAACCTCGGAACAATCCGTTCGTCCAACTTGTGTACGGAAATCATCGAGTATACTTCACCCGACGAAATCGCTGTTTGTAACCTTGCATCGATCTCGTTGCCGATGTTCGTCGAGAACGGGAAATTCGATCACCAAAAGTTGTATGACGTGACAAAACGCGTCACACGCAACCTCAACAAGGTGATCGATCGCAACTATTATCCTTTGATCGAAGCCGAAAACTCGAACATGCGCCACCGTCCGGTTGGATTGGGCGTTCAAGGTTTGGCCGATGCGTTCATCAAATTGCGCATGCCGTTTACGAGTGACGAAGCCAAGCAAATGAATCAGGAAGTTTTCGAAACGCTTTATTTCGCAGCCGTTACGGCGTCTATGGAATTGGCGAAAGAAGAAGGAAAATACTCGTCTTATGAAGGGTCGCCAATCTCTCAAGGCGAATTCCAATACAACCTTTGGGGCTTGAAAGACAGCGATCTATCGGGTCGTTGGGATTGGGCTTCACTGAGAAAAGAAGTGCTCGAGCACGGCGTTCGCAACTCGCTTTTGGTCGCGCCTATGCCAACTGCATCCACTTCACAAATCTTAGGAAACAACGAAGCTTTCGAGCCTTACACTTCCAATATTTACACAAGAAGAACTTTGTCGGGCGAATTCATCGTCGTGAACAAACACCTTCTCGAAGACTTGGTAGAACTTGGCATCTGGAACGAAACGTTGAAACAGGAGATCATGCGCCACAACGGGTCTGTCCAAAACATCGACGGAATTCCGCAGGAAATTAAGGAATTGTACAAAACCGTTTGGGAAATGTCAATGAAGGATATTCTTGACATGTCGCGTCAGAGAGGTTATTTCATCGACCAATCGCAATCTTTGAACCTGTTCATGGAAGGCGCGACTTACGCAAAATTGACCTCGATGCACTTCTACGCCTGGCAGTCAGGTTTGAAAACCGGAATGTATTATTTGAGAACGAAATCTGCGGTTGATGCGATCAAGTTCACGCTGAACAACGACAAGAAAGCAGAACCGATTGCCGAACCAGTTGCAGTAGAAGTCCAGGCCGACGCCGATGCGATCTCAGCCGAAGAATTCCGCGCGATGGTAGAGCGTTCCCGCAACGCCGAACCGGACGACTGCGAAATGTGCGGATCATAACCAATTTTAGATAATCTGTAAAAGGGAAGTTTCGGCTTCCTTTTTATGTTTTATATTGTGGGTAAAATCCAACCGATATGCGATACGCTTTAACGCCGATAGATTTACACAACGATATCTTGGCTTCTTCCGGAATTCGGTTCGCCAATTATCTGCTTGACAGGATTGTCGATTATCTCATAGGAACAACGGTTCTTGGCCTTTTGACCTATTTCGTCGATATGGCCGACGAGACTTATTACGACCAACCTTATACCATGATCATCCGGAATTTCCTTATCGGATTGGTTTTCACGATGGCTTATTATTTTATCATGGAAACAACTTTGGGAAGAACGATCGGAAAATTCGCGACTTCAACAGTGGTCGTCACGGACGAAGGTCTCAAGCCCACAACGCGCCACATCGCAATAAGGACTTTGTGCAGATTGATTCCTTTCGACGCTTTCAGTTTTCTGGGTTCGGGCGTGGGTTGGCACGATACGATCTCAAACACAAGAGTCGTGAAAATATCGGCTTATGAGTTTCAGGTCGTTCAGGAATCGGAATTAGAAGAAATAGGACAAAACATCGAATAATAACACCATGAAACCATTTGAAATCACACCGGAAATGGAAGCCTCGAAAGGCATACGTTTCACCCATCTGATCGTAGATTACCTCGCTTTTTTAGCTATCATCTTTGTTTTGATGATAGTTGGAATGGTCATTGCCTTGCTACTCGGAAACCAAAGTTTTGGAGTTTGGCTGACCAGCGAACCTTTATCGCTCAACCTAATCAGTATTTTCCTCTACCTTTTCTATTACTTCGCCTTCGAAGCCTTTACCGGACGCACTTTGGCGAAATTCATTACCGGGACGATCGTCGTGACCGAATTCGGCGAAAAACCAGATGCAAAAACGGCGCTCATCAGAACCGCCTGCCGACTTATTCCGTTCGAATATTTCAGTTTCTTTGGAGATCGTGGCTGGCACGACAGCATCTCCAAAACTTACGTAGTCAAAAAACACATTTACATCATGCGCAAGAACGAAGTCGTCGAGCTGGACGAAATCGGAAGCGACAGCCAAATCATCTAAAATGACAAAAGAGAAAAAAGGTGTTTTCACCGGAAAAATAGAAAAAGACGAAAACGGGAATTACTTCTGTGGAAAATATCTGCTCGATTACCAATACACCGAATCGGGCGATTTCAAGGTGGGAGACGAAGTCAATCTCAAGACCGTGATCGCGAACCCGAGCAACGCCTCGAACGAGAAATATCCAATGAAATCGCGAAACTTCTTTTTGGCCAACGACAAGAAGTGATTTTAACAACGAACGTTGAATACCGAATAACGAA
Organism: Flavobacterium sp.; assembly: GCF_004295795.1. GTDB lineage: Bacteria > Bacteroidota > Bacteroidia > Flavobacteriales > Flavobacteriaceae > Flavobacterium. The sequence continues at coordinate 183,917 of NZ_SEBR01000001.1, read as the reverse complement.
CATTGAACCGATGATGCACTGGGAACAACTGCTTTCCCTCAAAAAGCAAGGAGACAAGAACAAGCGTTTACGCAAGGAAGAAGCCGATACTAGATTGGGTTTTGAAGTCGATTACGACCGCATCATCTTTTCGTCGGCGTTCAGGAGTTTGCAGGATAAAACCCAAGTGATTCCGTTGTCGAAGACAGATTTCGTGCACACGCGACTCACGCATTCCCTTGAGGTTTCGGTCGTCGGACGCTCGCTTGGACGTTTGGCCGGAAAACAGATCATCGAAAAATACCCGCAGCTGAGTGAAGCCCACGGATTCCACATGAACGACTTTGGCGCGATCGTTGCCGCGGCCGCTTTGGCGCACGACATCGGGAATCCGCCGTTTGGGCATTCGGGTGAGAAAGCTATCGGAGAATATTTCAAAAGCGGAAAAGGTGCACAATTCCAACAGCATTTGTCCGAAAAGGAATGGCAAGACCTGATCGATTTCGAGGGAAATGCCAACGGATTTTCGGTTCTCGCCGGATCGCGTCCGGGAAACGAAGGCGGACTCAGAATTTCCTATGCGACTTTGGGTGCGTTCATGAAATATCCGAAAGAAAGCCTTCCGAAGAAACCGACGGCAAACATTTCCGATAAAAAATACGGCTTTTTCCAGGCTGACAAATCGTTCTTCAAGGACGTAGCATCTGACCTTGGACTGATTCCGAACAAATCCGGAAACGACATCGGCTACGAAAGGCATCCGCTTGCGTTTTTGGTCGAAGCCGCCGACGACATCTGTTACACGATAATCGATTTCGAAGACGGAATAAACCTCGGGCTGATTTCAGAAGACTACGCCTTGGAATACCTGATAAAACTGGTTCAGGACAGCATCAACCTCAACAAATACAACGAACAGCAAACCAAGGAAGATCGCTTGAGTTACTTGCGGGCGCTTGCTATCGGAAGTTTGATCAACGACGCCGTAAGAATCTTCATGGAAAACGAAGATTTGATTTTGGCAGGAAAATTCCACTTTGCGCTAATGGACAAAAGCAAGTACAAGGCGCAAATGGACGACATTATCAAATTGTCGGTCAAAAATATCTACCAAAGCCGCGAAGTCATTGAGAAAGAACTCACCGGCTATCAAGTCATCAACAATCTTTTAGACCGATTCATCACCGCTTACAACAACAAATTTGACGGAAAGGCGACCAATTACGACAATTTGCTACTCAAAGTTTTACCCGAAAAACACGCGGTAGAAAAAGAGACACTTTACGAACGCTTGCTGCACATTTGTCATTTCGTGTCTATGTTGACCGATGGAAAAGCGCTCATCTACAATCGAATAGTTACGTCGTAAAATTGTTAATTCCTTAGGTTTTTTTCAACCGAATTGCAATTGTGGTTATAAAAAGGTTAAGTTTGCGAAAACTGTACTAAACCCAACTTGAATCGATGAAAAAAATTACTTCCGCACTGTTTTTTCTCGTCCCGTTGCTAGGCATTTCGCAAAGCGCCGAACAGAGAATCCAGACTTACCTCGATGCCAACAAATCAAAGCTTGGTTTGAGCCAGGCCGACGTTTCCGATTGGTTCGTCGAAAGCACGCTCAACTCTGAAAGCACCAAAATCGACAACTATTTTATCAAACAACGCGTCAACGGAACCGAGGTTTTTCGCGCCGTGTCGAACGTTTGGATCAAAAACGGGCAAGTTGTCAACATAGGCGACCAATTCGTTCCGAACGCTTCTTTGAAAACGAATGCTTCCAATCCGCAACTTTCTGTTTTGCAAGCACTTGGGCAGGCAATTGGAGCTTTGCATCTGGAAAATCAGAATTTTTCGATTTCCGAAACGATTTCCAACAAAAACTACGTGATTTCCAACGGAAGCCTCGATCCTATCCACGCCGAACTCGTCTACCAGCAAATGCAGGACGGAAACTTGCGCCTGGCTTGGGATTTCGAGATTGACGTGCCAAAGCACCTTCACCTTTGGAGCGTGAGAATCGACGCGATCTCGGGAGAACTTCTCGAGCAGAACGACCGAGTGATTTCGTGTTCTTTCGAGTCGAAGGAAGCCCACGCGGCCCACACCTCGAAACCGGAGTACGCTTTTGCAAAAGACATCTACAAACCGGAATCGTTCATGGAAACCATGGCGGGTACTTACCGCGTCGTGCCTTTCAACATCGAAAGTCCCGCACACGGACCGCGCCAGTTGATTTCGAATCCCGAAGATTTGACCGCATCGCCTTGGGGCTGGCACGACACGAATGGCGCAACGGGCGCAGAATTCACTTACACGAGAGGAAACAACGTCTTTGCGTGCGAAGATCGCGACGGCAACAACGGAACGGGATATTATCCAACCGGAGGTGCATCGCTATTGTTTGATTTTCCTTACGGAGGAACGAACGTAGCAGCCAGCACTTACCTCGACGCTGCAATCACGAATTTGTTCTACATGAACAATGCCATGCACGACGTTTGGTATCGATACGGATTCAACGAAGCGAACGGAAACTTCCAGCAAAACAACTACGGACGCGGCGGTGTCGTTACTTTTCAAGGTGACGCAGTCCAAGCCGATGCGCAAGACGGTGCGGCGCTTACTACTCCAAACTTGAACAACGCGAACTTTTCTTCGCCTCAGGACGGTGTTCGTCCGCGTATGCAGATGTATTTGTGGAACGTGACACCATCGCCATTCACGATCAATTCGCCTGCATCAATCGCCGGATCTATCGCCATGGTCGATAACAGCTTCAACCCTGGACACGTCAACGTTCCTGTTACGCCAAATATCATCCAATCCGATTTAGTGCTTTTCAACGACGGTTCGCCTGATACTTCAGATGCTTGTTCAGCGCCGATAAACGCTGCCGCAATCGCCGGACACATAACTGTGGTAAGAAGAGGAACTTGTACGTTCGTCGAAAAAGTGCTTTTCGCCCAAAATGCGGGAGCGACGGCGGTAATCGTCGTGAACAACGAGCCTGGCTATATCGGTATGGCCGGAGCCGATGCAAGCATAACTATTCCTGCTGTAGCGATCAGTCAGGAAGACGGTGAGGCAATCATCGCACAAATGGCAAATGGACCTGTAGCAGCGCAATTGCAAAGCTCAGGTTTCGTAAATGCCGACGGTGACCTCGACAACTGCATCGTAGCACACGAATACGGACACGGAATTTCAGGGCGTCTTACAGGCGGTCCAACAAACGCCGGATGTCTCGACAACGCAGAACAAGCCGGAGAAGGCTGGTCTGACTGGTTCGCTTTGATGATGCAACTAAAAGTTGGAGACGTAGGAACGACGCCACATGGAATTGCCGCATTCTCATCGAGCCAACCGTTGAACGGAGGCGGAATCAGAACGTATCCGTACTCGACTGACATGAGCGTCAATCCGCTTACATTTATCAACACAAATACGACGATCACTCACGACAGAGGCGAATTCATGGCAGCCGTACTTTGGGACTTGACGTGGGCTTACATCGACAAATACGGTCACGACGCGAACGTTTTCTCAGGAACAGGCGGAAACAACAAAGTCATGAGATTAGTGATCGACGCCTTGAAACTTCAGCCTTGTAGTCCGACGTTCGTAGAATATCGCGACGCGTTGATCGCTGCCGACAATGCAACGACTGGCGGAAACGACTATTGCACGATCTGGAATGTGTTCGCAAGACGCGGATTGGGTGTAAACGCATCGTCTGGCGGACGCAACAGCGCAACAGACCAAGTGCAGGATTTCAGCAAACCGGCGGCTTGCCAACTTGGAGCTACAGAGTTCAACGAAGACATGTTCCGCGTTTACCCGAACCCGTCAAAAGGAACGGTTAATGTGAGAATCGGAAATTACACAGGAAAACTTGGCGTACGAGTTGTCGACATCAACGGACGCGTGGTTTTCCAGAATCCGAACATCGATTTCAACGTAGAGACGACCTTGAACCTGCACAACCTGCAAACGGGAATGTATGTGTTGAAAGTGAACGGCGAAAGCTTCACGTTCTCGAAGAAACTCATCCTGAACTAAACAAGTTCAACCCTAAAAACGAAAAAGCCCGATCATTGCGATTGGGCTTTTTTTTATCCGATTTGTATCCGACAGCGTTGAATCATCTTTTTATCCGATGGACTTCAGCATAAATCACCTAGCACTATATTATCCGAAATGCCTCGGATAAAACCGAAATCCAATTCCGCCAACACAGCTTCACATCGGCTTAACCGCCTAACAAAAAAAACCCGATCAAAACGACCGGGTTTTCTATTTTTTCGGATAAAATCAAATCATTTGAAATTGTAAACGACTCCAATCCCAAGAATCTGCTTGAGCTGCACTTTTGGCCCGACAGTGATTTGCTCGCCGCCGCGTTCCTCTTTCGCCTTAATATCGTCGTCGTAAATGATATTCGTTCCTATGCTCGCTTTCACGTATTCGTTCACGACGAAATCCATCTGCATTTGCCAATCGATATCGACGTTTCCGAATTTGTTCAGGTAATCTGTGTACAAACTCAATCTGTCCTCGAGCGTAATGTTTTTCCAGAGTTCGTGTTTGTGATGCCCGGTGACCAAAATACCGAGTTCGGTGCGCGACTGGCTTCCTCTTTTGAGAATCTCGCCCGTGACCGGATCGTAGACCGCTTTCGTGACACCAAACGCACCTTGATTGGCCAATCGCTGATCCAGAACCAAAGTATTTTTCAACGTTAATGGCGACAGGTAGAAATTCACTTTTTTGGGTTTGTTCGAATATTCGGCACCGACACCGAGAAAAGTATAAGCCGGAGCAAACGGACGCGAAATAGGCAAAGTCGTGTTCGGATAGTTATAACCGCTCGTGAATTGCGTGTTGAAGTTGAGTTTGGCCGAATAATACCAATGCGAGATCGTATCGGTTCTGTAACCGAACGTCGAATTGAATTGGAGCGCGTCGTCGGTTTTTCGCCATTCGATGCCGTCCTGTTTGTTCATTCCGTAGCGCAAGATGAGTTCGCTGCTCCACTTTAGCTGCTCTTTTTCGTATTTGCGGAAGAAAATGCCCTTCGCCAAACCCGAAACCGAGCTCACACCGCCGGCATTCCAGTTCACGAACGCGATCTCACTCAAATCGAAACTCAACGTGTTCTTGCTTTCCCAATGCGAAGTCGAATCGATTTCGATTGGCTTGATGTCCTGCGAATAGCCGACGCCGCCGATAAAAAGCAGCAAGCCGAACGTTCGGAGTAATTTCATTGTACGTCGTTTTTTTGAAGTTGCAAAAGTCCGCAATTTCAGTAGTTTCCGAAAATTATTTCGAGGTTTTTAACGTCCAAACCGACAATTTGTTGCAAATGTGCGACCGATCCGTGCTCGATGAATGCATCTGGAAGTCCGAGAAACTTGATTGGGAGTGAATAATCGTGTACCGATGCAAATTCCGCGACAGCGCTGCCGAATCCGCCGGAAATCACGCCTTCTTCAATCGTCACAATGGCTTCGTGCGACGCAAAAATCTCGTGAAGCGCCGTTTCGTCCAAAGGTTTTACGAACGAAAAATCGTAATGCGAAAATTTCGATGCGTCGGATAGATTGTCCAAGGCCGAGATAGCGTTTTGTCCGATAAATCCATTCGACAAAACCGCGACAGATTTTCCTTTCCGAAGCAGTTTGGCCTTTCCGATCTCGATTTTTTTAAACGGATTCTCCCAATTCACGACGACGCCGCGACCTCTCGGATAGCGAATCGCAACCGGATGATCCAAACCGAGCGAACTCGTGTAAAGCATATTCCGAAGTTCGACTTCATCCAAGGGCGAATACAAGATCAAATTCGGAATGCAGCGCAAAAACGCGATGTCGAAAACACCGTGGTGTGTCGCTCCATCTTCACCGACCAATCCGGCGCGGTCTAGACAGAAAATCACCGGCAAATCCTGCAAAGCCACGTCGTGTATGACCTGATCGTAGGCGCGTTGCAGAAAAGTCGAGTAAATATTGCAGAAAACCGTCATGCCTTGTGTTGCCATTCCGGCGGCCAAAGTCACCGCGTGTTGCTCGGCAATCCCAACGTCGATCGCTCTTTCGGGCATTTCGTCCATCATGAATTTCAGCGAACTTCCGGTTGGCATTGCTGGTGTTATTCCGATGATCTTTGGATTCTGTTGCGCCAATTCGAGGATTGTCTTTCCAAAAACATCCTGGAACTTCGGAGGCAGATTTTCCTCAGATTTGGCAATGATTTCGCCAGTCGTCTTGTCAAATTTGCCAGGCGCGTGATATTTCACCTGATGTTCTTCGGCCAACGCCATTCCCTTCCCTTTAGTTGTGATGATGTGCAGGAATTTCGGCCCTTTTTTATTTTTCAGACGTTTCAATTCAGACAACAAAGCAGGCAAATCATGGCCGTCAATCGGACCCGAATAATCGAAGTTAAGCGATTTGATCATGTTGTTCGCCTTTGGATTCCGACCCAGTTTGACAGCTGTCAGATAGTCCTTGAGCGCGCCTACACTAGGATCGATCCCGATCGCATTGTCGTTCAGGATTACCAGCAGATTCGCATCTGTAACGCCGGCGTGATTCAGGCCTTCGAAAGCCATTCCCGACGCGATCGAAGCATCTCCGATAACGGCAATGTGTTGTTTTTCGAGATTCCCCTGAAGTTTGGAGGCGATCGCCATACCCAAAGCGGCCGAAATCGAGGTCGAGGAATGTCCGGTTCCGAATGTGTCGTATTCGCTTTCGCTGCGCTTCGGAAATCCCGAAATTCCGTCGTATTGACGATTTGTGTGGAAAATATCTTTTCGCCCGGTGAGGATTTTGTGTCCGTAAGCCTGATGTCCGACATCCCAAATAAGCAAATCATTCGGCGTGTCGAAAATGTAATGCAAGGCAATCGTAAGTTCGATAACGCCCAGGCTCGCACCCAAATGTCCTTCTTTTTTCGAGACCACGTCGATTATAAAATCGCGCAGTTCGATTGCCAAAGCCGGAAGTTGTTCAGGCGAAAGTTTCCGCAAATCGGCTGGAAATTGGATGTTTGACAAAAGTGAGCCCATAACGTGGCCAAAGGTACGACTTTGGAAACTTATTCGCTTGGACGCGCGAGCGTATCGACAGCAAAGATATCCGCGGAAGAAACCGGAATTTGCGAAGTGTCACGCAAAGTTACTTCTTGCTCGAAAAATGGAGAATTCTTTATTTGATGTAAAAACGATGGCGTCGTAATGTTGTCGTGGATGTCTTCCCGAGGCAATTCCCTGTCAAAGCTCACCGCGCCCATAACGATCCATTGGTCGGATTCGCGCTCTACAACTTCTACCGAATCGATGCTTTGGACATTTCCTTCGTCGTCCGAACAACTAAAAAGCATAGCGCCCATCGTGGTGAAAAGAACAAGCAAAAACGCACGCTGAAACGGCATTTTTGTGTAAAAAACACTTTCCGGAATCTCGACTCTCAAGCCATCAATTTGACTTTTTTTGAAACGTCCGCAAACTTCTCCGTTCGATTTGTTGAGTAATTCGAGAATTTCCTTTTCCGATTTTTGGGCAAAGTCTATCACATTTTTGGCGCAGCTCGCGCAAAACTTTCCGCTTGGAGAAGCAGACATCGCATCCCAGTTTTCGTGACAAGGTTTTGGAATCGAAAGATTTTGGCGCTTTTGCATATTTTGAATGAGTTAGGTAAAATGCCAACGCAGAATTGGTTGAAATTCGTATCTATGATTCTCAGTCAATCTTTTTGCGTTATCCTACCCTTTCGACTTATTCTTTTTTGATAATTGGAGAGTGTTAATGAGTTTATGGCGGGGAAATTGCCATTTTTCTGGGCGATCTGTAAGACCTAACAGACTTACAAGTCTGTTAGGTCTTACAAAGTTCGGATTTCGCACCCGCAACTCATTACAGATTTTCTGTAAAAATTGTTAAATGAAGGTGTAAAAAAGGTCAATCCCAAAATTGCGGATTTAACCTGATTTCGCCATCCGAACAGATCCTGCGAAAAAGCACTCAACGAATCGGGAATCGATATCAGACCTAAAATTAATTGCGAGGATTTCAAAATGGCCAGCGGCTTTCTTTCTGGAGTTGCGGTTTTCGCAATGGCGGTTTTCGCGCATCTTGCAAGACCTAACAGATTTAAAAATCTGTTAGGTCTTGCAAAGTTCGAATTTGCCAAGCTCATTCCATTACAGATTTTCTGTAAAAATTGTTAAATCTGAGAAAGTAAAAAATCTGGAATAAGAATTTCACGCCATTTCAAATCCGCAAGGCGAAACATTCCAATCCCTAACCTAAAAATCTCTAAAAGCGTGAAACAAAATTGACCCAAGGGCTCGAATCCCTTTTTTTCCGCAACAAAAAGTCAGAGCTAAATCTGACAGAATCTCATCAACCAAATCGTATTTTTGCAAAATGGAAAACATCTTCACCGACGACTACTACATGAAAAAAGCCTACCAAGAAGCTGAACTCGCTTTTGAAAAAGGCGAAATTCCAGTCGGTGCGGTAATTGTAGTGAACGATCGAGTAATCGCGCGAACCCACAATCTCACTGAACTACTGAACGATGTGACCGCTCACGCCGAAATGCAGGCGATAACGTCCGCTGCAAACTTCTTGGGCGGAAAATACCTCAAAGACTGCACGCTATACGTCACTTTGGAACCTTGCCAAATGTGCGCAGGCGCGTTGTATTGGAGCCAAATAACAAAAATCGTATTTGGTGCGCGAGACGACCAACGCGGATTTATGACAATGGGCACGAAACTACATCCGAAAACCCAAGTAGTACAAGGCGTAATGGCAAACGAATGTGCCGATCTGATGCTGAGATTCTTCCGCGAACGCCGTAAATGAAGGCCGTTATAAAAATTCCGAAAACGTTGGAAAAAATATCCGTACTTTAAGATAATAAAACGGATTGCTTTTGTGTTATGCCGATAGTTGCCTAAACCAATAAAATACAACAACCTAACTCCTCAAAACACCATGAAAGCCGGAAAATTCCTCGGTTTCCTGTGCGCGCTCCTCGTCGCGTGCTCCTGCTCCAAAAAATCTGCCGAAGATTTCAACTCCAATCCAGAACTTTTCAAGGAATTCGTCTCGGGTTATACCTCGGGAATCGTATCCGTGAGCTCTGACGTTCGCGTCCAACTCGCCTTCTCCAAAAAAGAATGGACTGCGGGCGATGAACTCGATACAGATTTGTTCGACATTTCCCCATCGGTTTCGGGAAAAGTCACCGCACTTTCGCCCAACACGATTGCTTTCGTTCCGAAGGAAAAACTTGATCCGAACACGGTCTATCACATCAAATTCAAGCTTGGCGAGATTATCAAAACACCCAAAGAACAGTCGGAATTCAAGTTCACGGTCAAGACGATCAAGCAGGATTTTGTGGTCAACGCCGATGATTTGCAGTCGTATTCGAAAGACTTCCAGTACTTGAATGCAACCTTGAAATCTGCCGACGGTTTGGCTTTCGCCGATGCACAAAAGCTCGTGACCGCACGTCAGAACGGAAAACCTCTCAAGGTGAAATTCGACAAAAACAAAAGCACTTCAACCGAATTCAAGTTCGTGGTCGACAGCATCGCGCGTCCGGAAGACGACGGTCAAATCGAGATTTCGTGGGACGGAGACGCGCTTGACATCGAAAGAAAAGGCACGCTGACTTATCCGATTTCTGGCAAGAACAATTTCAAGGTGCTCACGATTGAGGTCGGAGATGAAAACAACCAATCGCTCAACATCAATTTTTCCGATCCTTTGGACAAAGACCAGGATTTTGCGGGCTTGGTTTCCATCCAAAACACGCAAAATATCAGGTTTACGACCCAAGGAAACGTTCTGAAAGTGTTCTTCGAAAATGTGCAAACCGCTGCTCCGGCGAATGAATACGATTACGGCTCGACGCCACAGTCTGACAGTCTTGAGAAACTCGTCGAGGTTTTTGAAGGCATCCGCAACAGCGACGGCATGAAAATGAAGAAAAGTTATTCTCAAAAATTGCTTTTCGATCAGATAAAACCCGCGGTGAGACTCGTGAAAAGCGGCACATTGCTTCCGAGTTCGACGAATCTGAAATTGAATTTCGAGGCTGCGAGCCTGAAACAGGTCGACGTCAAAATCTACAAAATTTACAAAAATAACATCATGCAATTTCTTCAGGACAACAAGCTCAACGGCTCGAGAAACCTGAAACAAGTTGCCCAACCAATCGCCAAAAAGACGATTACGCTCAAGCAAAATACGATCCTGAATTACCATAAATGGAATTCTTACGCACTCGATCTGTCGAAAATCATCAGTGTCGAACCGGGCGCAATCTATCGCGTGGAATTCAGTTTTAAAAAGAAATATTCGCTTTACAAATGCGCCGGACTTTTTACGGATGAAAATTCGGAAGAGGACGAAGAAAACGAGGATGACGTGAATTACAGCGGAAACTCGTACGACGACTACTATTATGAGGAAGATTACGATTGGCAATCAGATGCCGATGCTTGTTCCGACTATTATTACTACCGAAGCAGAACGGCCACGAATTTGCTGGCTTCAGACATCGGAGTCATCGCAAAACGCGGCCTCGACAAATCGTACGTGCTTGCGGTAAACAATATTTTGACGACCGAACCAATCATGGGCGCAAAAGTCGATCTGTATAATTACCAACAGCAAAAAATTGCATCCGGAGCGACCGGAACCGACGGAACCGTCACGTTCAAACCCAACAAATTCGCCTATTTCGCGATCGTTTCAAAAGAAAATCAGACGACTTACCTCAAGCTCGACGACGAATTGTCGCTTTCCGTGAGCAACTTTGACGTTTCGGGCGAGACGTTGCAAAAAGGCCTCAAAGGTTTCATTTACGGAGAACGCGGCGTTTGGCGTCCGGGTGACAATATTTATCTGTCGTTTATCTTGAATGACAACGCCAACAAATTGCCCGAAAACCATCCGGTGAAAATCAAGGTTACCGATGCTCGCGGGAAAGTCACCTTCCAAAGTGTGCAATCGGTCAACCATCTGAATCACTACAAATTCATCGTTCCGACGGCTGTGGACGCGCCAACCGGAAGTTGGGAAGCGATCGTTTCAGTCGGAGGCGCGAAATTCTACAAAAATCTCAAGGTCGAAACCATCAAGCCAAACCGACTCAAGATCAAGAACAGTTTCAACGGCACTTTCCTGTCGGCTTCGCGCGAAAACACCAACACGATCCAGGCGACCTGGCTTCACGGCGCGATCGCGAAAGATCTCAAAACCGAAGTCCAGATGAAGATTTCCCAACAACCGACGTCTTTCAAAGATTTCGACAAATACGATTTTGACGATCCGACGCGGCATTTTTACGACGAGGAAATCAATTTGTTCTCCGGAAAAGTCGACGAAAACGGAAATGCGACTTACAAGATCAATCCGAATTTGAGCTATCAGGCACCGGGAATGTTGCGCGCGGCATTCATCACAAAAGTCTACGAAGCCGGTGGCGACGTGAGCACAGATGTAAGTGCCGTCGATTATTCGCCTTATCAGAATTACGTCGGAATCGCCACGCCGGAAGGCAATCGCTACGGAATGCTCGAAACCGGAAAGCCGAATCGCTTCGACCTGGTTTCGGTAAACGAAAACGGAAAACCTTCGTCGAATACCACTTTGGACGTAAAAGTCTACAGACTCGAATCGCGTTGGTGGTGGGACGCATCTTCGGACAACCTTTCGCGCTATAGTTCGGGAACGTCCGTCACGCCTTACAAAGAGTTCAAAGTCGCGACAAATTCTACGGGAAAAGCAAGTATCAATCTCAACGTCGCCCAAGACGATTGGGGTCGCTACCTGATTCGGGTTTCTGATGTTTATGGCGGACATTCGGCAGCGCAAACCGTGTTCATCGATTGGCCGTCGTGGTCAGGAAGAACACGCCAAATGGACGGAAATGCCGCGTCGATCCTAATGTTTTCCACCGACAAAAAGAAATATGCCGTAGGAGAAAAAGCCAAGATTTTCTTTCCGTCGAGCGAAGGCGGACGCGCTTTGATCTCAATAGAAAACGGAACGAAAGTACTTAAAACGATGTGGGCGAAAACCCAAAAAGGCGAAACACAGGTCGAATTGCCGATAGAATCCGTAATGGCGCCAAACGTCTACGTGAACATCACGCTTTTGCAACCGCACGCCAATACGAAAAACGATTCGCCTATTCGACTTTACGGAGTCGTTCCGATAGAAGTTGTCGACAAAAACACGATTCTCGAGCCACAACTCGTCATGCCGTCAGAACTCAAACCGGCGCAAACTACAACTTTGCAAGTCAGCGAGAAAAACGGACGCGCCATGTCTTACACGATCGCGGTCGTAGACGAAGGTTTGCTCGATCTGACGCGTTTCAAAACACCGAACGCCTGGGATTCATTCTACGTAAAAGAAGCTTTGGGTGTAAGAACTTGGGACATTTACGACGACGTGATTGGCGCTTACGGCGGAAAGATCAACCAGGTTTTCGGGATTGGTGGCGATGCGGCGCTCGGAGGCGGAAAAGCCAAAAAGGCGAACAGGTTCAAGCCGGTCGTCATGTATCTCGGACCGTTCAAACTCGAGTCGGGCGAGACCAAATCGCACAAGATCACATTGCCGCGCTACATCGGTTCGGTTCGGACGATGGTTGTGGCGGCGAATGCCAATACGAACGCTTACGGATCGGTCGAAAAGACGACTCCGGTTCGCAGTCCTTTAATGGTTTTGGCCTCGCTTCCGCGCAAGATCACGCCAGCTGAAAAAGTGACGCTTCCCGTGACGATTTTCTCGATGAAGGAAAATATCAAGAACGTAAAAGTCCAGATCAAGACAAGCAACAACATCAGAGTCGTCGGAAATGCCGCGCAAACCGTGACTTTTGAACGTCCAGATGAAAAAATGGCGTATTTCTCGTTGGCCGTCAACAGCGCGACGGGCATCGGAAAAGTCGAAGTGATCGCGACATCGGGCAACGAAAAATCGACGTATGAGGTCGAGATCGATGTGATGAATCCGAATCCTGTCACGAACACTTATTCCGATATCATTCTGGAGCCGAACAGCACGAAAACCATCGCCTGGAACAGCTTTGGCGAACGTTCGAGCATCAAGGCCGCGCTAGAAGTTTCCTCGGTTCCGACCATCGATTTGAACCGACGTCTGAAATACCTGATCGATTACCCTCACGGATGCGTCGAACAGACAACTTCGGCCGTTTTCCCTCAACTTTATCTGGCCGACATCATGGATATTGAGACGAGTCGGAAACAAAGCATCCAACGAAATGTACAGGCCGGAATTCAACGTCTGAACACTTTCCAACTCGCTTCTGGCGGAATCGTCTATTGGCCGGGAATGACTTATGCCGACGATTGGGGAACGTCTTACGCCGGACATTTTATGATCGAAGCCGAGAAAAAAGGCTATGTTTTACCTGTCGGATTCAAGCAAAAATGGTTGTCGTATCAGCAACGGACAGCCAAAAACTGGCGTTTCGAGCCGCAATACGGAAACGATCTTGCACAAGCTTATCGCCTTTACACATTGGCTTTGGCCGGTTCATCCGATTTGGCGTCGATGAACAGATTGCGTGAAACCGCCGGAATTTCGAACGAAAGCAAACTCAGACTCGCCTCGGCATACGCGATCGCGAAACAAAACGCCGCGGGATTGGCCTTGCTCGCCAAATCGAAAGTGGATGAATTCGACGAGCGTTACTATTTCTATTCCTACGGATCGGCCGACAGAAACCGCGCGATGGCATTGGAAACTTTGGTTTTGCTCGGACAGAAGAAACTTGCGTTCACGACCGCGAACAAACTCGCAAAAGACATGTCGTCCAGCCAATGGATGAGCACGCAAACGACCGCCTACGCCTTGTATGCGATGAGTCAGTTCGCGGCTTCAAACGGCGGCGGCGGACTCGAGGTCGCTTATTCGGAAAACGGGAAAGAGGTTTCGGTGAAAACGGCAAAATCGTTCGCCGGACGCAATTTGGTTGCCAAACCTGGCAAGAATTCGGTCACGCTCAAAAATCTGAAAAACAATACGGTTTATGTTCGGGTTTTGAACAGCGGGATTTTACCTGTAGGACAGGAATTGGCAGAACAACGCAATCTCAAGGTCACGACCATTTTCAAAGATCGGAAAGGAAATATCGTGAACGTCGCCAAAATAAAGCAAGGCACGGAATTCATCGCCGAGATTTGGGTCACGAACCTCAAAAACGAATACGTGAGCAATCTGGCGCTGACGCAGATCTTGCCGTCGGGATTTGAGATTGTGAACACGCGCTACACCGATTATGGCGACGCGACGCAAAACACCGCCGACTACATCGACATTCGCGACGATCGGGCCAACTATTATTTCGGCATCCGCGCAGGCGAAAGCAAGAAGTTCAGCATGCTCGTGAACGCTTCTTATTTGGGCACTTACTATTTGCCCGGATTGCAATGTGAGGCGATGTACGACAACGATTTTCTGGCTCGCAACAAAGGAATGTGGGTAGAAGTCGTGCGTTGATTAAAGACGAATTTTGAAACGATACTCATTGCATTACTGCATATTTAGGCAAATGCATCGAGTCCGGAAATTCCAGGCAACGGCAACAAAATCGATTGGTATTTTATGTCCGATGCGGAATTTTCGGCAAAATTCGACGCAAAATAACACAAAAATCGGGGTCTACGCGGACTTGACAGGCCAAGCGAATTTCTCGATTATCTTCGAATAAGTCTAAAAGACAGCCTGCAAATCGCCAAAGAAGATTGGCATTTGGTTCTGATCGGGGAAGCCAAAGACGAAAACGGCCAATGGAAACCGATTGAATATTGGACTTTTCCGTGGTGCGGAAACAGCTATTTTCTCTCGCCGACACTGGCATCGAAAGCCATTCGGAAAACCGATCCGAAAAGTGACGCGGGACCTTTTGAAACCGAAGTCAGGTTCAAGTTGCTTAATGGAAAAGCCGTGTTTCACTTGAATCCTGTCCGATCAAAAATCGATGTGAAACAAGTCATGTGAAGCGCATCGGCGAAAGACAAATCGCGGTTTTCGGAATTTGCGCGAGACGCTGGCGAGGAAACCGATCGTAAAATAGTTTTTTGACCCGAAAGGTTTTGAGGAATATTCGGCGAAACAGATGGCGCGGTTGGAAAGGCTTTTGACAGATTGTTTCGATTAAATCTTGGATTGATTTTCGTTATCTCCGATGTAGGATTTTGCATTACCACCGTGAGTCATTTGGACTTGATTTGTAGTTTTTTTGGTTTTGGCGACTGGATTTTGGACGTGTTAATTAACATTTTTTACAGAAAATCTGTAATTGGAATTTGATTTTTTGAAGGTCTTTTGTAAGACCTAACAGATTTATAAATCTGTTAGGTCTTACAAGCTACGAAATTCGTCTAAAAAAAAAGAACCATAAATAGCAGCAACCTCAAAAATCTCCCAAGAAATCAGCAACCCAAAGAAAAAGTCCAAATAAAAATCCCCACACCCAAAAAAGAAAATCCAAAAAAACCAAGACGAGATTCAGATCTCAGTAATTTTAGACAATTCCGAAAGCCAAACCAAAAGATATCCGCCAACCAAAATTTTACACGCCATGAAAAAAGAGCCGTTTGTGCCTGCCAATCATTATTTGATTAAAAATTCAGGGAATAACTTCGAGACTTTGTTTTTGGAACAGAGAAACTACAGTTATTTTCTGGCGCTTTTCGAGAAACACGTCGGGCAAATTGCGACGCTCCACGCCTTTCGGTTTTTCTCGAACGAATTCGAACTGCTGATTACGTTCAAAGACAATTCTGAAATTCCGCTCAAATATCAAGACCGGTTGCACCAACCGTTTTCGAACTTTTTCAACGCCTATTGCAAAGCGATCAACAAAATGTATGGCCGATCCGGAAGCCTTTTCCGCGAACATTTTAGGCGAATGCGAATAGACGATTTTCATTTTGAAAACCTCAAACGAACAATGAACGAAAGTCCAGTCACGCGAAAAAATATGGTCGTGCACAAAGTTCCCAAACACGTCGGGATGCGACCGCAAAAGCGGGAAACTTCCGTCCGTAAGTTAAATTCGATTTTCCTCAGATTCGCGGCGTCTGTGACATTGTTTTTTCTTCTGAACGCTTGTTCCAATCCGCCAAAATCGGTAGAAAATCCGCAAATACCGGAAGATACGATTGCGACAATCCTGAAATCATATCTTCCGAAATTGAAAGAATTCGAGTCCAAAGACACTATTTTTCGCCCATTCGGGGCGATTGAGGAATTCGACACGATACAGCATTTGGCGATCGGACGGTTTGTGGACGGCAAAACGCCTTACGCGGTGCATTTTACGTTCAAGGATAGCATGATTTCGTTTTACAGGTTCGAACATCAGAACTGGAACAATATAGGACGAGAAAAAATGAAAATCGACAACATCAATTTGCTGCATTTTGAGGACTTGGACAGTGACGGAAACAACGAAATCATTTTGGAAACACATCCAAACATGAACGGGAACACGGGAATCTGCATCTATTACGCTTCAAGAAAATCCGCGAAAATACATCTCGCAGGCTTTATGTTCGGACGTTATGAAGCCGCGCCAAACCAAAAACTGCACTACATTTACGAAGGCAGTTATTACGCTGATTTCTCACAGACACTTTACGAGTGGAAAAACGAGAAATTACTTCCCGTTAGAGACGTTACGATTTCGCCGGTAAATCCTGAAAACAGCGACAAAAATTGGCTGATTTATTCCGAAAGAGCTGTCGGTTCCGATACTTTGACAGTGAAATGCAAGTATATCTATAAGCCGAAAGACAAAAGAGACCATTATATCGTCGATCACATTTTTGACGAAAATTTCCAATTCAAGTGAACAAGATCAAGGCTGTTTTTAGAAGAATCTGGCTGGCCGTCAAGCGGAATCGCATCAAGTCGGCGGTCGCGTTTTTGATTTTGGTCGCATACTATTTTTCGCTTCCGCGGACGTTGTTCTCGGAACCGTTTTCAACAGTAATCGAAAGCCAGGACGGACAACTTCTGGGAGCCAAAATCGCTGACGACGGACAATGGCGTTTTCCGGCATCTGATTCCGTGCCCGAGAAATTCCAAAAGTGCATCGTCTATTTCGAGGACGAGAATTTCTATCGCCATCCCGGATTCAATCCCGTTTCGATGTGGAACGCTTTTGTCCAGAATCGCAAGGCCGGAAAAGTCCGTCGCGGCGGAAGTACGATCACGCAGCAAGTGATCCGACTTTCGCGAAAAAACAAATCGCGCTCGTATTCGGAGAAAATCATCGAAGTTATATTGGCGACGCGACTGGAATTGCGTCACTCCAAGGACAAAATTCTCGAATTGTATGCCGATCATGCACCTTTTGGCGGAAACGTCGTAGGACTTGACATGGCTTCCTGGCGCTATTTCGGAATTCCCGCGCATCAGCTTTCATGGGCAGAAAGCGCGACTTTGGCCGTTTTGCCGAATGCTCCGAGCTTGATTTATCCGGGAAAAAACCAGGAAAATCTGCGTAGGAAACGAGATGCGTTGCTCAAAAAATTGTTTCAAAACCAGGTCATCGACCAAATGACTTACGATCTGGCTTTGACCGAACCGCTTCCGCAGAAACCTTTCGACTTGCCTCAAACCGCGCCGCATCTGCTTGACAGGATTTCCAAGAAAGACAAAGGGAAACGCGTAAAGACCACGATCGATCTTGACCTTCAGGAGCGCGTGAACCAGATTGCGAGAAATTATTACAACCAATATCGCCAAAACGAGGTTCACAATTTGGCGATTTTGGTGATTGACGTAAAAACTAGAAACGTGATTTCTTATGTCGGAAATGCCCCGACAGATGCCGATCACGACAAAGATGTGGACATCATTCCGGCGCCGCGAAGTACGGGAAGTGTTTTAAAACCGTTGTTGTACGCGAGTATGTTGGACGAAGGCGAAATTTTGCCGAACACTTTGGTTGCCGACGTTCCCGTGCAGATTTCCGGATTCGCTCCTCAAAATTTCGACATGACATACGACGGAGCCGTTCCTGCACAACGCGCGCTCGCCCGATCGCTGAACATTCCTGCGGTTTTGATGTTGCAGGAACACGGTGTGAACAAATTTTATGAAACGCTCAAAAAGTACAACCTCAAGGATCTTACATTTCGTCCGGATCACTACGGATTGTCTTTGATTTTGGGCGGTGCCGAATCGAATTTGTGGGATTTGTGCCGAACGTATTCCAACCTGACCTCGACCTTGAACCATTTTACGTCGAGCCAGGCGAAATATCGCGCCAAAGAGTTTTCCGAACTCAATTATCTTGCCGGCCAAAAAC
Source organism: Flavobacterium sp. (assembly GCF_004295795.1). Lineage (GTDB taxonomy): Bacteria > Bacteroidota > Bacteroidia > Flavobacteriales > Flavobacteriaceae > Flavobacterium. The sequence continues at coordinate 165,558 of NZ_SEBR01000001.1, read as the reverse complement.
AGGATTTCGGACGAGAAACTTTCCAAAAAACCATAATCGGCGCGGGTTCTATTTACCTGACTTACAACGCGATGAAGGAAGTCAATCGTCCGGAAGGCGACGAAGCCTGGAAGTTTTACGATTCTTCTATGGAAATCGCCTGGAAAACCGGAACGAGTTTCGGTAACCGCGACGCTTGGGCAATCGGGACGAATTCGGGTTATGTCGTCGGGATTTGGGTCGGAAATGCTTCTGGAGAAGGCCGTCCGGAGTTGACCGGAGTCAATTATGCTGCCCCGATTTTGTTCGACGTGTTCAATCTGCTTCCGCGAAAGCGTTGGTTCGACAAGCCTTTGAACGATCTGGAAGAAGTCGAGATTTGTACGAAAAGCGGTTATCTGGCACAAGACGATTGTCCGAAAATGTCGCAATTGGTTCCGATTCGTGGCAAAAACACGAAAGCTTGTCCGTTTCACAAATTGGTGCATTTGGATGCTTCGGAAAAATTCCGCGTGAATTCGAGTTGCGAGGACGTTTCGAAAATCATTAACAGGAAATGGTTCGTGCTTCCGCCGGTCATGGAATGGTATTACAAAAGCCATCACATCGATTATGCGCCGCTTCCGCCTTATCGCGACGACTGTGAGAATTCCGAGAAAGGCGCGATGGATTTCATTTATCCGAAGAATTACAATTCCAAGGTCTATCTGACAAAAGACTTTAGCGGAAAAATCCAGCCTGTCATCCTCAAAATCGCACATTCTGATCCAAAAGCCAAACTTTTTTGGTATGTGGACGACGTTTTCAAAGGCCAAACCGAGCATTTCCACGAACTCCAACTCGATGCGACTTCGGGAATCCATTACATAACCGTGACGGATTCTCGAGGAAACGAGGTGAATCGTAAGTTGGAAGTGGTACGCGAGTGACGTTTTGCTACATTTGGTAAAAATGAATCTTATGGCAAAAAATCTACTCTTTTTGTTTTTCGGACTTCTTGTAACCCTTTCTGTTTCAGGACAAGCCGTCGCCAATCCAGTTCCGGATTTGACGCAATGCGGAAGCGACACCTTCGATTTGACGCCAACGGCCGCGATTACACTCAATGGTCTTTCGCCAAATGTCTATTCGGTTCAATGGCATTTCACCCAAGCCGATGCTAATTCCGGCATGAATCCGATCGCGAATCCATCGGCATTCACCGCCACAGACGCACAGACGATTTGGGTTCGCGTCACCACGATCAACACAGGTCAATTCGACACGACATCGTTCCAACTTCATATTACCGGAACGCTGCTCACGCCTATGCCGGACGTAATTGCCTGTGATTACTATGCTTTGCCGGCGCTTCCGTCTGGAGCTTATTACTCGCAACCCGGCGGCCAAGGACAACCGATTCCGCTTGGAAATCTTATCACGGCTTCCCAAACGGTTTGGATTTATGCGCCCGGAAACGATTGTCCAAGCGAAGAGTCTTTCCTGGTAACTATAATCGCCACGCCGGTCGCGCCTCAAATGCCAGATGTGGTGGTTTGTGACAATTACATACTGCCGGCTTTGTCTTCGAACGCCAACTATTTTATGCTTCCGGATGGTTTGGGAAATGTAGTATCGGCAGGCACGGCAATTACCGAGACGACGACACTTTATATTCACGCCCAAAATGGAAATTGTTCCGACGAATCGTCCTTCACGATAACCATTATTGAAAATTCCGATTTTAACGTGCAAGACGTTTCGAGTTGTGCGCCGTACGAACTTCCCATTTTGCCGATTGGATGGCAATACCAATATTTTCAAGGCGCGGCGCCGATCGCGGCAGGAACGATCATCTACGAAACAAAGACAATTTACGTTTCGGGAGGAAATTGCGGAGGCGTCAGTCCGATGACAATCACGATTGGCGACATCGCTCTACAGAATAACGTTGTGGAAGCTTGCAAAACAGGAAATTCGGTAACTTTCGACTTCACTGATTTCTACACATCGATTTCTGCAAACAACGCCAATGTAATTACGTCGATCTATTTGACGATGGCCGACGCTTTGGCGCAAAGCCAGCAACTTCCGACAATTTTCACAACCGTTATCGATTACCAGATCGTGGCTTACGCAAGAATCGAGAATCTCGAAACGGGCTGTTTTTCCATAGAATTGATCGTCCTGAAAGGCATGAGTTGCACAAATTCGAGTATTTCGGGAACAGTCAGTTTTGATGCCGATGGAAATGGTTGCGATGCCTCGGATGCAAATCTCTCGGGAATCGAGATCGCTTGCCTGAACGCAAACACAGCAATTTACGCCTACACGAACACTCAGGGCGAATTTGAGTTCGCTGATGTTTATGCCGGATCGAATTACGTTTACGTCGTCCAATCGAGTTTGCCGAACGGAGCAACTTTGACAACCGATTCCCAAGAGTTTCAAGTCACGGGCAACAACCAAAATTTCACCGCCGATTTTTGTGTCGCGGACGCGCAAAATACGGTTGACACCGGAGTCGTAATCACATCGGAAAGCGCGGCGATTCCAGGATTTGCGGCCTATTATGCATTGATTGTCGAAAACCACAATGCTTTGCCTTCCTCTGGAAGCTTAACTTTGACCTATGATGAGAATTTGCTGGATTTTTCCGGAAGCACTCCAAGTCCGACAGCTCAAAGCGCCGGTTCGCTTACTTTCAATTTCAGCAATGTTCCGGCTTTTGGATTGACGACCATTCCTGTCAATTTTGTCGTGTCCACGCCTCCAACTGCACAAATGGGAGACATTTTGAACTTTACGGCGACTGTAAGTGTTGCTAACGATACGAATCTGACGAACAACACAAGTGGGCTTTTTCAAACGATCGTGAATTCTTACGATCCGAACGACATCACTTGCCACGAAGGCGATTTGATTACGCCTGACCAAGCCGATGGTTATCTGCATTACACGATACGATTCCAGAATATGGGAACGGCTGCTGCTCAAATCGTCCGCATCGAAAATCAACTTTCGAACTTGCTCGATTGGAGCACTTTCCGGCCAATCGCGTCCAGCCACAATTATCTCGCAAACCGAAACGGCAATCAAGTTTCGTTTACGTTCAACAACATCAACTTGCCGGCCGAGCAAGACGACGAAGCCGGAAGCAACGGCTACATCGTGTACGAAATTAAACCGATCGCGGGCGCTCAAATTGGCGATACGATCGAAAACACGGCCGAAATCTATTTCGATTTCAATGCGGCGGTCGTGACCAACACAGCTTTGACAACAATCCAATTGCTCTCGACGCCTGAAAATTCCGCGAATGCTTTTGTGGTTTATCCGAATCCGGCTTCGGGACGTTTTTCCGTGAAGGCGCAAAATGTGTCCGAAATCGATATGGAAATTGCCGATGTTCGAGGCGCGACGGTTTTCGCCAAGAAGCTTTCGCTCGTCCAGGACGAAGTTTCGGTTGACATCTCTGGATTGACTTCAGGACTTTATTTTGTCAGGATGGCTTCGGAAAAAGGATCGGCCATCAGGAAATTGATCATCCGATAGCAAATCAGAATCATAAGAAAATCCCGACACACAATCGGGATTTTTTTTGGAAACCGACGAATTCTCGGCAAAAACTGTAATCTCGTCAATGACAGAATGATTTTCTTCTTCGGACAATTTACATTTGGGAAAACATCTTTACCCATGAAGCAAATTTTACTTTCGATCGCAGCCGTGATCTGTTTTGTCGTTTCGAATGCCCAAACCGCTTACACCGCGCCAGGCGTTTTCATTTGCGATCAGTCGGCTGCCGCTCTTTCGACGCAAACACCTTTTGTTTTGGGCAACCAAAATCCGGGTCAGTTCACCGTGACTTACCATTTGTCACAGGCCAACGCCGTTTCTGGAATTGCCGCGATTCCTGGCGCTTTGAGCTATTCGGGAACCCAAATTGTGACGATTTATGCGCGTGTCAGCCAAAATTCCAATGGCGCTTTTGCCATTTCTGAATTTAAGGTCGTTTGGAATCTACCGACGCTTGACTACACTTTTCCTAATCAAATCGAGTGCATGGTGACACAATTGCCGCTCGTGGACGTCGGTGCTTTTTACACAGAACCCGGCGGACTCGGAACGCAATACGCGCCCGGAACGATGTTGGAATTTTGGCAAGTGAACGGCTTCCAGACTTTTTATTGGTATGCGGGAAATGCCCAATGTTCGGTTGAATCTTCGTTTTTCGTGGTCCTCGACCTGCCGCCCACTTTGATGCTTCAGACGTTGTTGAACTGCGCCGGGAACGAGACGTTCGATTTGACGCTGGCTTACACGCCGGCGATGTTTTTCCACACTCAGGCAGATGCGCAGAACATGACGAATCCGATAGAAAATCCGACGGCTTACCAAGGCGTTGAAGGCGAAGTCGTTTGGGCGAATATGCAAAGTTTTGCGTGCACGAACATCGAACCGTTGACTTTGAGTTTTATCGCCTGTACGCCAAACAGTATCTTTGGAACGGTCCACATTAGCCAAGATGGCACAACCTGTAACGATACGAATCCCGGCTTGCAGAATTGTCCGGTAAAAAAGACTTTCGGCTCTGAGGAAAAGTTTGCTTACACGAACGCTTCGGGCAATTATATGTTCGCGAACGTTCCGGTTGGCATAAACACGGTCGCGCCTTTGCCGACGCAGTCTTATATGACGGTCCTGAACCCGACGTCGATCGGTTTGAACATCTTTTCGAACAATCAGGCTACCGCCGACTTTTGCGTGCAGGAAAACGCCTTTAACGACGTGGCGACTTATCTTTGGTCGCTTGGCACGTTCAGGCCTGCGATCACGACTCCGGTTCGCTTGAGAGTTTTCAATAACGGAAACACAGCGGCTTCCGGAACGGCGACTCTGACATACGACGCTTCGAAGCTGACTTTTGTTTCAGCCACGACAAGTCCGACCTCAAATACATCGGGAACGCTTACTTTCAATTACAGTCTGGCGGCTCACCAAAGTCTTTACGTAGAAGCGAGTTTCACTGTTCCGACAACGACTGTTGCCGGAGACGTTTTGGTTTTTTCTGCGAACGCGACACTTTCGGGCGACCAAAATACTTTGAATAATGCGACTTCGATCAGTCAGGTCGTCGTGAATTCTTACGATCCGAACGACATCACTTGCTTGGAAGGCGCGACGATTTCCCCGACTCAAGCGCAAGGTTATTTGCATTATGTCGTACGATTCCAAAATACCGGAACGGCCGAAGCGCTTAACATCAGGATCGAAAACGCATTGCCAAGTTATCTCGACGCATCGACTTTCAGACCGATTGCCGCGAGCCACACTTACTTTACGGAAAGAAGCGGAAGTAATTTGACGTTCACTTTCCCAAACATCGATTTGCCGTCTCAGCAAGCGAGCGAACCTGCGAGCCACGGCTATGTCGTTTATGAGGTCAAGCCAATATCGTCGATTGCCGTTGGAAATGTCATACAGAACCAAGCGTCGATTTTCTTCGATACGAACCCGCCGATCGTCACCAATTTCGCCAACACGACCGTCACGCAACTTGGAATTGCAGAGCCGCGTTTGGACATTTTCACGCTTTACCCGAATCCGGCGAAGGGTTCTTTTGTGATTCGTGCTGCCGATGTGAGTCGCATCGATTTGGAGATTACCGATGTGCGCGGCGTTCGCGTCTTGTCGAAACGGCTTTCGCTTGTCTCGGACGAGGCTTCTGTCGATATTTCCGGATTGACATCCGGACTTTATTTTGTTGGAATAGCTTCGGAGAGAGGTTCGGTCGTCAAGAAGTTGCTTGTTGAGTAAAAATTTGAGATAGCGATTTATTAGAGATCCCGATTTAGTCGGGATTTTTTTTTGATGCGGATTTCTTTGGACGCGGATTTATTTTTGGAAAGCTGACTTTCGATATTTTCTGTTACTTTCTTTGTTTTTTCCGGATTATTTTTTGGTTTTTCAGCACATCAGAAACACATCGATTGAGTGGTCTTGAAGACCTAACAGACTTACAAGTCTGTTAGGTCTTCAAAGTTCGGAGTTGGCGCGCAGACTTCATTACAGATTTTCTGTAGAAAATGTTAAAAGTTAGTCCGCGGGGAGAAGATAGGAATCTCGAAATTTCGTCGGTACCCGATTTGCATTTTCCGGTGAGCAGAATAATTTTTGACCGAAAGAATTTCCCGGCGGCAAAAATCTAGCCCCGATCGCAGCGGTTAGCCTTTTGCAGAAAAAAAACTGGGTTTGCTCGTTTGCGACAGCGACCGAAGGAAGCTCGTTGCAAGCGTTGCAAACCCGGATTTTTTCAAGAAAGCTAAAAGCGAAGAGCGGGAATCAGCTCCTAAAATCGCTGGAAACAAGACATAAAAAAACCGCCAGTCTTTCGAAAAGCGGTTAATTTTTACTCGATTTCGACTCCTTCTTTGTCGAAGAAATGGTATTCGAGGAACGTGTAAGCGTCACGCGGTATGATCTTCACCCATTTTTTGTGCTCAAAGAACCACTTCGAGCGCACTGATGGAAAACCTTTACTGAGGTAAGCAGCCACAAACGGATGCGTACTTAAAACGACCTTGCTGTGGGTTTTTGAAATTCTTTCCAGGTCAGAAGCGATTCTGTCGACGATCAGGATTGGTGCCTGAATTTCAGCGTTGACATTGTTCGGATCTTCTTCGGCTGTCTTGATTTTTACCTCCGGCCTAACTCTTTGTCGGGTTATCTGTACGAGTCCGAACTTACTAGGTGGCAGGATTTTGTGTTTGGCTTTATCGTCGGACATTTCTTGACGCAAATGGTCAAAAAGTACCTTGCGGTTGTCTGGATTTGTCATGTCGATGAAGTCGATTACGATGATTCCGCCCATGTCTCGCAGACGCAATTGTCGTGCGATTTCAGTTGCGGCGATCATGTTGACTTCGAGGGCCGTGGCTTCCTGGTTGGTAGCCTTGTTCGAGCGGTTGCCAGAATTCACGTCGATCACGTGAAGGGCTTCGGTGTGCTCAATGATCAGATAGGCGCCTCGACTCATGGAGACCGTTTTGCCAAAAGACGTCTTGATTTGTCTTTCGATGTGGTATCTCTCAAAAAGTGGCGTATCTCTCGACTGATAAAGTTTTACGATGTTCTGTTTGGTTGGAGCTATCTCACTCAGATACTCCTTAATGTTGTAAAACAACTCCTCGTCATCGACTACGATACCCGTAAACGTATCGTTGAAGACGTCTCTCAAAATGGAAGAAGCTCGGTTGAGTTCTCCAAGTACTTTAGACGGATGATGGGCAGTTGGTAATTTTTTGCACATTGCAGCCCAACGTGTCATTAGGTTCTGCAAGTCTTTGTCGATTTCGGCGACTTTTTGCCCTTCGGCAACCGTTCTTACGATAATGCCGAATCCTTTCGGTCGAATGGCTTGGACAAGGCGTTTTAGTCTGTCTTTCTCTTCCTTGGACTCGATCTTTTGTGAGATGGAGACGCGGTCTGAGAATGGAACGAGCACGATGAATCGGCCGGCTAAGGAGAGTTCTGAGCTTATCCTTGGGCCTTTTGTGCTTATCGGTTCCTTGACGACTTGTACCAAAAGGGATTGGTTTGATCCCAAAACGTCGGTGATGACGCCGTTCTTGTCAATTTCTTTTTCGAACTGAAAGTTTTTGAGTGAAGATTCTTTTAGTTTACCTGCGCTTACAAGCTTGAGGAATTTCAACTGGGAGGATAGATTCGGCCCGAGGTCGTGATAGTGCAAAAATGCATCTTTCTCAAAACCGACGTTTACGAATGCTGCGTTGAGTCCGGCAACCGGTTTGCGTATCTTCGCTATGAAAATATCGCCCACCTGAAAGTCGCTTTTCTCTTCTTCCCTGTGTAATTCGATTAGTTTTCCATCTTTGGTTAAGGCAAAATCTACGGCTTCAGAACTCGATCTGATGATTAATTCTTTATTCACCTTGTAAATTTTTATCCGAACAGTCAGTTGCGAGCAAGGAGTTGTTAGTAATGAGATGCTTCTCAATACTCAATTCTCAAAACCCAATACTTTCTGAGGGGATGGATTAAACAATAACAGGTATAAATTACCCGAAGGATTCACGCGGCCAAAGCAACTATGGTACGAGTATCGGTCAAAGCCAAATGCCCGTCTTGTCTCTTGCTCCTTTCGTCGGAATCCAATTTCAATGAACGTTTCTGTAGAACGCTTTCCCGGACTGTCCGGATTGGTTCTAAAAAGAAAAAGTAGTTAAAGAACTACTTTTTCTTCTTGTGGCGGTTAGCTCTCGCACGTTTTTTTCTTTTGTGCGTCGCTACCTTATGTCTTTTTCTTTTCTTACCACTTGGCATAATGCGATTGTTTGTAAATTAATGATTCGGTTTATTTTGGCTCGTTGTTGGTTTTCACGCCTTCAACAAACACCTTTGCAGGTTTGAATGCCGGAATGTTGTGAGCAGGAATCTTGATCGTGGTATTCTTAGAGATGTTTCTTCCTGTTTTTTCAGCTCTTGTCTTGATGATAAAGCTTCCGAAACCTCTCAAATATACGTTATCTCCCGTTTCCAATGAAGTTTTAACTTCGTCCATAAAAGATTCTACAGTTGCCTGTACGTCGCCTTTTTCAAGACCCAACTTCTCAGAGATTTTCGCTACGATATCTGCTTTCGTCATTTTCTTGCGTTTTAATAATTGTGTGATATTTTTTGAGCGGCAAATATACGAAACAAAAAACCAATAATTCAACCATAATTAATTAAAATTTAATAACATAAACATTACTTTTGACTGCTATCCCGCACTATGACAGACTTCGCTAAACGCCTTATTTCTTGGTACTTGCAAAACAAACGGGATTTACCATGGCGGGAAACCGTCGATCCGTATAAAATTTGGCTTTCTGAAATCATGCTGCAACAAACGCGAGTTGCGCAAGGAATGCCTTACTATTTCGCTTTCACAGAAGCCTTTCCGACCGTATTCGACTTGGCGAAAGCCGATGAAGAACAAGTCCTGAAACTCTGGCAAGGCCTCGGATATTATTCGCGCGCGCGAAATCTGCACGCCACGGCGAAAATCGTCGCGGGCGAGCACAAAGGCAATTTTCCCGATACCTATAGGGACTTGTTGACACTCAAAGGCGTCGGAGATTACACCGCGGCTGCTATCGCATCTTTTTCCTACAACGAGGCGGTTCCGGTTGTGGACGGAAACGTGTTCCGGGTTTTGTCGCGCTATTTCGACGTGGAAACCGACATCGCTTCGCCAAAAGCCAAAAAGGAGTTCACGGCATTGGCTTATGAATTGTTGCCAAAAGACAATCCGGCGATTTTCAACCAGGCGATCATGGAATTCGGCGCTTTGCAATGTGTACCGAAAAGTCCAAACTGCGCGATTTGCGTGATGAACGACTCCTGTTTGGCGTTGCAAAAAGGCAAAGTCGACAAATTGCCCGTGAAATTTAAAAAGCAGAAAATCACGAATCGCTATTTCAACTATCTGGTTTATAAAGACGAAATTGGGAAAACGGTTCTGAACAAGCGCGAAGGCAAAGGAATTTGGCAAAATCTGTACGAATTCCCTTTGATTGAAACCGATGCGCCGGCCGATTTGGCAATGGTCTCGGATGCGGTATCGAACGAGATTCTGTCGCTTTCGCGGATAAATTCTGTGCCGATCGTACACAAATTGTCGCATCAGCACTTGTCTATAACGTTTTGGCAGGCCGATGTCAAAGGCAAACTGGAACACGGGATTTCTTTGGACGAGATGGCGAAATTCCCGGTTCCGATCGTTTTGCACAACTTCATGGAGCGTTATTTCGGAGATCGGGATTTGTTTTCGGACGCGGAATTGCGTTAGGGATGGCGGCATTGTCTAAGCTCTTTTGCCAAACCGAGCTATTCCTGTTTCCTGCGAATTTTCGGGGCAAAAAGCGAGTGCCGACCAGCCCGGCGACGGCTCCGAAAACTTGTAAAATACCAAAAAATCTGCTTCTGCAAACTGCCACTGCGTTTTAAAACCCGCCGGCGCAACGCCCAAAAAATCTTTTTATCAACAGTTGAAAACTACGGCACTGAGTTTCTGGGCCACTCAGGCACAAAAACACTATATTTGAAAATCTAATCCATACAAAATGAGCGGAACACTTAATAAAGTCATGCTGATTGGCCATTTGGGCGACGAAGTAAAAATGCATTATTTCGACGGAGGCAACTGCATAGGCAGATTTCCGCTGGCCACGAACGAGACTTACATCAACAAGTCTACGAACGAGAAAATTACCTCAACCGAGTGGCACAATTTGGTCGTTCGCAACAAAGCGGCCGAAATTTGTGAGAAATATCTTTCAAAAGGAGATAAGATTTACGTCGAAGGCCGAATCAAATCGCGCCAATGGCAAGCCGAGGACGGAACGACGAAGTTCACGACAGAAATCCAAGTGACGGAATTTACGTTCCTGAACGTCAAAAAGGATCTCGACGCGACACGTCAGCCGCAAGGCAACGCTCCCAAAAACACGAGTTACGAACGAGGCGACCTTCCCGAAAACGACCTCCCGTTCTAAGTTTAACCAAACTTTAAAAATTTGGACCCCGAGCCCGAATTTCTCTCTACACAACTTGGTATTGCCGTAGGTTTTGCGGTCATTTTTCTCTTGCTTTTCTGTTCGGCTCTGGTTTCTGCAGCCGAAGTGGCGCTGTTTTCGCTTTCGCCTCAGGATTTGGAAAATGCCTCGAAGTCTGATGCGGAAAAAACCAAGGTCATTTCGCGTTTGCTGCAACGTCCGAAGAAATTGCTCGCGACGATTTTGGTTACGAACAGTTTCGTGAATATGTCTGTGATCGTTTTGTTTTTCACGATTGGAACGTCGGTTTTCGCTTTCATCTCAAATACGAGTTTGAAGTTTTTGGTGGAAATTGTCGTGGTGACGTTTTTCATTTTGCTTTTCGGAGACGTTTTGCCCAAGATTTACGCCAATAGAAACAGCGTCCGTTTTTCTCTTTTTATCGCCTCGCCTCTATCATTTCTCGATACTTTACTTACGCCGATTTCGATTCCGTTGCGATCGTTGACCAACCTTTTGAACAACAGACTCGGATCGAAACAGCGTACAAATATTTCGGTAGATCAGCTTTCGCAAGCCCTGGAAATGACTTCATCTGACGAAACCACGCAACAGGAACAAAAAATCCTCGAAGGAATCGTGTCTTTCGGAAATACTGAAGTGCGTCAGGTCATGAGTCCGAGAATCGATATTTTTGCCTTGGAAATCACCGAAAGCTATCTCGAAATCATGCCCGAAATCATCGACAAAGGCTATTCGAGAATTCCGGTTTACGAGAATGACATCGATCATATTGTGGGCGTTTTGTTCGTGAAGGACTTGATTCCGCACATCGGCAAAGAAGATTTTGACTGGAAAACGTTGATGCGCGAGCCGTTTTTCGTCCCCGAAAACAAGAAACTCGACAATTTGCTAAAAGATTTCCAAGGCATGAAAAACCATTTGGCGGTCGTGGTCGACGAATATGGCGGCACTTCGGGAATCGTCACCTTGGAAGACGTTATAGAGGAAATCGTGGGCGACATTTCGGACGAATTCGACGACGACAACATTTCGTATTCGCAAATCGACGACAAAACGTTCTTGTTTGAAGGCAAGATCAACCTCAAAGATTTTTACAGAATAATCGACTTGGACGAAGCCGAATTCGAACAGAACAAAGGTGAAGCCGAGACGCTTGCGGGTTTTTTACTAGAGATTCTAGGCAATTTTCCCAAGAAAGGACAGAAAATAAATTTCGCGAACATCCGTTTTACGATTGAGTCGGTCGACCGAAAACGCATCAAGCAAATAAAAGCACAACTAGAGCATGAGTAAGAGATTTACGCCGTTTTTACTGGTTTTTGGAATCCTGTTTTCGATTTTCGGATGCAAGGACGACGTTTTGCCAAAACCAAAAAGCATGCTCCGACTCGATTATCCTGTAGCCAAATACGGCACTTTCGAAAGCGATTGCCCATACGGATTTTACGTGAACGGAGACGCGACGGTGAAGAAAATCGGATGCAATTTCGAGATCCATTATCCGAAGATGAAAGCCACGGTTTACATTTCATACAAACCCGTGAACGGCGATTTGGACAAGTTGCTTCGCGATTCCCAAAAACTCACGTACGAACACGTGATCAAAGCCGACGCGATCACCGAACAGCCTTACCGCAACGCCGATTCGAAAACTTACGGAATGTTTTATTCTGTAGGCGGAAATGCGGCCACGAACTCACAATTTTATCTTACCGACAGTACGAAACACTTCATTCGCGGCTCGCTCTATTTTTACGCCAAACCCAATTTCGACTCAATTTATCCGGCGATCGACTACATTAAAAATGATATGCAGACGATGATGGAGACAACTTATTGGAAGTGAGATGATCGACGGTGAACAAATTAATACACGCGATATCTGCCCGAGAATCGCGTCAAAAACCCATCTGAAAAACAAGTTATAGATGAGAAAAGCCCTAATTCTATTGCTGATTTCTACCTCGGTTTTCGCTCAGAAAAAATATTATTTCGACCTTGAAGGTAAACCGATGAAACCTGGAAAATTCGAGAATTCGAGAAACTACCGCGAATACATCAAATCGGAATCAAGATCAGACACAGCAACGATTTTTCGCCTTGAGGAAAGGTTTGTCGAAGGTTCGCTTTCGGCTTCGCAGCATGCAAAAATCGTTGGAAGTTTGCGCCTGCAATCTGGAGACAGTCTTCGCGCCAAGACAATCGTCATCGATTATTACCCCGGAAAAGATGCCTGTAATTCATCTGGCGGCGGCGCTGATGACTCCTATTGGATTCCATACCTGACAGACTTGAAAAAATTCCCGTCGGTAAAACAGTTTTTCATTCATACGCCCGACGAGTCGCGCCATTGGTTTCCAAAAAAGTTAGCCATTCCGGACAAGAACAAAATCATCGAAAAACTTTTGTTTCCGGCGCATTATCCTTGTGGAAGTTTTGCCATAATCTGGCCCGACCGAACATTTGTAGTTTTCAAAGGCGAATATCCTCGCGACCTGGTTTTTCGCTGCCTGAAGGCCAAATAAAAAACGACTGCATCCGAAAACACAGTCGTTCATCAACAAACGTCTATTAACTGTTCGTCTATTATCTTTCCTTCTAATTTAAGCCGAGTGACAGCTTTTCTTGGCTGCGCAACATCCGCCTTTTGCTTCGCCGTCTTTTTTGTCAGACGCTTTCTTGTCTTTTTTGGACTTCTTTTTGTCCTTGTCTTTCGCCGCTTTTTCCTTCTCGTCTTCGTGGCTTACGAATACCGACGCGTGATCGCCCGAAGATTTCAGGTTCGACACTTTGTAGGTTTTTCCGTCTCCGACTTTTTCTACGGTCTCGACCAATTTTTCCGGAGATTGTTTCGCGGCGTCGAATTCAACTGTCGCTTCTTTCTTGTCGTAATCGACCGACGCTTTTGTCACGCCTTCAAGCGAAGCCAATTTCTTCTCGATTGTTTTGGCGCATCCAACGGCGCAAACCATTCCGTCGATCTTGAAATTCGCGGTTTCCGGCTTTGCGGCTACGGCGGCCGTCGTGTTTTCTGAAGTCGCGGCAGTTTCAGGTGCGGCGCTGTCTGTTTGTTTACAAGCGGTCAAAAAAAGCACTGGCAAAGCAGCGATCATCAGGGATTTTCTAAGATTCATCGTATTACCTGTTTTGTTGGGTTAATCCGTTCGATTGGAACGGATTACAAAAATAGCAAAAACACAGGCTGTAAGTCCTAAATTTATTACAATTTTGGTGTGTTAAACTTTTGGCCGAACATGAATCAGGACCGTATAAAAATCATATTAATTGGCGTTTTGGCCTTGATTTGGGGAAGTTCGTTCATTCTTATAAAACGTGGACTCGAAGGCTTGACAGCTTTCCAGTTGGGTTCGCTCAGGATGATTTTCGGATCGCTTTTCTTCTTGATGATCGGATTCAGGTCGCTGGCCAAAATTCCCCGCGAAAAGTGGAAATTCATCGCATTGACAGCTTTGTTCGGAAGCTTTTTGCCCGCATTTCTGTTCGCGATTGCCCAAACTCACATCAGCAGTACGATCAGCGCGATCATGAACGCTTTGACGCCTTTGAGCACGCTTGTCGTAGGGATTTTACTGTTTTCTTTGGACTACAAACGCTCTCAGATTTTTGGCGTAATCATCGGCCTAGCCGGATGCGTTTTACTGATCTTGGGCGGAACTTCGAATCATTCTGGCGATAATGACTTGTTTGCGCTTTTGGCTTTCGCCGGCGCGTTTTGCTATGCGATAAACGTGAATCTGCTAAAGAAAAACCTATCGGATTTATCGCCTTTAAGTATTGCTACAGGCAATTTTGCCGTGATGTTGTTGCCTTGCCTCGCGATTTTGGTCTCTACCGGATTTTTTTCCCAAGTGCACGAACCGAAAGTGCAACACGCGATTGGTTTTATCGCCTTGCTTGGCATTATGGGTACCGGAATCGCGAATTTGTTGTTTTATAGATTGATCAAGATTTCTACGCCGGTATTTGCTAGTCAGGTGACTTATTTGATACCGATCGTGGCTTTCTTTTGGGGCGCTTTGGACGGGGAAGTTTTGAGTTTTTGGCAGGGTTTGGGTGCTTTGGTGGTTTTGGTTGGGGTTTGGATTAGTGGGCGGAAGTAGCGGAGTTTTTAACTCCGCGGATTGTGTTTGCGGGTCTGTGACCCGCTTTATGTGTAAATGATTTCGACCAATGCGCTTTGATTCGAGAAATTTCTGGCACTCGAATACAGGTACGCTTCCGCAGATTCCACAAAACCCGCGCGAACGGGATTTTGGTGCACAAATTCGATGGCTTCGTTCATTTCGTGGACAGTGTCGATTTCTCTCGGATTGTTCCCGTTTTCCCAAAATTGATACCGTTCGTTTCGCGTGTGTCGCCTCACTGCAAATTCGAATCGCTTCAACATCCAATCCAGACGATAGTCGTTGGTTGCAATCATTGACGCGACGATCTTCTTGGAAGTGAATTTCTTGAAATCCCGCAGAAGATCTGACAGCAAACCAATTCGGCTTTGGATTATCATATGAACATGATCTGGCATGATTACGTAGGCAAAAACATCCATGCCTTTGTTTTCCTGACAGTATCGGATGCTTTCCAAAAAAAGGTCGCGGTACGACTTGTGATCGAATACGCCAACGCCATCAACGACCTTCATCGTGAGCAAATGAATTCCTTTCTGGTTCCTGATTGTTACCTCCATAAGTCACAGACTTAAAAACACATTACGCGAAGTTGCAAACTTCGCGCCCAACCCAACTACAGAAAATCTGTAAAAAATCACAAAAAAAGGCCACTCTCTCGAGCGGCCTTTTCAACATTTGATAAAAACTGATTACTGAAAATCAGCATCGGTAACACCTTCATTGATTTTAAACTCACTAGCGGCGAACTCAATCTCTTGAGGTCCGGCGGTCAAGCTCATCTTGTAAGGCACTTTTACGCCTTTCAATTCTTTGTAATCGCCGTAGTTCATGGTTTGCGAACCTTGCTCGGTCGTTTTGGTTTCCGCCACTTTCAAACCTGTTTTCGTATCGAAATACAACACAGATTTTCCTGTTTTCACGGCATAAGCCTCGGTTCCGTTGACGGTTTCGATTCCCGTAAGCGTCGCATCGCCTTTTTTCAAGATCTGAACCTCTCTAAAAGGGATTGCAGCGGCTTTCTTCTCTGCCAATTCCTCGCCCGTGAAATCTTTGCGTTGCCCTTGTTGTTCCTGGTACGCGATTTTGTCGTTCACGATTTGCTTCATCATGGTCATACCCATTGCATTCATGGTTACGGCATTTTTTCCGGCAGATGAAGATTTCATCGTCAAAACCAAAGTCGTTCCCTGAATCGTTCCAGAATAAGTAGCCGAGACAGTTTTCACCGAAGCGATCGCCTTTTCACCACCTACAGCTTTCACATAACTCTCCAAAACCGACTTCGCGGTAACCCCGGCAGGCAAAGCTTTCTTGGCAACAGGTTTCTCGACCGGATTTCCGAATTTGTCAAAAAACAAGATTGGAATTTTGGTCGTAGCGCTCAATTTCTCCAAACCTGGCAAAACGTCGGCACCTTTTCCTACGATCACGATGCGTTGGTTGTCTGCAAGGAAATACTTGTTGGCGACGCGTTGGATGTCTTCCGGCGTCACGGCTTCGATACTCTTGATGTAGTTTTTGTAGAAATCGGCAGGAAGTCCTTCGGTTTCAATGTTCAAGGCGTAACGCGCGATTGTCTGCGGTTTGTCCACTTGCATCACGAAACGCCCTATGTAACCTGCTTTCACCGCTGCCAAAGCTTCGGCTGAAACTTTTTCTGTGCGGATTCGCTTGATTTCCTTCATGAATTCCACAACAGCAGAATCAGTAACAGCGTTGCGAACTTGGGACGAAGCAGAAAAAGTCGTCACATAACGGCTTCCGCCAATTCCCGAACGCGCGCCGTAAGTCCAACCGTGGGCTTCGCGAAGGTTCATGTTCAGGTAACTGTTGAAATCGCCACCCAAAACCTGGTTGGCCAAAATCACAGGGAAGAAATCCGGATCTTTCATTTGAAGACGAACCGTATTGACCAATCCGATTTCAGATTGGACAGCATTTGGCATGTCGACAAAATTGATTTGCGTAAACTGAACGTTCGTCGGATCTGTGTAAGAAACACGAGGCGCCGTTTGTGGCTTCCAGTTTCCAAAAAGCTTCGTGACTTGTTTCTTTACGTCAGATGGTTTCACGTCTCCGATCACGACCAAATAAGCATTTCCGGGAACGAAATATGTGTAATAATTGGTTTTCACGTCCTGAAGCGTGACATTGTTGATCGTTTCCTCAGTCAAATATTCTCCTGACGGATGGTTTTTCCCATAAGCCAAAACGCCGCGAACACGACCTGCAGTCGCCGGAACGCTTTTTTCCTGGGTTTTCAGACCTTCGATCAATTGGGTTTTCTCCTTGTCGAATTCATCCTGCGTGAAATTCGGATTCAACGCGCCTTCTGCCATAAGCTCAAGCACGCGGTTTCCGTATTTCGACAGCGAACTTGCATAAGCGCCGTTTGAGGAGAAATTGATGTCGGCGCCAAGAAAATCGACTTCTTCGTTGAAAGCGTCTTTCGTGATTTTCTTGCTTCCTTTTCCGATGAGTTCACTGGTCAGATCGGATACGCCTTTTTTGTTTCCTTCGGCATATGGAGCGTTGTCTAACGTCAGATTATACGAAACACGCGGCAATTTGTGGTTTTCCACAACAAGCACTTTGAGTCCGTTCGGCAATTTGAACGTTTCAGGCGCTTTTACGTTGATTACCGGAGCCGGTCCCGGTTTTGGTTGCGGTCTGTCTTGTGCTTGCATAGTGACGGTTAAAAACAAACCTGTAGCGGCTATGATTAGATTCTTCATTTGTAGTCTCTTAGTTTTGTTTGTCTTTAGATGGAACGTAGTCAAGCAGCAAACGCTGGTTCGGGTTGAGATATTTCTTGGCAACATCCCGGATTTCCTCGCGAGTGATCGAACGGTAGATGTCGATTTCGGTGTTTACCAGATTCACGTCTCCATACAACAAATAATAGGAAGCAAGGTTTTCTGCAACGCCTTCCACGCTGGAATTGCTATTCACGTAGTTGTTCTCGAACTTGTTCTTGAGTTTCGTCAGATCTTTCTCCGAAATCAATTCCGTTTGAAGTTTCACGATCTCGTCGTCACATTCTTTCAGGATTGCCGATGTCGCGGTTTGCCCTAGCGGCATTCCATAAATGATGTACATTCCGTAGTCTTCCTGAGAGAACGAAAACGCTCCCACTTGCAATGCCATTTTCTTCTCGTCGACGATTTTCTTGTACAATTTCGAGCTTTTTCCGTCAGTCAGATAAGTGGAAATCATGTCGAGAACTCGAGCGTCACGGGTTTTCATCGATGGCGTGCGGTAAGCCGAGACGACCATCGGAACTTGGATGTTCGAGTCTACGTATTCTGCCTTGATTCCGGAAGTGATCGGATCTTCGGTATAAGTTTGACGCGTGATTGGAGCGCCTTTCGGAATCGATCCGAAGTATTTTTTGATCCAATCTTTGGCCTGGGCATTGTCGAATTGTCCGGCAACGACCAAAACCGCATTATTCGGAATGTAGAATTTCTTGTTGAAAGCTTGGAATTCCTCGAGTTTTGCCGCATCCAAGTGTTCCATCGAACCGATAGTTGCCCACCGGTAAGGGTGTTTCTTGAACATGCTTTTCTTGACTTCGGCCAACAAATTTCCGTATGGCTGATTGTCTACGCGAAGGCGTTTTTCTTCTTTTACGACCTCGTTTTGCGTATCGACGCCAATTTGGTTGATTACCGGATGCATCAAGCGTTCCGATTCCATCCACAAACCGAGTTCGAGGTTGTTTGACGGGAAAACTTCAAAGTAGTAAGTTCTGTCGTCAGTTGTGTTGGCATTGTTTGTTCCACCGTTTGAAGTTACGATCTTGAACCATTCGCCTCGTTGGATGTTCTTCGTTCCTTCGAACAAAAGATGCTCGAAAAAGTGAGCGAATCCGGTGCGATCGGCTTGCTCGTCTTTCGCCCCGACGTGATACATGACCGAGGTGATGACCACCGGAGCCGAGTTGTCGTTGTGCAAAATCACGTGCATGCCGTTGTCGAGGTCAAATTCCTCGAACGCCACCTTTTGGGCAGTGACGGTTCCCGATAGCAATAGTGCCGAACCCAAAGCCATTATTGTGTTTTTCATAAAGTTAAATGATTAATAATTGCGTGTTTGTATGTGTTGGGAAATGTTTGTTACGCCAAAAATAAGTTTTTTACGCGGAAACCTCCTGTTTTTATGATTTCGGACATTTGAGGCGTACTCCTTTTTTAGATCTTATTCAGAATTTTCACGCGGACACGTTGCGCGAAGGATGGTGCTATTGTTTGAGCTCTTTTGCTACTTCAAACTTCCCTTTACAAAATTTTGCGTGCAAAAAGCGAGTAGCTCCAGCCTGACGGCAGCTTGCCCAGCGTTTCTTTTTGCCACGAACTTTGTTGCTGCCGGCGCGCCCGGATAAAATAGTAGCAGAAGGCAGTGGCAGTAGCAGTAGCAGTTGCAGTAGCAGAAAGCAGTAGCGGAAAGCAGTTGCAGTAGCAGTAGTAGAAAGCAGTTGCCGAAAGCAGGGATAAAGTGCAGTTTCAGACATTTTGCTCTAACTTTTTGAGTTTGACATCTTTTTTTCATTAACCACTTGCACGATTGTGATTTAATCGTATATTTGCACCCATTTTTAATCAATTTCAAACACATTGTTATGTACGCAATCGTAGAGATAGCAGGGCAACAATTTAAAGTAAGCAAAGACCTTAAGGTTTATGTTCACCGTTTGGCAGGAAATGAAGGCGACGCGATTTCTTTCGCAAAAGTGCTTCTTCTTGACGACAACGGAACTGTAACTTTGGGCGCCCCGGCTGTAGATGGTGCTTCAGTAGAAGCTACCGTAATCAAGCACCTTCAAGGTGATAAAGTAATCGTTTTCAAGAAAAAACGTAGAAAAGGTTACAAAAAGAAAAATGGTCACCGTCAGGCGTTGACTCAAATCCAAATTTCAGGAATCACTTTGCCTGGAGCTGCTCCAAAAAAGAAAGCCGCTGCAAAGAAGACTGAAGAAACTGCAACTGAAGAATAATTAATTTTAAAAGATATACGTCATGGCTCACAAGAAAGGTGTCGGTAGTTCCAAGAACGGACGCGAATCAGAATCGAAACGTCTAGGCGTTAAGATTTTCGGTGGTCAGGCTGCCATCGCTGGAAACATTATCGTTCGTCAGCGTGGTTCTAAGCACAACCCCGGAGAAAATGTTTACATGGGTAAAGATCACACGCTTCACGCTAAAGTGGACGGAGTGGTTAAATTCCAGAAAAAAGCAGACAATAAGTCATTCGTTTCAATTGAGCCTTTCCAAGCTTAATCAACTTCGACTTGAAAATAGAAACCCGTTCTTTTGAGCGGGTTTTTTTATGCGTACTTGCCAACGTTCCCAAAGGCGCGAACTTTGTGTTATTTGCGTATTTTTGGCCAAAAATTCCAAACCTTGCTTTCGCCAAAAGTCTTTTTTCGTTTTGCGCTTTTTGTTTTGATCTTTTGTCGGATTCCATTCGGATTCGCCCAGGACAGCCTCGCCGTGAACAAAGCGATCAACCGTGGCATAGACGACATGATGAATTCGCGATATGCGTCGGCTTTGAAGACTTTGTCCGAAACGCGTGAAATCGCCCAGACCAATTCCTGGCCAAAACAGGAATTCCTGTCGGTGAACAACATCGGACTCACTTATTACAAAATGGGCGATTACGTAAAAGCGCTCAATTGTTTCCTTCAGGCTTACGAACTGGCGGTTTCACAACGTCGTCCGGAGAACGAAATGACGGTCTTGAACAACATTGCGCTGGTTTACATCAAAGAAGAAAAGAAGGAAAAGGCCGAGGAATATCTGCTGAAAGCCTACACGATTTCGGTCGAAAACAAGATCACGATAAGAATCGGATTCTACGCCAGCAATCTCGCGAATCTCTACCTCGAATTGAATCGTCTGGCCGAAGCCGACAAATATCTCGAAATCGCGTTCAGGACATTGGACAAAAATTCCAGAACCTTGATCAGCGCAAGAATCGTGAGGAACGCGATCTATCTGGAAAGGAACATGCCAGAGAAAGCGGTTCGCGACGGACTGGAATTGCTCGCTTCGATAAAAGATCGCGGGTTCGACACCGAAACATCCGAAATCCAGTACTTCATTGCCGAAGCTTATCTCAAGTTGAATCAACCCGAAGAAGCGCTTAAATTCCTTGAAAACGCTTTGAAACTCAAGCCCGAGAAAGATTTGCGCGCCAAGATTTTCAGCCTGATCTCGAATGCGGCGATCAAGGCCAAGGATTTCGACAAGGCGCTTTGGGCGAAAGATTCGGTGATTCATCTGAACAAAAAGATATCCGAAGAAAAAAACCGCGAACTGGCAGAAAACGCCGCTTTGAGATTCGAGTTGTCCGAATCGCGTCACACGCTCGAAAACAGCAAAGCCGAAGCCGCCGACAAACAAAAAATCTACCTGCTTTCGATTTCGCTTCTGTTGCTGATTCTCGTCTCGTTTACGGTGATTTTCTACAAGCGCAACCAATTGTCGAAACAGCGCAAGATCATTCAGGAAAACTCGCTTCGCATCAAGAATCTCGAACTCGATCACGAGCGACAAAACACCGAATCGCTGCGACACGAGATCGATGTGAAAAACCAGATCTTGTCAGACAAAATCCTTTTTCAGACGACGCGCAACGAACTCATAGAGGAAATCATCGAATCTTTGTCGGACGATCCGAAAATTTCGGGAAACGCCGTTTTGTTTTCTTCGGTTCGGAATTTGAAATCACATTTGAAGGACGATGCCAAATGGGACGATTTGTCAAACCATTTCGAGAACGTCAACAACGAGTTCATAAAAGCGCTTCGGGAAAGGCATCCTGACCTTGTGGCGAACGACATCCGGTATCTTTCGTTCGTATTTTTGAATCTGAGCACAAAGGAAATCGCGTCACTTTTGAACATCACGCCCGAGAGTTGCCGAAAGCGCAAGGAACGACTCTTCAAAAAGCTCAATATCAGTGCTCCAGACTCACTTTACTCCTATCTGACAAGTCTCGTTTAACTCGCGATGTCACGAAATGTCACGCGATTGTCACACCTTGTAGCGCGCAAATAATGCGGTTTTTACGACAGAATCCTTTCCTTGGACTCAAAAATAAAAAACCAGCATTATGAAAAAACAAGTACTCACTTTGGCACTTTTCCTTATCGGATTTTTGTCATTTGCACAAGCCCCGACAATTTCGGGCGACACCATGTTATGCCCGTGGACGGACGGAACGGCTCAAATCACGTCAAGCCAAACCTACGACACTTACCAATGGTATTACAAATATTGGTTCCTGGACGACGAATATCAGGCAATCGACGGCGCGACCGGCCCGACCTTCACTTACGATTGGTACACTTACGACCAATCGCTTTTCAAGGTCGTCGTGACTTCGGGAGCGACTACTTATGAATCGAATACAATCCAGATCGACAGTTGGAACTGGACTTCTTTTTTGGTGATGTACGAAGATGCCGAGAACTTCACTTTCGATCCGGACACGCAATCTTTCCTATTGTGCGACGGAACTTCAGTAACGATGTCGATCAATAATCCGCCTTATAGCGAAAACATCCAATGGTTCAAGAACGACGAACCCATCGACGGCGCCAATCAGCCGTCGTATACTATCACAAGCGCCGGAGTTTACAAGGTTAGCGCCGCTCCGAGCGTTTGCCCTAACAACAGCAGTACTTCTTTGGAGTTTCCGGTTCAGATGAATTCCAATTGTCAGCTTGCTGTTGGCGATTCGAGTAAGAAAGATTTCACGATCTATCCGAATCCGGCGAACAACCAATTCACGGTTAAAGCCAATACATCGGTCTTCAATCAATATTTCTTATTTGATATGACGGGCAAAAAAGTAGGTCAGGGTGCGCTTAACCAATCGGAACAAACGATCTCGATCGCCAATCTTGAAAGCGGGATTTACCTGATTTCGCTGAAAGGTGAAAACACATCGACCACGCACAAGATCGTAAAACAGTAAACTACTATTTCCAATAAACAACCGAAAAAGCCCGAACGGATCTCGTATCGGGCTTTTTTTATCGGATTTTTTGGGGCAGTTATCCTTCGGGCAGATAATCGAGTTCTTTCACGAACTTTCCGTTCTCAAAAAACATCAGACCCCAATATCCAGGCTTGTAACTCGGATCGTCAGCCAAATCCTTTTTAAACATCATGGTGTACTTCGATCGGCGATTCGTCGGATAGGCCGAAGCATCGATCGCATAAAGCGGACTTTCAAACGAATTGCGCTGCGCCATCGTTTCGTTGATGAAACCGAAGCCGTTCATAACCAAAAACAGTTTGTAGCCGTTCTTTTTGGCGAATCTTTCGTATACGATCATGGGTTTGCAAGCATCTGAAGTGCAACCGTTCGTAAATTCGTAAACCAACGCTTTTGGATATTTCCGGATTTCGGCATTTAGCTCTTTTCCCGTGACTTTGTAAACATGATCAGGCAATGGATTCTCAAAATTTGCGGGCAAAATGTGCGTTTTTTGTTCGTCGGACAATTTTCCGTAATCGTCGGTGAGTCCGTAAATCGCACAAGACTGCGCGATCGCCAATAACGGCAGGAGTAAAAGTTTCTTCATCATTGTTTGGTTTGAATGCTTTAAAGATAGGAATTTCGTGAGTCGGTTTTTTTTACATTTCAAGAGCCAAATCACCACTACAAAAACCCATCAATTTCTTGGGCTGCAAGACCTAACAGACTTTATAAAGTCTGTTAGGTCTTGCAAAGTTCGTACGCCGATTCGAATTTCCATTACAGAAAATACGTAATTTTTGTTAAAGTTTAGCCTGTCGACTTCACAAAAAAACCCTCACATTTCTGCAAGGGTTTCTATCTGTAAATCTGAAGATTTAAACCCGAGAACCACGAACTGGCCTCCAGGCAATCAACAAATCTTAATAACGGTAATATTCCGGCTTGAACGGCCCTTGAACCTCGACTCCGATGTAAGCTGCTTGCTCATCGTTCAAAGTTTCGAGTTCAACACCCAATTTTGCCAAGTGCAAAGCGGCAACTTTCTCGTCAAGGTGTTTCGGTAACATGTAAACTTCGTTTTCGTAAGCCGCGCTGTTTTTCCACAACTCGATTTGAGCCAAAGTCTGGTTCGTGAACGAGTTCGACATTACGAAACTCGGGTGACCTGTTGCGCAACCAAGATTTACCAAACGACCTTCGGCCAAGACGATGATGTCTTTTCCTGCGATCGTGTATTTGTCAACTTGCGGTTTGATCTCGATTTTGGACGCGCCGTGGTTTTTGTTCAACCAAGCCATGTCGATTTCATTGTCGAAGTGTCCGATGTTAGAAACGATCGCTTTGTCTTTCATCGCCTCGAAGTGTTTCCCGATAACGATGTCCTTGTTTCCTGTAGTCGTAATGATGATGTCGGCGTTTCCGATAACTGTGTCGAGTTTCTTCACTTCGAATCCGTCCATCGCTGCTTGCAACGCACAAATCGGGTCGATTTCAGTTACAGTTACGATAGATCCGGCTCCTCGGAAAGATGCCGCTGTTCCTTTTCCCACGTCTCCGTATCCGCAAACCACAACGCGTTTTCCAGCCAACATTACGTCGGTCGCACGACGGATCGCATCAACTGCAGATTCCTTACATCCGTATTTATTGTCGAATTTCGATTTTGTAACCGAGTCGTTCACGTTGATTGCCGGCATTGGCAAAGTTCCGTTTTTAACGCGCTCGTAAAGTCTGTGGACGCCAGTGGTGGTTTCTTCTGACAAACCTTTGATGTCAGCCACCAATTCCGGGTAACGGTCCAAAACCATATTCGTCAAATCGCCACCATCGTCCAAAATCATGTTCAATGGCTTGCGGTCTTCGCCGAAGAAAAGCGTTTGCTCGATACACCAGTCGAAATCCTCCTCGTTCAGACCTTTCCAGGCGTAAACTTGGATTCCGGCGTCGGCGATTGCGGCGGCAGCGTGATCCTGGGTCGAGAAAATGTTGCAAGAAGACCAAGTCACTTCGGCTCCAAGCGCTTTCAAAGTCTCGATCAAAACCGCGGTCTGGATCGTCATGTGCAAACATCCGGCGATGCGCGCACCTTTCAAGGGTTGCTCAGCTCCGAATTCTTCGCGAAGTGACATCAAGCCCGGCATTTCCGCCTCGGCCAATTCGATTTCTTTGCGTCCCCAAGCTGCGAGGGAAATATCTTTCACTTTGTACGCCACGTATGGCATTGTCGTAGTACTCATATCTAAGTTTTGATTAAAGTCCAAAATTTGGCGCAAAAGTACGTATTAACTTTGGGAACAAAAAACGCACAATTAGATTATTCAAAAGCATTTATAATGTTAAGCATTTGGTTTGTAGCTTATTCCGGCTGCCCACTTTTACTCCTCGGCCGCAAACCGTTTTTTGCAGGCGTCGGCCGCGAGCTTCCTGCGGTCGCTGCGCCAACACCGCAAAAAATCGGCTTGCGGCCTGTGGGGTAATCGCTTGCATCCGGGCTAGGCCGCGGAATGTGGCAACTTTACGAAACGACTGTCAAATCGGCATTAGCTCGCTTCACAACAAGGTTTAATGGTTGGATAAAAAACTATGAAAAGACCACGATCCACCGTTTCGTCTTCAGGAAAACCAGTTCTGAACTTTAACATTTTTTACAGATTTTCTGTATCCAAATCTTGTCTTTGCGCCCGAACTTTGTAAGACCTAACAGACTTTAGTAAGTCTGTTAGGTCTTACAGGGCAAGCGGTTGATATGCTTTTGATGTGCTCTTTTTCGCCTCCGAAACATAGTGGATCCACAGTAAAGCAAAACTCAAATCGTTTCCAAAGCCAAAAACATTCCTTAAATTAGCATCATACTAATTTGGTCTGAAGTCTGCCAAAACAGCGACCACTGAAAATCCATAATGCCACTTCACCTCCAACAGAATATCGGACCCAAAACCAAACTCTACGTCTGGCGAATCGAAGAAGCTTTTGAAGACCTTTTCGACGAAATCCACCTCACAGACTGGAACATGGTTCGCGTCATGTCAATGAAATCCGAGCAACACCAACGCGGATTTTTGTCCGTAAGAAAACTGTTCGGAACTGCGGGTTACACAGATTTCGACGTGACTTACGACAAGACCGGAAAACCGCATTTGCCTGACGGTCATCACATCTCGATCTCGCACTCACACGGATTTTCGGCTATAATCGTGTCAGACGTAACGGTCGGAATCGACCTGGAGTTGATGCGCGACAAAATCGCTCGCATAGCCGACAAATTCACATCCGAAGAGGAAGAAAATTATCTCGATGCCAATTCAGGCGATTATGTATCGAAACTCACCGTGATTTGGGGCGTTAAAGAAGCGATTTTCAAGATCAGGAACGAAATCGGTATCAGTTTTAAAGACCACATCACTACTTTTGCATTCGATTTAAACTCAGGACAGGCTGCGGCGCGCCTCGATTTCGAGAACGTTCACCGCCATTTCGACGTAAAATTCCAATATGTCGAAGACCACATGCTTGTCTACGCGTTCGAAACCACCGATGCAAAAGCTCTATAACGACATACTTTCGGCCAAAAGCCAACGCAAAAAATTGCTCGCGATCTTACTCGATCCGGACAAAATCGATTGGGAAAATCTGGATTTTCTGATCGAAAAACTTTGCGATTCGCCCGCAACCCACATTTTCATTGGCGGAAGCCGCGTTTTCACCGATCGGATCGACGAGCTCATTGTCGAAATAAAAGACCGATGCCGTTTGCCAATCATTTTGTTTCCGGGAAATCCTTCGCAGATTTCGCACGAAGCCGATGGAATTTTGTTCCTGTCGCTGCTTTCGGGAAGAAATCCTGATTTTTTGATCGGACATCACGTAAACGCCGCAACAATCCTCAAAAACTCGAATCTCGAGATCATCCCGACAGGTTATTTGCTGATCGAGTCGCAAAGCGAAACCGCGGTCGCAAAGGTTTCGGGCACGAATCCATTATCTGATAAAAACGAAATCATCTCAACCGCTTTGGCCGGACAAATGCTGGGCAAAAAACTCATTTACCTCGAGGCCGGAAGCGGCGCAAAAAATGCTGTCTTGCCTGAAATTATCGCTTCGGTTTCCCAAAATCTCGACATTCCGCTTATCGTTGGCGGCGGCATCAAATCGAAGTCTGGAATCGATATCGCCTATGAAAATGGAGCCGATTTGGTTGTCATCGGAACCTCTTTCGAGAACGATCTGAATTTTTTCGACCATGAATGAGTTGTACGATTTCTTCCTCGCGTCGTATAAATTGACTCCGACGTCGGTGATCATCATCGAAATCGTGGTTTTTATCTTCGGAATCATCAGCGTGTGGTTCGCCAAAAAGGAAAATATATTGGTTTATCCAACCGGACTTGTCGCGACGATTCTCACAGTTTACCTTTTCTACCGCGCCGATTACATCGGCGACATGCTCGTGAACGTCTACTATTCGATCGTAAGTTTTTTCGGATGGTATAATTGGTCAAGAAAAACCAACAACGACGCTATCTTGCCCATTTCGAGAACAAACGACAAACAAAAATTAACAGGCGTCGCCATTTTTTTGCTTACGATTGTGGTTATTTTCGCACTATACAAAGCGACAAATACGAGAATAAGGCAAGAGAATTACTTGGACATTTTTATATCGGGATTGTTTTTTACAGCCATGTGGTATATGGCTTTGAAGAAACTTGAAAACTGGACGCTCTGGATTATCGGAGACCTGATCGCCATCCCGATTTACGCCTATCGCGGCTATGGGATTCTCGCGCTTCAGTACGTATTTTTTACGGTTTTGGCCATAATGGCTTATGTGGAATGGAGAAAAACATTGAACAAATCCCAAACGGGAACAGCATAATTGCCCAAGAAGTCAGACTTCGCAAAATTGGGTTCACTACAGAAGATTTCGAACAGATTCGCCTTCACGGACTCACTTTGGACACCGTAGAGAAAGAACTCCAGATCTTCAAGGACGGAATTCCCAAGACCTGGCTGGAACGTCCGGCGACGCTTGGTGATGGCATCAAGACATTTTCAGAAGAAGAATTTAAGGCTTGCGCCGATTATTTCGATTCGAGAAAAAACGGATTCAAACTCAAAAAATTCGTCCCGGCTTCGGGCGCGGCGAGTCGCATGTTTAAATTCCTGTCGACTTTTCTAAATGAATTCGATAGTTCGAAAGACACGATCAACGCTTACATCAACCGCACGAAAATGACGGCTTTGTCTGTGTTCCTTGCCGGAAAAGACAAACTTCCGTTCTACAAAGATTTGCTGGCAAAAGCCGATTTTCACAAGAAACAAGGTGAACTTCGCGAATCTGACCGACGCAATTACGAGTTCATCAAAGCCTTGCTCGACCCGAGCCAATTCGACTATTGCAACAAACCCAAGGGCATTTTGCCGTTCCACAAATATTCCGATCACATCGCCACGCCAATCGAGGAACATCTCAACGAAAGTTCCAGATATGCGAGCTCGAACGGCGTTTCTAATCTGCATTTTACCGTTTCCGAAGAACATCAAAACGCTTTTGAGCAGATAATCGCTTCGGTCAAGCCGAAAATCGAGTCGGAAACAGGCGTAAAAATCGAGGTCAGATTCACGTATCAGGACAAATCGACAGACACGATTGGCGTCGATATGCAGAACAAGGCCTTCCGAGACGACAACGGCCAACTCGTTTTCCGTCCCGGCGGACACGGCGCGCTTATCAACAATCTCAACAACATCGAAGCCGATATCGTCTTTATCAAAAACATCGACAACGTCATCCAGAATCACGTCGACATCATCACGCTTTACAAAAAGGCGCTCGGCGGAATCCTGATCAAAACCCAGGAACAGATTTTCGATTACCTGAGAAGAATCGAAAGCGGTTACATCGAATCGGACGACATTGACGAAATGATCGCATTCCTGAAATCGGAACTAAACATCAAAATGTACAGCGATTTCTCGAAATTCACCACGGCGAACAAACTCGCTTACATCAGACAAAAATTGAATCGTCCGCTTCGCGTCTGCGGAATGGTCAAAAACGAGGGCGAACCCGGCGGCGGACCGTTTTGGGTGCGCGGCCAACAAGGCAATATTTCGCTCCAGATCGTCGAGACTTCCCAAGTGGAACTCAACAATCCGCAGCAGGTTTCGATAATCGACAGTTCGACGCATTTCAATCCGGTTGATATTGTGTGTTCGGCAAAAAACTTCATGGGCGAAAAATTCAACCTCATCGATTTTATCGACCACGAACGCGGTTTTATTGTAAACAAAGCCAAAAACGGACGCGAACTCAAAGCCTACGAACTTCCCGGACTTTGGAACGGCGCGATGGCAAAATGGAACACAATTTTTGTCGAAGTGCCACTCGTGACTTTCAATCCGGTGAAAACCGTAAACGATTTGCTGAAACCCGCGCATCAACCGCAATAACATGGAAAAGGAGAAAATTTCGGCCGAGCTCCAGTACAAGGCCGTTCGTTCGAGCGGCGCTGGCGGACAAAACGTAAACAAGGTTTCTTCCAAAGTCGAATTGACATTCGACCTCCAAAATTCTGCCTCGTTTTCGGACGAGGAAAAAATACGGTTGCACGAAAAATTGGCCACTCGCCTAAACAAGTCCGGGCAACTCATCCTGAAATCGGACGAGGATCGCAGCCAACTCAA
The DNA here is from genome assembly GCF_004295795.1 of Flavobacterium sp. Classification (GTDB taxonomy): domain Bacteria; phylum Bacteroidota; class Bacteroidia; order Flavobacteriales; family Flavobacteriaceae; genus Flavobacterium. The sequence continues at coordinate 136,184 of NZ_SEBR01000001.1, read as the reverse complement.
GAACAAGGAACTCGTCACGCGCCGATTTTTTGAAGTCATCGAGAAAGCGCTTCACGTTCCAAAAATCCGAAAGGCCACGAAAATCCCCAGGTCGGTTGTCGAGAAACGGCTTAAGGCCAAACGCAATGCTTCCGAGATCAAGAATTTTCGCCGCAAACCCGATTTCTGACATCGTCCCGGAAATCTCAAAAAAGGAACTTCGCTATACCTTCAAAATTCCATTTTAAGGTTGGTAAAAACTCGTTTTTCACCACATCAAAAACCCATCAAACCTTTGGCCTGCAAGACCTAACAGACTTACTAAAGTCTGTTAGGTCTTGCAAAGTTAGCCCCGAAAACCCACACCTGATTACAGAAAATCTGTAAAAAAAGTTAAACTTTCAAAGCCAGAATTTCACCAACAAATCGAAAGTGTGATACCGATTATTAAAAATTTAATCTAAATTTGCCGCGTCTCAAAGGGGTGCTCTACCAAGGGCTGAGATTATACCCAAAGAACCTGGGCAGGTAATGCTGCCAAGGGAATCGCGAGCTACAAAGTGCACGTTGCAGCCGCAAAAACATTGTTTTTTAACCAAGAATAATTCCCCCTTTTATTCGTAAATCTTTACGGATGAAACCTTTATTTTCTTTTTTTGGGCGTGCCGGCGGCCTTGAAACGCCAGAGCAAAATCGAAAACTCGTTGGCCGCCGTCGGGCTAGATGGCACTCGCTTTTTTGCAACGAAAATTCGTCACGAAATCAAAAGACGGCTGGCAAAAAGAGCTCAAACAAAGCCACTATCCCTCACGCGATCCTTTGTTCCATTGCAATTTTGAGTCTCGGTAATCAAGCTTTTGCCCAGGAACAAATCCCGGACACGACCAAAACCGAACGACTTGACGACGTGATCGTGCAATCGGTGCGTGCGACTTCGAAAACGCCGGTCACTTTCTCCAACCTCAAAAAAGAAGAGTTCGAGAAACGCAATCTGGGTCAGGACATCCCGCAGTTGCTCAACTTCCTTCCGTCTGTCGTAACGACTTCCGATGCCGGAAACGCGATCGGCTACTCCGGAATCCGAGTCCGCGGAACAGATGCGACAAGAGTGAACGTCACTGTAAACGGAATTCCGTACAACGACTCCGAATCGATGGGAACATTTTGGGTCAACATGCCCGATTTCGCCTCGTCCACAGAAAATCTGCAACTCCAGCGCGGCGTCGGAACTTCTACAAATGGCTCGGGTGCATTCGGCGCAAGCCTAAACATGCTCACAGATTCGTACTCCGATAAGGCTAACGGTGAAATCGCGAATTCGTTCGGAAGTTTCAACACCAGGAAACACACCGTAAAATTCAGCACCGGACTTTTGGGAAACCAGTTCGAACTCGCCGGACGACTCTCGAACATCGAATCGGACGGATACATCGATCGCGCTTCGTCGAGCCTAAAATCGTACTTTCTGCAAGGAAGCTACATAAACAAAGGCACGTTGATCAAAGCACTCGTTTTTGGCGGAAAGGAAAAAACCTACCAATCCTGGAACGGCCTCGAAGACGTGCAAAAACTTCGCGACGACCGCACTTATAACACGGCAGGCGAATATGTCGATGATTTCGGCAACGTGCGTTTTTACGACAACCAAACCGACAATTACCAACAAGATCACTATCAATTGCACTGGACGCAAAAATGGAACCTGAATTGGAGTTCGACCGCGGCTTTGCATTACACGAGAGGAAAAGGTTATTACGAGAACTATCGCGCCGGCGAAACCTTATCCGATTACGGAATTCCGGCTCCAACGGTGAACGGAACACTCATAGAAGAATCCGATCTTATCGACCAAAAATGGCTCGACAATGATTTTTACGGAGGCGTTTTCTCGATCAATTACAGAAAATCCAAAATCGATGCGATTCTCGGCGGCGGCTGGAACGAATACGACGGCGATCATTACGGGAAAGTTTTGTGGACAAGAAGTGTCGCGCTTCCTATGTACGGCCAACGGTATTACGAAGATCGAGGCGTCAAAAAAGACGGAAACATTTTTGCAAAAGCCAATTATCAGGTTTTGGACAAACTCAATTTGTTTGCCGATTTGCAATACAGACGCGTTTCTTACAACGCCAACTCGCTAGAAACGGGATTCGTGCGCGACCAATTCGACTTTTTCAACCCAAAAGCGGGTGCGACTTTTTCGGTGAACGACCGTCAGAACATCTACGCTTCTTACGCCCGCGCGAACCGCGAACCAAACCGGACTGACTACGAAAACGGAAGTCCGCGCCCCGAGCAACTGGACGATTTCGAACTCGGTTGGCGATACGCATCGGCGAAAGCGAAAATCAACGTGAACGCTTACTATATGAAATACAACGACCAATTGGTGTTGAGCGGCGCACTCGACAATGTCGGAAACCCGATTCGCGAAAACAGCGGAAAAAGTTACCGTTTGGGACTCGAGATCGAGGCCGCTTTAGCCATTAGCGACAAATGGTCGATTCGTCCGAATTTGACGGTGAGCACGAACAAAAACCAGGATTTCGTGTTCCAACGCGACGGCGTTTTGACGAATTTGGGCAACACCGACATCGCATTTTCGCCTAACGTCGTAGCTGCAAATGCCATCACTTTCGCTCCGACCAGGAATTTTCAGGTGAGCTTGCTTTCGAAATTCGTCGGCGAGCAATACATGGGAAATATTGATTCCGATGCGTCAAAACTCGACAGTTACGCGACTTCAGACCTGAGCGTTTCGTATGAATGGAAGAATGTTTCGTTCTTCAGGTCGATCCTGATTTCGGGATTGGTCAACAACATTTTCAACTACGAATACGAGTCGAACGGATACTTTTACACTTACGACGACGATTTCTCGAATCCGGGAACGATCACGACTGTCGAGGGCGCCGGATTTTATCCGCAAGCCGGCATCAACTTTTTGGCCGGGCTGACTTTGAAATTCTAAACGGACATTTTTAGTTTGGAATCCCGATTGGTTTTGGCTGATCGGGATTTTTTTTGATTTGGATGAATTAGGTCGTTGCACTTGTTTAGCGAGTTTTTTCGCGCGCGCGTAAGACCTAACAAATCTCCAAGATTTGTTAGGTCTGGCAAAGTTCGAATCTCCAGCCCAAATTCCATTACATAAAATCTGTAATTTTTGTTAAACATAGGTGCGCAAATCCATCATGCATCCGCGAAACTTCAATGCGTCGGAAGAATTCATTTTCCTACCTTTAGCCTTCCAACGCAACAACCATGAAGAAATACCTCGCAATAGCGTCGCTGTTCACGATTTCCATCGGATTTTCCCAACAAAAACAAAGGTTTACTTATGTTCGTCCGCTTATCGGAACAGCGAAAATGGGCCATACATTTCCAGGCGCGACAGTTCCTTTCGGATCGGTGCAACTGAGTCCGGAAACCGACACGATCGCGTTCGAAAAGGACCGCAAATACAACGGAAAGGTTTACGAATACTGTGCGGGCTACCAATATGCCGACAAAACCATCTGCGGATTTTCACACACGCATTTCAACGGAACCGGACATTCTGATCTGGGCGACTTCCTGATCATGCCTACCGTCGGAAAATTGCAGTTGAATCCTGGAACGGCAGATCATCCCGAAAATGGCTATCGGTCAAAATTCTCTCACGCGAATGAGATTTCCCAGGCGAATTATTACAAAGTCAAACTCGACGACGACAATATCTTAGCCGAAATGACGACTTCGCAACGCGTCGGATTTCACCAATACACATTCCCGAAGTCCGATCAATCGCACATCATTCTCGATTTGATGGCCAACATTTACAACCACGAGGAAAAGAATGTCTGGACGTTCATTCGCGTGGAAAACGACACTTTGGTCACGGGTTTCCGTCAGACGAACGGTTGGGCGAGAACGCGCACGGTTTACTTTGCGATGACTTTTTCCAAACCGATCAAAGGTTACGGCTTCAAAAATTACGACACAGAAAATATCTACAACGGCTTTTGGCGAAAGTTCGACCAATCGAAAAATTTCCCCGAAGCGGCCGGCCCGAAGTTGAAAGCTTACTTTGATTTTGCAACATCCGAAGGCGAAAAAATCAAGATCAAGTTCGGATTGTCGTCCGTGAGTGCGAACAACGCGCTAAACAACATCGACGTCGAGATTCCGCATTGGGATTTTGATCAGGTCAAGCGCGAAGGCCAGCAATTGTGGGAAGACGAACTCTCGAAAGTCACGGTCGAAACGATAAACGAAGACGACAAGATCAACTTTTACACCGCGATGTATCACGCGTTCATCAATCCGACGGTTTACATGGATTGGAACGGCGAATACAAAGGTTTGGACCAAAATGTCCAAACGGCTCAAGGTTTCGTGAATTACACGACTTTTTCGCTTTGGGACACGTATCGCGCGCTTCATCCACTTTTCAATCTGGTTCAGCCGAAGCGAAATCGCGGCATGATCCAATCGATGCTCGCGCATTACGACCAATCGGTGCATCATGCCTTGCCTATTTGGTCGCATTATTCGAACGAGAATTGGTGCATGATCGGATATCATTCCGTGTCGGTCATTGCCGATGCGATCGCAAAAGGAAACGACGGTTTCGACACCAAAATAGCTTTGGAAGCTGTCGTTTCATCCTCAAATATGCTCTACAACGACGGAATTGGCGATTATGTCAAAATGGGCTATGTGCCCGAAGATCGCAGCGGCGCATCGGTTTCAAAAACATTGGAATACGCCTACGACGATTGGGCGATTTCGCAAATGGCCAAGAAATTGGGCAGAAACGACATTTATGAAACGTATTCCAAACGCGCCCGGAATTTCAATAATGTATTCGATAAAAAGTCCGGTTTTATGCGTCCGAAGTTGGCTGACGGAACTTTCAAAAAGGAATTTGATCCGCTTGACACGCACGGACAAGGTTTCATCGAGGGAAATGCTTGGAATTACAGCTTGTATGTTCCGCATGACGTGGCGAAACTGACCGAACTGAACGGCGGAAAAGAGAAATTCACCCAACACTTGGATTCGCTTTTCACGATGCAATTGCCCGACAAATATTTCGAGAACACAGAAGATATCACGCGGGACGGAATCATCGGGAATTACGTGCACGGAAACGAACCGTCGCACCACGTCGCCTATTTGTACGACTACCTCGGAAAACCCTGGAAAACGCAGGAGCGCGTTCGCATGATCATCCGGAAAATGTTCCATTCCGGGCCGGACGGTTTGGGCGGAAACGACGATACCGGACAAATGAGCGCGTGGTATATTTTCTCGTCTCTCGGATTTTATCCGGTTGCGCCGGGTTCGGATCAGTATGCCATCGGAAGTCCGCTTGTCAAAAAGGCGACTTTGAAGTTCGAGAATGGAAAAACGCTTGTGATTTCGGCCAAAAACCAATCTGAAAAGAACGTTTACGTGACTAAGATTGAGTTGAATGGGAAGGAAATTCCTCGCGATTTCATCAGACATTCCGATCTGATCAATGGAGGCGAACTCACTTTTTACATGTCTTCAAAACCTAAGAAATAATGACCAAACGCCTACTTCTGCTGTTGCTATTGCCTTTCCTGACAAAGGCGCAAATGGTTGACGAAATTTCCGATTATGCCGATTGGGCGAATCCTTTGATCGGAACGCAATCGAATCCGGGATTTTCGAACGGAAACACGTATCCGGCGATCGCGATGCCTTGGGGAATGAATTTTTGGTCGCCTCAAACCAATAAAATGGGCCACGGTTGGATGTATGGTTATACCGATATGAAAATCCGCGGGTTCAAACAGACGCATCAGCCATCGCCTTGGATGAACGATTACGGACAATTCTCGATCATGCCGACCATAGGAAAAATCAAGGTGAAAGAAGACGACCGCGCGAGCTTTTTCTCACACAAAGCCGAAGTCGCCAAACCGTATTACTATAGCGTTTACCTCGCCGATTATGACATGACGACAGAAATCGCTCCAACAGAAAGAGCCGCGATTTTCAGATTCTCGTTCAAAAAAACCGATTCGGCCAACGTGCTTATCGACGCCTTCGACAAAGGTTCCTATGTAAAAATCATCGCTTCCGAAAATAAGATCGTCGGTTACACGACCAAGAATTCGGGCGGCGTTCCGGCCAATTTCAAAAACTATTTCGTAATCAAATTCGATAGGAAATTCGAGCGTTCGGGCACTTTTTCGGGAGACGTTTTTTCGTCGGGAACTACTGAAATCCAAGCCGACCACACCGGAGCGGTCTTGAGTTTCAGGATTGGCGAAGGCGAACAGTTGATTGCGCGCGTCGCATCGTCATTCATCAGCCAGGAACAAGCCGAATTGAACCTCAACGAAGTTTCGGGCAAAACGTTTGACGGCGTGAAATCGCAAGGAAAAAACCGCTGGAACGAAGTTTTGGGAAAAGTCAAGGTCGCTGGCGGAACGATCGATCAGATGCGGACATTCTACTCGTGCCTGTACAGAAGTACGCTGTTTCCGCGCAAGTTTTACGAGTTCGACAAACAAGGAAATCCGATCCATTACAGTCCTTACAACGGGAAAGTTTTGCCAGGTTATATGTTTACCGATACCGGATTTTGGGACACTTTCCGAGCGCTCTTCCCGTTCGTGAATCTCGTTTATCCCGAAATGGGCTCCAAAATGCAGGAAGGCTTGGCAAACGCTTACAAAGAAGGCGGATGGCTTCCGGAATGGGCAAGTCCGGGCTATCGCGATATCATGGTCGGGAACAATTCGGCGTCTATCGTTTCTGAAGCTTATCTGAAAGGCCTTCGCGGGTACGACATCGAAACTTTGTACCAAGCATTGCTTAAAGGCGCGAACGCTCAAGGTCCGTTGGAAGCCGTTGGACGGGCCGGATCGCAATATTACACAACTTTGGGCTATGTTCCGTATGACGTCAAAATCAACGAAAACGCGGCCCGAACGATTGAATATGCTTACGACGATTTTGCGATTTACCAATTGGCGAAATTGCTGAAAAAGCCCAAAAAGGAAATCGAATTGTACCGGAAGCGCAGTTTGAACTACAAGAATCTGTTCGACAAAAGTTCAGGTTTGATGCGAGGAAAGAACAAGGACGGAAAATTCCAGTCGCCGTTCAACCCTTTCAAATGGGGCGATGCGTTCACCGAAGGCAATTCGTGGCATTACACATGGTGCGTTTTTCATGACATAAAAGGTCTATCCGACTTGATGGGCGGAAAGGAAAAATTCGCGATGAAACTCGATTCGGTGTTTTCGCTTGCACCGATATTCGACGACACTTATTACGGCGGAACAATCCACGAGATCCGCGAAATGCAGGTTGCCAATATGGGACAATATGCACACGGAAACCAACCGATACAACACATGCCGTATTTGTACAACTACGCGGCAAAACCGTGGAAAACGCAATATTGGGTGCGCGAGATCATAAACCGAATGTACTTGCCGACGCCTGACGGATATTGCGGAGACGAAGACAACGGACAAACCTCGGCCTGGTACGTGTTTTCGGCACTTGGCTTCTATCCGGTGACTCCGGCTTCGAACCAATACGTTTTGGGCGCGCCGCTGTTCAAAAAAGCAGAAATTTCGCTCGAAAACGGAAAGAAGATCAGTATATCCGCGGAAGCGAATTCAGACGAAAACCGCTACGTAAACTCAGCGACCAAAAACGGCAGAACATTTACTGAAAACTATCTGAAACACGACGAAATGCTTCAGGGAATCGAGATCAGGTTCGAGATGGCGAAAGTTCCGAATACAAAAAAAGGCACATCTGACCTTGACGCGCCTTACTCTTTGTCTGACGAAAAAAATTAGTTGTAAACCCGCACGTAACCCGGACCGGTTTGCACGCGATAAGGTTTCATAGGGTAACGTTGACCCGAAGCCTGGCCTGTGTAAATATTGTACTCGACGTCGTCGCAAGGGCAAACGGCCACGATTCCCTGAAGTTGCATCGTTGAACACGCCGTGATCGGTTGATTTGGACAAGCCGCGTCATAGGCGACATATCCGCTTCCTGTGTAAAACACGAAAATACCTCTTGCACCATATCCGCCAAGGTAAATGCCATTGCCTGGATAATTCAGCGAGTTGTAACCCGGAAGGCTCAGGTTCAGGTCGACCGAAAAGTTATAGCTTGGGATATTCGGATTGTTGTTGTTGAAATTGTCGTCGTCGCATCCGAAAACGAATAGCAGCAGTAAAAGTGGAAGAAGTCTTTTCATTTTAAATTTTTACAAAAAATGATGCCCGCAAATTTAAATTATTTAAATTTGGATTGTGCCCGGTTAACATATTATTAGCCGATGCCCAAAAACACATAACGGCGAAACTTTTATCTTTGTATAAAGAAATCCTGCGGAAGTGGGATTTTTTCTGTTTTTATAGAGGTAGAAGTCGACAGAATCGTCGGCAAATGATAGATTTTAATGAAAAAATTATGAGTACAGTATCGTATTATACCGCAGACGGATTGAAAAAGCTGCGCGAGGAACTTGACCACCTGAAAAACGTGATGCGCCCGAAAGCATCCCAAGATATAGCCGACGCTCGCGATAAAGGCGATTTGTCGGAAAATGCAGAATATGACGCAGCGAAAGAAGCACAGGGTTTGCTGGAAATGCGAATCGCCAAACTCGAGGAACTGCACGGAAACGCACGTCTTATCGACGAATCGCAGCTCGACACTTCGAAGGCTTTGGTTTTGTCGAAAGTGAAAATCCGCAATTTGGCCAACAAAATGGAGATGACTTACACCTTGGTCGCCGAAAGTGAAGCCGATCTAAAAGCCGGAAAAATCTCGGTAACTTCTCCCATTGGAAAAGGTTTGCTTGGAAAATCTGTGGGCGACGTCGCAGAAATCACCGTTCCGAACGGAAAGCTGAACTTCGAGATTCTCGAGCTTTCGAGAGACTGATTTCAAAATCCGAACGTTCGGCCTAAAACAATTAAAATTCCCAAATTTCACCTTACATGTCCATTTTCACCAAAATCATAAACGGAGAACTTCCGGCCTATAAAATCACCGAAGACGAGAATTACCTGGCGTTTCTGGATATCAATCCGAATGCGAAAGGCCACACGCTTTGTATCCCGAAGAAAGAAGTCGACAAGATTTTCGATTTGGATTCAGACGAATTTCTGGGTTTGATGAAATTCTCGAGACGCGTCGCCAAAGCTTTAGAGAGCGCCGTCGACTGTAAACGCGTCGGAATGGCAGTGATAGGACTCGAAGTGCCTCACGCCCACGTTCACCTGATTCCTTTGAACCACATGGACGAAATGCGTTTCGAGCAAAAAGTGAAACTCACACCAGAAGAATTCGAGCAAGTCGTAAAAGACGTTCGCGAAAAACTGCTGACTGAGTAAAACCGAAATATCAGACAAACAAAAAACCGTCTCAACTGACGGTTTTTTTATGCGATAAAGTTTCTGCACGATACTGCTTCTGCCGCTGCAACTGCTACTTTCTTCAAACGGTTTTCGGAAAGCTCGCCTGCATGATCGTGCCGCGATTGATCTCTGAACTCAAAACCTTGATGCGTCCTTTGTGGTAATCCTCGACGATGCGTTTGGTGAGCGACAAGCCCAAACCCCAACCGCGCTTTTTGGTCGTGAATCCGGGTTCGAAAACTTTCTTGAACTGACTTTTGGCGATGCCTTTGCCCGAATCGCAAACCTGGATCTTGATGTGCTTCGCGTCTTCGGAAATCCTAACGTCGAGTTTTCCGCGGCCTTTCATGGCGTCGATCGCATTTTTGACGAGATTTTCGATTGTCCAACTGTGCAAAGTCGGGTTTATGGAAATCATCACGGAATGTTCCGGCGCTTTGAACGAGAACTCGATGTTGGTGAAACGCGATTTGAGATATTCGTATGATTCTCGGGTTTCGGCAATGATATCGCGGGTTTCAAGCGAAGGTTCTGACCCGATTTTCGAGAATCGGTCGGCGATCGTTTGCAGTCGTACCACGTCTTTCTCGATTTCGGTTACCGTCAATTCGTCCACGTCATCGGCTTTCATGATTTCGATCCATCCGAAAAGCGAAGACAACGGCGTCCCAATTTGATGCGCGGTTTCCTTTGCCATTCCCGCCCAAAGTTTGCTCTGACTTTCCAACTTACTCGAGCGATAATATGTGATTACCATCGCGATGAACATGACTGAAACGAGCAAAAGCGCAATTGGGTAATATTTGAGTTTTACGATACGCTCGGAGTTTCCGTACCAGGCATATTGCACTTGTCCGGTTGAAATCTCGACTTTGATCGGAGCATTTTCTTTCTTGAACTGCTCCAGATATTCTCGCAGTTTTTCGGGATTTTTGGCCTCGACGGTGTCGATGTTCCTCACGTTTACGATCGAATCTTTCTCTGTCATAATGATCGGGATCGTCGTATTTCTTTGCAGGATCTGGCTCGGAAGTTCCACATCGGTAAACTCGTCGGCGTTATTCAGTGTCTTGAGACTTTCTGCCCAAAGTTCCATTTTTGCCAATTCCTCCTCTTTGAATATTCGGAAGTAAGAATACGTCTGATAAAGAACGATCAGCACAAAAATAAACGAAACGCCAATGATGATCCATTGACTCAGGCTTCGTCTCTCGTTAAATTGCATAAAGTGGAATTTTCGTTGAAGTCCAAAGATAACGAAAACTGTCGCCGAATATTTTTGGCAGGATTTCTACCGTCTTCGCGGATTCGGATTGTCTTTGAGGTCAGATGCGATTTTCTCGAGCTCCATGTACCAATCTTCGCCAAAACGTCTCACGAGCGCTTCCTTGACGAATTTGTAAACCGGAACCTCGAGTTCTTTGCCAAGTGCGCAAGCCGGATCGCAAATGTCCCATTCGTCATAATTGACAGCCGCGAACTCAGAAAAATCCTTGACGCGAATCGGATACAAATGACAGGAAACCGGTTTTTTCCAGTCGATCAGACCTTGGTTGTACGCTTGTTCTATTCCGCAAAGCGCGGTCTTTCCGTCAAAAATCACGTAGGCGCAATCTTTGTCGTCGATCAGCGGCGTTTCCAAAGTGCCGTCTGTTCCGATAATCCATTTCCCTTGTTGCTCGATTGCCGCGATTCCCTCCGGACGCAAAAACGGTTTTACCTTGTCGTAAATTCCGTCCATGATCGCAAGTTCTTCCTCGAGCAAAGGTGCGCCCGCGTCTCCGCCCACGCAGCAAGCGCCATGACAGGCCGACAGATTGCACACGAACTCATTTTCAAGAATGGCTTCGGATACTATGGTTTTACCGAGTTGGAACATTTTAAAGTGGAAAAAGTGCGCAAAGATACCTTGAAAATAAGCACTTTCGCAAAAGACCCGAAAATTAACGTTCCCTTAAGTTTCCCAAGCACATTCCCGAACTACTTTTGCACCTCCAAAAATCAAACAGCAATGCAACTCGATTTCAAACAAATAGCCACTGTGACGATGGTACTTTTCGCGGTAATCGACGTGATCGGAAGTATTCCCGTGATCGTTGATTTGCGTTCGCGCCTCGGACACATCCAGTCTGGAAAAGCTACAATAGTAGCCGCAATTATCATGGTCGCTTTCCTTTTTGTGGGCGAAGGCTTGCTGAAATTGATCGGAATCGACGCCAATTCGTTTGCCGTTGCCGGAGCTTTCGTATTGTTTTTCATGGCACTCGAAATGATTTTGGGAATTCGGCTTTACAAGGACGACAACCCAAGTACGGCCTCGATCGTACCGATTGCATTTCCGTTGATCGCGGGCGCAGGAACGATGACCACGATATTGTCGCTGCGTTCGGCTTACGACAAGATCAACATCATAATCGCCATTTTGATCAACGTCATCATCGTTTACGGCGTGCTCAAATCTTCTGGTAAAATCGAGAAGTGGCTGGGCGTGAACGGCATCGGAATCATCCGCAAAATCTTCGGTGTAATCCTGCTTGCGATCGCTGTTAAATTATTCGCAGCAAACGTTAAAGGCCTATTCCTGTAGGACGTTTTTCACTAATTTCACCCTTTGAAATATTCATATAAATCCAAAGATGAAAATTTTCACTTCCATATTGGTCGTAATCGCGATCGTCCTGATCATCTTCAATATCACGCTCCTAGATTTCAATAATCTCTTCGAAGGCGATAGTCTCGTAGGACTTATCGGAATCGTGGCCTCATTTTGCGCGGTATGTATCTTACTCATTTTCAGGATGTCGAGATTGATCGAAGAAAAATCAAAAAACCATTAGAATGTACGACGTACTGATTGTTGGCGGAGGCGTTGCAGGAGTTTCTTGTGCGCTGGTTCTCGGATCTGCCAAAAACAAACCTTTCATGTCCGATAAAAAGATCGGAATCATCACACACCAAAAAACATCGAATTTACAGGAAGCGCTTTTCAACAATGCATACGGAGTTCCCGCGGGCACACTCGGAGCCGATTTGCTGAACACGACGCTGGAACAGTTGGCGACTTTATATCCTGAAGTCGAGCAGATTCCAACCGAAAAAGTCATGTCGATCGAAGGTGAATTCCCGAATTATACTGTTGTTACGAACAGGAATTCATATCAGGCGAAAAACATCGTTCTGGCTGTCGGATGGGCGAATACGTTCGCGATCGAAGGCTTGATGGACGCTGTCGAACCACACAAGAAATCGTTGGTTGACAAGAATCGCATCCAACTCAAAAACGTCGACCACAAAGTGAAAGACGGAATTTATGTAGCCGGGACGTTGGCCGGATGGAGAAGCCAACTCGCAATTGCCGCCGGAAGTGGCGCAGCAGTCGCAACAGATCTTCTTACAGAATTCAACAATGGCATCAATTCCCAGAGTCACGATAAGAGATAATGCCGGAGTGCCGGAGTGCCGGAGTAAAAGCTACTGGATCCGAAAATACCGACCAAATTTTCTACTGCTGATTCTCGAAAAAAGCAAAAAGCCAATCCGTTTCGGATTGGCTTTTCTCTTCACATCAAATATATTCTTAGGCACTTCTTCACTCAGGCACTTTTACTAAAACCGCCTTTATCATCGCATCTCCAGGCAAAACAATGTCGAAATATTTGTCTTCTCCGTAAAGTTGACGCGCGAATTCCGCCGACAAATATCGTTTTACAAGCGATTTGTTTTTGTCGATCTTGAGTTCGAGTCCGTTGCGTTTCAGGTATTTCTGGAAATTGGTGTAATAAACCTCATCGCTTTCCATTTTCTGTTTGAATTGCTCGAACGACAAGCCTTTGAAATCGTTGCGTTTCGTGTCAAGTTGCTCGAAAACAAAGTAGCTCACCGCGCCCGATTGCATCAAATAAGCGACGCCTTCGTCTCCGTGCTCGACTTCAAGTGGCACAAAAACATCCGGCACGATTCCGCCGCCGCCGTAGACGATTTTCCCTTTCGGAGTCTTGAATTTAAGCGTGTCGGCAATGTGGATACTGTCTTTGTCGTATAATTCGCCGCTTTCGAAACGCTTGTCGAAATCCTTGAAATATTCGTCGTTGCCTTTGTCGTAAGGCTTTTGGATGGAACGCCCGGTTGGCGTATAATAACGCGCGATCGTGAGTCGCACCGCCGATCCGTCCTCGAAATCCATTTCTCTTTGCACCAATCCTTTTCCGAAAGATCGACGTCCTATTATTGTTCCGCGGTCGTTGTCCTGGATTGCTCCGGCCAAAATTTCGCTGGCCGAAGCCGAATTTTCGTTGATCAGGATATCGACTTTCCCGCTTTCAAAATTTCCACCAGATGTCGCGAAAGTCTTGTCGGTTCTGCCTTTTTGGTTTTTCGTGAACACGATCAGTTTTTTGTCCGACAGAAAATCATCGGCAATTTCGACCGCTTTCTCGAGATAACCGCCGCCGTTGTCTCGCAAGTCTATCACGATTTCTTTCGCGCCCGATTTCTTGAGTTTCGACAGACCTTCGGCAAATTCGTCATAAGTCGTTTCGGCAAAGCGATTGATTCGGATATAACCGACATTCTGGTCCAGCATCGTGGCCACGTCTACAGATTTTATCGGAACGATGTCGCGCGTCACATTGACCTTGAAGGTCTTGCCGGTACTTTTTCTGAAAACCGTCAGTTGCACCGCCGAACCTTGAGCGCCTTTCAATTTGGTAAACAAGCTGTCGGTTGGTAATTTTCTTCCGAACAGTTTGGTTTTTCCGGCGTACATCAATCGGTCTCCAGGCAAAATTCCGGCCTTTTCCGATGGACCGTTTTCAACCGGCATAATCACCGCGACCGTGTCTTTGTACATATAAAAATTAACGCCAATTCCGACAAAATCACCTTTCATGCTTTGGGCGACTTCTTGCTGTTCATCGGGAGAAATATAGACAGAATGCGGATCGAGTTGCGCCAGAATGTTGCTCACGGTCAAATCGACGATGGAATCGGTGTTGACTTTATCGACATATTCGTTGTCAATGAAATCGATCAATCGGTCGAGTTTGTTCTTGTGCATGCTCGCTTTTGGCGTAAGGGAATGCGTCGGAAAATTGAGCATTCCGCCAATCAGGATTCCCAAAGCCAAGACTCCGAACAACAAAATCGGAAGGTATTTGAGGTTGTTCTTCATTCGTCCAGATCGGTTATGTGCTCCGTGATCACGCCCGCTTTCTGCAAAAACGCGATTCCCGAATTGTCCTTGTAAGCTTCCTGGAAAACCACGCGCTTGATTCCCGCCTGATGGATCAACTTACTGCATTCGCGGCAAGGCGACATGGTGATATAAAGTGTCGCGCCCTCGGCAGATTGCGTCGATCCGGCGACTTTTAGGATCGCATTCGCCTCGGCGTGCAAAACGTACCAGTGCGTGAGTCCGTCGATGTCTTCGCAATTGTTCTCGAATCCGGACGGCGTTCCGTTGTATCCGTCCGAAATGATCATTCGGTCGCGCACGATAATGGCTCCGACCTGTTTGCGTTTGCAGTAGGACAATTGGCTCCATTCGCGCGCAATCCGCAGGTAGGCCTTGTCGTATTTGTTGAGTTTTATTTCTTCCATGCTATGTTTTCAAAACGCCAAAAAAAAGGCGAAAAACAGGTCTTAAACCTGACACGTCTCAAGAAGTGACAGGTCTATATTTTCGTAGCTTTCCGTCATTTCCAAATCTCGCTTCCCAAAATCATCGGAATCACAACTCCAATGACAAAAGCCGAAACCACCAAAGCGTAATCGCGTTTGTTGAATCTGAAGAAATTCTGGACGACATAAGAGAAAATCAAAGCCACCAGAACCACGATCAGTTGGGCGATTTCGATGCCCAAGGCGAATTCGAGCAAAGGTACTAGCTTTTCAGATGCGCTTCCTGGTAAAATTGCCTTAAAATAATTGGAAAACCCAAGGCCGTGAATGAGTCCGAAAGAAAGCGTGATAAAGCCCAAAACGCTGATGTTTTCTGACTTGGCGGTCTTTCCGGCCGTGACAAGATGGTAGGCCGCGGTAACCAGAATCGTTATCGGAATCAAAAACTCGACGAGACTCGCCTTGATGGTCACGATTCCAAAAACCGACATGATAAGCGCCAAGGTATGTCCGACCGTAAAAATCGAAACCAAAAGCAGCAATCGTTTCCAGTCTTTGAAAGCGTATGGCACGGTGAGAGCGATCAGGAAAAGCACGTGGTCGTAGGCCTTGATGTCAAGCACGTGACGCAGACCCGTTTCGAGGTAGATTTGGAATTCAGACATAATTCATATTTCGGATTCGAGGAAATCCCGTTGTTTGGCAGGAGTAAACTTACGGATTTTCCCAAAATCCTGAGTTAGCAGGTTCGTACAGCAAACGGAAACCGACCGCGATTTGTTGGATTAAAACGTTCATTTTTTCTTAAATGCCGATGTTAAAATTTGAAATACGACTTATATTTGCAGCTGTTTTAAAAACACTTACTATGTCATTTTCCGATTTATTCGACAGCGGTTTTAAAGATAGAAACAAAGGTCACTTCGCATCGATCGTGCGCGTGGCTTTGGAAAACGGTCACTTGAGCGAGGAAGAGCGCATCTTTTTGGATCAGCTCGCCAACAGACTTGAGATTTCAACCGAGGAATACGCCGAAATCCTTGAAAACCCAAGAAAATACCCGATCAACCCGCCATATCTTCACACGCAACGTCTCGAGCGCCTTTACGATTTGTCGCGAATGGTTTATGCCGACCACGTTTTGGGTCCGAAGCAAAAAGAAATCCTTACGCGTTTCGCTTTGGCGCTCGGATTTACGCCGGGCAACGTGAATTACATTGTCGACAAAGCTTTGTCTTTGCTGGTAATGAACGTCGATTCGGATACTTTTGTGTACGAAATGACGCACATGAACAAATAGTGGCCAAGTTCAAAGCGCCTGAGTGCCTGAAAACTTCACAACATAAAAAAGTCAGACCGTTTTGAGTCTGACTTTTTGTTTTTTGGAATAATCCGAAGCGATTTACGGAAGCGAATACTCGTATGTGATCTCTTCGAGAATCTGGTTTGATCCGGCATATCTGGTCGTGATTTTTGTCGGAAGATTTTCGGAATTGTACTCGATTGTCCGTTGGATCGTCTCCGAACCATCGGCCTCGCTCAACAGATTGTTCGAAGATCTGAAGAAATCGGTCGACTGATACAATTCGAATTGTTCCTCGAAAATCAGCCTAAAATTCATATTGTGCCAAGCGAACGGATTCTTTTTATCATCGTAAGTATACAAGTAAGGATTCACCGAAGTTCCAATCGGATTATCTGACAAATAAACGTACTCCGTTCCATAACTGTCTTTGTGCAACAGGCCTGAACTCGTGTATTCGAGATCGCTTCCAAATCCGAGATTCTTGATTTTATCGCCGTTGTAAGTAACTGTTGATGGCGTAAAATTCGCGATTTGATACGACACGATTTTGTTTCCGTCGTATTGATAAGTGTAATTTTGCGATTCAAGAATGTCGCCCGTACCGCTCGTTACGACTTTCATGATCGACGTCACGTCTTTCCCGGAATAATTGAAGTCGAAAGTGCCGACCAACTGCGCCGTCGGTTGTCCGCTGAAAAGTTTCACGGTCATTTTTTCGACAAATCTTTCGTCGTTTTGCAGATTTTCGGCGCTGTCGTCAGAACTGCATCCGACGAAAGTCGAAACACCGGAAGCGATCAAAAAAGCGTAAAGTATCTTTTTCATATGATATTGTTTGTTCTCTGAATGAGCAAGTTGAAACCTAAGATAGTGATTTTGCCTTTTCCATGAACATCTCGGCCGTTTCCACCATGTTTTTGCTTCCGCAGAAGAAAGGCACGCGCTGGTGCAATTCCGTCGGTTTGATTTCCATGATTCTTCCGAAACCGTCGGACGCCTTTCCGCCTGCCTGCTCGGCGATAAATGCCATCGGATTGCATTCGTACATCAACCGCAATTTGCCATTTGGCGCTTTGGAACTCGTCGGATAAATATAGATCCCGCCTTTGATCATATTGCGATGGATGTCTGAAACCAAACTTCCGATGTAACGCGAAGTATACGGCCGATTGCCTTCTTCCATCTGGCAATATTTGATGTAATCCTTAACGCCTTGCGGAAAATGCACGTAATTCCCCTCATTGATTGAATAAATCGTGCCGTCTTCCTTGAATTTTAGGTTCGGATGCGAAAGATAAAACGTCCCGATCGCCGGATTGAGCGTAAAGCCGTTCACGCCGTGGCCAGTGGTGTAAACCAACATCGTCGACGTGCCGTAAATCACGTAACCTGCGGCGACTTGCTGCGTTCCGGGTTGCAGGAAATCTTCCAGAGTCACTGGCGTCCCAACCGGAGTGACGCGCCTGAAAACAGAAAAAATCGTCCCGACCGAAACATTCACGTCAATGTTGGACGAACCGTCAAGCGGATCCATCAACACGACATATTTGTTCGAATGGCTGTTGTCCGATCCGCAAACCGTTATGAAATCGTCGCTTTCTTCGGACGCGATGCCGCACACAATCTCACGGTTGATCAAAGTCTGGATAAAAACCTCATTCGCGTAAACGTCGAGCTTTTGCTGGTCTTCGCCTTGAATATTCACGTCTCCGGCCGCTCCGATGATGTCGACCAATCCGGCCTTGTTGACTTTGTAGTTTACGACTTTGGCTGCGAGCCTGATCGAGTTGATTATTCGGGACAATTCGCCCGTCGAGTATCTGAATTGTTCCTGTTTCTCGATGATGTATTCACCAAGGGTTTTGTTGCGTTCTTCCATTACGAAATCGATATAGTTGTGCAAATATCGCAATTTCAGAATCCACATTATCAACTTGTCGGCAAAATCCTCAAACAAAAAAGGCCATCCGCAAGAATGACCTTTCGAGCTGCTTTGGAAATATTATATTTTCTGGAATTTCACGATATTTTCCGAACCGCTTACCGATTTGATTTTTATCAGATAAAGTCCTGAAGACAAGCCGGAAACATCGATGGAATTTCCATTTGACGTCAAAACCCTTTGTCCGGTCAACGAGAATATCGAGACTTCGTTCACCATCTGACTATCCACAGATTGGATATTCAAGATGCCATTCGTCGGATTCGGGTAAACCACAAAACCATTTCTCGAAACTTCGGGCGCCGACAGGTTCGAAGGTGTGAATTTGTGAAGTTCTGCGCCAGTGTTTCCGTATTCGGCCTTGAAATACAAATTGTTGTTATAGCTCACATAAAACGGAATGAAATACATCGGGCTCAAGCCGGGATAATTCGCCAAAATTTTCTGTGTTCCGGCTTCGGTGCCGTCCGTGACCCAAAATTCGCTACCGTTTGATCCGTCGTCGGCCACGAAATACAAAAGGCCGTTGAAAACCACGAATTCATTCGGAGCCGAATAATTGGTAGGATTGATGTCTTTCAGCATGAACGTTCCGGCTTCCGTTCCGTCGGAAACCCAAAGTTCGGTGTTTGCCGCACTTCCGTCGGTTGCCTGGAAATACACTTTGCCGTTGTAAGCCGTGAGCGCGCCAGGAAACGAATCACCTCCAACCCAAATGTCTTTTACCAAAACGGTTCCTGCTTCTGTTCCATCTGTTTTCCACAATTCAAAACCTTCGTTGCCCGTTCTAGCCCGGAAAAACAATTGGCCGTTGGCTTCGACGAATTCGTTTAGACTCGATCCTTCGAACGGTTCGGGATTGATGTCTTTGACCATGTGCGTTCCGGCTTCGGTTCCGTCCGTAACCCAAAGTTCGTCTCCGTTTTCGTCATCGGCACGAAAGTAAAGTTGCCCGTTGAATTCGTGGAAAAGTCGCGGATATCCATCGCCCGAAGCGTAAATGTCCTTGAGCAAAACCGTTCCAGATTCAGTTCCGTCGCTCGTCCAAAGTTCGTCTCCGGTTTCGTTCGTGTAAGCGCGAAAAATGAGTTTTCCGTTGTAAACCGTGAGTTGTGACGGATAAGAACTTTCGATTGGATTGATGTCTTTCACCATATGCGTGCCCGCAGTTGTGCCATCGGTTACCCAAAGCTCGTAGCCGTTCGTTCCATTGTCGGCTTGGAAAAACGCCTGGTTTCCGATAACCGTGAATTCGGCCGGAACCGAACTTCCTGCGCCGGGATTGATGTCGAGTACCTGAAAACTTCCGGCTTCGGTTCCATCGGAAACCCAAAGTTCGTAACCTGTGTTGTCTGCCGCCGAAAAGACAAGTTTGTTGTTAACAACGGTTAATTCGGTGATCTCGGAACTCCCGAACGGGTTCAGATCTTTGACCATTTGCGTTCCGGATTCTGTTCCGTCGCTTGCCCAAAGTTCGCCTCCGTTGTTGTCATCATTGGCGTAAAAATAGATCTTTCCGTTGTAGACCACAGGCTGTAAAATGCCCGAGCCTTCCGGACCCGCGAAGATGTCCTTGACCAGTTCAACCGTTTGTGCCGACGCGCCCGCAAAAAGCAACATCGCGCCCAGAGTAAAGATTTTTTTCATTGTAGTTGTTTTGAAATATCGTTGTTGACCTACCAAGTTACGTCTCAATTACCACTTGTCGAGGGTAAATTTGGCTTTCCCTACCAGTTTTTGGCACGAAAACGACTTCGCTGTTTCGCCAGAAAAAATGATATCCGAAAACCCGAAATTACGTCAGGTGCTAGAATCTCGATTACAGATTTTCTGTAATTTTTGTTAAATGTAGGTTTGGGGATTTGGAGGTGCATTTCGACGTTGGCTTGTGCGGGCGTGTCGCGCGGATGCGATGTGCGGGTGTGACGCGGGTGTGACGCGGGTGCGTCGCGGGTGTCGCGCGCGGGTGTGTGCGCGGGTGTGTGCGCGGGTGTGTGCGCTTAAGACCTAACAAATCTTTTAAGATTTGTTAGGTCTGACGAAAAGGCAAAAATCAAACAAAAAATCACGTAAAAAACCAGGCAGAAAAACGAGTCGAAAATCGATTAAAAATCGATTAAAAAAGCCGCGACAAATCCAAAGCAAAATCGCAAAAATCAGCTGCGCCAAAACCGACCAAGACAAAATAAATTGCCTCACAAAAATCAAAGGTAAATCGACAATCACAAAACCACCGCATTCGTATATTTGCGAACCAACACATTCCCATGAATATTCGTCCCGGAACCAAAAATGACATGCCCGACGTCTTGCGTCTGATTACCGAACTCGCCATTTTCGAGCGAGAACCGCAAGCCGTAGAAGTCACGGTTGACGATTTGGTGCGCGACGGTTTCGGAAACGATCCGTTATTCTATACTTTCATTGCCGAAATTGACGGCAAAATTGTTGGAATGGCGCTTTATTATTACCGATTTTCGACCTGGAAAGGAAAGACGATCCACCTCGAAGATCTGATCGTAACCGAAGAGGCACGCGGCATCGGCGTTGGTTTGGCGCTGTATTCAAAAATCATCCAGCAAGGCAAGAAAGACAAGGTGCGCAGAATCGAATGGAATGTGCTCGACTGGAACGAACCCGCGGTAAAGTTTTACGAGAAATCGGGCGCGAAAATACTGCCTGACTGGCGCGTCGTTCATATGGACGAAAATGGCATTGAACAATTTTTAAACTAGAAACTACATCGGAAGCCTTCCAATTTGCCTGGCTTTCGAGAATCGATACTGATCAAAATGAGGATTTTCAAGTTCGGTGGCGCTTCCGTAAAAGACGCATCGGGAATTAGAAATGTGTACGAAGTGTTGCAGATTGCGGGACATGAGGATGTTTTACTCGTCGTTTCGGCCATGGGAAAAACCACAAACGCGCTCGAAGTCGTCGTGAAAACCTACATGGACAGATCGAAGGAATTGAAAGAAGCGGTACAAGACGTAAAAAAGTACCACAACGAGATTCTGCTTGATTTGTTCGAGGACGACAAACACAAGGTTTTTAGCGATGTGGCGGCGCATTTTTCAGATATGGACTATTTTCTGTCTCACAACAAATCGCCCAATTACAACTTCGTTTACGATCAGATCGTGAGTTACGGAGAATTGATTTCGACCGTGATTTTGTCGCATTACATGAACTTCCGAGGCATCGCGACAACCTGGATCGACGTGCGAAATTTCATCAAGACCGACAGCACATACCGCGACGCCAATGTCGATTGGGATTTGACGCAAAAAAACATCTCCAAGAACGTCAAGCGCAAGCAACTCAACATCGCCCAAGGTTTTTTGGGTTCGGACGAAAATGGTTTTACGACCACGCTCGGACGCGAAGGTTCCGACTATACCGCAGCGATTTTCGCCTATTGCTTGAACGCCGAAAACGTCACGATCTGGAAAGATGTTCCTGGCGTGATGAATGCCGATCCGCGTTATTTCGAGAATGCAAGACTTTTGAACCAGATTTCGTATCGCGAGGCCATCGAGTTGGCGTTTTATGGCGCGACGGTAATTCATCCGAAAACGCTTCAGCCTTTGCAGAAAAAGGAAATTCCGCTTTATGTGAAGTCATTCCTGAATCCGGATTTGCCCGGAACAAGCGTTTCAAAAGGCGCCGATCTCGATCCGCAAACTCCGTGTTTCATCGTCAAGAAAAACCAGTTACTCATCTCGCTTTCGTCTATCGATTTTTCGTTTATCATGGAAGAAAACATATCCGAAATCTTCGCTTTATTGCACAAATATCAGATGAAAGTTTCGCTGATCCAGAATTCGGCCATCAGTTTTTCGGTTTGTGCCGACGATAAATTCGGAAATTTCAGCGAACTCAAATCGCTGCTTTCCAAGAAATTCAAAGTGCGCTTCAACGAAAATGTGTCGCTTTATACGATTCGTCATTTCGATGAAAAATCGTCCAAAATGGTCGAGAAAGACAAGACTGTCCTTTTGAAACAAATCAGCCGCGAAACCTTGCAGATCGTAACTTTGGAGCACTAGAACCTCGCGGATCAATTTCAAAATCCGGTAAATCAGCACTGACGAACTCATTTTTTATCGACCAATTGGTTGAAAAGCAATATTTTGTTGGCGATACCGATGTTCAACAGGGAGACTCATGATTTGCTAGAAGTCGTTGACTGCCTAAGAAAAGATTGTCAGTCAAATGTCGCAGACCGACTTTGCCAGCACAAATTCCGTAGGCTGATATCACCGAAACCACCTTATTCTCTTACAGTTGTAGTTTTGCGGAACAATATCTGAAAAATCGCAATCTCACGTCCTCGGAACTTTGATGTCAGGCAACCAAAGCGATCTTGAACGCTTCAAAATGCTTACAAGTCTAGTCGGCAATTGTCTCAAAAAACAACTAATTGAATCGCCGTTTATCACTGTTTACAGTCACTTTTGATTCTAATGCGACAATATCTGCGAAGCGCAAAATCTTTGAAAGCGGAACAATACTGTCATCGCTGGATTTACCTCGGACTTCGTCAAATGGACGCCGGACAAAAGATTACAACCACGGCCTGAAAGTGTTTGGAAAAATGGAAATGGAGTTATCGACGTAGCACTTCGTCTCGGGGAAATGCACGTGTCCTTTGATAAAATCCTTTCTTATGTAGTCGAAATGACGTGACTTTCGACATGCGAAAATTTCGTGCTATAACGCAGAACAAAAGATTAGATCGTGCAATCGGAGGGAAATTTTTTTGAAAGCAGAGACTTTGAATTGGAGATTTGCGGCAACTTCAGATTTAACATTTTTTACAGATTTTCTGTAAGGAAAAGGGATTCAGACCGTCTAACTTTACAGACCTAACAGACTTAGGAAAGTCTGTTAGGTCTGTAATCTCCAAATATTGATGGGTTTTTGATGGGTTTAATTGGCAATCGACGGATCACAATTATCCACGAATCCCATATTATCGACCGATTACAAATTATCGGCGGATACACTAATTATCAACGAGTCACAATTATCCACTTATAAAAGATTATCAACGAGTCACAAATTATCAACGGACCACAGATTATGGATTGACCCGGGTTATCGATAGATTACGGATTATCGATGGTAAAGGATTATCAACAGATTAAAGCCTATCGACAAATCATGAATCATCAATCGGCCAAATACCACTTCCAAAAACAACACAATTGAAAACCTACAAAATTCAATTCCGACGCTGTTTCAAAACCCGATCCAAAGCGCGCTGAAAATAATCTTTATACGTTTCCGGAGCCATAGCCAACAAGCTTTTCAAAGCAGTTTCATGAGCGTGTTGAAGCGCATCTTCTGCGGCCATTTTGACATCGGGAATCACACCGATGCCTTCCCAATTTGTCTTCGTAACCGGATTGATCGCACGACCGGTTGGGATAAATGCAGAAAAACGCCCTTTGAGCATCATTTCATCACCCGGATTTGCGCCTCCGCCAGTCGTTTCGCCAATTAGCGTGGCGCGTTTTTGGGTCTGGAAATCATACGCAAATTCTTCTCCACCCGAAAAAGTCCGGGAACTTGTAAGGATGTAAACTGGTTTCTCGTAACGTGCGCCAGACGGATCTTTCGTGCGAAAACTGTCGGTGCGATTGGCTTTCCGATAATACAGATCGTTCAGATGCACATCGGACTTAAAGAAATAACTCGCCAAAAAAAGTACCATTTCAGGTTCGCCTCCGTGATTTTCGCGCAGGTCTATAATCATGGCGTCGGTGTTTGCCAGGAACGCCATCGATGCATTTGCGCCTGTCGCACCCAAATCTGCGGGAGCGAAACCGTCAATTTTGAGATAGCCGACATTTCCCTGTAAAATCTCGACTTTGCGGAAGCCATAATTCGCGACTTTCATCACATGCTGTTGAATTTCCTGCTGCCGTTTTTCGACTTCCGCGTCGTTCACATCCGGCATCATATCTCCGTAAAATCGCACTCCGAGGTGTTTGTCATGAGAAATGTTGCGCAGATCGTCGGTCAGGATTTTGGCAAATTCCTTCGGATCGGAAATTTTGGAATAAACACCCGATTTCTGCTTTGATTTGAGGTCGGATGCGATTTTCGCCGCGACTTCGGGAAAAACATAATTGTCGTTCAAATTGGAAATCAGCGACTCGATAACTTCATTTTTGAGTTTTTTGGATAAGTTTTCCGATGTGGATTGTTGAGCCGACACGCCCAAATTCATACACAAACTGCCGACGATCGCCGACAATTTGACCAAGGTTCGATTTTTCATAAGACTGATTAACTGACATTTTTGATTATTGATTGAAGTGATGATTCTAATTTTTCTATTTCAGATGCGTCGATTCCGGAGAATGCCGCTTTCCGGTTGCCCAAACTTATCGGATGGACTTTTTGGAGCATTCCGTCTCCCAATTCGGTTACTGACAATTGCTGCCGACGCCTATCCGAAGCGAGAAAAGAACGCTCCAAATAACCTTTCGTGACAAGGATTTCCACGATTCGCGTCACTGAAGCGACATCCTTGAAAACCATGGCCGCGATTTGTTGTTGCGTCGCATCGGATTGTTGTTTTACGGTTTTCAAAACGAGCCACTGATCGAGCGTGATATCGAGTCCGGCCGTTGACAGACCGCGCTGTGCGAACTGACGATAAGCTTTCACCGCTTTTTCCAATGTGTAGAATACGTTTTCCTCGAGGCGTTCCATCTGAAATATTTGATGCAAATATAATTGATATATCAAACAAAAAATCTAATTTGGAATTTTTAACAATTTTTACAGAAAATCTGTAATGGAAGAAGAATGACGGAACTTAAATTTGAAAAAATATCCGCCAGTTGAAGTTTATGTCCAAGACCGATTACAATGAGTTCTTTACTGAATATGTGCAAATTAGTGTTCACGTTATCCGAAATAAAAAAATAGCTTTGAATCCGAATTTTGGCTCACGCGTCAAAAAACGAATTTCACTGGAGACATTTCAAACCTGTGAAACTCCAAAGTCTGAAAAAGCGCTGAACCCGAACTTCGAACGGACTGCGCTTGAAAAACTACAAAAATTCGAAACGGGATTCGCATTTCGAAAAGTCGGCTTTGGCTTGCGCGAGTTGGCGATTGTACTTGGAACCAATGTCAACTATGCAAGTATTTTGGTCAAACGACATCGCTCGAAAGGTTTCATAGCTTATATACGCGATCTCCGATTGGATTACATAACGCAAAAAATGATGGACGAATCAAAATTTCGACAGTATTCCAATCGAGCATTGGCCAGCGAATGTGGATTTGGCTGTACGAAAAGCTTCGTGCATGCGTTCAAGTTGAAGTTCAAAATATCACCGGGATTATTCGTCGAGCAATTTAACGACAATGGCCGCTCTCAAAAAGCATCCGATGCGGAATGCGATTGACGGCACCTCTGGTTTTACGTCTTTCCTCTAATACATCAAAGCCGTTCCGATTTCTATGTCAAAGCCATCCGATATACAGGCACCAGAAGATTTACTCCTTATAAAAATCCAGATTATCCGAAATCAGAAAGTGATGTTGGACAGAGATTTGGCAATGCTTTATGGAGTCGAGACAAAACGTCTCAAAGAAGCCGTAAGGCGAAACATCGATCGTTTTCCGGAAGATTTCATGTTTGAACTCACAAAAGAGGAACTCGAAAATTGGAGGACGCAAATTGCGTCCTCCAATTCTGTCCTCATGGGCCTAAGGTATGCGCCGATGGCTTTTACCGAGCACGGAATCCTCATGCTCTCAAGCGTTCTGAATAGCGAAAAGGCAGTCCAGACGAACATTCGGATCATGCGGCTTTTCTCTAAAATGCGAAAGTTTGCTTCCGAGGCTTCCGAGCTGAGATCAGATGTCGAACAAATCCGAAAAAAGGTCGATGTCCAAACCCAAAACATCGAATTGATTTTCCAATATATCGACGAACTTTCAGCCAAAGACGAGCCGCCAGACCGCAAACGCATCGGCTACAAAAACTGAACTTCGCGCGAATACACTACTTTTGGACTTGAGGCGTTATTAATGCTATGCTGAAAAAATTGCTTTGGGTGTTCTTGCTGTGTTTTTCGTGCGCGCTTTGGTCGCAGGAAACGCCTTATCGCGAACGCAAGTTTTTTGTCGGCCGAGATACGATAAAGCTCGACAGCGTAAGCATAAATCCAGCGTTTTTCAGGATTTCGGATAGACTTGACCAACCGATCGACACATCTTTTTATAAAATAAACTTCGCGAAATCAACGCTCATTTTCAACGAAAACGCTCCGTTTTTGAACGATTCGGTAAGCGTCAGATTCTTGAAATTACCGAATTACCTCACGAAAGAATACAGCATTTACGACAAGGAACGAATCGTCTCGAATGAAGCCGGAAATCTGTACCGCGTCGAGAAATCCACGCGAAAACCGTTCGTCCCGTTCGAAGGTTTGAATACTTCGGGTTCGATCACTCGCGGAATCACGGTCGGAAACAACCAAAACGCGGTCACGAATTCGTCCCTTGATTTACAGATCACGGGCAAAATATCCGACAAGGTCAACATCCGCGCCTCGATCCAGGATTCGAACGTTCCTTTGCAAGAAGGTGGATATTCCCAAAAACTTGACGAATTCGACCAGATTTTCATCGAACTCTATTCCGACAAATGGAACATCCGCGCAGGCGATCTTTTTCTCGAGAACCGAAAGTCGCGATTTTTGAATTTTTCCAAAAAAGTCCAAGGCATTTCCGGTCAGGTCACTTTTGGAAAACCGGAGGCGCAAACGTCGATTTTCGCGTCGGCGGCCTTGGTTCGCGGACAGTATGCGAGAAGCACTTTCGTGGGTCAGGAAGGCAATCAAGGTCCTTATAAATTGCGTGGTCCGAACGGCGAGTTGTATGTATTGGTGATTTCGGGTTCGGAGCGCGTCTACGTGAACGGAATTTTGCTGAAACGCGGCGAAAATGCCGACTACATCATCGATTACAACGCAGGCGAAATCACATTTACGTCTTTGTTTCCGATTACGTCCGAAATGCGGATCAACATCGAATACCAATATTCCGACAGGAATTACACGAGATTCGTGACTTACGCGGGCGCGACACACGAACGAAAGAAATGGAGCATCGGCGGTTACGTCTATTCTGAAAATGACGTGAAAAACCAACCATTGCAACAAAATTTGTCGCCTGAACAAGCCCAGATTCTGGTGAACGCGGGCGACAATCCAGATTTGATGACTTCTGCGTCGGCCTATCTCGATTCGTATTCCGAAAACAAGATTCTGTACCGAAAAATCATCGTCGGTGGCGTCGAGATTTTCGAGTTCTCGAACGATCCGACACAAGAATTGTACAACGTGAGATTTACGCTTGTCGGAAACAATTTGGGCAATTACACGATCGTCAACAACAACGCCGTCGGCCGTATTTACCAATATGTTGCGCCTTCGAACGGCGTTCCTCAAGGCAATTACGAACCCATCATCCGACTTGTTCCTCCGACCAAAATCCAGATCGTTTCGGTTGTCGGACGCGTGAATCCGAGCGAAAAAACCGATGTCAATTTCGAAGGCGCGTTCTCAAACAACGACCTTAACCTTTTTTCGAGAATCGACGATGGCAACAACCAAGGCGTCGCGGGCAAGATCAACGCCAAACAGCGCATTTTCACGAAAGACAAATCGGTTGTGGACGCTTTCGCGAATTATCAGTTCGTTCAGAAGGAATTCCGAACCATCGAACGCTTGTTCTCGATAGAATTCGATCGCGACTGGAACTTGACAAACACGACGAACACCAATGGAATCAACGACCAAAGTTATCTTCAGACCGGCGTCGAATTCAGCAATCCGCAAATTGGCGTTGCGCGTTACAAGTTCGAGAAACTCGACTTTTCGAGTGCTTTCACCGGAAGTCGGCACGTGGTCGAAGCCAGTCTCAAATACAAGGATTTCACGGTTTTCAACAGCGGAAGTTTCCTAAAAAGCGACGGTGATTATGCCGAATCTCAGTTTTCGAGGAACAATCTGCAAGCCAAATATCACTTCGGGAAAAATTGGGTCGGCGGCAGCCAAAGGTTCGAGGACAATCACGAACGCGTGAAATCGACGGGCTTGCTTTCGAGCCTGAGTCAGCGTTTTACCGAATTCGGAGCTTTTGTCGGACGAGGCGATTCGACGAAAGTCTACATGGAAATGGGCTATCTCGGACGCGCCAATGACAGTTTGCAGAATGGCGTTTTGAGTCGGGTCAACCGATCGAATTCTTTTTATCTGAAATCACAGCTGATCAAGAACGAGAAGACGAATTTGTCGCTTTTCGTGAATTACCGAAGGCTGAAATTCGAAGATCCTACATTGAAAACCGAACCTTCACTTAACTCGCGCTTGTTGTACAACGACCGCTTTTTCGACCAACTCATTTCGATTACGACGGCTTACGAAACCACTTCGGGCACGATTCCGCAACAGGAATTCACTTACATCGAGGTCGAACCCGGACAAGGAATTTACACTTGGAACGATTACAACGCCAACGGAATCCAGGAACTTCAGGAGTTTGAGATCGCGCCCTTTCCGGATCAGGCGAAATATGTACGTGTTTTTCTTCCGAACCAGGTTTTTCTCAAAACGCACCAAAACAAGTTTTCACAATCGGTTACTTTGAATCCGGCGCAATGGCAAAACGCTTCCGGATTCCGGAAAATCCTTTCGTATTTCTACAACCAAACTTCGTTTTTGAGCGAACGCAAAATCGAGCGCGAGGGCGAGAATTTCGATTTCAACCCTTTTAGTTCATCCGATGAGAATCTGCTCGGATTGAGCTCGAGTTTCCGAAACAGCTTTTACTACAACCGCGGAAAACAGCAACATTCGGTCACGTATACTTTCTTGTCGAGCCGATCGAAAAGCCTGCTGAATGTGGGTTCCCAGGAAAATCTGAACCGTTCGCACCAAGTCCAATATGCCCATTTGGTACAAAAAACGTGGTTGTTCAGCTTTGGCGGACAGACGTTGTTTTCCACTTCGGAATCCGAAAATTACGCTACCAAAAACTACGAGATCGACGGTTACAAAGTGCAGCCCAAAATCTCGTATCTGTTCAACAAAAATGCGAGTTGGGACGTTTTTTACGAGCGATCGCAAAAGGACAACCGGATCAACAATCTTGAAACGCTTGGGCAAGACCGCTTCGGAACTTCTTTCACGTATGCCAGCGACAAGAAATTCACGGCAAACGGAGAATTCTCGCTTTACAAGAACGAATTTGTGGGAGACGCGCTTTCGCCGGTCGCCTACACCATGCTCGAAGGCTTGCAACCCGGACAAAATTTGACGTGGCGTTTGCTCCTGCAGAAGAATCTCACGCAATATCTCGACGTGAACGTGAATTATCAAGGCCGAAAGAGCGAAACCTCGAAGTCGATCCACACCGGAAGCGTGCAATTGCGGGCGTTTTTTTAACATCGTGAGTTCGGTCAATCGCGTCCAATCTGTTATATTTGAAATCCTTATTCAAACAGACATCATGAATTTCAAAACATCAATACTATCGGCCTTTGCAATCGCTTTTGTGACCGTTTCCTGCAAAAAGGAACTCGAACCTCAGGAAAGTTCCGTTCCATTGACGCAAACCGATGCGGCCGCCGCACCAACGGCACAAAACGCCGTTCAACCACAGCAGATTCAGCCTGGTCAGCAACAAATGCAAGTTCAGCCGCAGCAGGTGCAACAGGTTCAGCAACCGCAGGCGACGGCTCCGGGAATGAACCCGCCTCACGGACAACCGGGTCACCGTTGCGACATTCCTGTAGGGTCGTCATTGAGCCAACCTGTAAAAACTGCCGCGACACCAACAACCGCAACTCCCGGACAAGCTCCGGCGACGATCACGAAAGTGAATCCGGCAACGGCTGCGACCGCAGTAAAAACGGCTCCGGGAATGAATCCGCCTCACGGGCAACCGGGTCACCGTTGCGATATCGCTGTTGGCGCGCCTTTGAATTCGGCTCCTCCAAAACCGACTTCTATCCAAACGGCGAATGGCAACAATTCAGATCCGGTCACGATCACGCCGGCCGTAATCAATTCCAACGGAACAGTTACTCCGGGAAGCGGCGTCAAGATCACGACGTCTCAATCTCCGGCGAGTTCCGCTCCGGCTTTGTTGCAGGATCCGAATTCGAAATAAGACATTGGTCAACATAAAAGGAAAGCACTGGTTTTTGATCAGTGCTTTTTTTAGCTTCGTATTTTATCAGCAACCATGAAATTCCTTCGCTTTTTTTCGATTTGTCTGCTTTTCGGAAATGTTGTTTTGGCACAAGTCAAAACTCCGAAAGCGTTGAACAAGATCACCGCGATTTCGGCAAATTACGATCCGCTTGAGATTGGCGAAGATTCGCTTCTGACGAAATTCATCAAAATTGAACTTATCGGAAAAAAGCTGTTTTTAGACAAAAAGAAGTCGGCCGTAAATTTTGTGGTGTCCGATTCGGCTAAATTCCGCAAAAAACGCGGCGTCATAAGTCTTCCGACCAAAAAAGGAATTAGGAAATTCGTCGACAGAGATCCGGCGGACGAGACAAAACAGGAATTCTTTTACCTTGGACAAATCCCGTTTCTGGACGCCTATATCGTTCACGGACTTTATTGGGAAACGCTCGATTTCAAATTCATTTCGAAAACCGACGGCGAAGAAATCCAGAGTTTTGGCGACTTTCCGCACGTTTCAGCCAATAAGAAATTTATCATTTCCATTTATGCCGATCCTTATTCGACAGAAGCAAATCTCGAGTTGTTTGCGATCGAAAACAGGAAAATCACTACCATTTTCAGCGCGAGTTTCAAACATTGGATGCCGGCTTCCGACCAGGAAATGTTTTGGAGTTCGGATGGAAATTACTATCTGCCGATTCGCTATTCCTCCGAATATTGGAAAAAAGACGGCAACCTGAACGACAATTTCAAGTACATCAAGATTTCGCTTCGTTGACTTCCAGAAATCAAAAAGGCGGCAACCCATAAGATCGACGCCCTTTTCCTTAGGTAGTTAAGTGTTCTTTTTTGTGGAACCTCCTTATTTTACAGGCGTTCCGTCCTTGATTTCTTCAGATGCGATTTTCACGACCTCGCCATTGTCTGGCAATTCTCCGAAAATCTCGACTTTGTCCTCGAATTCGCGTCCTCTTGTCACTTGCGCGCGTTTGGTTTTTCCGCTTTCGACGAGCAGCACATAAACGCCTTCACTCGAGGTCACGACGGCAGTTTTCGGCACTACGACAGTCGCTTCGGGCGCGTTCAGCGGAAGCACGACTTCGGCCACCATTCCGGGAAGAAGCTTTTTGCCGACATTCACAACGTCCATTTCGACTCTTTCCGATCGCAATCTCGCATCGAGCGCACCCGACATTCTCGCGATTTTGGCCGTGAATTTCTGACCCGGAAGCGCTTTCACGTTAAACGTCAGCTTGTCGCCTTCCTTGAGATACCCCGAATATTGCTCCGGAACGAAAACCGAAAGACGCAATTTGTCCTGTTGCTGGATCGAAAGCAACGGCAAAGCGCCACTCGACGGTCCGACATAAGCGCCCAAATTCACGTTTCTCGAGGTCACGATTCCGGAGAACGGAGCGCGAATCTGCAAATAATTCCGAACGTTTCCGACTTCGTTGTAAGACGCTCTCGCGGCTTGGAATTGTGCGTAATCGGAGTTTTTTCGCGCTTCGGCAAGATCGAGGTCGTTTTTGGCGACAGTTCCTTCGACTTTGCTTGTTTCAAGCAACCTGTTGTAAGTGGCTTTGCTTGCCAGATAAACGGCTTCCTGCGATTTGAGACGCGATTCGGCCGCTGATTGTTGGGACGAAATTTCTGGCGCTTCGAGCAAGATCAGCAATTGGCCTTGTTTTACTTCTGACCCGATATCGACTTTGAGTTCCTTGACAAAACTCGCGACTTTGGCGAACAGATCGACTTGCCGCATTCCGGTCAACTCGGCCGGAACGCGCATTTCGGTTGACAATTTTTCCTTTGTCAGCGCGACTTTCTCAAGTTCTGGAACGGCATCGACGACAGGTTTCGGTTCTTCTTTTTTGCCGCAACCAAAGGCGAGTGCGAGCACAAAAATGGCAATTATCTTATTTTTCATTTTCGGATGTATTCGGTGCAACATAAAATTTACTTTGTTCGTCTTCCGGATCGAGCGAAACGGATTGTGTCGTGGAATTGCCTTGAACCCAAGCGAAAATCATCGGAAGGATAACCAAAACGGCAAATGTCGAGAACAGCAATCCGCCAATTACGGCGCGTCCCAGCGGGGAAACCTGGTCGCCTCCTTCGCCGTGTCCTATCGCCATCGGCAACATTCCGGCAATCATTGCGATACTGGTCATGATGATCGGACGCAGACGCAAACCGGCGGCTTCACGTGCCGATTCAAGCGCATTCCCGTTCTGTTGGCGCAAATGTTCGGCGTTCGTGACCAAAAGTACGGCGTTAGCAATCGAAACTCCAACCGACATGATGATTCCCATGTAAGATTGCAGATTCAACGTCGAACCTGTTATCAAAAGCAAGAGCAGCGATCCCAAAACCACGGCCGGAACCGTCGTGAGCACGACAAACGAAACCTTGAACGATTGGAAGTTGGCTGACAGCATCAGGAAAATCACCACGATCGCGACCAAAAGCCCAGATTGTAAGCTGTCCATGGTTTCTGTCAGCACCGTTCCCATTCCGTATTGTTCTACGAAAAGTCCGCGAGGCAATTCCCCTAGCGAGTCGATATCTTTTTGCACGCTTTTTATCGCCGCTCCCAAATCTTTTCCTTTGATGTTCGCCGTTACCGACAGATAAGGCGTCGCGCCCATGTTGTCGTTTTCTCCGTGAGTCATGCTTGGCGAAATCGTCGCGACATCAGCCAAAACCGGACGTGCCTGATTTCGCAACAGCGGAATTTCCTTGAGGTCGTTCTCGGTTTGCATCTTGTCGAGCGGAACCTGAACCTGAACCGAATAGGAAAGCCCTGATTTCTCGTCGATCCAGTTGTTCTTTTCAGTGTATCGCGACGAGGAAGTCGAGGCGACAAGCGAGCGAGCGACGTCGTTCATATCTACGCCGACCTGAGCCGCCCGAACGCGATCGATGTCGATGTTCAACGACGGATAATTATAAGGTTGGGCGATTTGTACATCTCGCAAATACTCGGTTTTCTTGAGTTTTTCGACGAGCATGTTGGCATATTTCTCGTTGAGTTTCTTGACTTTGCCCGAAATCCTGATCTCGACTGGTGTAGTCGCGCCCTGACTCAAAACCTTGTCAGTGAGTTCGATCGGTTCGAAGGACAATTTCGTTCCCGGCAAAAGTTTGGCCATGTGGGCGCGAAGTTCGTCCTTGAAATCGTCCATATCGAGCTCGTTGTCTTTGAACGCAACCTGGAAAACGGCTTCGTGCGGGCCGGCCGTGAACAGATAAATCGGGTTGATCGAGAACAAGGCCGGATGTTGTCCGACGTAAGCCGATGTTATCGAAACGTGGTCGGGACCAGCGATTTTCTTGACTTCGTCCAAAACGACGCGAGCCTGCTCTTCGGTTCTTTCGACGCGAGTTCCGATTGGCGCCCGCATCCGAAGTTGGAATTGGCTCGAATTCACTTTCGGGAAGACGTCCTGTCCGATGAAATTCAAAGCCAGATAGGCCAAAAGTGTGATTCCGAAAAGGTAGAGTAACGAAATGAACTTTCTCGCCGGAAACATTCTGTCCATCAACTTTACAAAACCAGCGCGGAATCGCTCGAATTTGCTGACTTTTCCGTCTTTATTGTAGTCGTCTTTTTCGGAATTCCCATCCGAGACATCGTTGTGTTTTTTGTGTTCGTGGTGGTTTTTCATCAACCAGTTTGCCATTACCGGAACGAACGTCTGCGAAAGCAAAAATGAGATTACCATCGAGAATCCGATAGCTAACGCTAGTGGCAAAAACAGTGCGCCCGGAATGCCACTCATCGTAAACGCCGGAGCGAAAACCGCGAGAATACAAAGCAAAATGAGCAATTTCGGAAGCGCGATTTCCTTACACGCGTCCCAAATGGCCTGGGCTTTCGGTTTGCCCATATCAAAATGCTGGTGGATATTTTCTATCGTGACCGTACTTTCATCGACCAAAATCCCGATGGCCAGCGCAAGTCCCGAAAGTGTCATCAAATTGATTGTGAACCCGAACAATTTCAGGAACAGAACGCCAGAAATGATCGAGATCGGAATCGTCAGGATCACGATCAAAGCCGCACGCCTATCGCCCAAAAACAGCAAAACCATAAGTCCGGTCAGGATCGCCCCGATCACGCCTTCTGTGATCAAACTTTTCACGGAATTGATCACGTAAACCGATTGGTCGAATTCGTAGGACAATTTCACGTCTTCGGGCAAAGTGCTCTGGATTCTCGGAAGCGCCGCCTTGAGGTTTTTGACGACTTCCCAAGTGGACGCGTCGGCACCTTTTGCGATGTTCATGTATACCGAACGTTTGCCGTCGATAAGCGCGTAACCGGCCACGATATCGGCTCCGTCCTTGACTTTGGCCACGTCTCCTAGGTATAAATTCTGGACGTTGTTCTTGAAAAGCGGAATTTTCTCGAAATCCTTGATGTCGCGGATCGTATAATTCGTCGGCATCAAATAGTTTTTATCGCCCAGACGCACATTGCCCGGAGGCGCGGTTTGGTTGTTTAATCGAATGGCTTCGACGATTTGGTCTGGCGTCAGATTGTGGGCGCGAAGCAAATCAGGATCGACGTTGACCTCGATCGTGCGCGGACTTCCGCCATTCGGAGCCGGCGAAAGCAAGCCCGGAATTTGCGTAAAAGAGGCCCGGACGTAAATGTTGGCCATGTCTTGCAACTCGTTGTTGGAACGCGACTTCGAACTCAGGACCAATTGTCCGACAGGCAAAGACGACGCATCGAAACGGATCACGAAAGGCGGTTGCGAGCCCGGAGGAAAAATCGCCTGCACTCTATTTGACAAAGCCGACAATTCTGCGGCGGCCTGCGCCATGTTCGTCTCGGGATAATACGTGAGTTTCATCAACGTCAAACCTTGTATATTCTTGGTTTCTATCGATTTGACACCGTTGGCGAACAACAAGATGTTGATGTAATTTTTGGCGTAATACGCTTCCATTTGATCGGGCGTGTAACCGCCAAACGGGTGCGCGATGTAAATCACCGGAAGGTTCATTTTGGGCAAAATGTCGACCTTGATGTCGCGGACGGCGCTTATTCCGAAGAAAAACAGACCGGCCACGAGCACGATGATGGAAATGGGTTTGCGAAGTGCGAAACGTATGAGGTTCATGTTACTGGAATTCGGTTAGGAAAAGGTTGAAATCGCCCGCGGCCGCGGCTTTTAGCAAAAGTGATTGCCATACATTGGTGTAAATCACGTCCGAATCGGTTTCGGCGCGATTCAGGATGTAAAGTGCTTGCGTGACATCGGTCAGGTTCGTGAGGCCGTTTTTGTACAAAGTCGTTCTTTGCAGATAAGCCTGACGTGCGGCGGCGACTTGTTTTGGCGCCTGAACGTAATTGTCCATCGCATATCTAATCTTGGCTTCGGCGGCGGCGAGTTGGGTTTTGAGCTGTTGGTCGATGACTTCATACTCGTTTTTCAATCCTTCGGATACGAATTTTTGCGAAGCGACTTGCTTGCTGGCACGCCAAATGTTCGTCAGGTTCCACGTAACGCCAACTCCGACGAGATAATTCTGGCGATCAGGAGTGATTCCGTCGACGTAATCCTGTGTGAACGCGTTCTGGTTTGTGGCATAAGACGAATCGAAACCCGAACCTCGCGTCTGGAAAACGCCGAAAAGACTGAATGACGGATAGTAATTCTTGCGCAACAACCGAACTTGCTGATCGCTGAAATCAACTCTCGATCTGTAGAATTTCCTTATCGTATTCACGGTATCGGCTGGCGTTTCAAGCGTGAGCACGTTCTTCGGAACTTTTGTAACCAACGAAGTGTCGAGCTCGAAATCGCGAACGTCGACGCCCATGAGAAACGCCAATCGAGTGTTTTGTTCGGCGACCAGATCGAGTGTGCGATTCAGTTCGATTTTCGCACGCGAGACTTCGGCCGATGCCAATGTCGAATCGACGCCAGGATTGAGTCCGTTTGTGACGCGCGCTCCCGAAGTCTTGAGGAAAATCTGCGCACGATCGAGGTTTTTCTGCTGCGAACGCACCAATCGTTTGCTCGCAAGCAAGTTCAGATAGGCCGCGGCGACGCGAACTTCGTGTTGGAAAAGTTCTTGTTGGTAATCGGCTTCGTTTCTTGCCACATCGGCTTTTGCAAGATTGATGCGCTCGCGATAGCGTCCGAAAGTGAAAAATTCCCAGTTGATGTTCGCCAGATAAAGCGCTCCGAAAGCCGCATTCCAGTTTTGGTGATCGAGCGGAAGTCCCGACGATGCGACGCCGTAACCGCCGAATCCGTAAGCCGGACCGTTTTGGCCATTGATCGTTCCGTAAGATTGTTGGCCCGAAAGCACGAGGTTCGGAACGTAATCGAGACGCGTCTGTTTGACCGTTTCGGCTGACGCTTTGGCGTAATTTTGCTTGGCTTTGACCGTCCCGTAGTTGGAAACTCCGTTTTGGATCGCTTCGGGCATAGACAACGTCTGACCTGAAGCCGAGGTCGCCGCAAAGAACAGAAAATAAAGGAGTTTCTGAATTTTAGGCATAATGAGTGATTCTTGAGGTGCACAAAATTAGGTCGGTTTTAAAAAACAATCGGTTTAAACGAGCGTTTAAATGATGAGTTGCATTCGTCATTTGAAATACTTCAACATTCGTTATTCGTTGTTCATCGGTTCATCGTTCAAAAAACTTCGACATTCGTTATTCGTTGTTCGTCGGTTCATCGTCTTCGTTGTTCGTCGGTTCATCGTTCAAAAAATTTCAACATTCGTTATTCGTTGTTCATCGGTTCGTCGTTCAAAAAACTTCAACATTCGTTATTCGTTGTTCGTCGGCTCATCATTCAAAAAACTTCAACTTTCGTTTTTCATCGGTTCGTTGTCCAAAAAACTTCAGTACCAACTATTTTCCATTCGTCGGTCAAAAAAACCTGCATATTCATCTATTCGTCGTCCAAAACTTCACACCTTGACAAATTGCATTCATCATAAAAAATCCATCGATTGCGTAAATTACTCGACCTTTGCCAACTTACTTATCGTTCAATTCGACGTCTGAATGTTGAATAACGATTAACGAATAACAAACGTTGAAGTTTTAAAAATGACCAAACGCATAACCTCTGTTCTCGACAACAAATGGTTTCAGGAAATCGCGATTTTCGGTTTCATGCTTACTATTCATTTGCTTAAGAACGACTGGATCGAATATGCTTCGGGAACGTCTGTGGCCGCGGCTTTGACGTATTTTAGTTTGTTGTATGCGCACGCTCAGACCAACCGGTTTTTCCTACTTCCGACATTGCTCGAAAAACAGCGTCCGCTCACCTATTTCGCGTTGAGTATCGCGATGATTTTGGTTTGGACGGGCATCATTTACGAAATCGCGTCGAACTTTTTGCCGCGACTCGACAATTATCCGTGTTACCAGAAAGGTTTCGTTTACCAGATCGCTTCATTGTCCGGAACTTTGATCCTTTATTTGGGTCCGACGGTGATGATGAAACTCTATCGCGAGCAAAAACGCCAACAGGACGCCGAAATGTTGTTCAGCCAAATGCAGTTAAAAGCGCTTCGCAGCCAGCTAAATCCGCATTTCCTGTTCAATACTTTCAATACGCTTTATGGAATTTCGCTCCAATATCCGGAAAGGACGAGCGATCTGATCATGAAAATGAGCCAGCTTTTGCGCTACCAAATCGAAAGCGACCAACGCCAAAACGTGACTTTGGAAGAGGAAATCGAGTTCATCACGAGTTATATCGAGCTCGAACGCGAACGTTTGGGTTACCGATGCGACATCAATTTCGACTATAAAACCGATAACGAAAACGGCTACAAAATCGCTCCGATGTTGCTCATCAACTTCATCGAGAACGCGTTCAAACACGGAACGGGCACAATCGAGAGCTGCTTCGTGAACCTCTCGATAAAAGTCGAGGACGGACTTTTGGATTTCAGGCTTGAAAACTCGATTCCCGAGAAAAAGTCGCAAGTCGTCTCGACCAAGATCGGAGTTGCCAATACGACCGAACGCCTCAAATTGCTTTACGCCGGAAAACACGATCTTTCGATCTCCGAGACCAACGGAAATTTCGTCGTCGCGCTCCAAATCCAACTCAAAAAAATCGCATCATGCCAGCCGAGCGACTGTGTCTAATCGTCGATGACGAACCCGCGGCGCATTATGTGCTCGAGAAATACATCGGACAAAATCCGAAACTGAAGCTTGCCCACAAGTGTTTCAACGGTTTTGAAGCCGCGGAATATCTCGCGAAAAACCAAGTCGACTTGATGTTTTTGGACATCGACATGCCCGAATTGACAGGTTTGGAATTGTTGCAGCAGCTCGAAAATCCGCCGCGCACGATCCTTACGACGGCTTATTCTGAATTTGCTTTGGAAAGCTACGATTTTGGCGTGATCGACTATTTGTTGAAGCCGATTTTTCATCCGAGGTTCGAGAAAGCCATTGCCCGATTTTTCGAGATGTATCCGAAACAGATCGAAACGCCTTCGACCCAAAGCCATGTCTCGGTAAAAGTCGACAGTCATTTCGAAAATATCGCGCTCGACGATTTCCTTTACGCCCAGAGTTACGGCAATTACGTGAAGATTTTTACGCCTCAAAAAACGTGGCTTGCGACGATTACCACGAACGAGCTCGAGCACAGTTTACCCTCGGACAGATTCATGCGCGTGCACAAATCGTACATCGTTTCATTGCAGAAAATCGAGTCGCACGATCGCGATACTGTTTCTATTCTGGAGGAAAAAATTCCTGTTGGAATCACTTATAGGCGCGAATTGGCCGAACGGTTGCGTTGAGTTTTATTTTGAGTTGGATTTTTTTCGGATTATTTCCACTCGATTTCCGTTACGAAATTTTAGACCTGTCACCTCTAAAGACCTGACAGGTTTAAGACCTGTCGGTTCTAAAGGGGTGACAGGGTTGATTAATGAACTCTAAAGTCACTTCGGACAATTTTCCAAACAAAGAACATTAAAGCCTTTCGTCTCGTCTTTCACGCGCTCGAACTTTCGGTCGTGCACGAAAATCATG
Source organism: Flavobacterium sp. (assembly GCF_004295795.1). Classification (GTDB taxonomy): domain Bacteria; phylum Bacteroidota; class Bacteroidia; order Flavobacteriales; family Flavobacteriaceae; genus Flavobacterium. The sequence goes on along the minus strand of NZ_SEBR01000001.1, from coordinate 96,646 downwards.
ATTTCGAGCGTGCCTTTTCCGACTTTTCCTTCTAGAATATGTCCGCCGAAAGCCTGGAAATTTCGGTCAGTGACGACGCCGTGAGCGTGAATCGAGATTTTCCCTTTTTGCCACGCAATCGTTCCTTGCATCGCAGCGAGCTCGACGTCGTTGAATTGTTTGGGCTCGTATTCTTTCTTGTCAAAATTGAAATAGCCGAATTTCATATTTACAAAGCCCATTCCTGTGAAATTTGCCGACGGAATCTTTTCTGCCAAAGCGAAATCTTCCAGCTTTTTCAAGATGTCGTCGCCTTGTTCCAAAACCATCAGAAAACCTTCGGGAACTTTCGTGTGTTGCTTTTTTTGTGCCGATGCGGAAATTGTTGCCAGAACTAAAAAGGTGATTGCAAGGAATTTTTTCATCAGATGTAAATTTCTACTGAAGTTACGATTTCCAAAATCAGCATCATATCGGCGAAACCAAAAACGGCAGACTTTACAAGATCGGAAGAAAATGCTATAAGGAATTTCGAATGCGGACGGCCTAATTTTAACAAATCCCAAAAATCCTATGATATGAAAATCACATCTTACTTTTTGCTCGCCATCGCCGTTCTTGGAGTTTCTTGCTCGAAACCTTCGGAACGCGACGAGATTTCATCAGCTGAAACGGACGAGATCAAAGGCGAAATCCAAGATTTGGAGAACGCTTACGCCAAGGCCGTGAACGAGAACAACACTTCGGAAATCATGAAATATTATGCCGAAGATGCGATCAGTTACAACTCTGACGGTCCGCCGTTAAAGGGAAAAGACGCAATTCGCACCGACATTCGCCGTTTGTCTACCGATTTTCCGAAAACCGCCCAAATCACATTCACCGTTCAAGAAGTTTTACCTTCGGGCGATAAGTTCCAAGTCGTTGAAATTGGCCGATACGAAATGAAAGATGAGGCCGGAATTGCCTTCGGAAGCGGAAATTACTTCTCCCTTTTCGAGAAAAGGGGCGGAAAATACGTGTGTATCCGAGATATGCAAACACCTGACACTCCAAAAACACAGAAAAAACCATAAATGTTAATATCATTGTTACAAACTCATAAGCGCCGCGTTTTCAGGCGCTTTTTTGTTGGAGTAACTTCGCACAAACGAATTGCCATGAAAATCAGATCGCTACTCCTTATCGCTTCGGTCGTAGTTTTCCTGAATTGTGAAAAGCCTGTCGAACGCACGACTTTGGGCGCGGACGAACTCGCGGCCCTGAAAGTTGAAATTCAGGAACTCGAGGACAATTATGCCAAAAACGTGAATTCGAAGAATGTCGATTCGATCATGAAATATTACGCCGACGATGCCGTGAGCTACGACAGCAATTCGCAGCCGTTGCACGGAAGTCTCGAGATTCGCGAAAGCATGGAGGATCTTTCGAAAGGTTTTCCGAAGCGCGCCGGGATAAAATATACGGTAAGGGAAGTTTTTCCGTCTGGCGATGGAACGCAGGTGATTGAGATTGGTCACTACAAAATTTCCGACCCGAAAGGAATCAATTACGGAAGCGGTAATTATTTCTCCGTTTTCGAAAAACGCAATGGCAAATATGTGTGCATCAGAGACATACAAACGCCTGACGACTCGAAATAAATCTACCACAATAACCTATCCCTGAGAACCGCTTTTTACGAGGCGGTTTTTTTATTGGATAAAAATTCGTGATTTCGTTTTGAGATTTTTTTCAGAACTGACTTTGCGTTCTATTGGTTGTTTTGTCGATGCCAGCGTTGATTTTTTCTGTTGGATTTTAACAAAATTTACAGTTTTTCTGTAATGAAATGTCTGTCGAAAAACCGAACTTTCCAAGACCTAACAAATCTTCGAGATTTGTTAGGTCTGGAAGTCGTCAAAAAACAGTGGATTTGAATCGCAAGGAAAGCTAAGTGAACAAATGATTTCGGCATCGCCAATTCAACTCAGATCACAAAATTATCATCACTCATATCGCTTCATTTTACCGAAAAGTTCCCGCTTGAAATCGTTCGTAAAGTAAAATCCGCCAAATAGTTTCTTCGCTATTTTTCTCGAATTACGTCTTTGGTCGAACCATTCCGAAAAGAAATCGGCATAACCGCCGGTCGAGATTTCGGCAGTTGCCAAAGCGACCATCGGCAAATATTCCTTGACGAATAGTTCTTTTGACCTGATAGTCTTATTCAGACTCAAAAGATAGAATTGGATGTCGTAAGCCAAATACGAAAGCTCGTCGGCATGAAGCGCGAAATAGCCTTTTTCCCGAGAAAGTTCCAAAAACAAATTCCTGAGTATCTTGTCGAAATCAACCGATGTATCTTTCTTGAAATATTCCTGTAAAGTGTCCGAAAATAGTCCGTTTTCCAGTTGTTTGAGCTTGTCGGCCAAGTCCTGTTCCGACGTATCGTAAACGTCCGAACGCACAAGTCCGCGAATGAACGTCTCGAAATCCTTTGCCAAAAACGTCTTTTTGTAATCTGATTCCTGATCGACATGGAAAACTTCGGGTTCACCGCCTTTTCCGCAATTCGAATAATCGAGCATCACCATGTCGTGACCCGCCGACGGACAGTCGCAAATGTAAACGCCGGTGTCAGGATAACCCCATTCGTCGATCATGAATTGGCTTCCCAAATTACCGCAGAGCGAATAGGTTTTCTCGCGTCCGATTCCCATAATGCCGTTTATCGCCACGTGATCTTCGGCCCAAGACGTGTGTTCGTCTGTAGGAAAACAGTCGGGATTTGTAATTCCGCCGTTGTGCGATTTCATCAATTCGATGTACGACTCTGGCAATTTATAGCCAAGTTCGGTCTCGATTGAAGCGATAAGTTCGTCGCTTGGCGTTTCGTCCTGGAATTCAGATTTGGAATACTCGTCATCGTCCCAAAAATCTGAAAAATCGAAGTCGTGAAATATCTTTTGTGCCATTTTGAATTGTCTGATAAGTCGACGGAAAGTTGAAATTCCTATCGGTACAATTTACAAAACGATAAGCTTTTTGGTGTTTGAAGTCGATTGATTTTCGATTTTTATCAGATAGTTTCCGGGTTTGAGATTGAGATTTTTCTCGGTTTGACCGATTTGGAATTCGGCTATCGTCTGACCCAAAATGGTATAAATTCCCACTTTTGATCCGAACAAAACTTCGTCGAAATGCAGATTGACATTTCCGCTTGACGGATTCGGATAAACCGACCACGATTCATTTGTTGAAAAGTCTGATGTTTTCAACGATTCTGGCGCAAGTTTTAGCGTGAAAATGTCGTGACCGCCGTTCGAAGTAAGATTTTGGACGCTTGAAAACGGATCGAAATCGACGGTTGCATTGAAACTTCCGGCGATGTTCCAAATGCCACTTTCGCGATATTCGAAGGCCTGAAGTACGTCTTCGCCGCTTCCGCCGAACGATTGTACCCATTCTGGCGTTCCGGATTGGTCAAATCTCGCGATGAACATGTCTTCGTTCCCTATTGTAGGCAAATCAAATCCGGTCGCGAAGGCGAAATTTCCATTATAATTTCCTCCAGTCAAGATTTTTCCGCTGACGGTAACTTGCAAATTATTCACCGATGGACTAAAAACCGTTCCCGTTTGCTTCGCCCATTGCAATTGTCCAGACGAATTGTATTTGATCAGAAAAACCGCGCCGCCGTTGCCATTCGTAGCTAAAATCGTCTGTCCCGAACCCGGATCCATGTCGCTGTTTCCGGCGAAAATTCCCGAGATGAAAACGCTGTCATCGGCTCCGATTCCAATTGCGGAGCAACCTTCGGACATTGTTCCTCCAATTTTCCCCGCCCAAACGTAGTCGCCTGATGGATTGAGTTTCAGCAACAAAACATCTTGGCTGAACTGTCCGAAATTGTCGCCCGGACTCGGCTGAAGCGTAACTGTCGCGGCACTTGGATCGACATCGATCGCTCCGAAAAAATTTCCCGTTGCCAAAATATTGCCTTGGCTGTCGAGATCGAAAGCATTGATTCGGGTTTCGCTCGCGCCACCGAAGCGTTTTGCCCAAATGAAATTGCCGTCCGGATCGAGTTTTAGCATGTAAGCGTCTCGCGGACCTGACGATGTAAGCGCAAAATTTGATGTTCCCGGATCGAAATCGCAAGTTCCCTGAAAGAATCCGCTTACGAAAATAGCGCCGTTTGCGTCGACTTTCATATCCATGACCTCGTCATAATCGTTTCCGCCAACTTTTTTCGCCCAAACGAAATTTCCGTCTGCAGTAAGTCTGACGACGAAAACATCTGTCGAGGAAAAAGTGGGATTCGCCAATGGAATCGAAGTCATATTGAACGTTCCGGCGTTCGGATCAAAATCTACCGTTCCGAAAAAACTTCCCGCCAAAATCAAGTCGCCGTTCGCCGCAAAATCAATTTCAAAAACACCGTTTCCGCCATTTCCTCCTATTCGCTTTGCCCAAACAAAGTTGCCTTGACTGTCGAGTTTCTGGATAAATCCGTCCGGAGCAGATCCCGCTTGTGTCAGGTTCGATGTACCTGAACCGGGATCGAAATCGACCGTCGCATTGAAAGATCCGACTGTGTAAACATTTCCGGAAGCGTCCGAAATTAAGTCGTAAGCACTGTCAAATCCGACAGCGCCGACAGATTTCGCCCAATGAAAAATCGGGTCGTCTTGCGCGAAAACGCAAATCGAGGCTAGAAGTGATAGGCAGAGTAAAGATTTTTTCATGAGTTGTCGGTTTTCCCAAATATAAACCATGATAGGAAAATCGCTACAACAATTGAGTAAACGGTGGCTTTTAATTAGAATCGGAATTTGTCACTTTGATCCGATCCACAGCAAAGTATTGACTATTAAAGCATTTTGATTGACATTGCCGAAGGTTTTGGACAGGGTTGCATTCGTTCCGCCGTCATAATCCATATCGTTATGACCCATATTGCAATAAGCCATATTGTATTTCTTGTTCGTCCAAAAAACCGGATAATAACCCTCGGACCAGATTTCATGCGGCTTTGGACCGGTCCCGACAGGAAAACTTTTTGGATCTATAGCAATCAGTATTTCAATATTTGGGTCCAAGCGCATATCTTTTTCCCATTTGTACCATTCGTTGGGCTGGGAATCGAATATTGACGGAACATTTTTGAGCGCCGGATGCGTAGGTTTTTCGACTTTCAGAATCGTCGACGTCGGACGCCAGGTATTGCTCACATATTGTCCGCAACCCAAAAACTCATTATTGTACCACTGCCAATTGTTTGGAAATTCCGATCCGTCCAAGGCAAAAGCTGAAAAGTGGAAACCCAGAAATCCGCCTCCGGCTTTCACGTAGTTTTCGAATGCTAAACGCTGCTCGGGCAATTCCGGACGCGTGTCCAGAAATATTACCACTTTGTAGTTTTTGAGATTCTCGGAGTTGAGTTTTGTCCAGTCGGAAGTGGATTCGTAAGAAAAATTGTAAGCTTTCGCAATTTGCGGAAACCACTTGTTGGCTTCGTCGACAAAACTCACGTGAGCCAAGTCATTTTTGGCCGTGTAGAACGCGATCACCTTGAAATTTGGACTTTGTGAAAAAAGCGAAATCGAGAAAAGCAACAAAAACAATTGTCTCATTTTGGGGATTTTCCTTAAAGATAAAATAAAATGGAGCGCGTCTCCGGAAGTTTTGGGTAACTTTAATACACATAAAAATCAGAACCATGAAAAATTTGATATTGGGAGTCGCGCTGTTGTTCGCCATCAGCCTTTCCGCTCAGGAAACCAAGACCGAAACGGCAAAGCAGAAGGTCGAAAAGGCCGCCGATAAAACGGAAACCGGCGTCAAGAAAGCCGCAAATGCCACCGAGAGAGGCGTCAAGAAAGGCGCGGACGCCACGAAAAAAGGCGTGGAAAAAGGATATGATGCCACGAAAAAAGGTGTCAAAAAAGGAGCTGACGCTACAGAAAAAGGTGTAGAGAAAGGGTACGACGCCACTAAGAAAGGCGTTAAAAAAGGTGCGAAATCTACCGCCAAGGCAATCGACAAAACGGCCGACAAAATCCAAACCGAATAAACAGCAATTTTCAAGATGTAAAAGCCGGACCGAAATCCGGCTTTTGTTTTGAATTTGGTTCCGATCGCTTGTCGCCCCCGACAGCAATCGGTTCCTTGTTCGATTGAACAGATTCAAGCGTTACTGTTTGGCTGTCCAGGTTCGATTTACGAAGAAAGTCAAGACCCGGTTTTAGGAAATTTCCTTCGCTTTGGATTTTTAATTTATTCGGAAGTACCGTAAACACTGACATTCTGAAAATCAAATACTGTAACTTTTTGAATTTCAGTATTAAAGCGGATTTTGTTGGAAGTAGTATCTGGCCCGAAAAAAAAATTCCTTTTTCACTAAAATCTGAGCTTTTTAGGCTTCGTTCAGAAATTTTGGCTCAGTTAAACTTCATCGTGTCAAAGTCAAACGTGTAGTTGTGCCGATCCGTCTTCATCGACAGCAACCCACTTAAAACTTTTTAGCATGTGTGCCTTCCCCTTATCCAGTTTTACCCATTCGTCAATACTTGAGCCGCGTTTCTCAGCAAACAAAAACAGCTTTGCCTGACAATTCGATTCATTTGTAAGAGACTCAATATAAGCTCACTAAGCAATAACAATCACCTATTCTTTTCAGACAGTTATCCGACAAAACCTAAAAATGGTGTTGAATCTTGAACCCATTTTCCCATACAGACTGAATTTCGAAAGCTATAGTCGAACCATAACTACTTAAAATTCCGTCCTTTATAAAAAACGCCTTCGAGTTCTCCTTTTTCGTCGGGACGCGCGAGCGATGTGGCAAAAACTTCCTCATTTCTGTCGGTCAACATATTTTTCAGTAGCGCCGACATGTTGTAGCATTTATCGACAATCACGTGGACTACGCCTTTTTCGATCTGCAATTTCCCGTCGACCATCAAGAGTCGCGCCTGCAGAATTTCCTTTCGGTACTTTTGGAAGACTTTTTCCCAAACCACGAGATTCGCGAATCCGCTTTCGTCTTCGATCGTGATAAAAAGTACGCCTTTCGCGGTTCCCGGACGTTGCCGAACCGTAATCAATCCCGAAACCCGAATCAAATCCTTGTCTTTTTTGCTTGCCAAATCGCCCGTTTTGGTCGCTCGCAAGCTATCCAGTTGCGGACGGGCGAATTTCACGGGATGATTTTTCAACGACAATCCCATAGTTGCGTAATCTTCAACGACATGAGCCGCTTCGGTCAGCAAAGGCAATTCCAACTGTGGTTCGGATGCGCTCGCCGACGGTTGGCCTTCGAATATCCCAATCGGATTGTCGGACAATGCCGAAACTTCCCAAAGCGCCTGTCGTCGGTCAAGACCTATAGAGCGAAAAGCATCGGCATCGGCCAATCTCTCGAGTGCAAACATGGAAATACCCGCATCTAAAAGCGAATTCATACTTCTGAAACCGTCGTTTCGGGCAGCGACCAAACTGCGCATTTCTTCTTCCGGCAAGCTTTTCACCTGTCGGAAACCGAGCCTTATCGGACAATATCTTTCTGATTTTTCTTCCAGAATATTATCCCATTGCGAAAAATTCACGTCGACCGGAAGCACTTCTACACCGTGATTTCGGGCATCGATGACAATTTGCGCCGGTTGATAAAATCCCATTGGCATACTGTTCAAAAGTGCTGCGGCAAAAACATCGGGATAAAAACACTTCAGATAAGCCGAAACATACACCAAAAGCGCAAAACTCGCGGCGTGACTTTCGGGAAAACCGTACGATCCGAAACCTTCGAGCTGACGAAAAACCCGTTTGGCAAACTCCTCGTCATACCCTCGTCTCACCATTCCGCCAACTAGTTTCTTTTCCCAATCACTAACTTGACCTTTGGCCTTGAATGTGGCCATACTTTTTCGTAATCCATCGGCTTCCTCGGGTTTGAATTCTGCGGCCACGATCGCGATTTCCATGGCTTGTTCCTGAAAAAGCGGCACACCTAGCGTCCTTTCCAAAATGTACCGCAATTCATCTGACGGATATTCAACGGCTTCCGGATTTTCACGCCTCTTGAGATACGGATGCACCATGTCGCCCTGAATCGGGCCGGGACGCACGATCGCCACCTCAATGACCAAATCGTAGAAACACTTGGGCTTCAATCTGGGCAACATCGACATTTGGGCACGGCTTTCGATTTGGAAAACGCCCAACGTGTCGGCTTTGCAAATCATGTCGTAAACTTCTACCTTATCTTGTTCGACATTGGCCAAAGTGTATGATGTTCCGTAATGTTTCTTACAGAAATCGAACGCCTTTCGGATGCAGGTCAACATGCCAAGTGCCAAAACATCGACTTTCAAAAAGCCCAAAGTTTCTATATCGTCTTTGTTCCATTCTATATTCGTGCGATCTTCCATTCTCGCATTCAAAATCGGACACAGGTCTGAAAGTTTGCCGCGAGTGATGATAAAACCACCCGTGTGCTGACCAAGTTGACGCGGAAAACCAACATATTGGCTTGTCAGATCAAGCACTTTCATCAAATGCGGATCTTTCGGATTGAAACCTTCTGACGAAATCCGGTCGCTTTGCATCCAATCGTCGGTAAATTCCCAAATCGAATTCGACAATCTTCCAATGGCATCCGTAGACATTCCCATCGCTTTGGCCACATCGCGAATCGCACCTTTTTGATGCACTTGAGTTACGGTTGCGACGATTGCCGCACGGTCGCGCCCATATTTCTCATAGATGTATTGGATCACTTCCTCACGCCTTTCGTGCTCAAAATCGACGTCTATGTCAGGCGGTTCTTTACGCGCATCGGACATAAATCGCGCAAAAAGCAACTTAAACTTCGCTGGATTCACAGAGGTGATACCCAAGCAATAACAAACTACCGAATTGGCTGCAGAACCTCGACCTTGACACAAAATTTCTCGATCTCTGGCAAATCGCACAAAATCGTAAACAGTAAGAAAATACGCCGCATAGTCATTCTTCTCCATAAAGTCGAGCTCGAACACTATTTTTTCCTGTATGTCTATGGGAATCTCATCCCCGAATTTTTCTTTGGCACCTTGCCACGCAAGCATTTCCAACTCTTGTTGAGGCGTCCTTCCATTAGATGTGATTTCCTCCGGATAAACATATTTGAGTTCAGCCAACGAAAACTTGCACGCGTCGGCAATTTCACGAGTGGCGGCAATCGCATCGGGATAATCGCGAAAAAGCCGCTGCATTTCCTCGATTGGTTTGAGATGGCGCTCTGTATTTTGGTTCAATTTGAAACCCGCATTGTAAATTGTACATTTTTCTCGCACGCAAGTCAGCACGTCCTGCAACTGCCGACGTTTTGGCTCGTGATAAAACACGTCATTTGTCGCTGCCATCCGGATATTCAACTCATTTGAAAGTTCGGAAATCCTGTACAACCGTTTGGCGTCATTGGCCTGATACGATCGGTTCGCGCCCAGATAAAGCGATTTGCCGAATTTGTCCCGATATTCTTTCAATGCCGATTTGAATTCCGGATCGAAATCAAAATCGGTGTCAAGGGAAAGTGGCGAAATCGCTATGAATTTCAGGCCTTCCGCATGTTGATAAACATCGGATTTGTACAGATGACATTTGCCCTTTTCCGCGCGTTGGTTCCCGACCGAAAGCAGAGCCGACAAATTGGCGTAAGCATTCTTGTCTGTCGGATAAGCCAATAGCGGCGGCCCGTCGAGCAATTCGAGATGACAGCCAACAATCACGCGGATTTTTGGTGCTTTTTCATCTTCCCTTTCGAGTTTTCTCGCATGAGCATACGCCCGAACGATTCCGGCCAACGTATTTCGGTCGGCGATCGAGATGTGTTCGTAGCCCAAATCCCGCGCGTGTTCGACAAGTTCCTCAGGGTGCGAACCGCCTCTGAGAAAACTGAAATTCGACGTGACCTGCAATTCTACATAACTCATATCTCAGGCGTAAAATCCGTGTAAAAACCACTTTGGATTGTCGTTGTAAGGACCAAGCCTGAACAACCAAAACCGCTCCCCGTTTTCATCTTCCACACAATAATAATCGCGGAATCGTCCGTCTTCGATCCACCATTCCTGTTCTATCCTTTCAGGTCCGTCAGCCTTAGAAATCTCGTGCCTTGCGCCTTTGTACAAAAAGCGGATCGGCGGATAATCTGGTAACAAAAAAGTGACCTCGATAACTTCGGGTTTCATCAACAAATGCACCGGACGCGGCAAATCTACACGCCACGAAGTCGTCGGCTTTTCGTATAATGAAACCGCTTCCTGAATCGATCGTTCGGGCCAATAATGTTCAGATGGCAAATAGCGCTTAATGCAATCCGGACGCATTTTGGCAGCCAGACGATCGAGCAGTTCGGCCACTTTTACGCCATTTTCTCCCGATTTATCCCACATTGCACTTTGTTCGTGGATCAAATCTTCGACTTTTGGCGCTTCCAACACAAAAAGCTCGAATCCCAATTCCGGTTCAAATGTCCCAATTTTGTGCTCGAACAATTTGAACAGATGCGACACATTTCTCGAAGCATGTCCGGTTCCGATCTCGATTTTCTGTACATCGCCGTCTATTCTGTAACACGTGAAAATCCCGGTTCTCAGCCCAATTCCTTCTTTCTCGAAACGCTTACACAACAATTGGAGCAACTCGTTCAGCGCGATTTCGATTCCCGTTGCGGTACAGACGGGTTCGAGACTGGGCAGGCGTTCCTGATAAGGTTCGATAGGTTTTATAGGTTGCACCATTTCGATTTCGTGTCCTAAAGCCTGGGCGATGCGATGCGGCAGAATTTCCCCAAAACGCCTTCGCAAAGCCGACCTTGGCATTCCTATGAAACTTCCGACGGTTTTCAAACCCAGCTTATTGAGTTTGGCCAAAACCGCAGCTTCGAGTCGCAAAGCCGATGGCGGCAAATTGACCAAAGCCTGATATTCGTTTCCGGATTTTACTACGGTTTCACTCCCGAAACGCGCCGTTGCCCAAGCTGCGCCAATCGTGTCGGCAATTGCCGCTCGCACTTCGTATCCGTAAGCACCGAGTCTGGCTCGGATGCTTTCCAGGTATTTTTCCTCTCCGCCCCAAAGATGGGAACAACCCGACGTATCCAAAATTAGCGCATCCGGAAAGTCAAATGCCGCGAATGGCGTGTATCCGATGCACCATTCGGCCAATGCTTTCAACAGTTTTTCGGATCTTTCGGGTTCGGTTTCCAGTACGATCAGATCCGGAAAAATCGCTTTGCAATCGGCTACGACCATTCCTGGAAAAATTCCTTTCTTTTCAGCCAACGGATTCACTGATTTCACCACCATTCGTCCGTGTTCTGGGGTTGCCAGCACAAAGGCCACGCCTCTGTATTCCGATTTTTTTCGGGACACATAATCCGTAAGCAAATACGGAAACCATATGGATGCGAACCTTGCCATTATCCAACCTGTAAGGCTTCGACATTTTTTTCCAACCGACGGTTTGCCATGGACATGAAACGATTCCCGAACCAACCGATTTGCCAAGAACCTGGAAGTCCGTTTCTCACTTTCACCAATTCTACGTTCCATACGGCGTGACCGACTCCAGGCAAATCGTGTTCGGAATAACTTTCAACCGGACGGACTTTCCAGCGCGTCGTGCAAGCCACACTGTTCTCTGTTTTTGGATTTTGCCTGTGGATAAAACCTGTAACGCCGCTTTTTTCGACAGCCAATTGCAAACGCCTCGATTCTGTGAAACCCAATTCCTTGAGTTCTCCTACAACGGCCGTCAAGGCATCGCATCTCAAAGCTTCCTCGATTGCCCAAAGCAGCTCGTTTTGCTTGTGCAGATCGACGAAAATCACGTTCTCGGGCTGCATTCCGAAAAGTTTCAAGGCCAGCGGAAAAATCCTGCGGTTGCGACCGATCCACAGGCAAATCCCGTCTTTATTGAGGAATGTAGACGCAAGAGCAGCGACAAAACCGTTCGTGCAAGCGGCATGTGAAGCCTCATGACTCAAGAATTCGTGCACCGTTCCTACCGGGAAAACACGATCGGGAAAAGCGCTTTCGAATGGAGCGAAACCCGTTCGGTGAATGCTGCCCAAAGGTCTGCCCAAGCCTTGAAGTGCGTCGATTTCTTTCTGCATCTTCCTCACTATCTCCAATTTTTCGACTTTGCTCGCCATCATCCGTCTACATTTTTATATATTTGTTCCTAATTCAAACAAAAAACTGTTCTCAATAATAACAATTCGAATGGAAAATCAAAAACTTTTTTGGGGAATTAACATTAGATTTTTACGCAACAGAATGAAATTCAGTCAAGAAGATCTTTCGCTGAAATTGAACATTTCGAGATCGAAACTCGCAGGACACGAAAGCGGAAAGACGACAAATCCACCCGTTGAAGACTTATATCGCTTCTCGGAATTCTTCAAAATGAGCATTGATACCTTATTAAAAGTCGATCTTTCGAAAATCGGGGAACTCAAATTGCGCGATCTCGAAGCCGGAAACGACATTTATATTTCGGGTGGAAACATTCGCGTCCTGGCCATTACGGTCGACAAGAACAACAAGGAAAACATGGAATATGTGCCGATAAAGGCCAAAGCAGGTTATCGCGCCGGATTTCACGATCCCGAATTTTTGGCGACTTTGCCCAAATTCCATCTGCCGAATCTGCCCAAAAGTGGTACTTTCCGGATGTTCCCGACCGTTGGCGACAGCATGCTCCCGATTCCCGAAAACAGCGATATCATTTGCCGATATGTCGAGAATTGGAGCGATCTCAAGAGCAAAACCTTGTGTATCGTGATCCTTAAAAACGAACAGGAATTCGTGTTCAAGCAAGTGCGTTTTCTGGACAGGAATTTCCTGTTGGAATCCTTGAATCCGATTTACGAACCTTATGAAGTCACGGTTGATGAAGTACTCGAAATTTGGAAATTCCACAGTTTTCACAGCTCGAATTTACCTGAAAATACTGGTGAATTGGGCGATCTGTATAAAATGATGCAGGAAATGAAAGCCGACATCAAGTCATTGAAATCGAAAAATTGACGGGTTTCACTTTTCGTATTTGAGCAGTTCGAATGAAGTGCCGTCGAAAACACCATAAGTGAAATAAGTGATCCAATCGCCGAGGTTTACGTAAGAAGAATGTTCTCCAACCTTGATGTTCATAGGCAAGTGCCGATGTCCAAAAATGAGAAAATCGTAGTGTTTCGACTCGAGTTTGCGTTTGGAATATTGGATGAGCCATTCTTTGTCCTCGCCCAAAAACTTCACATCGGAATCACCGGAGATAAGCTTGTTCTTGACCGATAGATATTGCGCCAAACCGACGCCCAAATCAGGATGCAACCAACGGAAAAGCCATTTTGAAAACGGATTCGTGAATACCTTTTTCATGCGTTTGTAACCTTTGTCGCCCGGACCTTTTCCGTCGCCGTGACCAATCAGGAAGTGCTTTTCGTTGAAGGTAAATTCCTTGTTGTCGTGAAAAACCGGAATGTTGAGTTCTTTCTCGAAATAGTCGTTCATCCACAAATCGTGGTTTCCTACGAAAAAGTAGATCGGGATTCCCGAATCGCGGATTTCGGCGAGTTTTCCCAGAACGCGAACGAAACCTTTTGGGACAACGCGTTTGTATTCGAACCAAAAGTCGAAAAGATCGCCCAAAATGAAGATTGCGGCCGCGTCTTGCTTGACTTCATCGAGCCAGGCCACGAATTTTTTCTCGCGCGGCAAACTCGCTTCCATGGTTGGCGCGCCCAAATGCTGATCGCTGGCGAAATAGACTTTTTTGTCGTGAGGTAATTGCATGCTATTAATTGTCGCTGGCGTACCATTCTGCGTAGGAAGTTTCGGTTTCCTGAAGTCGCAGCGAATAGAGTTTGATGTTTTCGGGCAAACGCGATTTGATTTTTGATGCGAAGTCGATGACCATATTTTCGCTTGTAGGCTGATAATCGACGAGAATCACGTGATGGCCGCGCTGTTTGAGTTCGTGGGCGAGTTCGACGTGTGGTGTCGTGCCGTTGAAAACCGTGGCATGGTCAAAAATGTCGACGATTTCTTCGCGAACGATGCGTTTCAGGTCGCTGAAATCGATCACCATCCCGAATTTGACATTATTCCTGTCCTGAATGGGCTGGCCGATGACCGTAACCGAGAGCTTGTAACTGTGGCCGTGCACGTTTTTGCACTTGCCGTCGTATCCGTAAAGTGCGTGCCCGGTTTCGAAACTGAATTGCTTGGTGATTCGGATGTTGGCCATTTCGTTTTATTTGGTGCAAAGGTAAGGGAAGTTTAGGATTTATTTATGCAGCGTTTTCCACAGCAAGTTCCCGGATTGGAAGTCACAGACTTCCTCACACACCGTGCGGAGTTAAAAACTCCGCACCACCCAAACCCACCAAAACCTAGCCCCGATGCAAGTGGTTAGCCTTTCGCCCAAAACGCGATTTTTTGCCGCGGTTCAAGAGCGCCCAAAGGAAGCTCCTTGAACCGCCTGCAAAAAACAAGTTTTGGACGAAAGCTAAAAACGGGCAGCGGGATCGAGCTCCTGAAAATCTACTTCTTCTTGAACTGGCTCAGCGCATTTTTGGTAAAATCAGAAAGCACCAACTGGCCCGAAATCGCCGCACGCTCGTACAACAAAGTCGCCCAATGATCCGTGTCGTGCCAAAACGCTTTCTTCATTTGGGCAAGCGCCTCAGGATTGTAAGTCGCCAGATTTTTCGCGAAACTTTCGAGCGCATCGTCAAGCACATCGGTGTTTTTGTACACGTTTTCATACAAACCTTTGTCTTTCGCCCAATATGCACTTTTCCAGTCGGTTGGGCAAAGCGTCAACTCAGAAAGTCCCGACAGGCCAATCTTTCGTTCGACGGCTGGCGCAATCACGAAAGGCCCGATCCCGATCGCGATTTCCGACAACTTGACTTGCGCGTGCTCGGTGGCCAAAACATGGTCGCAAGCCGCCGCCAATCCTACGCCGCCTCCAACTGTCTTGCCTTGGACGCGACCCAAAATGATCTTCGAACAGCGTCTCATGGCGTTGATCACGTTGGCGAAACCCGAGAAAAAGCGCGTGCCTTCCTCGAGATTCGAAACGGCCAAAAGTTCGTCGAACGAAGCGCCGGCGCAAAACGGTCCGTCGCCTTCGCTTTTGAGGACAATTACCGAAGTATCGACGTCGTTGCTGAGTTCATCGAACGCGTCCGTAAGCTTTTGCAACAAATCGGCAGGAAAAGAATTTCCCGACGGATGGCCGAAAGTCACGGTGGTGACGCGATTATTTTTGTCAATAGTGAGCGTGCCTGGAGAAGTCATAATCGTATTTTGGTTTAAAATTACGGTTTTTGGAAAAACTGTTTTGTGATTTTGGCGAAAAGACTATCTTTGCCGTCGCTTTGGGGATGTAGCTCAGTTGGCTAGAGCGTTTGGCTGGCAGCCAAAAGGTCGTGGGTTCGAGCCCCATCTTCTCCACCAAAGTAAAGTAAACCCTTTAAGTCGAACGATTTAGAGGGTTTTTTGTTTTTGCGGATTCGGTGCGCGTCAAAATCGAGTTTTGGCACACGGAATTTCAACAACCTCACGCTAGCAAATATTGAAACCTAACGGCAACACAACATGTTAACAGTAGAAAAAATAGGCGGCACGTCGATGAGCGCGCTGCAGGAAGTCGTCGATAATATCATTTTTTTTGAACGCGAAGGCGATGCGCTTTACAATCGGGTTTTTGTCGTGTCGGCTTTTTCGGGCGTTACCAATATTTTGCTTGAAAACAAGAAGACGAAAGCACCTGGCGTTTACCATCTTTTTGCCGCCGGCGAGCCTTATCAGTCGGCTTTGAACGACGTGACTTCGCAACTCAAGGAACTCAATAAGAAGTATGAGCCGCTTGGTTTAGATGTTTCCGATGCCGATTCCATGATAGAATCGCACATGGCCAAAGCACTTACATATCTCGAAAGTGCCGCGACCATGCTTGCATCGGGCTATTTAAACGAAGGCGTGCTTTTGGCGGCTCGCGAGATTTTGGCTTCGATCGGCGAAACACATTCTGCTTACGTTTTGACGAGTATTCTGAAATCTAAGAACGTAAATGCCGAATTGCTCGACCTCGCAGGCTTCGACGATTCACGCGCCATGACCATAAACGAGCGCATCGAAGATTCGTTCAACGCGATAGATCTCGCGGGTTGCGTTTGCATCGTCACCGGATATGCCAAAGGAACCGAAGGCATCATGCGCGAATTCGACCGTGGCTATTCTGAAGTGACTTTCAGTAAAATCGCCGAAATCCTAAAACCTCAGGAAGCGATCATCCACAAGGAATACCATTTGTCTACGGCCGATCCGGGACTTGTCGGGATCGAGAATGTGAGTCCGGTTGGCGCGACCAATTACGATATCGCCGACCAATTGGCCGACGTAGGAATGGAAGCGATCCATCCGAAAGCCGCCAAACCACTTGAAATGGCCGGCGTTCACCTTCGCATAAAAAACACGTTCGAACCGGCGCATCCGGGCACTTTGATCACACGCGAATACATATCGGAACAAAAACGCGTCGAGGTCATCACCGGAACAGATAAGCAATTGCTGATCGACATTTACGATCCATTGATGATCGGAAACGTAGGAAGTGACCTGAAAATCATGCAGTTGTTCTTCAACCACCAAGTCAGTTACACGTTCAAAACCACGAGCGCCAACAGCATTTCGATCATCATTTGGGAAGACGATTACAAGTCGGCTCTCGTCGACGACCTCAAGATGCATTTCGAAAGAGTGACCCACGAACCTGTCGCTATGGTTTGTTTGCTTGGAACGAACATGGATCAACCGGGATTGTTGGCTCGTGCCACGACTGCTTTGGCCGAAACCGACATCAACATCATCGCCGCGGGAATCGCCAGCGGACGCGTGAACATCCAATTTGTAGTAGCAAGAAACCAGTTCAAGGCGGCGATTGTGGCTTTGAATAAAGAGGTCGGATAATCGGATTAGAGCCTTTTTCGTGACTAAAATGGTGTGGATTTTGGCGTATTTTTCATAACTTCCTGATATGAAACGATATGCAAAAATCAAACTACTTGCACTTTTATCCGGTTTCCTGTTTCACGCAAATTGCCTCGCCCAGACAGGAAAAGTAAAATCCAATGGGATTGAAATCTCCTACGAAAGTCTTGGATCCGAAAAAATGCAGACCATATTGCTGATTTCCGGAACAGGCGCGCAGTTGACGATGTGGCCGGACGAATTCTGCAAAAAACTTTCCTCGAAAGGCTATCGCGTGATAAGGTTCGACAACAGAGACGTCGGACTTTCCACAAAATTCGACAGCGCCGGATTGCCGAATTGGGAAGCGATAGGAAAAGCGTTATCTCAAAAACAACAACCTCCGCTGGCTTACACGCTTGATGACATGGCCAAAGACGCCGTCGGATTGCTCGATGCGCTCAAGATAAAAAAAGCGCACATCGTGGGTGCATCAATGGGCGGAATGATTGCGCAACGCCTCGCCTACAATCATCCAGATCACGTGCTTTCTTTGGTTAGCATCATGGCGGGCGGCGGCAATGCTACGTTTCCGCTCGTGGCAAAACCCGATGCCATCAAAGAAATTCCCGAAATCGCCCCGAATTCCGACAAGGAAACTTTTATGCAACGCGAAATCAAAAGTCGGAGTGTTTTGGCCGGGAACACTTTCAAACCTGACCAAAATCTGCTCAGAACGCAGGTTCAAAAAGACTTTGACCGATCGTTTTATCCGCCAGGATTTTACCGTCAGGGCGCGGCTTCGACAGTTGGTTTTTACGCCGGACGACAAGCCGAACTCAAAGCGATAAAAGTGCCGACTTTGGTTATTCACGGAAGCGAAGATCCGCTGGTGACGGTCGATGCCGGAAAAGACGTCGCCAATCTGATCCCGAATGCCAGTTTCGTTTTGCTTGACGGAATGGGTCACGATTTACCTCAAAAGTTGTTCGACAACATTATCGATTTGATTGCCGAGAACGCGGAAAGAGCCAAGTAGCCCACAATTTGTTTGTTTGTTTCCGATAAATTCAATTTGATAGAATTCACTCGCCAATTCCAACCGTTCACTAAAGTTGGATTTTAGCCGCAATTCTCGCGCCTTACTTTCGCGGACAAACTGCAACAAATGAAAAAAATACTGTCCGCATTGCTGATTTCCTCGGGATTGTTCGCCCAAAACGTAAAATTTTCCGCCGAAATCCAAAATCGAAATTCCGATTCGATCGTGATCAGCAACAAAACTTTTCACAAGACGATGCGTTCGAAAAACGGGAATTTCTCGGCCGAATTCGAAGTGGCGAAAGGCATTTACCAATATTTTGACGGAGCCGAATTTGCCTTTGTCTATCTCGAGCCCAATTTCGATTTCAAGCTGATAGCCGATGCAAAGCAATTTCACGAGTCGCTCGATTTTACGGGAATCGGATCGCACGAAAACAAGTTCCTCGCTAAAAAATGGCGTTCGGACGAAGCGACCAAAGCGGGCTTTCGGGAAAAAATTCCAACGAAAGACGAACTTTCAAGAGCGCTCGAAAAAAGACTGTCAGACGTAAAAATCGCATTATCAGATGGGAATTACGACAAGGACTTCGTTAGTTTGATGTTGTCGGAATACGAAATAGAGAACGTCCGGATTATCTCGCAATTCAATTCGGCTTTGGAAAAAATGTCCGAAAAGGAAAAAATGAATGGCAAAACCGCACCCGACTTTGAGTTCGAAAATCAAAAAGGAGTAAAAATCAAACTGTCGTCCTTTCGCGGAAAATATGTCTACATCGACGTTTGGGCGACTTGGTGCGCGCCCTGCCGAACCGAAATTCCACACCTCAAAAAACTAGAGGAAAAGTTCAAAAACCACAAAATCGCGTTTGTAAGTATTTCGGTCGACGCCGAAAAAGACCGCGCGAAATGGAGAAAATTCACCTCTGAAAAACAACTTGGCGGCACGCAACTTTTCGCCCACCAAAGTTTCAATTCGGCTTGGATAAAAACCCTCAAAATCGACGCCATTCCGCGCTTCATCCTAATTTCTCCCGATGGAAAAATCGTCGATGTCGAGGCCGATCGTCCGTCTTCTGAAGATTTGATCCCGAGGTTGAAAGCGTTGTTGGAACAATGATTCAATAAGACAATTCAGTTTCCTTGAGCCACCAATTTCTTTACCTCATCCAGCGAAACCGCAGCGATCGCGCCCGATGTCGCCGCGACCAAAGCGCCCATCGCACAAGCATAATCAAGAGCGGTCTGCGGATTTTCGGAGTCCAGAAATGCCAACAAAGTGGCCAGAAAAGAATCGCCTGAACCAACCGTGTCGACGACTTTTACCGAATAGCCGGGATTTTCGTAAAGCTGTCCGTCGAAGAGCAACATGGCGCCGTTTTTCCCGCGAGTCACGCAGATTTTCTGACAACCGGATCTTTGTGAAAGAAATCTCAAATTCGCTTTGACATCATGATCGGGCGAGCCAAAATACGAGCAGATTTCGGTCAACTCTTCGTCGTTACATTTCGTGAAATGAACTTTTTCGATTATCCCGCCAACCCAGTCGAGATCGTAATGCGGCTTTCGCAGATTAACGTCGAACACTGAAAAATTGGCGGATTGTAAGCAAATGTGAAGTGCGTTTCTCGTAGTTTGATGTCTCGCGGCCAAGCTTCCGAAGACGAGAACATCAGCCGAAAAAAGCAAGTCCAGATGTTTTTCGGTAACGGAAATGAAATCCCAGGCGCGCGGAAATTCGATGTCATAAGTGGCCGAGCCGTTTTCGTCGAGATGAACGGTAACTTCGCCTGTCGCAAATTCGGGATCGCGTTGCACGAATTCGATAGAAAGCGACTGATTTTCCATATACGAAACCAAATCCGAACCCAATTTGTCCCGACCGACGCGACTGATCATTTCGACGTTTTTTCCCAAAGCGTGCAAACGCAAGGCGACATTCAAAGGCGCGCCGCCAATAATGGCTTTGTGTGGGAAAACGTCCCACAAAACTTCTCCGAAACAAACGAAATTGTTTGGCATACTTTGGAAATTTATGTCCGGAAGTTACGATTTTCGAGCTTTTGTGTAATGCGATCTGGAATGAATTCCGATACCGAACTTTCTGCCATTATCGCTTTCAGTTCAGATTTGCAAAACTACAAATCCCGAATCGGGCTATACTTCGGAACCAGCATTTTCATCAAGCTCCAAGCCACCAAATAAGCCACGGCACAAATGCTGAACATGATCGTGTAACCGGTTTCGACAGATCCTATGTTTTTGTAGTGATCGAACAGCGCGCCTCCAGTTTTGGAGACGATCACGCCGCCCATTCCGCCAGCCATTCCGCCGATTCCTACGACCGATCCGATTGCTTTTCTGGGAAACATATCGCTTACGGTCGTCAAGACGTTCGCGCTCCAAGCTTGATGCGCCGCGGCTCCGATTCCTATGAACACGATCGGAAACCAATACGAGATGCCGCCCAAAGGTTGAGCCGCGAGAATCGCCAACGGGAAAATCGCGATCAGCAACATGGCTTTCATGCGGCCGTTGTATGGATTGTGGCCTTTTCCGATAAAGAACATCGGAAGCCAGCCGCCCGAAATCGATCCTATCATCGAGAATGTGTAAACCGTAGCCAGCGGGATCATGACAGCTTCGCCAGTAATGTTATATTGCGCTTTGAGATATGCCGGAAGCCAAAACAGGAAGAACCAGAAAACGCCGTCCGTCATGAATTTCCCTACCGTGAACGCCCAGGTTTGGCGATAGGTCAGGAGTTTGAACCACGACACTTTTTCTTCGGCCGCGACCGGTTCGGTTTGAGGTAAAATCCGGTCTTCGTCCTTGTCAGAATTGATGTAGGCGAATTCCGCTTCGGATAATTTCGGTTGGTTTTCGGGCTTTTCGTACAATATCAGCCAAAACGCCAACCAGACGAATCCGGCAATTCCGACGATAATGAAAGCCAATTCCCAACCCCAATTCTTGTAAATCCACGGAATTGTCAGCGGCGCCAGAATCGCTCCGACATTTGCTCCCGAATTGAAAATTCCCGTAGCAAGCGAACGTTCCTTTTTGGGAAAATATTCGGCGACGGCCTTGATCGCCGCCGGAAAATTGCCCGCTTCCCCAAAAGCCAAAAGCGCCCGGCTCACGATAAATCCGGTGACGGAAACCGAAAGCACGGAAATTCCGACCCAACCCAAAATACCCGAGAAAAACTCGCCAATCGGAATCGAAAAAGCGTGCACCATCGCGGCCAAAGACCAAATGATGATCGACCAACCGTAACCCCATTTCGTGTCGAGCTTGTCCACGATTCTTCCCGCGAAAAGCATGCTCAAAGCGTAGGCGAATTGGAAAACGGCAGTGATGTTTGCGTAATCTGAATTGCTCCACTTGAAAATGTCCTCGAGATACGGTTGCAACAAGCTAAGAACCTGTCTGTCAAGATAATTGATCGTCGTGGCCGCGAAAAGTAAGGCAACAATGCTCCAGCGATAGTTGCCCACCGATTTTTTTTGATTGGTCATGTAAGTAGAAATTAGTTCGCCTGACGAAATTGCTTGGCGAAATCCAGAGCGTATTTGAAATTTTGCGTGATCGCGTTGAAATCGTAAGTGCCGTCGGCTTTTTGGACAAACGCTTTTGTTCCCATTCCGACACAAAAAGCTCCGGCCGAAAACCATTCCTTGAGGTTGTTTTCCTCAGGTTCGACGCCGCCCGAGGGCATGATGTTCGTCCAAGGCATCGGGCCTTTTACGGCTTTGATGAAATCGGGTCCGCCTACGCCTGGTGCCGGAAACATCTTGACGACCTCGGCTCCGAATTCTTCGGCGACAGAAATTTCGGAAACAGATCCGCAACCTGGCAGCCATGCGATTTTTCGTCTGTTGCAGATTTTGGCCATTTCGGGATTCATGATCGGGGAAACCACGAAGTTCGCTCCGTTTTGGATGAAAACCGCGGTCGTTGCCTCATCTACGACAGATCCGACGCCCAAAATCAGGTAAGGCAATTCGGACTTGGCAAACTCGACGAGCTTCCGGAAAACACGGTGCGCGCCGTCGCCCCTATTCGTGAATTCGAAAACACGTGCGCCAGCTTCATAACAAGCGCGCAAAACCTGCTTGGAAACTTCGAAATCTCCGTGATAAAACACAGGAACTACGGGCGTTCGCTGCAATTGGTTGTAAACTTCTAATCGTTTGAAATGTGCCATAGTTTTGTGTTTATCGTTTGATTCTTCCGCCGTAATCGCCTCTTGCGACTTCGTGGATCTCATCGGCCGAAGCCAAATTTACGTCTCCTAAAATGCTGTGTTTTATTGCGCAGGCGGCATTTGCGAACCCGAGTGCTTTTTGGTCGTCGAAGTTGTGCAATCCGAAGATCAAGCCCGCGGCAAATGCGTCGCCGGTTCCTATTCTGTCGACGACATCTGTAATTTCTATCGGCTGTGTTTCCAGGTATTTTGAACCGATAAACGCTCGTCCTTGCACGCTTTGGTGCGATGCGGTTTTCCCGATGCGGATTTTGTCGAACACTTTCTCGATTGACGGTTTGGCTTTTTTCAGCGCTTCCGCAGCTGCGACAAAACCGTCTTTGTCCGACGAAAAATCGGTTCCCAAAATCTCGTTTATCTCGTTCGGGCCGCCGATGAAAATCGTGGAAAATCCGACCAATTCCGACAAAACTTCTCGCCCGTCGCGACCGTATTTCCACAGATTTTTGCGATACGCCGGGTCGGCAGAAATCGAAATTCCCAATTCGGACGCCTTTCGTAAACCAGATTTCAAAGCCTGATATGCGTTCTCTGAAATCGCCGGCGAAATGCCCGTCCAATGCAACCAATCGGCATTTTTCAAGACTTGCGACCAGTCGATTTCCTCGGGATTTAGGTTCGCGAACGAGCCGTGAAGCCTGTTGTAAGCGATTTGTCCGGCGCGCAATCCGACTCCGGTTTCGAGAAAATACAAGCCAAGCGGACTGTCGTTGATTTGGATTTCATCTGTCGGAATTCCATAACTTTTTACGCAAGAAAGCGCCGCCTGTCCGACAAAATCGTCCGAAACCGCGCTTATGTGTTCGACTTTCAAACCCAAGTTCGACAGCGAAGCCGCGACGTTCAATTCGGTTCCGCCAAAGAAAAATTCGAGCGCGTTCGACTGTTTCATTTTTCTGTGGTTCGCGGGCGACAATCGCATGATGATTTCCCCAAAAGTGACGATTTTTCCCATTAGCGTTGAAATTGAAAATAGTCGTTAGCGTTGTGATAGCAAATGTCAGAGACGATTTTTCCGAGCCATTCGATATCGTCCGGAAGTTCGCCCGAAGCGATTTCCTGTCCGATCAGATTGCACAAAATCCGACGGAAATATTCGTGTCTCGGAAACGAAACAAAACTTCGGGAATCGGTCAACATCCCGATGAAACAACTCAACAATCCCATGTTTGAAAGCGAATTGAGTTGGTCGATTATACCTTGCTTCTGATCCAAAAACCACCAACCTGAACCAAATTGCATTTTGCCTTTGGCGCTTCCGTCGTTGAAATTCCCGATCATCGAGGCGAAAATCGCGTTGTCGGCCGGATTCAGGTTATAGATAATTGTTCGCGTCAACTTGTTGTTGGAATCGAGCGCACTGAGGAAATTCGACAAATTTTCCGCTTGACGGAAATCGCCGATCGAATCGAAACCTGTGTCGGCGCCAAGAGTTTTGAACAAGCGCGAATTGTTGTTGCGAAGCGCGCCCAGGTGGAATTGTTGCGTCCAATTTCTGTCGGAATATTGTTCGCACAAAAACAGCAAAATCGCGGTTTTGAACTTTTCAGCTTCCGATGCTGAAACCATTTCTCCATTTCGGCGTTTGGCAAAAATTGCTTTGATTTTGACTTCCGACGCTAACGAAAACGGCAATTGGTTCAAGCCCAAATCGCTCAAAACGCAGCCATTTGCATCGAAATAATCGAGTCGATTTTCCAAAGCCGAAAGTAAATCGTCGTAATTCAAAATCGAAATTCCAGCCGATTTTGCAAGCGAATCCAGATATCCGTTATAATCGTCGTTCTCGATCAGAATTGCTTTGTCCGGACGAAAAGCCGTTCCGACGCCAATCTTGAAAGCCGATTTCGCGATGGTTTGGTGATGCGCCAAATCGTCAGTTGGATCTTCGGTCGTGCACAACTGTCTTACGTTCATTTTCTCGAGCAAACCGCGGCAACTATTCTCGGGCAATTGCAATTGTTTTTGCAACTGATCGTAAACTTCCGATGCGTTTTTTTCCGACAACAATCCGTCAAAACCGAAATAGCGTTTCAATTCTAGATGCGTCCAATGATAAAGCGGGTTCCGCACCGTGTAAGGAACGGTTTTCGCCCAAGCGACGAATTTTTGCTTATCCGAAGCTTCGCCAGTGATGCATTTTTCGTCGATTCCCAAAGTTCGCATTGCGCGCCATTTGTAGTGATCGCCGGCAATCCAGAGCTGCGAAATGTTTTCGTACACGCGATTTTCGGCAATTTCTTTTGGCGGCAAATGGTTGTGGTAATCGATGATAGGCAACTTTTCGGCATATTCGAAATAGAGTCGCTCGGCGAATTTGTTGCCAAGTAGAAACGTATCGGTTATGAAAGTTTTTTCGCTCATTTCTCGTTTGATGGTTTTCCGATCGTGGCCAAGATTCCGCCGTCGACGTAAACGATTTGTCCGTTCACGAAATCGCTCGCTTTGGACGATAAAAACACGACAGTTCCGGCCAGATCTTCAGGATTTCCCCAACGTCCGGACGGCGTTCTGTTCAAAATGAATTCGTTGAAAGGATTTCCGTCTACGCGGATCGGTTCGGTTTGGGAAGTCGCGAAATATCCGGGTCCGATTCCGTTCACTTGTATGTTGTGGCGCGCCCATTCCGTAGCGAGGTTTTTGGTCAGCATCTTGAGTCCGCCTTTTGCCGCAGCGTATGCGCTTACGTTGTCGCGTCCGAGTTCGCTCATCATCGAACAAATGTTGATGATTTTACCCGATTTGCGTTCGATCATCGCTTTTGCGACCAATCGCGACATGATGAACGGCCCGACCAAATCGACGTCGATCACTTTTCGGAAATCTTCCACCGGCATATCGATCGCCATTACGCGCTTGATGATTCCGGCGTTGTTGACCAAAATGTCGATTTGTCCGCGTTCGGAAATCATTTGGGCAACTTGCTTTTCGGCTTCGGATTCATCGGTCACATCGAACAGATACCCGTTTGCGACAAAGCCTTGACTGCGATACTCGTCGATTGCCGCTTCGAGTTTGGACGGCGTCGTGCTCGTGATCAGCAATTCGGCTCCGGCTTTTGCCAAACCTTCGGCCATCGCTTTCCCGAGTCCGTGAGTTGCGCCCGTGACCAGCGCTTTTTTTCCTTTGAGGTTGAACAATTCCATCATTTGAGTTCGTTTGGAGTTACGCCATCCATATCGCCATAATCGAGATTTTCGCCTGCCATTCCCCAAATAAACGAATAATTCGACGTGCCCGCGCCCGAGTGGATCGACCATTCGGGTGAAATCACGGCTTGGTGGTTTTGCATGAAAATATGGCGCGTTTCATCGGGTTGACCCATAAAATGCGAGATCGTTTGGCCTTCCGGAAGATTGAAATAAAAGTAAGCTTCCATGCGGCGCGTGTGCGTATGCGCGGGCATCGTGTTCCAAACGCTGCCTTCGTGAAGTTCGGTGAGTCCCATTTGGAGTTGGCAGGTCTCGATCACGCCACTTATCAGAAGTTTATTGATCGTGCGTCTGTTCGCGGTTTTTTGGTCGCCGAGTTCTACGATTTCGGCGTTCTCTTTCGTTACTTTTTTGGTCGGATACGAATGATGCGCCGGGGCGGAATTGAGGTAAAAATACGGCTGATTCTCGCCGGATTTTTCGAAAACGACTTCCTTCGCGCCTTTGCCGACGTACAAAGCTTCTTTGTGTCCGATTTCGTAAACCGTGCCGTCTACCATAACTTTTCCGGCCTGACCGACGTTGATGATTCCGAGTTCGCGTCTGTCAAGGAAATTCTCCGATTTGAGATAATCGATCGTTTCGAGTTTCAACGGTTTTGTAGTCGGAAAAGCACCTCCGACAATGTAGCGGTCATACATCGTATAAACCAATCGGATCGTGTCGCTTTCAAACAGAGTCGGGATCAAAAAGTGCTCGCGAAGTTGCTTGGTGTCGTATTTTTTGGCATCCTCGGGATGATGCGCGTAACGGAATTCTGAGATTGTCATGTCGTTTTTTGTAAAATATTTCGGGTAATTCCAAGCTCCAGGCCGCGAAGTTCCGCGAGTCCACGCAGTCTTCCAATGGCCGAATAACCCGGATTGGTTTGTTTGTTCAAATCGTCCAGCATTTGGTGGCCGTGATCTGGGCGAAACGGCATTCTCACGTCTTTTCGTCCAGCCAAAATGCGATGTTGCTGTTCTTCTACCAACGCTTTCATCACTTCGTACATATCGACGTCTCCGGCCAAATGATCGGCTTCGAAAAAATTGCCGTTTTCGTCTCGCGTCGTCGCTCTCAAATGAATAAAATGGATGCGATTTCCGAGTCGTTTTATCATGCCCGCCAAGTCGTTGTCAGCGCGCACGCCATACGAACCCGTGCAAAAACACAGTCCGTTGTTTGGCGAAGTTACGGTTTCCAAAAGTTGTTTCGCGTCAGATTCCGTGCTTAGGACTCGCGGCAAACCCAAAATCGGGTAAGGCGGATCGTCCGGATGGATCGCGAGCAAGATTCCCGCTTTTTCGGCTGTCGGAACGATTTCAGACAAAAATCCGTACAAATTCTGACGCAACTCCAAATCGCCAATCTCGGCATATTCATCCAAAACCGACTGGAACTTTTCGAGCGAATAACCTTCTTCGGCTCCGGGCAAACCCGCGATGATGTTGCGAACCAACGTCTGACGTTTTTCATCTGACATTGTATCGAAAACCAATTTGGCTTGCTGTTTTTCGTCTTCGGAATAATCGTTTTGAGCGCCCTTTCGTTCGAGCAGGAAAAGTTCGAATGTCGCGAATTCCATTTTGTCGAAACGCAGCGCTTTGGAACCGTCGGGCATTTCGAAATTCAGGTCGGTGCGCGTCCAGTCGAGAACCGGCATAAAGTTATAACACACGATGTCGATACCGCATTGGCCGAGGTTTTCGAGCGTCTGTTTGTAATTCCCGATGTAGTTCCTGAAGTCTCCTTTCGCCTTTTTGATGTCATCGTGAACCGGAACGCTTTCCACGACAGACCAAGAAAGTCCGGCATTTTCGATTTCCAGTTTTCGTTTCAGGATCTCGTTAACCGGCCAGATTTCCCCGTTTGGAATATGGTGTAAAGCCGTCACGATGCCAGTCGCGCCCGCCATTTTGATATGCGAAAGCGGAACGGGATCTTTCGGGCCATACCAGCGCCATGTTTGCTCGAGTGCCATTAGACGCCGTGAAATGCTGTGAATCCGCCGTCGACCGGAACGGTGATTCCTGTTATGAAATTTGATTGTTCATCGAGCAGCCACAAAAGCGTGCTCACGAGATTTTCCGGTTCCCCGAATTTTTGCATAGGCGTTTGGGCGATGGCTTTTTTGCCGCGATCGGTGAATGTTCCGTCAGGATTCGTGAGCAGATTCCGGTTTTGTTCCGTCAGAAAAAAGCCGGGAACAATTGCGTTTACACGGATATTTTCCTTGGAGAAATACACCGCGAGCCATTGTGTAAAATTTGAGATGGCCGCTTTTGCCGCGCTGTAAGCCGCCACTTTTGTCAACGGTTTCATGGCGCTAACCGACGAAATGTTGACGATGTTGCAATTTTCGCGCGAGATCATGTCCTTGGCAAAAACCTGCGTCGGAAGCAATGTTCCCATAAAATTCAGATCGAAAACGTGTCTGATTCCGCTTTCTTCGAGATCGAAAAAACTGCGTTCGCTGTTCGCGTCAAATTGGCTGTCAAGCGAAATGCCGCCAGGATGATTTCCACCCGCGCCATTGACGAGAATGTCGATTTTCCCGAACTTCTCGTTTATGGTTTTATGTGCCGATTGCAAGCTTTCCTTGGAACAGACATCGGCAGAAATCCCAATCGCCGAACCGCCGTCAGCATTGATGTCATCGGCCAACCGATTCGCTTTTTCAAAATCGCGCCCAAGAATCGCGACATTCGCGCCGTTTTGAGCCAACGCCTTCGAAAGCGCCGTTCCCAAAACGCCCGCACCGCCAGTGATTACTGCTGTTTTTCCTTTGAGATTTCCCATCATTTTATCGTGACTTGAAGCGGTTTTACAATCATTTGCGCTTGTTTTTCGAGCATTTTGTCCCAATCTTCAACGTTGGAGATTTGTCCGCTTTTTGTCCATGCGAAACCCGCGTAATAAGTGAGTTTGCTTTGGGCGTTCGTCGTAACTATCAGGTTGCTTTGATCGGGCGTTTTGGATTTGTGAGCGAAGGCATCGGTCACGATTTTCGCATCGACGATGATTCCTTCGCCCACGAACGCGTCGTCAATCTTTTCGTAATGCCTGAAAATGCCTTTGCCCTTATCGATTTTGGGTTCGCCTTCGTTCTTGTGCAACGTGATTCCGATAGCATAATCCCGAAGTTGCGCCTTCGTTTTCAATCCGATCTCGAATTTCGTGAAATTACTGCCCAAATCGAGCGAAACGCGCTTGGTTTCTACGACGCCGAATTCGAAGTAAGGCGCGTAAGTGAGTTCGAAAATCGTCCGCAACGGTCCTTTCGCGATGGTTTTCCAACCGACGAAATTCTTCGAGACATACAAACTGTCGTTTTTCCAGATTCCGGTTCCGCCCGTTCCGCGACTCGCGCCTACGTGATACGGATCGTAACCTTCGCCCCGATCTTTGTGGTAAAACATCGGGTCGGTTTTGTAACCCGCGTACCATTTGTCGATGATCGGTTCGCTCGTGCGTTTGAGCCAAATGTCGATTCCCGAGGAAAGCGTTCCGTTTTCGCGCTTTTGTTCGGTGCGTTGTTGGGCGTCCGGGCCGTAAGTTCTGAACGCGACCTTATCGTTTTCCCAAGTGTAGTCATCGGTTCTTTCGGGTACGAAACGCGAAAAGGTGGTGCTTTCTGATTTTGCTTCCGACAGATACGATCCATCCCAAAAAATGGTGTAATCAGACTTCGCTTTCGCGGAAACTTCTGCCCGAAACAATAATTCGTCAGGTTTTCCGTCGAGGTTCGCATCGATCCATTGTACAACCAAATCGCCCGATTTTCCCTTTTCTGTAACGTGTATGTTTGCGTAACCCGATTTGAGAATTTTGGTCAATTTGGCAACCGGAACCGACACGATTTCCGTTCGGTCGAAATGCAAGTCGTTCTTGACGGAAACTTGTATTTTTTGGGCGATTGCCGAAAATGAAATCAGCGAAAGGATACCTAAAAGTGTTTTCATTTCTTGTTGTTTTTGGGAATTGAAACGGGCGCGATTCCGTTCAGCGTCGGTGTTATTTTTTCGATTTTCCCGTCTTTGGAAAACGTCATTTTATCGATGCAGACTTCGCGATGGAAACCGGCCGCATCGCCCATTTTCGCTCCGTTCGGAATATTGAAGCGATGGTAGACGATGTACCAATCATCAGTTCCCGGAACGTTTATGACCGAATTGTGTCCGGTGGCGAGAATGCCGTCCGATTCGCTTTTCTCGATTACACTACTATCCGAAGAAATTTCGATTGGGCCAAGTGGCGATTTCGACGTTCCGTAGCGCACTTTGTAATTCGGGCTGCGCGTATCGTCTTCGCTCCACATAAAATAATACGTTCCGTTTCGGTAAAAAACTTCAGTGCCTTCGCGGAAAGTTTTGTCGACTTCGATGACTTTGACCGAATTCGGTTTGATCGAAACCATGTCAGCATTCAATTCGGCAACAGCCATAAAACCATTTCCCCAATAGAGGTAACTTTTTCCGGTTTTCGGATCGGTGAAAACGTCCGGATCGATGTTTTGTCCGCCTGAAACGCCATTCGGTTTTTGGTCGATAAGCGCTTTCCCGCTGTCTTTGAACGGCCCGAAAGGATTGTCGGCAACCGCAACTCCAATCTTTTGCGCCGCCGTGAAATAGTAGAAATACTGATATTTTCCGTTGGTTTTTTTCTCGATGGCCGTTGGCGCCCAAGCGTTGCGATTTCCCCAAGGAACGTCGGCTTTGAGGTCGAGAATCTTGCCCTCATTTTTCCAATCGACCAAATTATCCGAAGAAAAAACCTCGAAAAAATCGCCCGACCAACTTTGGAAACCGTCACTTGTCGGATACAGATAGAACTTATTGGTTTTGTTCGAATACAGGATTTCGGGATCGGCATAAAAACCTTCCAAAACCGGATTGTTCGCGATTTCCGGATAGTCCGCGGGTTTTCCCCACTTGGCAAAAAGCGCTTTCAACTCCGATCTTTTCACCGGAATTATCGTGCCGTGACGCGGATGAAAATCCATCGAAATCTCGTGATCGATCACCGAAAAATGTTCGAGATCGCTTGATTTCGTGAACTGATATTGCCCTTTCATGTAAACGTCATACATCAAAACGTACTCGTTCGAATGGTTCAATTTGAACACGCCCGAACCTTCGACGGCTTCGTTTGTTTGTTGTTTGTAATCGTCTTGTTCGATCCAGTTTCCCGAAGTCAAATCACTTGTCGTCGCGGTTTTGATGCCTTTTTTGCCTTCTTCGGTTTTGTAAAACAGATGATAAATGCCGTCTTTCAAGATGATATCGCCGTCGATGCTGGCTTTTTTCGACTTTGGAAGAAACAGGATTTTGGGTTCAGATTCCAAATCGGTGAAATCCTTGTTCGCGTATGCGTAATAGATTTTGTCGAAATTGTCTCCGTGTTTCATCGAAAAATAGACGAGATATTTGCCGGCTTTGGCGTCGAAAATCGTTTGTGGCGCCCAAACTCTTTGCAGGTTTTCGTTGTTCGGAAATCGTTTTTGGATGTTGATTTTGGAGGAAGTCCAATTCACGAGATCGCTCGATTTCGACAGAATCATGCCGCGGTTCGAATTCCAGCCTTTGTTCGAAGTCATGTCGGTCATGACCATGTAAAACAAACCGTCTTCGCCACGCAAAATGTGCGGATCGCGAATGCCGCCGGTTTCGGAAATTTTCCTGGAATCGAGAATGGCGTTGTTTGCATTCAGTGCGTAAAACTTGAATCCGTCCGGGCTGACGGCGAAACGCAGCGCTTCTTCCTCGACTTTGTTTCCGGTGAAATACGCGAACAAATAACCCGAAAAGTCCTTTTCAGCAAAGGTTCGTTGTGCGAAAATCGCCGTCGGAAAAACGGTCAGAACCAAAAGTGTATGTAGCAGAAATTTCTTCATCTAATGTCGGATAATGTCCACGAATCCTTGAATTCGAGAACTGGTTTTCCGTTTTTGAGTTGTATCGGAAGCCACAAATAACGACCGTCTACCGGGTTTTTCGGACGCCAGATATCGGCCATGAAAACGAATTGGTCTTTGGTGCCGGTGATTGGCAAAATGTATGTGCTTTGCCCGCCGAAAGTGATCTCGGAATCTTTGCCGACGCAAGGATTTCCAAGCGATTCACAAGGCCCGAAAATGTTTTTGGCTTTGAAAGAGCGCGCGGCATTCGGATCCCAACCCGTGCAACCCGAAGTGATCATGTAATAAATGCCGTCTCGCTTGAAAATCGCGGGCGCTTCGTTGTGTCCGGCGGGTTCGAGAACCGCGAATTTCCCTGTGAAATCGAGGTAATCGTCGGTCAATTCTGAAAGGTGAAGCGTCAGATTTTCTTCGGATGAATGGATGTGATACGCTTTTCCGTCATCGTCCACAAAAACCGTCATATCGCGTGACATTTGGCCTTTCTCGAAATCGCGTCGGACAAATCTTCCTTGCTGCACCAACTTTTTCCATTTTGGCGTCCACCATTTTACGGTGTCTTCTCCTTCCACGGCTTTTTTCCATTCGTCCTTGAATCCGATGGGCCAATTTCCTGCGTTCGGACGATAACTTTTGAGATATTGGAACGGCCCTTTCGGATTGTCAGAAACGGCAACTCCGGTGCGCGACGCCTTATAACCTTGGTCTTTGAGCTCCAGGTGAAACCACATCACGTACTTTTTCGTCTTTTTGTTGAAGATGACTTTCGGACGTTCGATGATGCAACCTTTGACGATTTCAGACGTTTCATTCGACGAAACCGCGAGCGCGACACCTTCGTTTTGCCAGTTGTACAAATCCTTGGACGAGTAAACCGTCACGCCAACGTCGGCTTTATTGGTTTCGCCTTTGTGTTCGCCATACCAATAATACGTGCCGTTTTGGTACAAAATTCCGCCACCGTGAGCGTTGATGTGCTTGCCGTCGCGATCTTTCCAGACTTGTCTGGGTTCGAACTTCGTGTTTTGCGAGAAAACTGAAAATCCGACGAGCAAAAATAGCAATTCAATTCTTGGCATTCGCGGCATCTTCCTTGGCTTTTATCTTTTTGTAATAAGCTTGCAACACGTAAAATGCTTTCTTTTTTTCGCCTTTTTCGCCGTAAACGCCTTTGCGGTTCCACAATTCCTGATAGTCGGGATTGTTGCGTTTCGGGCTTCGGAAATCGGCCAGAAGCCAAGGTGAAAGTCCGGAATAACTGTCGGGAAAACGCTCCTCGAACATCTTGATCTGTTCCTGGTAATACCATTCCTGATATTCCTCGCTGAAACGCGTGAGTTTGTCGGCGTGAAAACCTGCGACGGCTTCGGCTCCGGTTTCTGAAATGAAAAACGGCTTGTCATACTTGACTTCCCATTGCGCCGTTTGGCAAGCATCGGGCAAACCGGAATACCAACCCAAATATTCGTTCAACGCGACGATATCAGTGAATTCACCAAGCGGATCGTCGACGTGATTCACGCCTTTGTTGTAGCCGACCTCGAGCGCTGCGGCGATCAATCGAGTGTCGTCGGCGGCTTTGGCTCGCTTGACCAAAGTGCTCATGAATCGCGTGCGGTTTTCACTCACAGGCGTTTCGTTCCCGACCGACCAGATCACGACCGAGGCGCGATTCCTGTCACGCGCGATCATTTCGTCCAGCTGTTTTTCGGCTTTTTTGAGGACTTCTTTGTTCGCAAAATCGATCGTCCAGTAAACCGGGATTTCAGACCAGACCAGAATTCCCATTTCGTCGGCCAGTCGCGTCATGTTTTCGTTGTGCGGATAATGCGCCAGACGAACCATATTGCAACCCAGATCTTTCGCCCAATTGAGCAATTGTTTGGCGTCGGCCATGTCGTGCGCACGGCGGATTTCCTGCGGGATTTCTTCGTGTATGGAAATGCCGCGCAGAAAAACCTGGCGTCCGTTGACGAGAATTTTCTTGCCTTGCACTTCTACTTTCCGAAAGCCGATTTTCTCCGAAACCGTTTCCTTTCCAAGCGTGAATTTGACCTCGTACAACTTCGCTTTTTCGGGTTGCCACAGTTTCAGGTTCTTGACGTCGAACGAAATGTGCGTGCTGTCAGAATTGGCGATGATTTCCTTTTTGAACTTGAGTTCGGGAATCTCGACAATCACTTTTGAACCTTTGGCATCGGTCGTTTTCACGAATCCGGAAACGGAAAAACTGTTCTTTTTGATAGCCGAAAGAATGTCCTGTTTTTGGTTGAGCGTGAGATTGTATTGGCTGATGAATTGCTTCGGGACGATCACCAATTTCACGTCGCGCGTGATTCCGCCGTAATTCCACCAATCGGTGTTCAACGTCGGGATTTCGTCTGCGTGGCGCTTGTTGTCGACCTTTACGACTAGAAAGTTGTCCTTGTCCTTGAGCAGATTCGCCGGAATCTTGAAGTTGAACGGCGTGAATCCGCCTTTGTGCCAACCGAGTTTTTTCCCGTTCAGGTAAACGTGGGCTTCGTAATTCACGGCTCCAAAGTACAGATAAACGGCATCGTCCTGATTCGCTTTCGGACGATCGAACTTGCGTTGATACCAAACCGTGCCTTCATAGTGCAAAAACTGTCGATCCTGATGATTCCAGTCGCCCGGAACCTTGATCGAACTTTTATCCGAATATTGGTGCTCGATCAGATCTGACTTGCTTTTTGGTGCATTTTCATTCCAGTATGCGCCGTTGTCGTTCTCTTTTCGCTCCTTGAAACGATAGTCGTAAAATCCGGTTTCATACGTGTCGATGATATAATGCCAGGTTCCGTTTAGCGACACATTTCGCCTCGCATCGGTGTTCATGATAAGGTCGTCCTGGGCGAATGCAGACAAAAATCCGCAAGCCGTCAAGGCGCAAATCAGCAATTTGTTCATGTCTTAGTTGTTGTTTAGCAGATTGATCGTAAAAGTGTACGAATACGCGTCTTTGGTGAGCAAATACTCGTCATGCGGATACGCGCCCCAACTCGTATCGCCTCCAACGCCGCGCTGTCCGTAATCGATATGAAGATACACTTTATCCTCGAGATTGACATCTGAAATGTGCCTTTGCGCCTTGGTCAAACCCGGATCGATCGCTTCCGTGGAAACGTTCATCGCACTGAAACCAAGCGGTTGCGAGCCTTCGACCGAAAGTCCGAAGCCGGAGTCGTCGGTTACCGAAAACCAGCGCGCATCGGTCTTGTAACCACATTCCTGCGGACGCAGATATTGCCAGACGAACTCGTCTTTGGTCTTGCCTTTGTAATTCCCTACGAACGATGCGGTGTTTCTGTCGGAATAATTTTCCCACGGGCCGCGTCCGTAATAACTGAGGTTTCCGAATTTTCCGTCGACGACCATTCGCATCCCGAAGCGCGGAATCTCAGGAAGTTTCGCGCCTTTTTTTTCGAGCGAAGCCGTGATTTTGACCGATCCGTCGTTTTGGATCAGATAGTTTACGCTGAACGGAATTTTCGCGCCGTTCAATTGGTAAACCACGTCGATCGGAAGGCCGTCCTTGGTTTGTTTTCCGACTTTTACCGACGTGACTTTCGCATCCTTCGAAGCTTCTTTCCAAACGCCGAGCTTTTGCGGCATTTCGTTCCCGAAGTCGTTGTCGGTCGGGGCGCGCCAAAAATACGGAATCGGGAAATTCTCGACGATTTTGGCAGTCGATTTGGCCGATGTGTAAGACGTCAATTCTCCCTTTTTCAAATCGAAAATCCCTTTTACGCCAGCCGATTCGAAGCTCACCGATTCTTTCGACTTCACGATTTTCAACTTGCCCGAAATCGATTCGTTTCGCTTGAAGAAATCACCCGAAATCTTGAATTGCTCTCGCGCCATTTCGTGCTTGGCCGGAATCATTTCCGTAGCCGATTTCGTGTAGGCGTAAACACTCAAAAAGTACTCTTTATCGGCTGACAGATTGCCCAAATCAATTTTCGAAACCGACGATTTTTGTGGCGCGGCGTCTGAATCGACAATTCCTTCTTTTACTTTATTTCCATTTTCGAGCAATTCCCATTTGATGTCGAAAGCGTTCAGGTTCGTGTAGAAATACTTGTTTTTGATCGTGAGGTTTTGCTTTCCGTCAAACGAAAATGCGATGTCTTGGTACACTTTTTTGACTTCGGCCAATCCCGGATCCGGCACGCGGTTGGCATCGACCATTCCGTCTCCGCCGCCATTTTCGTCGTGGTGCATGTTTTCTCCTCCCAAATCGCCTCCGTAAGCCCAATATTTGCGTCCGTTTTTGGAGTCGACCGCTTCGATTCCCTGATCGACCCAATCCCAGATGAAACCGCCTTGCATTTTAGGGTCGGCGGCCATGATGTCGAAATATTCCTGGAAATTCCCGTTCGAATTTCCCATCGCGTGGGCGTACTCGCACATGATGTAGGGACGCGTCTTGGTCTTGTCGGCCGCATATTTCTTCATGTTCGAAATACTCGGATACATCGGGCAAACGATATCGGTATTCTCATTTTCGCCCGCTTGCTCGAATTGCACCGGACGCGAGTTGTCGCGCTGTTTCAACCACTTGTAGGCATCGTGGAAAACCGGTCCGTTTCCGCACTCATTTCCCATTGACCAAACGATGATCGACGGATGGTTCTTGTCGGTTTCAAGCATGCGTTTGATGCGGTCTAGATGCGCGTCGGCCCATTCTGGCAAATAAGCCGGATGTTTCGATTTGTCGAACGCGTTTTGCCATTCGGCGCCCATGTGATGCGTCTCGATGTTGGCTTCGTCGCAAACGTACATTCCGTATTCGTCGCACAATTGGTACAGATAAGGATCGTGCGGATAATGGCTCATACGAATCGCATTGATGTTGTTTTGTTTCATCACGGCAATGTCTTTTCGCATCATTTCGCGATCTGGCGTGTGGCCTTTCGTAGGATGGTGTTCGTGCAGGTTGACGCCGTTTACCATGACCGCATTTCCGTTCACCAGCAATTGGCTGTTCTTGATCTCGACCTTGCGGAATCCGGTTTTGCCCGAAACGAACGTCTTTTTTCCGCCTTGATCCAAGACGATTTCGTACCGATATAGCGTCGGTGTTTCCGAACTCCATTTCTTAACATTCGGAACATTCGCCATAAAATTCACGGTCGCCGCCGATTTTTTGGTTTCGGTATAAACCTGTTTTCCATCGGCATCAAAAAGCGAAAAAGTCAGGTTCGCCGCCGCCGGTTTCGCATTCCCAAACTGACGGATTTGCACGTTGGCAGACAATTGTCCGTTTGCGTAAGTCGCATCCAGATCGCCTTTCACCTCAAAATCCCAAATCGACTGTTTCGGATAAGCCTGAAGGAAAACGTCGCGCTCGATTCCGCTCAAGCGCCAAAAATCCTGGTCTTCGAGATAACTTCCGTCGTGCCAGCGCGTGACCTGGACGGCCAAAAGATTCTCGCCTTTTTTGAGGAAAGACGTAATGTCGAATTCGGCTGCTGTTTTGGCCGCCTTGGTCGTCCCGACTTCTTTTCCGTTGACGTAAATCTGGGCGTAACCCGAAATCGATCCGAAGTTCAGGATCACTTGTTTGTCCGACCAATTTCCGGGCACCGAAAAAGTCTGGCGATACGTCGCAACCGGATTGTATTTCGGGGCGATAAACGGCGGATTTTTGGGGAACGGATACACGATATTGCTGTAAATCGGAATGTCGAAACCTTGCAATTCCCAATTCGACGGAACTGCGATCGGCTTCATTTTCGATTCATCAAAATCGGTCTTGAAGAAATCCTTTGGTTTGTCGTTCGGCGATTTAACAATGCTGAATTTCCATTGTCCGTTAAGGCTTTTCACGAGATGCGATTGGGAAGAATTGCCGCTCTTGGCCGCGTTTTCAGTATCGTAAAGGAAAAAAGTGCTATGTGGCTTTTCCTTATTCCTGTCGACAATCTTGGGATTTTCCCATTCGTTGTTCTGAGCCAAAACCGAAGTCGCGATCAAGGCGAATAGTGCAGTTGCCAGTCGTTTCATATAACTGTTTGATTTTTAGTGTTGGTGTTTTTGATAGCGCATCATGGCTTCTACGAAATAATAGTCGCCGTAAGTCAAAGGCACATCGACTTCTGATTTCGCCGGAATATTCCCTACTCCGTGTTCGAGGATAAAGCCGCCGTTCGTACCTTTTTTGGCGAGATATTTATTGGAAGAAAGCGAGTTCAGCATCGTTTCGGCATCCGAAAAATAACGCTTCGATTCATCGCCTTTCACATAATCTGAAAGCTCGATCAAAGCCGATGCGATAATGGCCGCAGCCGACGAATCGCGCAAAGCGTCAGGAATATTCGGCGCATTGAAATCCCAATACGGCACTTTGTCCTTCGGAAGATTTTTGTTGTCGAGGATAAAATTCGCGATGTGTTTGGCCTGCTCAAGATAGTTCTCATCTTTGGTTTCGCGATACATCACGACGTAGCCATACAAACCCCAAGCTTGGCCGCGCGCCCATGCAGAATCGTCCGCGGCGCCTTGATTCGTGATTCGTTTGTGGACTTTTCCGTCTTCTTTTCCGTAAATCACAACGTGAAACGAACTGTAATCGGGACGGAAATGATTTTTCATCGTCGTATTGGCGTGGCGCGTCGCGATCTTGTAATAAGTGCTGTCACCGCTGTGTCGCGTGGCCCAAAATAACAATTCGAGATTCATCATGTTGTCGATGATCACGGGCATTTCGGTTTCCGAGGCTTTGTTCCAGGGCGCGCTGTCCCAAGATTGGATGCAACCCGCTTTGTCGTTGAAACGGCTCGAGAGACTTTTTGCGCTGTTCATCAAAATTTTCTCGTATTCAGGCGACGGATGCAATCTTTGAGCGTTCCCGAAACTGCAATACATCATAAAACCCAAATCGTGAGTCGTCGTGTTGAACTGCTCCTTTTCGAGATCCTTCAAAGCATCCAATGCCGATTTTTCGAGTTCGGGCGAGCTTTTGGCCTCGTTCAGCAACAACAAAGTTCCGGGGTAAAATCCGCTGCACCACCAACCCGAATCGCTGGTTTCGAGCGAATCTTTTGCCGCGTGGTATGTTTTAGGGAATCGGCCTTTGGGCAAGCGTTTGGAAAGTTCGGAATATTGGGAAGTCGCCGTAGCAAGCGTTTCGTCGAAGTCGTTCGCCTTTTTTTCTGTCGAACAAGACGCGAAAATCGAGAAGATGGATGCGACGAGTAGTGTTTTACGCATTTTCAGTGAGATTTAGGAAAGGTGATTTCTATGATTTTTACGGGCAATTCACTCGTTTCGAGCAAACCTTCACCGTCGATTTGGGTCGTTTTTTGGGCGAATATGTGCAGCTGTTTTTTCGTTTTCCACAGATTCCGGTCGTAATTCGGTTCCCATTGGGCGAGATCTTCGTCTGAAATGTCAGAAACCGTCCAAGTCGCAAAAGGCTTTTGGGATTGCGCTATCGAGAGTTTGTTGCCGCGTTCCTCATCGCGAAAAATCAGATACATCTTGTTCGAATCGACAAGCAACTTCGGACGCGAGACAGGAATGCGTTTCGTACCGCCGCCGCCCAAATCGAAAGGTGTTTTGCGAAATCCCGAATCGCTCATTTGCCATTTTCCGTCATTCAGGTAAACGACTTTATACTGCGGAATTTCTCCCGTTTTCCAATAAGTCGCGATGTAAGGATTTCCAGATTCGTCAACAGTCATCGCCGTTTGGTTGATCAGGGACGAATTTTGTGGAATGTTCCAGATTTTCTCGGCCGACGCTTCGGTAATGGGAAGTTGATATGTTTCTCCCGATGACTTTTTCCACGTTTTTCCTTCGTCGTCAGACATCGCAAAACAAAGATCGTGGTTCGTGCTCACGTCATAGGTTTCGCGCCAGGTCCACGAAATGTAGATTTTTCCGCCAGATGTGCACGTTTGCCAATATGCGCTTCTTTGGTTTTGTCCGTCGACGAGATTCTCGTGGATTCGCGTCCATTTCCTGGTCTTAAGATCGTATTTGTTCAGCACGAGATTGCCGCGTCCGGATGCGCCTGATCGGTACAAAAACAGCAGATTTCCGTTTTCGAGTTTGTGGAATTCGGGATACGTGACTTTGTTTTCGTCATTTCCGACCATCGGGACTTCGTCCGAAAAGTCCAATCCGTACCGTTTTTTACTCACTGCATAGCGCAATTTGGAATCGTGGTGATCGAAGCTCAGGTGCAAAAATCCAGCTCCGTCGAGCGCGATCGAAATCGAGTTGTGCGCATCTTGGGCTTTGCCGATGAACCGCGTCTTTTTGGTTTCCCATTCGTCCGAATTCAGCTTGCGTTTGGCCACGACGACATTCGCATCTTTGTCGTAAAAAGCCGTGAATTGCCAGTTTTTGTCAGAAACGACGGCATCCGAACGAAAAATCACGGTGTTCACGGTGTTGCGCGCCCAACCATTCCCTACGAAGCGCTCGCGAGCTTTTTGGCCGTTTGCATCCGCGAAAGCGAAAACAACCAAAAGGACGATATTTCGGAACAGACTTTTCACGATTTGAGACGTTTTAGCACTATATTTTTGGCTTGGTAACTAGTTTCAGATGTTGGAATTTCGCTTCCCGACGAGCCGTTCATCTGCAAATTCACGATGAGCCAAAACGGTTTTCCGGTGAAATCTGTGTAGTGTTCGGCGGTTTTTTGTCCATCTATAAAATACGTGAGAAGTGCGTGAGAGTCGTCAATATACTTGAGAATCGCCTTGTAGGAATGCCAGCATTTATCGGCATCGGCAATCGCGGTTTTCTTGCTTGTGACGTTTTGTTGCGTGATGAAAGTGTTTTGCCAATTGACCTCATCGCCTTTGAATTCGAGAATGTCAGATTCTGGCGGCCAACCGTTTACGGCCGTGATCCAAAATGCCGGCCACGTTCCTTTTGCGATCGGCGCTTTGAAATCGCCCGAAATCTCGTACTCGGGAAATTGTTTCGAAAGCAAAATTTGGTGTTTCGCGTGAACCGCGCCCGATTTGAACCTGATTTGCTCGAATGGCGTGTGTTTGCTTTTTCCTTCCGATTTCAAAACCGGAATGGCCTTGATAGTCAGAATCGAATCTTTGACCGAAACCTGGCTTTTGTACATTCTGGCCGAGCCGTTATGCTCATTTCCCCAAGGATAAAAGGCGTTCCAGACCTTGTCGAATTCGTTTTGGCTTGACAGATTTTTAGCCGAAATCAACGTTTCCCAGTTGCGCTTGTCGGGTTGTGGTTTCGCCGGATAGTACGCGTGATCGATCTG
This sequence comes from Flavobacterium sp., assembly GCF_004295795.1. Taxonomy (GTDB): domain Bacteria; phylum Bacteroidota; class Bacteroidia; order Flavobacteriales; family Flavobacteriaceae; genus Flavobacterium. The sequence goes on along the minus strand of NZ_SEBR01000001.1, from coordinate 55,959 downwards.
GCCTTTTTGCCCGGACCAGATTTTCTTTTGCGTCCAATCTGCATCGGGCGCCGACCAGAATTCGGTTTGCTTTGGAAGTCCCAAAACCAGGAAAACTTCGGTAGCCAAATACAAACTTCCGGTTGAGATATACGGTTCGGCGAGTTCGGGTTGATGTCCTGCAAATCCCAATGTCAACCAGCCTTTTTCGTCGAAAGTTCCGGGCATTTCAAGTTGTTTTTTGACAACCGATTCAAGCGCACACCGAACTTGGGCCGGACTCACACCAACGGGCAACTCCTGACGCAACGCCAGCTGCGAAAGCGCCTGGAAAGCTCCGAAACGGTAAACGATCGAACGACCGATTGGCGGAAAAGTGCCTTCGGGAGAAATCAAGCGTTCCTGAACTTCGGAGTAACGGCGCGCCCTTTCGAGATATTTGTCGGAGCGATCGATGTAATCGCCTCGATAGCGCCAATTTTTCAGTTTGGATTTGTGCTCTTGCAAAACCGATAGAATGTCGAGCAACATCGGTTGGATTACGTAACTGTTGTAATAATCGTTGTGGAATTCGGGCCCGTCTCCGTACGTTCCGTCTCCCAAATACCATTCTTCGTGTTTTTTGAGCGCAAATTCCAATCGGACGAAATCGGCTTCGCCTTCGAATTTCAAGAGAGCGGCTTCGATCGTTCCTGAAAACAGCAGCCAATTCGTGTAAGGCGGCGAGGTTTTTCGTGTCGATTTGAAAGCTTCCAACAATCGTTTTTGCGTGGTTTCGTCCAATTTCTTCCACAAACTCGGGGCGCGCAAAAGTCCGTTGGCGAGAAAGGCCGCGTCTACCAAAGGTTGTCCTTCTCCAGAAAAGTTGAGTTTGTCGGGCGAGTTCGGATCGACTGAATTCTTGAGACATTGCACAGTCATATCGATGTAGATCTTGCGGAGTTTTCCTTCTTCGGAATCATCCGAACCCAATTCCAGCCAAGGCGCGATTCCCGACAAAGTGCGTCCGAAAGCTTCCAGATGAGTTAAGGCCGCGCGGTCGCCCCAAGTTCCGCCGTAGGTTTCAACGGGCATTGTCTTTTTAAGCTCGTTTCGGCTTAAGGCATCCAAGACGGGATGTGAGATTTTTAGAAGTGCGTTCACGTAAAACGCCCGGGAATCATCGCCCGAAAGTTTCGTTTGCGCAGTAGTCGAGCAAAAGCAAATTCCGACAAGTAAAAAACAGAAATACTTCATTGTAAGAAGATTAGGAATCGGGATGCGATTTTGGAAAAAAACCTGTTTGCCGAAGCTCGTTATCGGCAAACAGGATGAAGTGTGTAAAAAAACAATATAACTAACTCTAACCAAAAAGTATTAGTTCTCGTAACCAGGATTCTGCTCGAGAACCGCGCCAGTGTTGAGCTGGATCTCGCTAAGCGGAATCGGGAAAAGCAAATGTGTCGAAGTCAATCCCTGAATTTGGGCTTGAGGTTCGGGATTGTGAAGCGTAGCTCTTTGCACCAAAGTTCCGGTTCGCATCAAAGTCATGCGGCGGTTTTCCTCGGCCAGCAACTCGCGTACGCGTTCGTCCAAAATAAAGTCCAAGGTGATATCAGATGCAGCAACCTGCGGTGCGTTGGCTCTCGTTCTCAAAGCGTTGATCGTTTCGGCCGCGCCGGCGAGATTGCCTTGCTTGAATTGTGCTTCGGCCTTGAACAGATAAGTTTCGCCCAGACGCATCAGGATAAAATCTTTCCACATTCCAAATCCGAATACATCGCGCGAATCGTATTGTCCCCATTTCAAAGTATAAGGCGGAATGTTCCAGAGCGTATCCGATCCGGTGTAAGGCACTTCCTGTCCGTAAATCGCCGCAAATTGAGGCGCCGGATTGTTGTAATGGAAACGTCTGTGCAGGTTGTATTTGGAATTTCTCATATCGGTGTTGTCATACAAATTGTAGATCACCCAATTGTTGAGTCGCATACGGGCGATGCCGCGTCCGCCAAGCGAATCTGCGGGAATCATGCCGTTTATGTTGTGATAGGCCGCGCCCCAAACTCTTCGCTGTTGCGGATTTCCGGTACTTCCGCCGCGAACGTCAGACGGATTCTCGTTCTCGAGCGTCCAAAGTGTTTCGGAATTTCCTTGCGAACGGCGCTGGTTGCCTTTGAAGAACATATCTGAAAATGGATCGCCCGGCTGTTGTGCTTTTACGCCGTAACGCGTGTCTACCAAACTGAACGCGTTGCTCGAAATTACCGCGTCGGCTTGTGCTTCGGCCAATGCCGGTTGATTGGCGCGCAGGTAAAATTCCGAGAACAGATGATGCGCGGTGTATTTTGTGATGCGTCCTTCCTTGCGACCTGCGACTTGACCCGGAGCCGGCAAATTTGTCGTGGCAAAAGTCAGATCGGATTCGATCAATGCGTTCACTTCGGATAACGGCGCGCGCACGAAATCGACTCTAGGCGTCGTAACAGGTTCGGTTATCAACGGAACGCCACCGTACAAAGTCGCGAGTTTGTTGTAAGCCAATGCCCTGAAAAACTTGGCCTCACCTTCGACGAAAAGTTCTTCTTCTTCGGTCATATCGGCAACATCCGTAGTCGAAACCGACTTGATGATGCTGTTTGCGTTCTCAATGATGTTGTAGTACAAAGACCAAGTGATTCTCGCTGCGTTGTCATTCGATTCGAGTTCGTTGTAATGGTAATACGGACGCTCGATTCCCTGAGGTTGCACCGGCCACGTGATGTCGGTTCCGGCTTGCCAGACGCAAAGATAACCTTGGTCGTTGCTCTGGGTGTAAAACGTGCTTTCCATTTGGTAGAGGCCGACCAACGCCGCTTCGAAACCGAGTTTGTTCGTAAGCGATTGAGGCGTCAAGGTCGAATAGACTTCCTCGTCGAGAAAAGATTCACTGCAAGAAGTCGTGGCCAGAAGTGCCCCGAGACTTGCGATGAAAAGTGATTTTTTGATATTTGATTTCATGATTTTTCTTTTTAGCAATTTTTACAGATTCAGATTGAGTCCGAGGGAGATCGAGCGCACTTGCGGATAATTGTTCGTCCAGTCGCCCGAACCTCTGTACGAGAAGTTGTTTTCCGGATCCCATCCTACCCAATTCGTCCAGGTGTAAAGGTTTCTTCCCGACACATAAATCGTAAGGTTCTCGATTCCGGCTTTCCCGATCAGGTCTTTGTCGAAAGCATAGCTCAAACGCACATCCTGAAGGCGCACGAAACTCGCGTCTTTCGGATAACCGTAACCGCGTGTATTGAAATAACCCAAAGACGGTCTTGAATTGCTTTGGTTGTCAGGCGTCCAATAGCCGACTTCGGCAGGAATATTCCTTCTTCCGACTTCGTCTCCGTAGTTCAGATCCGGATTGCCTTTAAGCGATCCCTGGCTCGTGTATACGAATACGCTCAGGTTGAAATTCTTGTAGGTGAAACGGTTGGTGATTCCGCCGGTCCATTTCGGAAGCGACGTTCCCAGGTATTTTCGGTCGTTTGCCGCATCGATCACGCCGTCTCCGTTGAGATCGCGGAATTTGATATCGCCTGGAACCGCGCCAGGATCTTGCCCTGACGGATCTTCTCCGGTTTGCCAGATGCCTTCCATCTGATAATCGTAAATCGCTCCTATCGGTTTTCCTATAAACCATCTGTTCACGATATCATCCTCGCCGCTTCCGTTGAGTTTGGTAATCTTGTTCTTGACTTTGGAATAGTTGACGCTCGTTTCCCATTTGAAGTTCTCGGTCTTGATGTTCACCGTGTTCAGGGAAATCTCGATGCCTTTGTTTTCGACGCTTCCGATGTTGTCCAGGATGAATGTCGAACCTGTAACCGTCGGAATCGATCTTCTCATCAACAAATCGTCGGTTTCGCTTTTGTAGTATTCGACAGTTCCCGAAAGTCTGTTTCCGAAGAATCCGAAGTCGACCGCGGCGTTGGAAGTTGTCGTGGTTTCCCATTTCAGATTCGGGTTTGCCAGACCGTCGGTGATAAAAGTTCCGGTTTGTGCCGCTCCCGAAAACGGATATTGTGTCGTTCCCGCCAAAGACAACGTTCCGTAAACACCGACCGCTTCGTTACCCGATTGTCCGTAAGACAAACGCAATTTCAAAAGATCGATCTGTTTTATGTCTTTGAGGAATTTCTCGTTACTCGCGTTCCATCCGATCGCTCCCGAAGTGAAAGTCGCATATTTGCTGGTGTTGACGCCAAAAACCGACGATCCGTCGCGTCTTACCGTAACCGATCCCAAATAACGATCGTCGTATGCATAATTGGCGCGTCCCATCTGCGAAAGCAAAGTGCGCTTGTCCTGATACGAAGCCGCGGTGATCGTCGCCGCCGACCCGATGTTGTTGAAAGTCAATTCGTCGTTCACGAAACCGACTCCTGTCGTGGAATTGTCGTTCCATCGATTTTCCTGAGAACTGTACAAAGCCGTAAGGTCGATGTGGTGTTTCCCGAAAGTGCGGTCGTAGAACAACAGGTTTTCCACGATCCAATAGCGGCGTTCGCTGTCGTAGATGTAAGCTGTTCCATTGTTGTCATTGGCTTCGCGTCCTTTGTAAGTCGCCACGCGTCCCGGTTGGAAACTGTAGGAAGCGTTGAGGCGATACTTCAGACCTTTGGCGAAAGACGGCGTAATTTCCGCGAAAGCGCTTCCGTTAAGGTTGCGACGTCTTTCCTCACGCGCCGTTTTCAATCCCAAAAGCGGATTTTCGTAAAGCAATTCGGGTGACATCGGGTTGATGATGAGCGAACCGTTGTCGTTATACGGCACGCTAAACGGACTCATGGCCGATGCCAGAAGCAAATTCGCGCGTCCGCCGTCGTAATTGTTGTGCGCATAAAATGCCGATCCGCCAAGTTTGATGGCATTGTTGATCTTGAAATCGAAGTTCGCACGGAAGTTTGAGCGGCGATATTGGTAACCTTGCACGACGCCATCTTGCTCGAGCCAGTTGCCCGAAACCATGTACTTGGCATTCTCGTTTCCGCCCGAAACACTCAAATTGTGTTCCTGCAAACTTCCCGCTTTGGTTACGACGTCCATCCAATCGGTCGTTCTTCCGGCGTTGTAGTTGTCGATTTCACTTTGGTTGAGCAACGGATTCGTGTCGTTGATGTTTCTCGCTATTTTGTAGTCGGCATATTTCTGCAGAAACGCGTCCGGACTCATTGGCGTCAACATGTGCGCGATTTCTTCCACGGCATAGTAAGTGTTGTAGGAAACCGATGGTTTTCCAGTCGCGCCGCGCTTTGTGGTGATCAAAATGACGCCGTTCGAACCGCGCGTCCCGTAAATCGCCACCGCCGACGCATCTTTGAGAATCTCGATGTTCTTGATGTCGGCCGCGGGAATGTCGTTCAAACTTCCGCCTTCAAACGGAATGCCGTCAACGACCAAAAACGGGTTGCCCGAAGCGGTAAGCGAGTTGTTTCCGCGAATCTTGATCGAACCCGTACTTCCGGGAACGTTCGAACCTTGGATTACCGTGACGCCGGCAGTGCTTCCCTGAATGGCTTGAGAAATGTTTGTCGCCGGAAGATTCTTGAGTCTTTCTGTAGGAATGGACGCGACCGAACCCGTGATGTCAGAGCGCTTTTGCGTTCCGTAACCCACGACGACGACCTCGTTCAAAGTCGTGCTGTCTTCAGACATCGAAATGTCGATTGCCGACTTTCCGCCTACCAAAACTTCCTGTGTCTTGAATCCGACAAACGAAAATACGAGCGTGGCGTTCGCCGAATTTGGCGTGATGGAGTAATTTCCGTCGATATCGGTTACGGTTCCTATGTTGGTGCCTTTGACCAAAACGGAAACGCCCGGAAGCGGAAGGCCGGTGTTGTCGACGATTTTTCCCGTAATCGGCCCTTGCACGACCACGGCATCTACCGACACTTTTTCGGCAGCCGAAACCGGAGCCGAGACAAGCAACAAATGGAAGGCGATGCAAAACCATTTCAGCTTGAAATCAAGATGGTACTTGTTTGTCATAAAAATTTGATTGGTTTTAGTTTCGAACTTTTTCGCCAATTCTCACGATGGTGGTTTTGCATCTGAAAAGCGACAAAAGTTCATTGGTTAGCTTTTGGTCAATCTCGAAATCGATTTAGTTTTTCGTTTGGATGTGTCCGATGAAAATTGCTTCAAGGAAACCATCTGGAAAAAAAACAGCCACTAAAACGTTATAGTGATGTCGATCGGATGCAAAGTAAACGGGGGCAAACCGATCCAAAAGGGGGACAAATCATAAAAAAGAAGGGGTAAAATCACAAATCTGAAATTTTGGGAACGGATTTTTTCAGATTCGGTATTTTCAGAATTCCTATCGCATCATTTGTTCACGACGCTCATTTCGCGGTTGAATCCGACGCGGTATTTTTTCACGTAAGCCGATGGCGTCATCCCGAACAATTTCACGAATTGTTGTCTGAAATATTTCTGGTCCTCGAAACCAACCTGAGTGCTCGCCTGCAAAATATTCACATCTTCTGTCAAAAGCAAAAGTGCGGCTTTGCGAAGCCGTATCGACCTGATGAACGCGTTCAAAGTCTGACCCGAAATCGCCTTGATCTTCGTATACAAACTCGAATGGCTCATTCCCATGGCTTTCGAGAACGATTTGATCGTAAAATCCTTGTCGTCGAGATTGCCTTCGATCACTGCAATGCAATTCTCGAGAAACTCCTTGTATTCTGTGGGAACTTTGGCCGAATTCTCTTTCAGCGTAATGCTGTCGAGGTAATAGTTGCGAAGCTGGCTGCGGCTTTTGAGCAAAGTTTCGATGCGCGCCAGCAAAATATCGCTGTCAAACGGTTTGGTAATATAATCGTCGGCACCGCCCGTTATGCCTTCGAGTTCGGTTTCCGAAGCCGATGAAGCCGTTAGCAAAACCACCGGAATGTGTCCCAAATCGCTGTCAGACTTGAGTTTTCTACACAATTCGAGTCCGTCTATTTCGTCCATGTTCAAATCTGTGACCACGACATCAGGTACGTTTTTCTTGGCCGATTCGAAACCTTGTTGGCCGTTCGCCGCTCCAAAAACCACGTAATGCTGGCCAAAAAGCGTCAGGAGATAATTTCTGATCTCGTCGTCGTCGTCCACGATCAACACTGATTTTTTGTCGGTAATCACCGTCGGAATCGAATCTTCAAGCGCTTGTTGTCTTGCGGAAAGCTTCGGATTCTCGATTTTGTCGGCTCTCAACTCGTCGAAAATCTGCGATCGGTTTGAAACCTGGTTTGAGATTTCTTTTCCGTTCAAATGCGATTTCCCTTTTTTGAGTACGACCGAAAAAGTCGTGCCTTTGCCCGGAATGCTTTCGCAGTCAATTCTGCCGTGGTGTTTGTCGATGAAATTCTTGACCACGAAAAGCCCGATTCCGAAGCCTTTCCCAAACGAAACCTTTGGATTCGCCTGCCGGAATTTCTCGAAAATCGTACTGATTTCTTCCTGCGCGATTCCGACGCCCGTATCGATCACGCGAAAAATCGCCTCGTTTTCAGATTCTTCGAGCTTGAGTGTGATTTGTCCGCCTTCTGGCGTGTATTTGAATGCGTTTGCGACGAGATTGAACAACGCGATCTCGATTTTTTCCAGGTCTCCGAAAATTTCCACATCGGGCAAATTGGAATCCAACTGATACGAAATCTTCTGTTCCTGAGCCTGATACGTAAAACTCTCGAACACGTCCTGAACGATCTGGCGCAAATCGAGTTGCGAGATTTTGAGGTCGTCGACTTCACTTCCGGCCTTTCTGAACAACAACAATTGGTCGACCAAACTCAGCAACCTTCGGGCATTTCTATGCGCGACCAAAAGATCAGGATTTGATGCGTTTTCAGATTCGTCCTTTCGCAGCAATTTGCGCAAAGGGTTGATAATCAGCGAAACAGGTGTTCTGAATTCGTGTGAAATATAAGTGAACATCGAAAGTTGGCGCTCGGCCATTTCTTTTTCCTTTTGGCTTTCCATCTGCACCAAACGCAACTCGAATTTCATACGTTCCTTATAGCGATTGTAGCGCAAATAGGCATAAACGGCCGAGGCGACGATCGTGAAATACAGCAAATAAGCGTACCAGGACAAATACCAAGGCGGCAAAACCTCGATCGTAAGCAGCGCAACCGGCGTTTTCCATTTTCCGTACAAATCTGTGGTTCGCACTTTGAAAACATATGTTCCGGCAGACAATCTCGTGTAGCTCGCATTTCTGTTCCTGACGTCAAAATTCCAGTGGTTTTCCCAGCCTTCGAGTTTGTAGGCATATCCGATTTTGTCCGCAAAACGAAAGTCAAGTCCGGCAAAATCAAGCGAAATCGTGGTTTGGTCGAACGGAAGCTCGATCGATTTGACCTCGCCTTTTTCGGTTTGCCCGATAAGATCCGGATGTTTTGACAGCGGTTTGTTGTTGACCAGAATTCCGGTGAGTTTCACATCGATCGGGCGTCTGAAATCGCTGATTTTCGTCGGATCGAAAACGTTGAAACCATCGATCCCGCCAAAAAGAAATTCGCCCGAAGACAACGACAGCGCGGCATTGAAACTGAATTGGTTGCTTTGCAATCCGTCGGAAACCGAAAAATTGCGGAAGCTTCCGTCTTTGGCATCGAGTCGGCTCAAACCATTGTAAGTGCTCATCCAAATGCGGCCGTTCTTGTCTTCGAGCAAGCGCAAAACCGTGTTTCCCGACAAGCCTTGCGTCGTGGTGAATCTTTGGTAATGGCCGTTTTTTGGGTCAAAATTCAGCAAACCGCCTTCGGAAGTCCCAACCCAAAGCCTGCCGTTTTTGTCTTCGAGAATGCTGCGGATCGGATACCCGATCTTATACGATTTGAAACTGCGATTTTTCACGTCGACACAATACAGACTGTTGTAATCGCCCGACCAGATTTTGCCGTCCTTGGTTTGCGTCAGACACAATAAATCTGAAAGTCGTCTGTCAAAAACCTCAAATTTCTGGGCTTTGCGGTTGAATTTATACAAAGTGCCTTCGTTGGTCGCACTCGCCCAAATGTTCTGGTCGTTGTCCTTGAAAAGGCACCAAATGTTCTTTTCCTCTCGTTTCGTAAACGGATTGATGCACTTGAACCATTCGATCTTTCCGGTTTTGGCACTCAGCCGATTAAGTCCGCCGGACCAGGTTGCGAGCCAGATGTCGTCGTTCACGTCCCGCAGCAATCCCGTGATGAAATTGCTCGAAAGCACTTGCGCAGTGCCCGAAGTTCTCGCCACGGTTTCATATTGGCCGGTTTTCCTGTTCAGGAATTTGAGTCCGGCGCCGTCTGTTCCGACCCAAATATTGCCGTTTTTGTCCTCGCAAAAAGACAGGATAAAATTCTCGTTCGGATCTTGCGTCTTGACAGCTTTTACTTTTTTGAAATGCGTTTTGGTCGCAATGAGTTCAGTCGCGCCGCCTCTCAAAGTGCCAATCCAGATTCCGCCCAATTTGTCTTTGCACAATCCCCAAACCGCATCGCTTTTGAGCACGTTCTGGTTGTCGATTTTGGCCAACGCACCCGCCATTTTCTGGTTTTCCGATAAGGTAAAAACACCTTTTCCGTCGGTCGCGATCCAGATTTTATTGGTGTCAGATATCAAGTTGGTGACGAAAACCCGCGTCGGTAGGAGATTTTCGGTAATTTTCTCCGCTTTGGAATCGTAAATAAAAAAACCCTCATCGGTGCCGAATGCGATTCGTTTTCCCAACGCGAGGATGCAGTTCGCTTCCTTGAAACTATTCGGAACGATCGATAATTTCAGGGTTCGCAAAGAAAATCTGCACAAGCCGACCCTGTTCACCATCACCCAAAGCGATTGTTTTTCTTCTGAAAAATCGATTCCCGTGACGCTGTAGTTGAAGTTGTCCTTGAGACCGTCCTCCATTGGGATTCGCTTTCCCATAAACGAATTTTCGTCGTAAACGATCAATCCTGAACGCTTGGTTCCTACGAGCATTTTCCCGTTTGGCAAAGCTTTGATCGAAAGCACGATGTCTCGCAAAATCTCGCGTTTTCCGTGACCTGAATCGTAGTAAAGCGACTGGAAAGTTTCGGTAATCTTATCCAATACACAGCCGCCGTTAGAGCCGCCGATCCAAAGTCTGTCGTGAGAATCTTCGCATAACGAATGCACAAAATTGGCTTGGAGCGAAGTACTGTCGCCGATGATATTGCGGTAAGCCTTGAAATCGTAACCGTCGTAGCGATTGAGTCCGTCGTAAGTTCCGAACCACATATAGCCGTCTCGCCCTTGGAAGATCGTATTCACCGAATTGTTCGACATGCCGTCGTGGATGTCGAGATAACGTATCGACGTGTCTTGCCCAAAACTTGTGCAGAAATTCAAAAACGCGAACAATCCCACGAGAAACCGCATTTTGGACTTGAAACCGACGGACGTTTTTTGGCGAGAATTCATCTTTAAAGCAGGCGTTGCGAAATCTGAAATTTCTGAAAGTTGAATTTTGTTTCGGAATTAGTGTGGATTATACAAATATAATAAGGAAACAAAGCCGCATTTTGAACGTGATTGCAAAAAAAGTCTTCCGAGGTATCTAAACTGGTAGGTTGTTTTCTTCTCTGAAGTAAAAATACCGCAATCGATTTCGGATAAAACCTAGAACAGGCAAGCCAACCGGACGTTTGCGCAAATAAAGACATTACCTACCGGAATTTCCGGCGAGGAAGATATAAGTTTGGATAAAAGGATGAATCAGTTGCGACCGATTCCTGAAGTGAATTTTAGCAATCGCATTCGGAACAACGTGCCTTGTACTAAATCTTTTATGCCGTCGAGTTCTGATTTTGAAACCGCCAGATCGATTTGAGAAACGGGCGTCTTGAGTAAAAATCGCATGCACTCATGACGCATTCCGCAGCCGTCGCACGTGTTTTTTCGGCAACTTTCGTCGATTAGATTCGCAAAGGTCTCGAGTTCGGATTCGTCGAGATGGAATCCGGTTTCCTTGAACACGATCTGAACCTTTTCCGACAGGATTTCATCGCCTTTTTTCCAGTAAAAAGCGGTTCCGTGGTCGTTGAAGTAAAGCGGAGCGATCTGTCTCATGGCATCAATTTTCGAGGTTGACACAAATATAAATATTATTTAAATTCGTTCTAAATAATATTTGCTAAAATCGAGGGAAATGGATAACAAGTGGTACTTCGCTATCGACTTTCTGCCCATAAACCGTTGCCGGGACCCATTTTGTATTTTCGATAAACGCCTCCAATTGCGATAAATAGTATTCCGCAAACTTATCGTCGTCCGGGTTGACAAAACTTGCCGAAACTTTCACTCCGGAAATCCTACCGTCAGCATGTAAAACGAACGACGCATTCAGATACGAAAATCGTTCATTCACTTTCTCGAAAGTAAAATCTTTCGGACAAGGCACTTTTTCGAGGAAATCGCGCTTGTAGTTTGTAAAGTGCTCGGAATAATTTGCGCAATTCGGGTAACGGGCAACAGTGTCGCAGCTACCAAACCCAAAAATAAACTTTGGATTTTTTCCCAAAAATTGTTTCGTCGCATCGATTCGGACGACCTTCATGAACTCTCGTCCGAACTTTAGCTCCATTGCCTTGTTCATCGCTTGTTCATAACAGTAGGCGCTCAGGTCTTCTGGATGAACCGTTTCACCACATATCAAACTTTGGCGAATCGCCACAATTTTTTTCTTGGCCAAAACTGCCTTAATTTCCTCAAAAATTGGCTCGTTTTGCGATATTTCGAAGCTTTCGTAATATTTCCATCTGCCGTTACTTACATCTTTCTCGGCTTTACTCCGCCCGATTTCGCAAGTTGAGTCGGACATTGAACCACTTCCATTGTAAACGCTTTTGCAATCCTGTCCGTAGACGGAAAAACCAAACAAAATCATGAGAACCACAATTTTCTTCACGATTCGATCGCTTTAACGTCTTTCACTCGCAACTGCATCGAAACTTCGCCATTCCACTCGTTTTCGTCCACGCAATAAACCGCATCGAATCGCTTTTTGTTGCGAACCAAATCCATTTTGTTGCCTAAACCGAATCCTACGGCAGAAATCGCCGCGGACTGCTTTTGCTTGACGGAAAGCTTGAGATGTTTGCCGTTCTCTCCTATTTGCCTGGCGAAACCGCTATCTGACAAATTCTTCGTGAGGAAAACCGGCGTCATATTTTGAGGTCCGAATGGTTCGAATTGTTTCATGATCCGAAAGAACTTGGGCGTAATTTGGGAAAAGTCGATTTCCGCGTCCACCGAAATCTCCGGCGTTTTCAAATCCGGATGCAACGTTTCGGACACCACTTTCTCGAAAGCCTGCTTGAAGCACCCATAATTTTCCTCCTTTAACGTCAAACCCGCCGCATACATATGACCTCCGAATTGCTCGAGATGTTCGGCGCAAGCTTCAAGTGCGTTGTAAACGTCGAATCCGGCGACAGAACGCGCCGAAGCCGCCAATTTCTCACCCGATTTCGTAAAGACCAGAGTTGGTCGATAATAAGTCTCGATAAGCCGCGAAGCCACAATCCCTATTACGCCTTTGTGCCAATCTTGCTGAAAAACCACTGTCGACGAGCGCTCGGCTTCCAGATTCGCTTCGATCTGCGACAGCGCTTCCTGGGTAATCTGTTTGTCCAAAGTTTTGCGGTCTGCATTGTATTTTTCGATTTCCGATGCATATTTCGCAGCCAACACACTGTCGTTCTCCGTAAGCAGATCGACGGCGTGATGCCCGTGGCGGATTCGTCCGGCGGCGTTGATTCTGGGCGCGAGCAAAAACACTACATCGGTAATATCCAATTTCGATTTTTTGGCGTTGGCGATAAGCGCTTTGATTCCCTGACGTGGATTATCGTTTATGACCTCAAGTCCGAACTTGGCCAAAATGCGATTTTCGCCCGTCATTGGGACGATATCCGCCGCGATTGCCGTGGCAACCAAGTCGAGATACGGTTTCAGGTCGTGAATCGTTTGTCCGATGTTTTGTCCCAAAGCTTGAACCAGCTTGAACCCGACACCACATCCGCAAAGTTCATCGTACGGATAATCACAATCGGCGCGCTTCGGATCAAGAACCGCAATGGCTTCGGGCAAAGAATCGCCAGGTCTGTGATGGTCGCAAATGATGAAATCGATGCCCTTCTCCTTGGCGTAAGCTACGTGCTCGATCGACTTTACGCCACAATCGAGCGCGATTATGAGTTTGCAGCCGTTGTCGTCGGCATAGTTTATTCCGTCGAAAGAAACGCCGTAACCTTCTTTGTATCGGTCGGGAATATAGGTGCAGACATTTTCGTATCGGCTTCTCAGATAGGTCGCCATCAACGAAACCGAAGTCGTACCGTCAACGTCATAATCTCCAAAAACAAGAATGTTTTCTTTGTTCTCGAATGCCCGCTCAATCCGCTTGACGGCTTTGTCCATATCTTTCATGAGATACGGATCGTGCAAATCGTCTAAAGTCGGACGAAAAAACTGTCGCGCTTGCTCAAAAGTCGTCACGTCACGCTGCGCCAAAAGTTGGGCGACAAGCGGCTCGACGTTGAGCGAAGTTGCTAATTCTGAAATGATTTCGGGATTGACCGAAGAAGGGAAAGTCCAGCGCATATACTTGAATTTGAATGGTGTCGATGTGGTAAAAGTAAGAATATTTCGGTTTGGAAAATGCGCTTTTGGACAAAATTTTGTGTTTGACAAAAACTACAGAAAATCTGTAATGACGGTGTTCCGAAATTGTTATTTTAACCCTGTCAGGGTTTTAAACAGTGACAGGGTTACGCGTAGAAAAAAAATCTCGGTTTTCAATACAGAAAATCTGTAATGACGGTATTCCAAAATTGTTATTTTAACCCTGTCAGGGTTTTAAACGGTGACAGGGTTACGCGTAGAAAAAAAATCTCGGTTTTCAGTACAGAAAATCTATAATCACGGTATTCCAAAATTGTTATTTTAACCCTGTCAGGGTTTTAAACAGTGACAGGGTTACGCGTAGAAAAAAATTTTCGTTTTTCAATACAGAAAATCTGTAATCACGGTATTCCAAAATTGTTATTTTAACCCTGTCAGGGTTTTAAACAGCGACAGGGTTACGCGTAGAAAAAAATTTTTCGTTTTCAGTACAGAAAATCTGTAACCGCGTTTCCTTTTTTTATATAAAGACCTGTCACGTCTTTAGAGGTGACAGGTCTATAATAAAACGCCAAACTTTAACATTTTCAACTAAAACGTCGGCACAGAAAAAAACAAAACTCAAAAATTTTGGCGCACGATCCCGTTCCGATTCCACAAAATTACCCAACTTGCCAACTCCAAAAAGAACCAAAATGCGAATACATGGCCAAATCGTCGACATCAGGAACCGAAGGATTTTCTCGGGAGAAATCCTAGTAGAAAACGGGAAAATCACGTCGATTTCCGAATTGGAACACGAGATAAAAACGTACATATTACCAAGTTTCATCGACGCCCACATCCATATTGAAAGCTCGATGTTGGTACCTTCTGAATTCGCAAAAATCGCTGTGACCCACGGAACCGTCGCCACGATTTCAGACCCGCACGAAATTGCCAATGTTTTGGGTTCCGACGGCGTGAAATTCATGATAGAAAACGGCAAGAAAACGCCGTTCAAGTTCCATTTTGGAGCGCCTTCCTGCGTGCCTGCAACGAATTTTGAAACCGCCGGAGCGACGATTGATTCACAAGGAATCCGCGAACTTTTGGCCTTGCCAGACATTTACTACCTGGCCGAAATGATGAATTATCCGGGCGTGATTTTCGACGATGAGGAAGTGCACAAAAAGCTCGAATGGGCAAAACACTTTGGGAAGCCTATCGACGGACACGCACCTGGTTTGAGAGGCGAACAACTCAAAAAGTACGTTTCGGCAGGAATCACGACCGATCACGAGTGTTTTACATATGAGGAAGCGTCCGAAAAGTTGGCTTTGGGCATGAAAGTCATCATCCGCGAAGGCAGTGCGGCAAAGAATTTTGAGGCGTTGATCGATCTGTTGGACGAGAATTTCGAGAATATGATGTTCTGTTCAGACGACAAGCATCCTGACGATTTGCTGCTCGGCCACATCAACCAACTTTGCGCGAGAGCCGTGGCCAAAGGAATCGACGTTTTCAAGGTATTGCAAGTCGCTTGCCTGAATCCGATTTCACACTATAATATGAATGTCGGAAGTTTGGAAATTGGCGCTTCCGCAGATTTTATAACGGTGGAAGATTTGGTCGATTTCAAGGTTTTACAAACGTTCATCGACGGACAACTCGTAGCCGAAAACGGAAAATCGTTCATCGAGTCGGTCGAATTCGAGAAACCGAACGCGTTCAACATCAGACCCAAAAATCCATCCGATTTCGCAATCGACGCGACATCGGACAAAATTCGAGTGATCGAGGCTTTGGACGGACAACTGATCACGAACGAATTGCATCTGACACCAAAAATACAAAATGGGAAATTGGTTGCCGACGTAGAAAACAACATTCTCAAAATGGTAGTCGTAAATCGGTACAAAGAGGCGAAACCAGCCGTGGCTTTCATCAAAAACTTTGGACTGAAACGAGGCGCGATCGCCGGTTCGGTGGCTCACGATTCACATAATATCATCGCCGTCGGAATTTCTGACGAGGAAATCTGCAAAGCCGTAAACCGGATCGTTTCTAACCTTGGCGGAATTTGTGCCGTCGACGGAAATCTCGAAAAAACGCTTCCACTTCCAGTTGCGGGAATCATCAGCGACAAGGATTGCGTCGAAACCGGACGCTTGTACCAGGAAATCGACGCGATGGCGAAAGGCTTGGGAAGTCCACTCAAAGCGCCGTTCATGACACTTTCGTTTATGGCTTTACTGGTGATTCCAGACTTGAAATTGAGCGACTTGGGACTTTTTTCCGGAAACAATTTCGCATTCACCGATTTGTCCGTAAAATAAAAAACCACAATCCGGAAGTTCCCGAATTGTGGCTTGTGTTTTCTGCAACTGCAACTGCTACTTTCTCTACTCCTTGTCTACAACGAGATTGTCACGCGTATTTTTCTGGACGGCGATCGCCCCAAAAATCGACAAAAGAAACGCAAACGCATAAAATCCTTTCTCGCTTGGTAAAATTGTCGCGTTCCAAAGTCCGATGATCAAAAGCGTGATCGCCATGATCGTTCCTGTCCAACAGATTCCGTAGTAAATGTCGGTTACGGGAATGCCTTCGAGTCTGTCGCGGACAGCTTTCTGCAAAGAGATTACCGAAAAAACGCCGAACATCAAAACGGTAAAATAATAGCCTTTTTCGTTCAATTCCATATCGGCGCGCGCCAATCCTACGATGTAGCCAATGATTCCCGCCGAAAGTGCGATCCACGAAGCTGCGATGAACGCCGCCGAAACTTTTTGTGCTTGTGCCATGTTTTTTATGAGTTTGGTCGAACCAAAATTATCGGTTCTTGCTCGCCAACAAAGAAATTTAAGAAAAAATTCTGTTTCGGCTCTTATTGAAAACTAGGTTGCTAAAGTGAATTGGCACTGGATTCTTTTTTGTCAGATTCGTAAAACCATGTCAAACACGAGAATTTCCGTTGACGAGAAGATTCGTGCTTTTTTAAACTTCGAAAATTACTTGCCCGATTTTCCACCAACAACAGCCACAATTTCACCTTTGACAGTTCCATTTTCAAAGTGCTTCAAGACTTCGGCGGCAGTTCCTCTCGCGGTTTCCTCGTGCAATTTGGACAATTCGCGAGACACGGAAACCTGTCGGTCTTCGCCGAAATACTGCACGAATTCGCCCAAAGTCTTGACGAGTTTGTGAGGAGAAACGTAGAAAATCATGGTTCGGGTTTCTTCGGATAAAGCCAAATACCGCGTTTGACGGCCTTTCTTCTCGGGCAAAAATCCTTCGAAAATGAATTTGTCGTTCGGCAGACCGGAATTCACCAAAGCCGGAACAAAAGCGGTCGCGCCAGGCAAACATTCGACTTCCACTCCGTTTTCGACACAAGCGCGTGTGAGCAAAAATCCCGGGTCCGAAATCGCCGGCGTGCCCGCATCTGAAATCAACGCAAAAGTTTCTCCAGATTTCATGCGCGCCACCAATTGCTCGACGGTTTTGTGTTCGTTGTGCATGTGGTGCGAGATCATGTGCGTCCCAATTTCGAAATGTTTGAGCAGTTTTCCCGAATTTCTCGTGTCTTCGGCCAAGATCAAATCGGCTTCTTTCAAGACTCGGATGGCCCGAAAAGTCATATCCTCCAAATTGCCGATCGGCGTCGGAACCAGGAACAATTTACCCATTATTGAAAGCGTTTTTCGACAATTTCCAAAAAGCGCTGCTCATATTCTTCTTTGCCTTTCCAATTCTCATAATCGGGTTTGACCATCGTGTCGATGAAATCTTTGGCATCGGTGAAATTGTCGAACGTAATCAGCTGCGAAAGCACGCGATTGTAGTCTTCGCTCGAATTGTTGAACAAGTGTTTCATGAAAGCGATTCGGTCGTTCAGGCCAATCGTAATGCCTTTTGACAACTTGTCGTTCAAGGTGATGCCGCGCTCGTCTTTGTTGAGCGGAATCACGTTTATCTTGTCGAAAGAACGCGTAATAGGAATGACTTCCGTCGGTTCTTGAGATTTCGTTTCCTCGAATTTCGGAGCTTCAGGCTCGACAGGTTTTGGCGTTTCATAAGAATTCTTAAGTTCTTCGGGCGTCACGAAAACCGGGTCGGCGTAGTCTTTCCCGAGCAAATCATCGAAAGTGAAAGTTGGCGCTGGCGTGTCCTCGGAAGTTTTTTCTTGCTGTTTGTCCTCGAAACTCAACTCGAATTTCGGAGAGAAAATATCGTCTTGGTCTGATTTTTCCGGCGCTTCGGTATTGGTTTCGGCCGCCGGCATTTCCTCTGGTTTCGACTCCCAGAACATTTCCTCCGCTTTTTGTGCTTCCTGGGCGAATTTTAATTCCTCAGAAGCTTCTACGGGAACGAATTCCTTGCCTTCTTCAAAAGTTGGCGATTCTATTTTTTCAGTTGGATTTTCTTCAGATTTTTGTTCCGATGCGATTTCTTCCGACTTTTCTTCTTCAGATTTGACTTCTTCGGATTTGACTTCTTCGGATTCGGCCGAGACTTGCTCTGATTTTGGTTCGTCAGCTGTTTCTTCGAACGATTTTTCTTCAGATTCGATTTCTCCCGATGCTTCTTCCGACTGATTTTCGTTTGATGAAACTTCGGTTTCGGCTTCGGCGTGCACTTCTGATTCTTCCTCAGATGCGACTTCCGGCTCTTTTTTGTCTTCTTCGGCCAAAGGCTCGTCGGTCACGGACTTTGACGCCGCCAAATTTCCTACCAATTGGGAAACGCTTTCAGGCGTCGGCATGTCTTCCAATTCTTCCGCCGACGGGATTTCGCCCACGACAACTTTCTCTTCCTTGGGTTCATCCGCGAAAGCGCTTTCGATCTTTTGCTCAACTTCGGCTTGACCGATTGTCGGCTTTTGGTCTCCGAAATTCTCCTCGACAAAGCGAAGCACCGACAATTTCTCGTATAATTTTCGCGCTTCTTCCTGCAAAACCGCGATGTCTTCTTTGTTCTTTAGCTGTAAAATTCGGTGTGCAAGGCTGATAAGTTCGGCTTCGAGCTTCTTTTTCATGACTGGAAAATTAGGGTGTGGCAAGGCGTAATCTTAACTTGATTTTCTTTGGACGGAAAGCGGTCTTTGGCAAAATTTTTCTACTTTTGGAATCGGCTCGAAAGCCACAAAACGACAAATTTCACGACGGTTTCCGCTCCCGCAAATTAAAGAAAACCGTTTCATTTACACTGCGAAAATTACGAAATGTTTCTCGAAAATACAGTTAACCACAAAGAACAATTCGGTTGGATAGAAGTCATTTGCGGTTCGATGTTTTCGGGCAAGACCGAAGAGCTGATCCGGCGTTTGAAGCGCGCCCAGTTCGCCAAGCAAAAGGTCGAGATTTTCAAGCCCGCGATCGATACGCGCTATCACGACGAAATGGTCGTTTCCCACGATTCGAACGAGATTCGCTCGACTCCGGTTCCGGCCGCGGCCAATATTGCGATCCTGGCAATGGGTTGCGATGTCGTAGGAATTGACGAAGCCCAGTTTTTTGACGATGAGATTGTTAGGGTTTGCAACGACTTGGCCAACCAGGGCATTCGCGTGATCGTCGCCGGACTCGATATGGATTTCAAAGGCAATCCGTTTGGGCCGATGCCCGCTTTGATGGCGACTGCCGAATACGTGACCAAAGTGCATGCGGTTTGCACCAGAACCGGAAATCTGGCGAATTATTCGTTCCGGAAATCTGATTCCGACCGACTGGTTTTGCTAGGAGAAACCGAAGAATACGAACCTTTGAGCCGCGCGGCCTTTTTTTCGGCTATGTGGAAAAACAACGACCAACCCGGCACTTCACCCGAAGATCCGCACCGAAAATAACCACCGTTGCACGTGACTTTAAAAAATATCATTCCCGTCATTGGCGCCAAATGGGTCGGGGAATTTGACGTGGCTTTCATTTCGCACATTTCAATCGACAGCCGATCGCTGCAAAATGGAGCCGAAACGCTTTTTTTCGCACTTTCCGGCCCAAATAACGACGCTCACAACTACATAGGCGAACTCATCGATTCCGGCGTGGTCAATTTCGTGGTTTCCTACATTCCAGAAGAAGTCAGGAATCAGGCGAATTTTCTCGTTGTCGACAATACGCTCGCGGCATTGCAGCAATTCGCGACCTGGTATCGCAATCATTTCAAGTTTCCGGTTATCGGGATTACCGGAAGCAACGGCAAAACGATCGTCAAGGAATGGCTGAACTTTGTGCTCGGCCCGGATTTCAATATCATCAGAAGTCCGAAAAGCTACAATTCGCAGGTCGGAGTGCCACTTTCGGTGATTTCGATCAATGAAAAACACAATCTGGGGATTTTCGAGGCCGGCATTTCGACGGTTTCCGAAATGGAAAATCTCGAACCAATCATCGCCCCGACAATCGGGATTTTGACGAACATAGGAACGGCTCACGACGAAGGTTTTTCGAACATCGCCCAAAAAATCAAGGAAAAACTCAAGTTGTTCAAGCATTCGAGTTTGTTGATTTACAATTTGAACAAGACCATCGAGGCTTTTATTCCGCCCGATACAAAACGGTTTTCGTGGAGTTTCAAAGACGAATCTGCCGATGTTTTTCTCGAGAGGCGAACTTCGGGCGATCACACTTTTGTCGCCGTAAACTGGAACGAGCGCGCTTTCGAGGTCGAAATTCCGTTTCGCGACGACGCTTCGATCGAGAACGCCATGCATTGTTTGCTGGTTTTGTTGCATTTCGGATATGAAAACGACGTGATCAAGAACCGGCTTTCGATGTTGTTCCCGGTCGAAATGCGACTCAAAGTCAAGAAAGGCATCCACAATTCGACGGTAATCGACGACAGCTACAGTTCTGATTTCCAGTCGCTGAAAATCGCTTTGGATTTTCTAGAAACCCAAAAGCAGCACAAGAAGAAAACGTTGGTTCTGTCGGACATTTTCCAGTCCGGATTGACCAACGAGGAACTTTATTCGCGCGTTTCCCAACTCGTGATTTCCAACAAGATCAACCGCGTGATCGGCATTGGGGAAACCATTTCGGCATTCAGGCACAAATTTGTCAATTGCATCACTTTCGATACGACGAACGAGTTTTTGGCCGCGTTCGACCAACTCAATTTCGCGAACGAAACGATCCTGGTCAAAGGCGCGCGCCAATTCAGGTTCGAGAAAATCGTGTCGCTTTTGGAAGAAAAGACGCATGAAACCGTATTGGAAATCAACCTCAACGCGATTTCGCACAACCTCAATTTCTTCAAGTCGAAACTGAATCCCGACACGAAAATGATGATCATGGTCAAAGCTTTCGGCTACGGAAACGGCGGTTTCGAAATTGCGCGTTTGCTCGAACATCACAAGGTCGATTATTTGGGCGTGGCTTTCGCCGATGAAGGAATTGCGCTCAAAACCCAAGGCATTTCACTTCCGATCATGGTCATGAATCCGGAATCGACAAGCTTTGCCTCGATAATTCAATTCGGACTCGAACCCGAAATTTACAGCCTGAAAGGTTTGGTAGCGTTTCTCAAAATCGCCAACGAGAAGAAACTCGAACACTATCCGATCCACATAAAACTCGACACCGGCATGCACAGATTGGGTTTTGAGGAACCGCAACTTCTCGAACTCATTTCGGTCTTGAAGGAAAACAAATCGGTCAAGGTCAAATCGATTTTGTCTCACATGGCCACGAGCGACGACCTGCAACACCACGCGTTCGCGCTTTCACAGATCGCGTTATTCGAGAAAATGTCGTCATTGATGATCGCACAATTGGGAATCGACCCGATCCGCCACATCCTGAACACTTCGGGAATCAGCAATTACACTGAAGCGCAATTCGACATGGTGCGTTTGGGGATCGGGCTTTACGGCGTTTCTAACGATGCGTCGGAACAAAAATACCTTGAGAATGTCGGCACCTTGAAATCTATCCTTTCGCAAATTCGCACGATTCCGGCCGGCGACAGCGTTGGCTACGGACGAAGATTCACCGCCGAACACGAAACCAAAATCGCCACGATTCCAATAGGTTACGCCGACGGGATTTCGCGCCTTTGGGGAAATGGCATCGGGTACGTAAACGTCAATGGCAAAAAAGCGCCTATCACGGGAAGCATTTGCATGGACATGTTGATGGTCGACGTCTCTGGAATTACATGCAAGGAAGGCGATCCCGTGGTGATTTTTGGCGAAGATCCAAGTGTGGTCTACATGGCCAAACAACTCAAAACCATTCCGTATGAGATACTTACGAGCATTTCCCAACGTGTAAAGCGGGTTTTCTATCGCGAATAATCGCATCAATTCCCAACTGTTAAAATAATTTTGGGTAATTTAGTCGGAGTAATCTAAAACAAACGAACTATGGGATTCATTTCAGAATTTAAAGCTTTCGCCATGAAAGGCAATGTCGTCGATCTTGCGATTGGTGTCATCATTGGCGCAGCCTTTGGAAAAATCGTCACGTCTTTGATCGAAGACGTCATCACACCTTTGATCTTGAAACCTGCGCTCGAAGCGGCGAATCTTGAAAAAATCGGCGACCTGACGCTTTTCGGAACGGTTAAGTACGGAAACTTCCTGTCGGCCGTGATCAACTTCGTTATCGTGGCTTTTGTTTTGTTCCTGATCATCAAAGGCATCAATTCAACCCGTAAAAAAGAAGCCGATGTGCCAGCCGCGCCACCAGCGCCAAGCAACGAAGAAAAACTTCTCATGGAAATCCGCGACGCTTTGAAAAGCCGTCCGTAAAAAAGTTACCGTTAGCTACACTACATATTCACTAAACCACGCTCGAAAGGCGTGGTCTTTTTTTGGGCTTTGGTTGCTGGATTTTACCCGTGTTAAGCTAAAAAACGACTTCCTTTAGTAATGCCAATTAGAAAGTTTTTAGTACAGCGGGATTTTGTTTCATAGCTTGACGATTTAACAAAAACTACAGAAAATCTGTAATTGGATTTCGGCAGATGAACTTATTTTTGAAACCGACAGGTTTTTAGACCTAACAAATCTTTAAAGATTTGTTAGGTCTGGCGCGCGCGAAACCTCTTGACAAAACCCAACCACAACTAGCATAAATCTGCAAAAAGTTCCACAAGCAAAAAGTCAAGAATCCATCGGAAGATTGCATAAGCCAATCGCCAACTTGCGAACTTTCACTACTTTTGCCGAACAATCCAAAACCACAACATTATGAAAGTTGCCGTCGTAGGCGCTACCGGAATGGTAGGCGAAGTCATGCTACAAGTCTTGTCTGAAAGAAATTTCCCGATTACCGAGTTGATTCCGGTCGCATCCGAGAAATCGGTTGGAAAGGAAATCGAGTTCAAGGGCAAGAAATTCAAGGTCGTAGGCATGCAGACGGCGGTCGACATGAAACCCGAAATCGCGATCTTCTCGGCGGGCGGCGACACTTCAAAAGAATGGGCTCCGATTTTTGCAGCGGCAGGAACGACCGTAATCGACAATTCGTCGGCGTGGCGAATGGATCCGGGCAAGAAATTGGTCGTACCCGAAATCAACGCATCGGAACTTTCAAAAGACGACAAAATCATCGCCAACCCGAACTGCTCGACGATACAGATGGTTTTGGCTCTCGCGCCACTTCACAAGCAATACACGATCAAACGCGTGGTCGTTTCCACTTACCAATCGGTTACGGGAACGGGCGTGAAAGCCGTGAAGCAATTGCAGGACGAATATGCCGGAATCGAAGGCGAGAAAGCTTACAAGTACCAGATCCACCAAAACATCATTCCTCAAATCGATGTGTTCGAAGACAACGGTTACACCAAAGAGGAAATGAAAATGACACGCGAAACCAAGAAAATCCTGTCGGACGATTCGATTCACGTCACCGCGACAGCCGTGCGTTTGCCGGTTATGGGCGGCCACAGCGAGTCGGTCAACATCGAGTTCGAGAACGATTATGAAGTTGCCGATGTTCGAAAAATCCTATCGGAAACGCCTGGAATCATCGTTCAGGACAATATCGACGCTTTCGAGTATCCGATGCCTTTGTTCGCGCACCAAAAGGATGAAGTTTTCGTAGGAAGAATAAGACGCGACGAAAGCCAGCCAAATTCGTTGAACATGTGGATTGTGGCCGATAACCTCAGAAAAGGCGCGGCGACGAACGCTGTCCAAATCGCTGAATACTTGGTCGCTAACAACCTCGTGTAACATTCGAGCCGCGGACGCTACTAATTTTCACAAAATATTAGGGTTTATTCGTGCCGTCCGTGGCTAACTTTACCGCCTTGAAGTCAAAATTCGCTATATACAATCTTTTCGCCGTCGCGGCCGTGCTTTTCTCGGTCGTGTTCCAATCGGTGCATTCGGTTGAACATATCGTCGAAGAATTCCAGACGCCAAAATGCCATCACGTCCAAACCGATTCCAAACACGAATTGTCGCACCAACATCACAAAGATGACAATTGTTTTGTTTGCCACTTCAATTTTAGCGGATTCATAGGTTCGGAAACGGTTCGCATTCCCATCCAAAGAACCGAGATCCATCAGGAATATTCTTACTTCCGATCAAAAGAAATCACTTCTTATTTCGTAGGAAGCCTTTTCGCCCATCGCGGGCCGCCTTCAGAATGTTGATTTGACCTAAATCCGATTCCAGAATCGGGACAAATTCACATTCAATCCTTTTACCATGCGTATGTATTTGGCGCTTGCGTTCCTGTTTTTGGGAGCCAAGAGCGCGTTATTTGCACAATTCACCGTTTCCGGACGCGTGACTTCAAGCAATGGGGAAATTCTTGCCGGATGCCACATCCATGTAGGAAACGCCTACGTCAACGCCGACAAAAGCGGAATTTTCTCCATCAGTTTGCCTCAGGGAAAACACACTGTTTCGGCTTCTTTTGTCGGATACGAATCGGAGTCAAAAACGATTTTGGTAGCGTCAGACCAAATGGTCGATTTCGTGTTGCAGATCGATGTCTCGGCTTTGTCTGAAGTCGTCGTCTCGAGCGGAACGTCCAACGCGAACACGCAACCCAGACAGACTTTGAAATCGGCACAGATCGAAAATTACAGCAATGCTTCTTTGGGCGACCTTGTCAAGGAAATCAGCGGCGTTTCGTCTTTGAAAACAGGCAGCACAATCGTGAAACCAGTCATAAACGGACTGCATTCGAACCGCGTTCTCGTGATCAACAACAACGTACGCCTCGAAGACCAACAATGGGGTTTGGAACACGCACCCAATCTTGACGTGAACACGGCCGGATCTGTCGCTGTCGTGAAAGGCGCGGCGGGTTTGCAATACGGAGGCGATGCTATTGGCGGTGTGATCATAGTCGATCCGCCCAAGATTCCGATAAAGGATACGCTCTATGGACGCGCAATTTTGAACGCGGCCACGAACGGTCAAGGCGGAAGCGCGTCATCGTCCGTTTTCAAAGGCTACAAAAACGGATGGAACTGGAAAGTCCAGGGCACGCTCAAGTATCTCGGCGATCTCGAAGCGCCCGATTATGTTTTGTCGAACACCGGAATCCGCGAGAAGAATTTTTCGGCAGGTTTCGGATTTAAAGGCGAACACTCGGGTTTTGACGCTTTTTACAGTTATTACAACGCCGAGATCGGGATTTTGCGAGCGTCTCACATCGGAAACATAACCGATTTGGTCAACGCGATCAACAACGGTCAACCCGCGGTGATGAACGACTATACGCACGATATTTCATCTCCAAAACAGCAGGTGCAACACCATTTGGCCAAGCTCAATTATTATCGGGATTGGCATCACGGACGACTTGACGCGCAATATTCGTTTCAGTTCAACAACCGTCTGGAATATGACGTGAGACGCGGCGACAATGCGAACCGCGCGGCTCTGGATCTCGATTTGGCGACACATTCGCTATTGATCGATTTTACGTCGGACAAATCAAAAAACCTGCGTTTCAAAACCGGAATTTCGGGTTCTTACCAAAACAATGTCGCGAGCATCGACACGGGCGTTCGGCCTTTGATTCCGGATTATGACAAAATCGACTTGGGCGCTTATGTAACTTCGGCTTACGATGTTTCGGATAAATGGCGTCTGGAAGCCGGACTGCGCTACGATTACAGCCACGTCGATGCGACAAAATTCTACCTCAAATCACGTTGGAACGAGCGTGGTTACGACCAGGATTTCGCGCATTTCATCACGGGCGATTTCGGTACGCAATGGAAGACCAATCCGGTTTTTACGTATCACAATCTTTCGGCGAGCGCGGGTTCCAAGTACAAATTGGGCGAAAATCTGAATTGGTTCGTCAATGTTTCCTTGGCGCGTCGCAACCCGAATCCGTCCGAACTTTTTAGCGACGGATTGCACCACGCGACAGGTCAGATCGAACTTGGCGATTTGCGTCTGAAGCAGGAAACTTCGGTCAAAGCTTCGACGACTTTTTCTTATGCAACCGATAAATTGGCGATCGAGATCAATCCGTACATAAACCAAATATCAGACTTCATGTATTTGCAGCCGACAGGTTTGGAATACACGATCCGCGGCGCTTTCCCGGTTTGGGAATACCGTCAGGCGGATGCGAGATTGACGGGAATAGACGTCACTGTCGACTGGGATTTTCTCAAGAATTTAAACTACCACTCGACTTTTGCGTACGTCTACGGAAAAAATCTCGATTCCGGAAAGCCTTTGATCGACATGCCTCCGGCCAACTGGAACAATGGGATTTCGTTCAAGAAGAAGGAATGGAGCGAATTTTCGGTTGGATTGCGCCATGAATGGGTGTTTTTCCAGAACCAATATCCAAACAACGATTTCACTGCCGATGTTTTGGTAGACGGAAATCCGACTCCGGTTTTGGTTCAGATCAGCCGTCCGCCAAAAGCCTACAGCCTGTTGCATTTTACCTCGCAAATTTCTTTGGATGCGATTCCGAAAGTCAAGACGACGATTGTTTTCGGCATCCAAAATCTCACCAACACCGCATATCGCGACTACTTGAACCGCATGCGCTATTATGCAGACGACATGGGAAGGAATTTTACCCTTCAACTAAAATTTAATTTTTAACGCACAAATCTTACAACAATGAAAACATTGAAATTTTTGCCATTTGGAATTTTCGCACTTTTTATAGCTTCTTGCAGCTCAGACGACAACACGAGCGCGCCTGTAAACGAAGAAGAAGTAATCACGACGATAATCGCAACTTTGACGCCACAAGCCGGTGGAACGCCGATCGTTTTCACCTCTCGCGATCTCGACGGAGACGGACCGACCGCGCCTGTGATAACGGTTTCTGGAAATCTCGCCACAAACACGGTTTACAGCGGAAGCCTTGATTTGCTAAACGAAACCACAACTCCGGCCGAAAGCATCACAGCCGAAATCATCGAGGAAGCGCTCGATCACCAGTTTTTCTTCAGCGCGACGAACAACATCGGAACAACGGCTTATGCCGCGCCTTTTGATGGAAATGCGCATCCGATTGGTGTGAATTTTACGTTTACTACAACGGCTGCCGCAACCGGAAATTTGACTGTCGTTTTGCGTCACCAACCGGACAAATCGGCTCAAGGCGTTGCGAATGGCGACATCACAAACGCCGGCGGAGAAACTGATGTTCAGGTGACTTTTCCGGTCATCGTAGAATAATTTACCGAATACCACAAACGAAAAGCGCCTCTCGATTTGGAGGCGCTTTTTTATTTTACCGATGTTTCTCAGAAACGATTGTCGCCGTCGAGCAAATTCCCGAGTCCGCCCAAGATGCTTCCTTCTTCGCGGTTGCTTCCGCCAGATCGCGGTGCCGAAGCGATGATCCTGTCGGCCAAACGGCTAAACGGAAGCGATTGCACGTAAACGGTTCCAGGTCCGCGTAGCGTCGCAAAAAACAAGCCTTCGCCTCCAAAAATAGAGTTTTTGATTCCGCCGATGAACTCGATGTCATAATCGACCGTTTGCTCGAACCCGACGATACAACCCGTGTCGACTTTCAGAACTTCGCCGGCGCCAAGTTCTTTTTTGGCCAATGTTCCGCCCGCGTGTACGAATGCCATTCCGTCGCCTTCGAGTTTTTGCATGATGAAACCTTCGCCTCCGAAAAGACCGCGTCCGAGTTTTTTGGAGAATTCGATCCCTACGGAAACGCCTTTCGCCGCGCACAAAAATGCATCTTTCTGGCAGATGAATTTTCCATTGTGCCGACGCAGATCGAGCGGAACGATTTTCCCAGGATAAGGCGAGGCGAAACTCACTTTGGCCTTCATCACATTTTGGTTTTGGTAAGCCGTCATGAACAGACTTTCGCCCGTGAGCATGCGTTTTCCCGCAGACAGTATTTTGCCCATAAAGCCCGATTGTTGCTGGCTTCCATCTCCGAAAATCGTTTGCATCTGGATGCCGTTTTCCATCATCATGAAACTTCCGGCTTCGGCCACGACGACTTCCTGCGGATCGAGTTCGATCTCGACATACTGCATTTCTTCGCCAAAAATCTCGTAATCAATCTCGTGTGCTGTCATTTTTTGTTCGTTTTTATTGATACCGCAAAGTAGCGATTTAGCCGGAATTTCATCGGTTGCGAAATCCCGAAGTTTTTTCATTATCGAATTCTAATTGTTTACAACATTTTACCCATAACTCTCTATACGATAATTTTTTAATTATATTTTTACCATATCTCCAATCAGAAAAACCAATATTTATGAATTCGAAATTTACGATGATCGTGCGCATCGCACTTGGTATTCTTTTAGTAGTTTTTGGTGCCAACAAGCTTTTCCCATTTTTGCCGATGCCCGAACCTAGCGGTGAAGCTGCGGCTTTTATGAGTTCCTTGGGCGCGACAGGTTACATTTTTCCAACGCTTGGCGTTCTCGAAGTCGCCATTGGATTGATGTTATTGACCAAAAAATGGGTGCCGTTCGCAATTGTCCTGCTGGCGCCGATTTCAATCAACATCTTGTTGTTTCACCTGTTTTTGGCGATTCCGGGAATGGCGATTGCGCTGTTGGTCGCGATTTTCAACGCTATCCTAATTTACAAACATTGGCGTTTGTATAAACCGCTGTTTATTTGAGGAAATAAGCAACTTGGATCGATCCGTAAAAATAGCCTTTATTTACCCAATTGTCGACTTCTTTTCCGCGGTAGACGAATGCGTAAGACAGATCCCATTTGTTTTTTCGGAACTTGAATCCGGCTTCACCGATGAATCTCGGCTTGACCAAATCCCACTTGATCGGACTGTCGTCGTTCCCGAATCGACTGCCTTGAATCGTCGCGTCATATTCCTGGTATTGGAATCCGGGCGCGATGTAGAAGAAAAATTCGCTTTGTGATTTGAAAGCTTCCGGATTTGCGTTTACCGATGCGCCGTAAAGTCCCGAATCGAATATCGGAAGTAAAGGTTTAAGGCTGATTCGCGACAATATAGAAACGTTTCCGCCGACAAAAGCCGTTCCGCCGAAAGCATTTGCCTTGACGTGCAAATCGGCGTTTTTTCCCTGGAGTATCGGATGCGAATAAAAAGCCTGAAGTTGAGCCGACAACAAATCGTGGATCTGGTAATCCCAACCGCGCACGGGTTTGTAAGCGAAAAGGTTGTGGATGCCGCGCTGCACGTCTTCGGCCAAAGACGAAGGTCCGATGACACCGGCTTGCAAAGACAATTTCAAAGCTGATCCATTTCTGTAAAACCAACCTTTCTGGAATTGTCCAAAAAGATATCCCGCGAAAGGTCTGTCGTGCACTCCAGGATCGGCAGCTTTTACGGTCTGCGGATTGTAAATATATTGTCCAATCCTGAATTCGTTGATTTTTTTGGCTACGGCTTCAGATGTGTCTTTCGAAAGAAATCGGTAGAAAATCTCAATCCCGTTCGTGTAATACTTGTCGTTAACCGATGAAGTGAACAGATCGTTCTCCAAAACCGTCCCGATTTGGTGCTTTTGGGCGAATCCGAACACGAAAAAAAGCAAAAAACAAATGAGAATCCGCATCAGTAATCGAGTTTGATGCGACGCATTCCGGCCATGATCCGACTTTTGCGCTTGTTGATGTAAGCCGAAGAATAACTGGCTTCGAACCTGCGCGGATTCGGCAAAATTGCAGCAATTCCGGCGGCTTCGCGTTTGGTTATCTGGTTGGCATCTTTGGAATACCAATGTCTCGATGCGGCTTGCGCTCCGTAAACGCCGTTGCCCATTTCGATCGAATTCAGGTAGACTTCCATGATGCGTTCCTTGGGCCAGAAAATCTCGATCAAGACCGTGAAATAAGCCTCGAAGCCTTTCCTGATCCAACTTCGGCCTTGCCACAGGAATACGTTTTTGGCCGTTTGTTGGGAAATCGTGCTCCCGCCCACGAGCTTCTTGCCTTTCTTGTTCTTTTTCACGGCTTTTTGGATAGCGTTGAAATCGAAGCCGTAATGATCGATGAAAGTCGCGTCTTCACTGGCAATGACAGCCTTTTGAAGGTTGGGTGAAATTTGCTCCAACGGAACCCATTTGTGGTTGAAAAAAACGGTTTTGTCCGAAAAAGTGTTCTCGAAAAAACGGAATCCCATCAAAGGCGTGAAAGGAACCGGAACGAATCGGAACAAAATCACGGTGAAAATGGAGACGGCGAAAAACCAAAGTGCCGCCTTTTTTATAAAGCTGAAAATCTTCTTTAGCATAAACTTTTACAATAAATCGGCGAGTTCCTGACCGACCAAACTTCCTATGGCCACGCCCATTCCGCCAAGCCTGACGCCGCAAAACACATTCGAGGACAGCGCTTCTACAATCGGTCTTTTGCTCGAACCGATTCCCATGATGCCGCTCCAGCGGTGTTCGACCTCGAAAGGCGTGTTTGGCAAAATTACGTCTTTTAGCAATGCTTCGAGCTTGTTTTGGATGATTTCCGTGTTGCCGAATTGTGTCGTGTTTTCGCCTTCAAAATCGAGATTGCGTCCGCCGCCGAACAAAATCCTGTCGCCGATATTCCGGAAATAATAATAGCCGCGGTCAAAATGGAAAGTGCCTTTGATGTCGAGATTCGCGATCGGCTTGGTCACCAAAACCTGTGCGCGTGCCGGTTTTACGGCATTTTGCGTGATTTGTGAAGCGAATCCGTTTGTCGCGAACAGCAATTTGCCGGTCTTGAAACCGAAATCCTGGAGCGAAATCGTGACATTGTTTCCATTGTCTGAAAATCCGACGACCGTCATTCGGTTCAAGATCAAAATATCCTTCGAAATCGCCTCTTTGAGCAAAGCCTGCATCATATTTCCCGTGTCGATCTGGGCTTCGAACGGATTGAAGATCACGTTTTCGAAAATGTTTCCGAAACCGAAACGGTCGGCTTCTTTCGAAAAAACATCGGCCTTGAACAACGGACGCAACAAATCGTTTACGAACGGCATTTTCTGCAAACAATCCTGGTACAAAAATTCATCCTTCTGCAAAAACAGTTCGTATCCGCCGAAAGGCTTGAAATCAAGGGTCGCATCGCCAAGCCGTTTTCGCAGCAATTGCAAGCCGTTCCAACGTTTTTGCACGAGTTGGATGACTTCTTCTTCAGAATGCGTCGCAAGATCGTCTATGATTTCCGACAGACTTCCGAAGCAAGCGAAACCCGCATTTTTCGTACTCGCTCCTTGCGGCAAAGCGCCTTTTTCGAGAACCAGGATTTTGGCCGACGGAAATTTCTCGCGCAATCGCAATGCCGCATGAAGTCCGACGATTCCGCTTCCTACGATCGTAAAATCGACGTTCGAAAACCAATTTTTGAGTTCCCAATAACTCAGTTCCATTTGTTTTTTGCCATAAAAATAGGTTTTTCAACTGGAATATTTTCAATGACGATACTTCAAGTAAAT
This sequence comes from Flavobacterium sp., assembly GCF_004295795.1. Classification (GTDB taxonomy): domain Bacteria; phylum Bacteroidota; class Bacteroidia; order Flavobacteriales; family Flavobacteriaceae; genus Flavobacterium. The sequence continues at coordinate 24,517 of NZ_SEBR01000001.1, read as the reverse complement.
TCTCACATTTTTGTCGATTTAACACATTTGAAAACCGTCGCTTATCGATTTGTCAATTATTTTCTTAGAATTCTGAATTGCTCAATATCAAATCCAATTACATTTGTCGTCTAACTGATTCACTATTAACCCAAAGTAAATTTTATGAAGAACAGATTACTCTCTATCGCTTTCGTGGCGATTTCCGGGTTTTCGTTTGCCCAACAAGGCCGGCAGGTTTGGAGCACAGCTGTGAAAAGCTCCGAATCTCAGGTTGTGGCAAACAAAGCTTCGATCCAGCAACCAAGACTTTTAGCGTTGAACACGAACGAATTGGCACAATCGCTTTCGGGCGCGCCACAGCGTTTTTCGGGCAGAGGAAACGGCGTGATCGTTTCGCTTCCTAATGCCGACGGCGGTTTCGACCAGTTTCGCGTGTCGGAATTCTCGAACATGGAACCCGGACTTGCCGCGCGCTATCCGGAAATCAAGTCGTATACGGGAAAAGGCGTGACCAATCCCCGCGCGACGGTTTACTTCAGCCTTTCGCCTCTCGGACTTCAGTCAATGGTGATCGCAGCCGACAAATCAGCGACTTTTATCGAACCTTACACGACTGACCCAAGTGTTTACACGGTTTACAAAAAGTCTGACAAAGCCGCTTCCCTGAACCAATGGGATTGTCGGGTTATCGCTTCCGCGGAAGCAGAAGTCAACGCCGCCGCGATGCTAAGACCTAATGCCGACGATGGTAACTTGCGCAATTACCGTTTGGCGATGTCTGTCACGGGCGAATACACGGCTTACTTCGGAGGCACCAAAGCGCTTGCATTGGCCGCGATCAACAACACAATGACGCGCGTAAACGGCGTTTTCGAGATTGACATGGGCGTTCACATGAACCTGATTTCAAATACCGATTCGGTGATTTACACAAGTGCATCGACCGATCCTTATGCCAATGCATCGACCGGAGCAGGCGGAGCTTGGAACCAACAATTGCAGACCACACTTACCAATGTGATCGGAAGCGCGAATTATGACATCGGGCACTTGTTTGGAGCTTCTGGCGGCGGCGGAAACGCGGGCTGTATAGGGTGTGTCTGCAAGAATCCGACGAGTTCCGTTCCGCTTGGAAAAGGTTCCGGTTATACGTCTCCGGCCGATGGCATTCCGCAAGGCGACAACTTCGACATCGATTATGTGGCTCACGAAATGGGCCACCAATTTGGCGGAAACCACACTTTTTCGCATAGCAACGAGGGCACGATCGCTCAATGTGAGCCAGGTTCCGGATCGACGATTATGGGTTATGCCGGAATCACGGGTTCAACCGACGTTCAGGCGCATTCTGACGCTTATTTTCACGCGGTTTCAATCCAGCAGATCACGAATTATGTCAAATCGACGACTTGTCAAACGACGACCGTTACCGGAAATGCGATCCCGACGGCTAACGCTGGCGCAGATTACACAATTCCGAAAGGCACGCCATTTATCCTAACCGGAAACGGAACAGATGCAAACGGCGGCGCGCTCACCTATTGTTGGGAACAAATGAACCAACGCACGACTACGAATTCGATGCCGACGGCGACCAAAACCGGAGGCCCGAACTTCCGTTCGTATTCGCCAACGACCAGCACTTCGAGAATGTTCCCGCGTTTGGAAACCGTAAAAACGGGCGCAACAGCCTGGACTTGGGAAGCCGTTCCCACAGTTGCCAGAACCTTGAACTTTAGATTCACCGTTCGCGACAACCAGGGTTCGTTCGCAGCAAACAATTCTGACGATATGGTCGTAACGGTAAACGCAACCGCCGGACCGTTTTCGGTCAGCGCGCCGAACACGGCCGTTTCTTACGTCGGTGGCTCGAGCCAAACCGTGACTTGGGCAGTTGCTGGCACGACGGCGAACGGCGTGAACTGCGCCAACGTCGACATTTTGCTTTCAACCGACGGCGGAAACACTTTCCCCACCGTTTTGTTGGCCGCAACGCCAAACGACGGAACGCAAGCCGTGACGATCCCGAATACGCCGGGCACGCAAAACCGCATCATGGTGAAAGGCACGAACCACATTTTCTTTGATATGTCGAACGCGAACTTCACCATTACGGGCGGTTCATCCGATGCGACTGCGCCATCGACTCCGGCGAGTTTGGCAGCATCTGGCACGACACAAACCTCGACGAACTTGACTTGGACAGCTTCGACCGACAACGTCGCCGTTACAGGATATGACGTTTATAGAAATGGCTCGCTCGTCGGATCTTCGGCTACTGCTTCTTATACCGCATCCGGCTTGACCGCTTCGACGACTTACACATTTTATGTTCGCGCGAAAGATGCCGCCGGAAACGTTTCTGCCAACAGCAACACGGTTTCGGTTACGACTTTGACAAATACGACAGATACGACCGCGCCATCTGCGCCAACGAGTTTGTCAGCTTCGGGCACAAGCCAAACCTCGACGAATTTGACTTGGACAGCTTCGACAGACAACGTCGCGGTAACCGGATATGATGTTTACAGAAATGGGACTTTCCTAGCTTCGACAACAGCAACTTCTTACGCAGCGACAGGTTTGACAGCCGCGACGACTTATAGCTTTTACGTTCTTGCGAAAGATGCTGCCGGAAACGCTTCCACCAACAGCAACACGGTTTCAGTTACGACTTTGTCCGGGTCGGTAAGCTATTGTGCGTCTCAAGGAAACAGCGTTGCGGACGAATTGATCGGGCGCGTGCAATTCGGAACGATCAACAATGCCTCGACCGGCGGAACAGGTTACACGAATTTCACATCGGTTTCGACAAATGTGACGCGAGGTTCTTCTTACACGATTTCGGTAACGCCAACTTGGACGGGCACGAAATACAACGAAGCTTACGCGGTTTTCATCGATTGGAACCAAGACGGCGATTTCTCTGATTCGGGCGAAACTGCTTGGACGAGATCGGCTTCGCAAACGACTCCGGTTAGTGGCACTATCACAATTCCTTCGACCGCGACACTTGGCGCGACGAGAATGCGTGTTTCCATGAAATACAATGCGATCCCGACAGCTTGCGAGACATTCTCTTACGGACAAGTCGAGGATTACACGGTGAACATCGTTTCGTCGGCTCGCACAACTGAAAACGGAACGCCTGTTTTGGCTTTCAATATTTATCCGAACCCGGTGAAAGGCGAGATTTTGAATGTTTCCGAAGTTGCCGAAGGAACACAATTCAAGATCGTGAACTTACTTGGGCAGACGATTTCTGTCGGAAAAGTGTCCAACGGAACAATTCCCGTATCGAACGTAAACGCCGGAACTTATCTTCTGGAAATCGACGGAAATGTGAAGCGTTTCATCAAACAATAATCAAAAATCGAACAACATTGAGAGGCTGCCCCAAAAAGGCAGCTTTTCTTTTTTTGTACTTTTAGGCACATTTTCAAACTAATTACGATGAAGAGAGTCGCTTTACTAACACTTACAATATTGAGCATGACCGCTGTAAAGGCACAAAACACCATGACGCCCGAATTGCTTTGGAAGCTAGGACGCGTTTCCGGGCTTGGGATTTCCAAGGATGGAAAAAATATCGTCTACAAGGTTGCTACGCCGTCGGTCGAGGAGAACAAGTCGAATTCGAAGTATTTCACGATTCCGATAAACGGCGGAAAAGCCACTGAAATCACAGACTATAAATCACTTTTGAACGACAAGAATGTTTCATCTGACGGAAAATACATCGTTTATGACGAAGAAGTGAAACTGGCCAAAGTGGAAGGCAAGGATTTCTATCCGGAACTTGACAAATCGGGCGCCCAAATTTACGACGGACTCGATTACAGACATTGGGACACTTGGAATACGGGCTCTTACAACCACGTTTTCTTCCGAGAGAACAAGGAAGGCTCGAAAGGCACCGACATCCTGAAAGGCGAACTTTTCGATGCTCCGCAAAAACCATTTGGCGGAGACGAAGATTATAATTGGTCGCCTGACGGAAAATCGATTTTGTACGTGGCCAAGAAAAAATCGGGTACGGAGTACGCAAAAAGCACGAACACTGACATTTACCAATACGACATTGCAACGGGCAAAACGGTAAATCGCAGCGAAGGCAATTTGGGTTACGACACGCATCCGAAGTTTTCCCCGAACGGCGATTTGACTTGGCTTCAGATGAAACGCGACGGTTATGAATCGGACAAAAACGACATCATCGTGTCTTTTAGAGGTATGAACGTGAACTTGACCGCGGCTTGGGACGGAACCGTCGACGATTTCGCGTGGAGCAAAGACGCGAAGAAAGTTTATTTCACGGCGGCCGTTGGCGGAACAAAACAGCTTTTTGAGGTGAATTTCCCGGGTTTGACAAAAATCGCAGTTACCGTAAAACAGTTGACGGACGGCATTTTTGACGTGGCCGGAATCGTCGATATTTTGGGCGACAACGCAATCGTTTCGCGCACCGACATGAACCACGCAGCCGAACTTTTCTCGTACAATCTCAAGAAAAAAGAGTGGAAACAGCTCACATTCGTGAACAAATCGGTTTACGACAATTTGGCTATGAGCAAACTCGAGAAGCGCATCGTAAGCACGACAGACGGCAAAAAAATGGTCGTTTGGGTGATTTTGCCGCCGAATTTCGATCCGAATAAAAAGTATCCGACTTTGCTTTATTGCCAGGGCGGACCGCAATCGGCACTTTCGCAATTCTATTCTTTCCGATGGAATTTCCAGTTGATGGCAGCCCAAGGTTATATCGTGGTAGCGCCAAACCGACGCGGAATGCCCGGACACGGCGTGGAATGGAACGAGCAGATTTCCAAAGATTGGGGCGGACAAGTCATGAAAGACTACCTCGCGGCAATCGATGACGTCTCGAAGGAAAAATATGTCGACAAAGCACGTTTGGGCTGCGTTGGCGCGAGCTACGGCGGATATTCGGTGTTCTATCTGGCCGGAATCCACGAAAGACGCTTCAAGTCGTTTATAGCACACGACGGCGTTTTCAACCTGCAATCGATGTACGGAACGACGGAAGAGGTTTTCTTCAACCATTGGGACGCGGGCGGAGCTTATTGGGAAAAGGACAATGCCGCTGCCCAAAAGACCTACGACGAATTCAATCCGATCAACCACGTTACGAAATGGGATACGCCGATAATGGTCATCCAAGGTGGAAAAGATTACCGCGTGCCGATCGGCCAAGGTCAAGAGGCTTTTCAGGCGGCGCAATTGCTCGGAATCAAAAGCCGATTTTTGTATCTGCCCGAAGAAAACCATTGGGTTTTGCAACCCCAGAACGCGATTGTTTGGCAACGCGAATTCTTCAGATGGCTGAAAGAAACGCTGTAATACGAAAACAGATCACGAAAACCGACTTAAATCCAAGTCGGTTTTTTGTTGATAGTTAGCAAACTACGTTTCTAAAATTCGCGTTTTGCGAATAATTTTGGTAAATTTGAAATCCCAAGTTTACCCGAAATGAAAAAATACCTACTATCGCTTTTGCTGACGAGTTTGTCGGCATTGGCTCAAATTGGAGTGAATACTACAGCTCCGACGGCGACATTGGACGTGAATGGAACGACGCGAATCCGAACGACAGCCGTGAATGTAAAACTTCCGGCGGCGAAAGATTCTGTTTTGGTGGTCGACAACAATGGCAACGTAAGACGGACAACATCGAAAGCTGTTGTCACAAGCCATCTGAAATCTTTCGTAAAAGGCGGATTTTCGAACACGGGAAACGTCACGATTCCATTGGCTTCAAACGTTGCGCCCGCGCCTTTCGGGTTCGAGGAATTCGACGAAAACAACGAGTACAATCCAACTACTTTCACCTTTACTGCGACAAATGCCGGAGTTTACTCCGTGAGTTCGCAAATCAAGGCTTCGGCAGCTTTGAGCGTTACGACCAATTTCGGGATCGCGATCCTCAAGAACGGAGTTGTCGTTGCCAGAAGTGGCTTCGCGAATTTATCGCTGCTCAATATAGACGTTTCTCCGCCGATAAGAAGTGTCGACACTTTGGTGAAACTTGTGCCAACCGACACGATAACGTTCCAGATTTACGGCGATCTGATCAACGCCGGAATCACTGGCGCAAGAGCCGATTCCTTTTTCTGGATCGCACAACAGCAATAAAAAAGCCTGTCGGTTGTGACAGGCTTTTTGCTTTATTCTGGATTTATTCGGGATCGTTCATCTTGAAAGTCTCCATGAACTTCGTCGTGTAGTTTCCTTCGACGTACGCCGGTTCGTCCATCAATTGTCTGTGGAACGGAATCGTGGTTTTGATGCCCTCAATCACGAATTCATCAAGCGCACGTTTCATCTTGTTGATGGCTTCCTGACGCGTTTGTGCCGTCGTAATCAACTTGGCGATCATCGAGTCATAGTTCGGTGGAATCGTGTAACCCGCGTAAACGTGAGTGTCGAGACGAACGCCGTGTCCGCCTGGAGCGTGCAAAGTCGTGATCTTTCCCGGTGACGGACGGAAATCGTTGTAAGGATCTTCGGCATTGATACGCACTTCGATCGCATGCAACTGCGGAAGATAGTTCTTGCCCGAAATCGGCACGCCGGCAGCGACCAAAATCTGCTCGCGGATCAAGTCGTAGTCGATGACTTGCTCCGTGATCGGATGCTCGACCTGGATACGTGTGTTCATTTCCATGAAGTAGAAGTTGCGGTCTTTATCCACCAAAAATTCTACCGTTCCGGCGCCTTCGTATTTGATGTATTCGGCAGCTCGCACGGCGGCGGCTCCCATTTTGTCGCGCAATTCGTCCGTCATGAACGGAGATGGCGTTTCTTCTGTCAGTTTTTGGTGACGACGTTGTACCGAACAATCGCGTTCACTCAGGTGGCAAGCTTTTCCGTAGGCGTCGCCCACGATTTGAATCTCGATGTGGCGCGGTTCCTGGATCAACTTTTCCATGTACATTCCGTCGTTTCCGAACGATGCTGCAGCTTCTTGTCGTGCACTTTCCCAAGCTTTTTCGAGCTCTTCTTCTTTCCAGATGGCGCGCATTCCTTTTCCTCCACCGCCGGCAGTCGCTTTCATCATCACCGGATAACCCGATTCTTCGGCAACTTTTCTGGCGTGGTCGAGCGATTCCAACAATCCGTCAGAACCTGGCACACACGGAACTCCGGCCTCTTTCATTGTGGCTTTGGCCGTAGCCTTGTCACCCATTTTTTCGATCATTTCGGGAGACGCTCCAATGAACTTGATGCCGTGCTCCTGGCAGATTTTCGAGAATTTGGCGTTTTCCGAGAGGAATCCGTAACCCGGATGGATCGCGTCGGCGTTTGTGATTTCCGCGGCAGCGATAATATTCGACATTTTCAGATAGGACTGGTTGCTCGGCGGCGGCCCGATACACACGGCCTCGTCGGCGAACTTTACGTGAAGGCTTTCGGCATCGGCTGTCGAATAAACCGCAACGGTCTTGATGCCCATCTCGCGGCAAGTGCGGATCACGCGAAGTGCGATTTCACCACGGTTTGCTATCAATATCTTCTTGAACATAGTAGTCTGTTTTAAATGAAAAATGTTGAATACTGACAGTCTGACAAGGTTTCCCTTATCTGAAAATCAACTTTCAACATTCAAAATATTGTTAAGACGGATCAACGAGGAACAACGGTTGGTCGAATTCTACCGGAGACATGTCATCCACAAGGATTTTCACGATTTTCCCGGAGTATTCCGACTCGATTTCGTTGAAAAGCTTCATCGCTTCGATCACGCAAAGCACGTCGCCTTTCTGGATGTTGCTTCCTACCTCGATGTAAACCGGTTTGTCCGGAGACGGCTTGCGGTAGAAAGTCCCGATGATTGGCGATTTGATGGTGATGTACTTCGAATCTTCCGTTGCAGCGGCAGCAGGCGCGGTTGGCGTAGCGGCTGTAGCTGGTGCAGCGACCGGAGCGGCAACTTGTGGCATGGCAACCGGAGCTTGTTGGATATACGTCACTTCTGGCGCACTCGCTTCGTTTGTCGTTTTGATGGTGATCTTGAAATCGTCCATCTCCAGTTTAACTTCGGTAGCTCCAGATTTGGCTACAAAGCGGATAAGGTTCTGAATGTCTCTGATATCCATAAGGTTGTAATTTGGTATGTTTAGTTATTTAGCGTCGTATGCCCATTTCAAGTAGATCGATCCCCAAGTGAATCCGCCGCCGAATGCCGCGAAAATCAGGTTGTCGCCTTTCTTGAATTTGTGTTCGAAATCGCTCAGCAACAAAGGTAGTGTTCCCGAGGTCGTGTTTCCGTATCGCTCGATGTTGACCAGGACTTTTTCGTCTGCAACGCCCATTCTGTGAGCCGTCGCATCGATAATTCTTTTGTTGGCCTGATGCGCGATCAACCAATTTACATCGGTTTCGGAGAGATTGTTTCGCTCCATGATCTTTTCAGATACATCGGCCATTCCTGTGACGGCATATTTGAAAACCGTTTTTCCGTCCTGGAAAACATAGTGTTGCTTGTTTTCGACGGTTTCTTGCGATGGTGGAAGCAATGATCCGCCCGCATCGATCTTGAGGTATTCGCGTCCGATTCCGTCTGAGCGAAGAAATTCATCCTGCAAACCAAGACCTTCGTGGTTGGGCTCAAAAAGAGCAGCGCCCGCTCCGTCTCCGAAGATGATGCACGTTGCTCTGTCAGTATAATCGATGATCGAGGACATTTTGTCGGCTCCGATCACCAGCACTTTCTTGTATCGTCCGGTTTCGATGTAAGCTGCGGCCGTCGACATTCCGTAAAGAAAGCTCGAACAGGCGGCCTGCAAATCGTAGGCGAATGCGTTTACGGCTCCAATTTGCGTAGCGACGTAAACTGCGGTAGCGGCAACCGGCATGTCAGGCGTTGTTGTGGCAAGCAAGACCATATCGATCTCACTTGGGTCAACGTTTCCGCGCTCCAGCAGGTTTTGGGCTGCTTTGATGGCAAGGTAAGACGTGCCTTTCCCTGCATCTTTCAAAATCCTTCTCTCTTTGATTCCGGTTCTGGTGGTAATCCATTCGTCGTTCGTATCGACCATAGTCTCAAGGACTTTATTCGAGAGGACGAAATCTGGAACGTAACCTCCTACAGCAGTAATTGCGGCTGTGATTTTGCTCATAGATGGAGAAATTTTCTTCTTTGGGATTTTCCCGTAAAGGTGTTGAAATTACAAATTTTTTCGGGAACAGGCGTTTCCGAAAACGTTATTTCCGACTAAAATTTAAGGCAATAAAAAAAACTCCCACAACGTGAGAGTTTATAAGTATTGACTTACAGCGTATTAAGCAACAGCTTCAGTCTTATCGATAACTACCTGGCCTCTGTAGTACATTTTGCCTTCATGCCAGTAAGCTCTGTGGTACAAGTGAGCCTCGCCTGTTACAGGGCAAGTCGCGATTGTAGCTACAGTTGCTTTATAGTGTGTTCTTCTCTTGTCTCTTCTGGTTTTGGAAACCTTTCTCTTAGGATGTGCCATTTTACTCTTTTATTTTTTTATCCGTTAACAGTGACTTTAATTTATCCCAACGTGGGTCGGTACTTTCTTCTTTATTGTCGTCCTTGACGTCTTTTTTCTTGGTTACTTTCAGTTCATTGAGTTTGTCGAGCGCTTCCGACTTGAGCGTTCCGTCCTTGATTCCGGGATGGACGCGCTTCAACGGAATAGACAAAGCGATCATTTCATACACATATTGAGAGATGTCAATCTGATGTTCTCCGTGCGGAATGACCAACAATTCCTCATTGTCATTATTGAGCTCTTCCCCAAATTGCACGATCAATTCCATCTTTCCTTTTACGGGAAGATCGAACATTTCTCCAGTCAAGTCGCAAGGAACGTAAACCGTGCCTTTGTGCTTGAAGGTCAATTCGAGCATGGTCGTCTTCTTGTCAAGCGTCACATTTACAGTGATGTTGCAAGATTCAAACTCATCGTAACCAAATTCGTCAAAGAACTTTTTATCAATCTGATACTCAAATTGGTGCTTTCCTAATTTTAATCCCGCGAACGAAATCAAAAATTCATTCAACTGTTTCATCATCACACAATTTGCCCCGAATTCGGGTGGGCAAAGATAAAAAATATTTAAATAAACAAAAGACTTAATTGCCTTTTTTTGATTCAAGGCTCTTTTCCTTGATTTTCAAAGGGTTTTTCGCGATTTCCGCATAGCCAGAACGCGAGTGGAAAATGTCTATTGCCATGTAAACTGCCTCGGCAAACGAACTGTGATCGGCGATTCCTTTGCCTGCGATGTCGTATGCCGTTCCGTGGTCTGGCGATGTTCTTACTTTATCCAAACCAGCGGTATAATTCACGCCTTTTCCAAAAGCCAGCGTCTTGAACGGAATCAAACCTTGGTCGTGATAAGCCGCGATTACAGCGTCGAATCTCTCGTATTGGCCGCTTCCGAAGAAACCGTCTGCCGGATAAGGCCCAAAAACCATCGTTCCGGATTCAAACATTTTCTTAACGACCGGCTTCAATATCGTTTCGTCTTCCTGACCGATGACACCGTTGTCTCCGGCGTGCGGATTTAGCCCCAAAACCGCAATTTTGGGTTTGTTGATTCCGAAATCCTGCGTAAGCGACTTCTTGACGGTCTCGATTTTCTTGCGCACCAAAGCTTCCGTAAGATGCGACGCGACCTGGTTCACCGGAACGTGATCGGTCAACAAACCAACGCGCAAATTGTCCTGAACCATCAACATCAAAGCATCGCCTTCGAGTTCCTGATTGAGATAATCGGTGTGGCCCGGAAATTTGAATTCATCCGATTGCACATTGTATTTATTGATTGGCGCGGTCACCAAAACATCGATCTTGCCTTCTTTCAAAGCCGAAACCGAGGCGCGGAAAGACTTGATCGCAAACTCCCCCACAACCGGATCATTCGTACCGAGATTCAGGTCGACCGGTTCTTTCCAGACGTTGAGCACGTTAATCTTTCCCGTCACGAGTTGATCGAGGCTGTCGATTCCGTGGAGTGTCGACTGGGAATCGAATGTTTTCTTGACAAACGACAAAATCTTGACGTTCGCGAAAATCACAGGCGTGCAAAGTTCCAACATCCTTGAATCCTCGAAGGTTTTGAGCACGACTTCAGGCCCGATGCCGTTCAAGTCCCCGATTGATATTCCCACGATGATGTTTTCTGCTTTTCTGGTCATTTGCCAACGGATTTTATTCGCTAATTTTGAGGGCAAATTTAAGCAAATAAAAGCCAATGTTTACCGGAATCATAGAAACGTTGGGCGTTGTCAAGGATATTGTCCGCGACGGCGACAACCTCAACCTCACAATCAGCTCCACTTTTACCAACGAACTTAAGATTGACCAGAGCGTTTCCCATAACGGAATCTGCCTTACGGTCGTTTCGCTTTCGGAAAATGACTACGCCGTGACCGCAATTCACGAGACTGTGCTCAAAACCAATATAGGTGAATGGAAAGTTGGAGAAGAAATCAATCTCGAAAGAGGAATGAAGCTGGGCGACCGCCTCGACGGACACATCGTGCAAGGCCACGTTGACCAAACCGCGGTCTGCATCGCCGCCGAAGAAGGAAACGGAAGTTGGGAATTCAGGTTCTCCTACGATCAGGAACTCAATAATATAACGATAGAAAAAGGTTCAATTACCGTTAACGGAGTGAGTCTCACTGTTGTGGCTTCCGAACCGGGCGAATTTAGTGTCGCGATTATTCCATACACCTTCGAGCACACGAATTTCAAGCACTTTACAGTTGGCACGAAAATCAATCTGGAATTTGATGTTGTCGGAAAATACATCGCTCGACTCTACGGATTGCGCCAAATAGACTAAAAGAAAAAGCCCGGATTTACATTCGGGCTTTTTTATTCTTTATCTGTTGTATTTTATAGAAGGCTAAAACGGATGCGGCAACTGCCAAAACCAAGATGCCGTTATCGATCGGCAAGCCGGGCGGCACCGGTCCCGGACCTGGAGACGGAGGCGGCGGGTTGTTTGGAGCGGCCAGGGAAATACCTGTAACCATCACGGCAGCAAGCGTAAACACTGCCACTGATGTAACTTTCAGAATTGTTTTTGGGACAAATTTCATAGGCCGTAAAAGTAAATAAAAAATCTTTTTAGCAAAATATTTCGGCAAATAAATTAAATTCTTGAACAATAAACAACGTTAATCGATGAATGCCGATATTAATCGACAGAATTAACAATTTATTGTCATAAAATGAACATTTGCGCAATTTTGCGAGTGCAAATGTACGATTTCAAATTTAACATCGTTGCATTCTGAAACATATTAACGTACAATTCAGCAATTTAGTTTTATTACAGTTTGAAAATGTGCAAATTGGTGAATTCTCCTAAATGTAATTGAATATGTTGCAATTTTAACGATTGTTGACCAAACATCGGTTGCGTTTTCCCTTATTTTTATAGATCAATTTCCAGCCATGTCAGACAGAATCCGCGAAAAGCTTACCATACTTGCCGATGCCGCAAAGTACGACGTTTCCTGTTCTTCGAGCGGAGGCAATCGCAAAAACACCAACAAAGGTTTGGGCGACAGCAGCGCATCTGGCATCTGTCATACTTATACAGAAGACGGACGTTGTGTATCACTTCTTAAAATTCTGCTCACGAACCACTGTATTTACGACTGTGCGTTCTGTGTTTCGCGAAAAAGCAACGATGTAAAACGCGCCGCTTTCACGGTGGAAGAGGTCGTCGATTTGACGATGAGTTTTTACCGACGCAATTATATTGAAGGACTTTTCCTAAGTTCCGGTATTTTCAAGAACGCCGATTTCACGATGGAACGCTTGGTCAGGATCGTAAAAATCTTGCGGATCGAACACCGTTTCAACGGCTACATCCATTTGAAAACCATTCCCGGCGCAAGTCAGGAACTACTGACCGAAGCCGGAATGTATGCCGACAGAATGAGCATCAACCTCGAAATGCCTACCGAAGCCGGGCTAAAATTGCTCGCGCCCGACAAATCGCACGACGAAGTCAAAAAGCCGCTCGGATTTATCCAGAACAGCATCGTTCAATTCAAGGACGAGCGAAAATTGATCCGGAATACACCCAAATTCGTTCCCGCCGGACAAAGCACGCAAATGGTCATTGGTGCCACGCCTGAATCTGACATGGAAATCATGTACAGTGCCGATGCCTATTACAAGAATTTCGACCTGAAGCGCGTGTACTATTCGGGTTATATTCCGATAAGTTATGACTCGCGAATGCCCGTAATTGGCACGCAACCGCCACTTTTGCGAGAAAATAGATTGTACCAGACCGACTGGCTGATGCGCTTTTACGGATTTGATGTCAAGGAACTTTTGAACGCCAACAATCCGTCGCTCGATGTCGACATTGACCCAAAACTATCTTGGGCATTGCGCAATATGGAACAATTTCCGGTTGATGTAAACACCGCCGATTATAAAATGATCATGCGTATTCCGGGAATCGGGGTCGGTTCGGCCAACAAGATCGTACAAGCCCGAAAATTCGGGCGACTGCGTTCCGACCAACTCCAAAAAATGGGAATCGCCTGGAACCGCGCCAAACATTTCCTGAGATGCGCCGACAGTGTCTTTCAATTGAACGCGCCCGAATCTTTCAAGGTCAAATCTGTGATCTTGTCTGAAATGAACAGCAAATACCTAAAGGTCGCCCAAAACCAATTGTCGCTTTTCTGATGACAACTTTCGTATTCGACGGTTCTCTCGAAGGCCTGCTCACGGCCGTTTTCGAATTTTACGAACTCAAACCCAAAGCCGTCAAGCTCGAAAGTGCAATCCATTTCCAACCGGGATTTCTCGACGAAGTCCACGAAGTCGTTTCGGATGAAACCAAGTCGAAGCGCGTTTGGGACGGTTTCAAAAAGAAAGTTTCCGCAGATTGGCAGCGCAAGTTCTATTACGCTTATCTATCGGAAAGACCTGAAAATTTTCGGCTCCTTTTCGACTTTGCACGCTATGTTTTCGACAATCCGAAAGGCGTTGAGACCAATTTTGGACATCCGGCTGTTATGGCGCTTACCAAGATCGAGAAAAGCGTGAGCCGCGAGCGCCATCGCATGAAAGCTTTTATCCGATTTCAGGAAACTTCCGACGGGATTTTTTACGCGCCGATAGAACCCGATTTCAACGTACTTCCCTTGATCTCGAACTTTTTCAAAAACCGATACGCCGACCAACGCTGGATCATTTACGACCTCAAGCGCAAATACGGACTGTTCTACGATCTTGAAACGGTATCTGAAATCACATTCGACGTTGTTTCGGAATTGCAGCAAAATTCTACTTTTCTTCCGGCTCACACTTTGAATGGGAAAGAAGAATTGTACGGATTGCTTTGGAACGACTATTTCAAAAGCACGAATATCGAGGCGCGCAAGAACATGAAGCTTCACATTCAACACGTGCCAAAGCGCTACTGGAAATATCTGACTGAGAAAAAACAACAGTAATTCAGATTTTCACGGATCTTTCACCGTAAAAGTAACTTCATCCTCAAGTTTGTATTCGCCTTTTTTATAGACTTCGCCAGTAGCAAGCACAAATTCGTAAGTACAGACCATTTTGGGAATATCGAACAGGCATTCTTTTCCGTCTTTTGGAATCACGAGCTCTTTCTTGACTTCATTTTCTTCGGAATCGATTCCCGAGATGCGAAACGTGACTTTTTGGGTGAGTTTGTTCCTGACGCAGACGGTTTCGACTTTTTTGGTGTCTTTCTTCTTGTCGTCAGAGCGCGCGACCTTGAGGATTGACAGGCCGCCGAGCAAGATTTCGCCTCCGCGCATGACTTTGTCCAGGTCAGATTGGGCGATTGCGAAAAACGGCAACAAGAACATCGGGATAAAAAACGAGGCTTTCATAGAATATGGATTTTGGCGTGTATTCGATAAAAGTACGCCAGCCAATCCAAACCCAATTACAGAAAATCTGTAAAAAATGTTAATTCTCGCTTTCCTTGCCTTTGCTTTTGAGACTGATCTTGACCTTGCCTGTTTTTGGGTCATCGGCGGCTTGCAAATGCAGTACAATCCCACGGTGGCGGCGCTCTTCGAGTTCTTCGGCGTCCGTGATGTTCTCGTCTTTCTTGGGATTTCTTAGCGGCACGTCCATCCGTAAATCAGTTCCGGCGCCAAGCGAATAGATTCCGGCCACGTCAAGATTCAATACCGAAGAATTGATTTTCATGGGTTCGATCTCGATTTTTTCGCCTTTGATCCTGATGTTTCCCTTCAAATCCCGAAACGCGATCTCGTTGACATTGCGTCGGCGGAAGGCCAGTTTTCCTATGCTTTGGATCGGTTCAAAATTAAGCAGTTGACCATCGGCCATAGCAAAATTGGCTTTCCCGTCCATACTTTTTTGGTTCATACTGTAATCTTTGTTCAGAAAGCCTTTGAGTTCGACATCGAGTGAGAGTTTGCCCGAAATATTTTCCGCCTTGAGCGACTGCATTCCGAAGTTGTCGAACGATCTGAAGAACTCGCGCACGTTCACGTCGGCCACGACCGCCTTGAAATCGTATCGGCTTCCGTTTGAACTTCTGGCCAAATTGCCGTTTATGCGCATCATTCCGCCCGAGTGCCGCATTCCGAGATTTTTTAAACCGATGTTCGTCTCGGAGATTTCGGCAATCGCGGTAGCATTCGTCCCGACAAATTTTTTATAATACAACTTGTCGATTTTCATGGCCATACGCATTTGGCTTTTTTCTAGCAGTTCGTCGATCTCTGAGGTGAAGTTGCCTTTTTTCTTGGTTTTTTTGACCGCTTTCGCCCTACCCGAAACCATTCCGAGGAATTCGCCAACGTGCAATTCCTTGCTGTAAACGTTCCAATTGAGCACGATTTTCTCGGGAGAATTGTAATACAGATTCAGGAAATTGAGCACTTTTCCGTCCATAATGACATCGCTTTTAGCGCTTTTGATATGGATGTTTCGGATGAAAAGATCGCGGGAATCGAAATCGAGGTTGATCGAAACGTCCTGGAATTTGAGATTGCGTTGCGTGTAGACCAGATCGGCGTTTTTGATTTCGACTTTCCCCATGATTCGCGGCTTGGCGAGTTTGTAATTGACAACATCGGACACAAAATCTACAGCAATGTCCGCACGGCCTTTGTTGAACGCAATCAGATCTTTATCGATTACCGAATTGAGTTTTGGAATGTCGAAATTCGACACGAATTTACCCTTGGCGTAAGGCGCATCGAGGTTGATGATCGAAATCACGGGCATCGAAAACGGGACTTCTCCGTAATTTCCGGTCATATTGCGAAGTAAAATCACCGAATTGGCGTCGGTTTTGGGCTTTTTCTTGTCGTAATTGTTGGCAAAAACACCGTCGAAGTTACAGTCGAAAATCGTTCCGCCCGGCGTTTGCAGTTCGTTGTGCCGCACTTTGGCCTGAACGTAGATGAGCGGATCTTCATCGGCATCGAAATCGCCTTCGAGATCGCAGCTGACTTCAATCGGTTTGGCAAAATCGAACATGTCGAGTTTTTCCTTTATATTGTCGGCGAGCAAAACTGACGCGCCTTTCCACCTAATGCTTTTGTTTCGGACGTGGATTCCGTACTGCGACTTTCCATCGGAGAAATCGAAATTGGCGAAAAGCGTAAAATTCTCCTCACCTATTTTTATGGGCTGTTCAGACAACTTGTAAACGCCGAGTCCGTTGGCCGTGATGTCGAAATTTCCAACCAACTTCTTGTTTCCGATAAAACTGCCGCGATCGGTGTTGAAACTCATGCTTTTGGCCAGGATTTCATAAGTGATCTGGGCGTTCCATCCGTCGCCTTTCGGATCTACTTTCCCCTCGAAGGTCGCGATTTCGTAGTGATGCAATTTTTTGCGCATTTGATTCGAAACGATGAATTTTACGTTATCCAAAGCAAATTCCTGAAACTGCAAATCGGCTCCGCTTCCATCCGATTTTGACTTTTCCTTCTTTTTGAAAACCGATGTGTTCGTGTAACCGTCAGGCGCGACGTAAATGTCGATATTCGCATCCCCGATAGCGATTTTTCGGATGTTGATTGTGCCTTTAAGTAACGAAAAAAGATTTACGGTCACGTCGATTTTTCCCGCTCGCAACAACTCGTGCTTGTGTTCGGAGAATTTTTTGTCGTGAAGCGAGACATTGGTCAAACGCAGCGAAACCCTTGGGAAATTGCTGAAAAATTCGGGTTTCAAATCTCCGATCTTGAGTTCGCCGTCAAGATTCTCGTTGAGTTGCGCCGTTACCTTGGCCAAAACCTCATCTTTGTTGTTCTCTATATAAAGGAATACACCGATGATCGTGAGGATAAACAATCCGACGATTCCCAAAACGGAAAACAGCGCGATTTTCCACCATTTGCGCTTTGGTTTTTTTGTCTCGATTTGGATTTTATTGTGTTCGCTTTCCAACATAACATAAATTTCTTACAGTTAAATTACGAGGAAATTTCGGGTGCGGATGCGGTTTTGGAAAGGTTTGGGAAAAAAGATAAATCCGAACGCATTTTAATTTGGAACGTTCGGTTTAAAATACATATCTTTGCCTCATGCCGAGGAACAAGGAATTCGATTACGACGAAAAACTCAAAGCCGCCAGAAACATGTTCTGGAAAAAAGGCTATAACGCCACGTCGATGAACGATCTGGTCGATACGATGAAGATCAACCGAAGCAGCATTTACCTCAGTTATGGCAACAAACACGAGCTGTTCCTCAAATCACTGAAAGATTACATCGAACAAAAGGACGAACAATATCGCTCGGCTTCACAGAAGAGTAGCGAACCTTTGGAAGCGATAAAAAACATCATCAAATCTGTGACCGATTCTGCCTTGCGCGAGGGCGATTGTCTCTTTACGAAATCTGTTTTCGAGCTTGGCAATAGTGACAAGGACGTCACGCAGATGTTGTCGGCACAGACGTTGAAAGCCGTGAATTTGTTCGAAGGATTGCTTGCGGAAGCCAAACAAGCAGGAACGTTGACCTCTGATAAAGATATCAAGGCATTAGCTTTCTTCTTGGTTTCCGGATTGACCTCGATCTATAATGTGCAGATTCTTTTTTCGGACGCGAAACTGACACAACAGACGGCCAAAATTTTAATGGACACAATCGACGCCTAAATTTTTTTACCCAATATTGGAACGAACGGTTTAAAACAATATAAGATTATGATTTATTTCCGCAAAACTTTTCCGCGTTACAGAAAGCTGACATTTCCTGTTGCGTTGCTGGGAATTCTGGTAGTTCAAAGTTGTGTTTCAGACAGAAATCCGAAAAGTATCGATGACGAAAAACGCCCGGAAACAATCGTAAAGCAGCCTCGAAGTTTTCAGGAATTGGGTTTCTTCGGAAAAATCGGGGACGACAAATGGAACGCTTTTGTTTTGGCGGTTCAGCAAAACATCGCCAATTCGCGAAAAGAATCCGGAAACCTTTCGTTTAGCTTGTTTCAACCCGAAAATAGCAACCGCGAGCCAATTTGGTTCGAACGTTTAAAGAACAAGGAAGCCCATAATTTCCACAAGCAACAACAGTATTTCAAGCGTGCTATCGAGGTGATCCAAACAGCGCTAGAAGGCGAACCGAATGCAATCACACTTACCGAATTGACCGAAATTCCGGCAAAGGTCGCGATTCCGGCAAATGACACGCATCGCACAAAACACGTCATTACGTTGTTTGAAGTGAAGTCTGAAAAACGACAACCGTTCGTGCAAACGCTCGCGAAGGCATCCGAACAAATACGAAAAACATCGGGCAATCTCGAATGCAACCTTTACCAATATGCCGATGACCCGAACAAATTCGCTTTGATCGAAGGCTGGCGAAATGTAGCCGATCAAGAAGCGCATCTGGTTTCGGAACAAAACAAACAACTCGATACAGCACTAAAGGACTTTTGCAAAAGTGAGCCGATGACCTGGCTGGCCAACGACATTTCAGAATAATCAACTATCTAAATAACAAAGCATGCAGACAATAAAATTGAACAACGGAGTGGAAATGCCACTTTTGGGCTTGGGTGTTTTCCAGATCGAAAATGCGCAGGAATGCGAACAAACGGTTTTTACCGCCATAAACCGAGGTTACAGACTCATCGACACAGCCTCGCTTTACCGCAACGAGCAAGCCGTGGGAAATGCCATAAAGAAAAGTGGCTTGCCTCGCGAAGACCTGTTTGTCACCACAAAACTTTGGGTGCAGGACGCAGGTTACGAAAACACCAAAAAAGCGTTCGAGAAATCGCTTGAGAAATTGCAGTTGGACTATCTCGACCTTTACTTGATCCATCAGGCTATGGGCGATTATTACGGTTCGTGGCGCGCGATGGAAGAGCTTTATAAAGAAGGCAAAATCCGCGCGATTGGCGTAAGCAACTTTTTTCCGGACAGAGTCGTCGACCTCATCGCGCACAATGAGATCGTGCCCGCGGTAAACCAAATCGAAGTGAATCCTTTCTATCAAAGAGCCGATGAGCACGAACTGCTGAAAAACCACGGTATCGTGACGCAATCCTGGGCTTCTTTCGCCGAGGGCAAGAACGACCTTTTCGCAAACGAGATATTGGCGTCGATCGGTAAAAAATACCAAAAGTCTGTCGCACAGGTAACCTTGAGATGGCTTTTGCAAAGAGGAATTGCGGTGATTCCGAAATCCATCCGAAAGGAAAGAATGATAGAAAATGCCGATGTCTGGGATTTTGAACTTAGCCAAGCCGACATGGACGCTATCGCCAAATTGGAAACCGGCAAAAGCGTTTTCTTCGACCACCGCGATGCTGAAACGGCGCAATGGCTGACCAAACTGACCTTTGACGAATAAGTCAAAAAACCAAAATCGCAAAAACGATACTTACCTTATAGCTTACAAAAATCAAAGTCATGAAAACAACTAAACTGGGAAATCTCGAGGTTGGCCGCATAGGACTTGGCGCCATGGGCATGAGCGCTTACTACACGACTGGCGCGCAGGATGAATCCGAATCGATACGAACGCTGCACCGCGCTTTGGAATTGGGCGTGAACTTTATCGACACGGCCGAAATTTACGGACCATATTCGAACGAAGAATTGGTCGGGAAAGCCCTAAAAGGCAAACGCGACCAAGTGGTGCTGGCAACAAAATTCGGATTGGTCTCGCATGCCAATGCCGGAGCAAACGCACTCGACAGCAAACCCGAAAACATACGCGCAGCCGTGGAAGGTTCGCTTAAACGACTACAAACCGACCATATTGATCTTTACTACCAACACCGCGTCGATCCCGATACGCCGATAGAAGATACGATTGGCGCTGTCGCCGACTTAATCAAGGAAGGCAAGGTTGGCCATATCGGATTGTCTGAAGCCAGCGTTGCGACGATACGGAGAGCGAACGCCGTGCATCAAATAACTGCTTTGCAATCTGAATATTCGCTTTGGGTGCGCGACCTTGAAGCCGACATCTTGCCAGTTTTGAGGGAATTGAACATCGGACTCGTGCCTTATTCGCCTCTGGGACGCGGTTTTTTGACCGGACAAATCACCTCGGTGGACCAACTCAGCGCCGACGACTGGCGAAAAACCAATCCGCGTTTCAGCGCTGAAAACCTGTCCAAAAATCTTGTCATCGTGAAAGAAGTCGAGGCGATCGCCACCGAACTCGACGCCAAACCCGCACAAGTCGCTCTTGCATGGCTGCTCGCTCAAGGAAACGATATCGCGCCGATACCGGGAACGAAGCGCGTCAGCCGTTTGGAAGAAAACGCAGCTGCTGATGGCGTTGTGCTGAACGATAGCCAAATCGAGCGATTGAATGCACTTCCTGCTGCTGCCGGCGAACGCTATTCGGCTCCTAATATGGCTGCTATTGACAAGTGATTGTGGTGACGGTTTTTTTCGGTAATTCTGTAAAGTGAGATATCTCAAGAGGTTTGTGCTTGGATTACAAACTATCCGAAATTGAATCGGATAAACCGAAAATACCTTATATCTAAAGAAAAAGCCGGCTCCAAAAAGCCGGCTTTGTATTAAAGCGAAATGAGTTCTGGATAAAAAATTACCAGCTGAAATTCGTATCGACCGAATTGGCTTCAACGTCGCCATTCACCTTGTGGTAAACGTGTCCGGAAATGCCCACGTCCCATTTGTAAAGGCTCATGTTTACCGGCTTCGGAAATCCTCTGTAACCCAACGACCATGCCTGGGTTCCTTTCACGGTTGTAGAGCAATTGTTCGCCACGCTTTTGTTGAATGTCCCGGTAGCAAAATTCGTTACGAGAGCGCCAGTCGATTTTACTCGGATCGCATAGTCGCCGCTGATGCTGAAACTATATCTTCTCTCGGTGCTTGTGTTGTTGTAAACCCAGCTTCCGTTAAGATATTGGCTCATTCTCAACTTCCAGAGCAAATCTGATTGTACCAAAGGCGCTCCGTCCACTGTCAGGTTTTCCACTACCAGATAGTGAACTAGTCGGAATCGCAATCCTTTGTTGGTTGGTGCGTTGCATCCGACGGCATAGCTTACGCGGTTGAATTCTTCCCAGCCTTCTTTGAAACTTCCTCCGTCGCCGTCAATGTCGACTCTTGCGTCAACTGGTTCTGCTGCGGATACTTTTGTCACGGACGCTTCACCGAAAACCTTTTTGGCTCCGGAAGCTTTTCCTGTTTCGCTTACCGAATTTTGGTAAAGCTTGCCGTCCTGAAGTGTTATCAGCTTGTCGCCGATCATAAACTGTTTGTCCTCGTTCAGGATGAATTGCAGCTTAAACGGAATCTCGTCCTGGTCTACGAAACCTTCGGAGTTGTAAAGCGGCTTGTAACTTTGCTGGGAAATCCAGTTTTGGTAATCTTCCTGACTGTCGAACGATCGCAGACGGTCTAAAGTCGTGTTGAAGTCCTCGATGTTCTTGAACACCTTAAGACTTTTTCCGGTCGATTCTGTTTGCACATCGTCTTGCGTACTGCAAGATGTAGCCATGGCAATGGCAGCAAAGAATAGCATTACTTTCTTCATAATAAATAAATTTGGGATTATTGTGTTAGCCAAATGTATTGAAATTTGCATGCCGATAATCTGTAATTTACTTTGTATCAATTCAATACTACCAATTTGTCGACAGCAATATTGTCTTGTGTCGTTTTGTTTTTTTAAACTATCCAGGCCAGACGCGAATGCTAACGTTTAAAGACTTTGTGAAGCTCTGCTTTTGAGTGCTATTTTGCCCATCGTTTTTTTTTAAACTTTTTTTTTCATGCCCAACTTCATGTTGCCGAAATCGACAAAACACAGCTTTGGTTTGTTTTTGGGTTTTCAAATTTGCCGTTGGACGAGTTAGAATATTTTTTCTGTAATATCTTTTGTTGCTGTTTTTTCAATTTGCGCTATATGATAGATGAGATTTTCTTCCATCCTACTCGTATCCATAGAATCAGCGATTCTATACTTGGTTGTAAATGCTGTTGCCACAATGGGACTCTTCATGACCTTGCACCATTTGTCAAATATTCAAAAAATTGACACCTGTAATTTTCTTGCCATATCGCGCTTTGATCACGCTTTGACCGCACTTATTCTGCCTGATGCCCATATGAAGGCATTTTGCGGTTTCCTCAAGAATCCTAGTATTCGTTAAGGATTCAAAAAAGCAATACGTTCTTAATCAGCGCTCTACATAGTATCGGCTTTTTGACAACGCCGATTTAAAGTCTTGGTCTGGTGCTGCGAAGTGTCGGCCTGCATCGCACTTACCAGTTTCCTGACCTTGACGCCTTGCGCGTCATAGACGTATTTGATGTAGCTGCCATTACCAAAATTTATCGCAAGTGGCAGATTCAGGTGATTATAGGTTATCTGGTAAATCTGTTTGTTGCCGTCCGAGGTCATGTTGCCATCATCATCGTAGGTGTAGTCATCCCCGTAGAGATTGCCGTCGCTGAATCCCGATGGGTCGTTCTGCTGATCCTCTACAGCGAGCAATTTATTGCTGTACTGTTCGTAGGAGTACTTAAGTTCATCAATCTTTATCACACCCGACGGACTTTCGAGATCGCCGTTGCGGTAGATGTTCTGGATGTTGCCATTGGCGTCGTAATTAGACTGCACCCAAAAGTTTAGACAAGTTAATAATTAGATTGATAATAATGAGTCCGGTATTGTGTCGGGCTCATTCCGTTTAAATTAAGTTTGATCCTGTCGTTGTTGTAATAGTCGATGTACTTTTTTATCTCGTGGCGTAAATGGTCTACCGAACTGAACCTGTTGATGTAGTAGAGTTCACATTTAAGTATTCCGAAGAAGTTTTCAATAACGGCATTGTCCAGGCAGTTCCCTTTCCGGGACATGCTTTGGGTGATGCCTTTCCCTTTCAGTAGCCTGCGGTATTGCTTCATCTGATACTGCCAGCCCTGGTCGGAGTGCAGGATCAGGTTACTGTCTGCCGGTAGTTTCCTGAATGACTTCTGGAGCATTGTTTCCACCTGTTCAAAAGTGGGCCTCCCCGATATTTCATAACTGATTATCTCCCCGTTGAACAGGTCGATTACGGGCGACAGATACAACTTTTTGCCTGCCACTTGGAATTCCGTGATATCGGTCGCCCATTTTTGGTTGGGCTGGGCGGCCTTGAAGTCCCGGTCCAGTATATTCGGGGCGGTCTTGCCCAAATTCCCTTTGTAGGACCTGTACTTCTTGACCCGGATCAAACTTTTTAGACCCATCAGTCCCATCAGTCGCAATACGGTTTTATGATTGATGGCGTGACCCTGTTGCCTCAACAGGATCGTGATGCGGCGGTAACCCAGCCTGCCCTTATGCTGATGATAGATCACACGGATCGATTCTTTGATCTCCAGGTATTTGTCAATGGGTTGCCGCTTGCTATGATAATAAAAACTACTTCTGGCCAACTTGGCATGTCCTAACAATAATTTCAGGTCATGCGTTTGCCTTAATTCCATTATGGCTTGCGCTTTTTGCTTTCTTCCGCTTGAATTAAGGCCTGCAACTTTTTTAGCAGTGCAATCTCCGCCCGAAGTGATTCGTTCTCCAGCAGCAGTTCCTCTTTTGTTGAAGATTCGGCGGAGGTCTTTAGTCTTCTTTTAAACGCCATAAGCTCAGGACTGTCTTTAGTTCTACCCTGTAACCCCGCTGTTCCTTTTTCGGTAAACGCTCTTTGCCAGCTACGGATGACGGAACCGCAGGAAATATCGAACTTTATACAGGCTTCATCCAAAGTTAAAGATTTTTTCTCCACCGCCTTGAGCACTTTGAGCTTGAAATCGACATCGTAGCGTCGGTTGCTTCGCGGAACAAGACCTGACGCCCCGCCCCGCTTGTATAGTACAACCCACTTCCATACCTGGGATCTGTCACAACCAAACTCGGATGCGACAGAAATGGCAGATCGGCCCCTTAAGACCTCTTCGACACAATGGAGCTTAAAATCATAACTGTGCTTTACTTTTCTTTCCATAGGATACCCCAAAATTGTGTCTAACTTTTTGGGTGCAGTTCAA
>NZ_SEBR01000036.1 GCF_004295795.1 Flavobacterium sp. | reverse complement strand
ACTTTTGCGGCGAGGCAAACCGAGGAACGAGGTTCACTGAATCCTTTAAAAAACAATAAAAATCAATGAAGTAAAAGTAAGCCCCGCTGGCAGGCGACGAATCAAAATCAAAGCAGGCGACGGCGCAGCCGGCGAAAATCACCAAACGAGCGAAGCTCGTTCTTTGCGGCTCGAGAGTGAGCGAGATTTCCGGTTACACAGAAGATTATGAAGGAAAAAGATCTTGCGGATAAAAGAAATAGCCCGGATGACGGCAACTAGCCTTTTGCAGAAAAAACCGAATTTTTTTAAGTTTAAAACAGCGACCGCAGGAAGCTCGTTTTAAACCCTAGAAAAACCGGTTTTTGCAAAAAAGCTAGTGCCATTCAGCCGGATAAAGCTCCCAAAAAAAAACAAAACCACCACTAAAAATAACAGTTTGGCAAAACTTTGAAAACACGCCAAACGCAGTTTATCCCTAAATTGCGCGCAAACAAAAAGTCATGTCTGACAAAAAAAAACGCAATATCCTGATCGCTCCGCTAAATTGGGGATTGGGTCACGCAACGCGTTGCATTCCTATTATCAGAGCTTTGTCGGAAAATGGCTATACGCCTATCATCGCCTCGGATGGCGTTGCTTTGGAGATTCTCAAAAAGGAATTTCCTGATCTGAAAGCGCTTGAATTGCCATCTTATAAAATCGAGTATCCGAAAGACGGGGAAGATTTCAAGTGGAAAATGATCAAAGGCATGCCGCGAATGCTTGAAGCGATCATGGACGAAAAGAAACTCATCAAGCGTTGGGTGCGCGATTACAATTTGCAGGGCGTGATTTCGGACAACCGTCTGGGCGTGATTTCGAAGAAAGTGCCGAGTGTTTTCATCACGCATCAATTGAACGTTTTGACCGGAAACACGAGCTGGCTGACAGGCAGATTACATAGAAAAATCATCAAGAAATACACCGAATGTTGGGTTCCGGATTTTGAGGAAAAGCCGAATTTGACCGGAAAACTCGGGCATTTGAAAAAGCCGGATTTCGATATCAGATACATCGGGCCGCTGAGTCGGTTGGCAAAAAAGGAGCTTCCGAAGAAAAATGATCTTATGGTTTTGCTTTCGGGTCCGGAACCGCAGCGCACTTTGCTCGAGAACAGGTTGAAGAACGAGGTGAAATTGTTTGGGAAGAAAGTGCTTTTCGTAAAAGGGAAAGTCGAATCGGAACAAAAATCGGAACAATGCGGGAACGTGCTTTATTACAATTTCATGACCTCATCGGAACTGGAAACTGCCGTGAACGAAAGCGAAATGGTGCTTTGCCGTTCTGGTTACACGACCGTGATGGATTTGGCGCAACTGCACAAAAAGTGCTTCTTTATCCCGACGCCGGGCCAATACGAGCAGGAATATCTGGCAAAAAAACTCAAGAAAGACGGATTGGTTCCTTATGCGAAACAGGACGAATTCAGGATCGAGAATCTGCTTGAAATCGACTTGTACCAAGGCTTGCCACACACGCAAACCGACATTCACTGGAAAAACCTATTTTGCCTTTTTGAGAGTGAATGAGAATTCGGAACCTTTTCTAAATTCGCTTTTGACGAAAATCTTCTCGTCGTGAGCTTCGATCAGGTGTTTTACGATTGACAGCCCGAGGCCGGAACCGCCGGCGTCACGCGATCCGCTTTTGTCTACGCGGAAGAATCGCTCGAACAGACGCGGAATGTATTTGGCTTCGATGCCTTCGCCGTCGTCTGAAATCCTTACGATCACTTTTTCGCTGGTCAATTCTTCGATCGACACTTCGGTTGAGCCTTTGTCGCTTCCGTATTTGATGGAATTCATGACGAGGTTGATGACGACTTGCTCGATTTTTTCAGGATCGCCGACGACTTTTATCGGTTTGGAATACCGCTGGTCGAACGAAAGCAGAATGTCTTTTTTGGTGGATTCGATTTCCAGCAGATCGAACACGTTCTGAACCAATTTCACGATGTCGAACTCGACGGTTTCAAGATTGATGTCGCCCATTTCGAGCTTGGCGATCATGTCGAGGTCGTTCACGATGTAAATGAGACGCTCGACGCCTTTTTCGGCTCTTTCGAGGTATTTTTTCCTCACGTTTTTGTCGGCCATCGCTCCGTCCAAAAGCGTGGAAAGGTAACCTTGAACCGTGAAAAGCGGCGTTTTGAGTTCGTGGGAAACGTTGCCGAGAAATTCGCGGCGGTAATCTTCACGCATCCTGAGCATTTCGATCTCGACTTTTTTGTCTGTTGCGAATTTTTTCACTTCACGTGTCAAAGTCGCCATGTCGGTCGTGACGTGTTGGCCCTGGAACGAGCTCGCGTCGAGAAACGAAACGTCGTCGTAAATCTTCTTGACGCGTCGGTAAATGAATCTTTCGACGCGATACTGAAGTACGAAAAAAGAAAATGCGCCCACCATGAGCGCAAAATATAAACAGGCAATGACGTTAAAAACATCGGTCAGCCATAAAACCGCTCCCATCAAAAGTGTTGAAAAAAGCGTGATGTACAAAGACGATTTTACGGCGAACCGATAGGATTTCTTAAACTGTATCGACATTAAACTTCAATCTTGTAACCTACGCCTTTGATGGTTTTGAACAATTCCTCGCCGATTTTCTCGCGCAGTTTCCTGATGTGGACGTCAATCGTTCGCCCGCCGACTATCACTTCGTTGCCCCAAACCTTGTCGAGGATTTCTTCTCTTTTGAATACTTTGCCGGGTTTGGAAGCCAAAAGGTAGAACAATTCGAATTCCTTTCTTGGAAGAATGATCTCGGTTCCGTCCTTGATGATCTTGTATTCCTCTCGGTTGATCTCGATGTTCCCGACGTTCAGCGTCTCTGAATTCTTGCCGTCGTCTTTGAGTCTGCGAAGCAAGGCTTTCACTTTCGAGACGAGCAATTTCGGTTTGATGGGTTTCGTGATATAGTCGTCCGCACCGGCGTCAAAACCGGCGACCTGGGAATAATCTTCACTTCTGGCCGTAAGGAACGTGATGATGACGTTGCTCAACTCGGGGATTTTCCGGATCGCTTCTGTAGCTTCCATGCCGTCCATTTCGGGCATCATCACATCCATAATAATAAGATGCGGTTGTTCTTTTTTGGCTTTGGCGATCGCCTCCTTACCGTTCTCGGCCGTGGAGATCTGATAACCTTCCTGTGAAAGGTTATAGCCCACGATCTCAATGATATCCGGTTCGTCGTCTACCAGTAGAATCCTAATTTCTTTTTTCTTCATCTGTAGGTGAAAAAGTTGTTTTGCGGCTCAAAAGTAAAGATAAAAAAAAGCCTTAAACCCCGATTAACAATCATTTAATCTGTTAACAATTCGGTAAACATTATCAAACCGAAACGTAACCCGTTCTTAACATTGCCCTCATAAGCGGGCGGTTACTTTGCGCCAAAATAAAAAACAGAAAAACTCATCATGAGAAAACAACTCTTAGTAGTGCTCGCGGTCTTGGCTTCGGCTTTTGCTTTTGCCCAGAAAGGTACGCTTACGGGAACCATTTCCGACAAGGACCTCAACAACGAACCGCTTCCGTTTGCGAACGTGCTCGTCAAAGGTACGACAAACGGCGTGACGACGGACGATCAGGGAAAATACTCCATTTCTTTGGAACCTGGCGCCTATGTAATCGAATTCAGTTTTTTGGGATATGAAACCGTAACCGAGAACGTGACGATCGTTGCCGGACAAACCTTGACTGTCAACAAGACGATGGGCGCGGGAAATTATACGCTTAAAGATGTTCAGGTGCAAGCGCAGACAAACCGTCAAAAGGAAAGTTCGCTTTTGCTGGAACAGAAGAATTCGGTAGAGATCAAGCAAAATATCGGAGCTCAGGAATTGGCCCGTAAAGGTGTAACCGATGTGGCTGCGGCCGTCGTGAAAACAACGGGCGTCACAAAACAAGAAGGTTCGGGAAGCATTTTCGTGCGTGGTTTGGGCGACCGATACAACGCAACTACTTTGAACGGACTTCCGATCCCGTCGAACGATGCCGAAAAGAAAAACATCGCACTTGAGATTTTTCCTACCGATATCGTGGAATATGTATCGATCGACAAAGTTTACGGATCAAAACTATACGGAGATTTCGCCGGAGGAAACGTCGACATCATCTCTAAAGAACACAGAGGAAAAGGCACTTTCAGGATCGACATCGGATCGAACGCGAACACGAACGCGATCCAGGAAAACAACTTCAGATTGCACGCAAGCCCGAACGCATCCGGTTTCGGCTTGACCGAAAAACCATCGAATGCATTGACGCAGTACAACTACGAAACTTTGAGACTGGATACCAAAAACCCTTTTGGAGGTTCGATAGGCGTTAGTGGCGGACAATCCTGGAACGTTGGAGAATCCGGGAAATTGAGCATTTTCGCCACCGGATCTTTTTCGAATGAATATCAGTCGATCACTGACGGACAGGCCAACGGAAGCATCAGTCCGACAGGCGTAATCAACAAGCGTTACGACACTTTCGAATCTTTCAATTACGCGACGAATACGACGGGAATGGCGAACATCGCCTACAAGATCAATTCGAACCACAAGATCAAATTCAACTCGCTTTTCATCAATACGAGCGACCAACAAACTGACGAGTACCGCGGTTACATCGTCGATTTGGCCAATGACGGAAACGGATTCGTGCGAATCAACACGTTCACGAAAACTTCGTTGTTCATCAACCAATTGCTTGGCGAGCACAAGTTTTCAGACCGTTTGCAACTCAATTGGGCAGGCGCGTTCAACAACGTGAAAGACGATCAGCCGGACAGGACCTGGAATACGTTCAACGAACAGACGAACGGGTTTACGATCAACTCGCAATCGGCTCCTAACAACAACCGTTATTTCCAGGATTTGACCGAAAAGGAATACAATGCCAACATTTCGGTTGACTACAAAATCTTCAAGAACGGCGAAAGCGATTACAACGGAAAATTGACACTCGGTTACAACGGACGCATGAAACAGCGCGATTTTGCCGCGACGCAATACAACTTCAAGGCAACGAATACACACCTTGGAGACATCGTTGATCCTAACAACCTCGATGCTTTTTACAACCAGACGAATTTGGACAACGGATTTTTCGAGATCTCGACTTTCCGCGGAAGCGCACAAGTTCCGGGAGCGACTCGTCCGCAAACGTATAACGGTGATTTGGATATTCACGCCGCTTTCGGATCGATCGAATATACCTTTAACCCGAACTTGACTGCCGTTATTGGATTGAGAGGCGAAATGATCAAGCAGAACATGCAATGGGATACGTCTTTGTCTCCGAATGGACAGAACGAGTTGACGAAAACGGCGATACTCCCGAATTTGATCGTGAAGTATTCGTTGAACGACAAACAGAATTTGCGTTTCGCTTTCAGCAAGACTTACACACTTCCGCAGTTCAAGGAGCGCGCGCCTTTCGCTTATGAAAGAGCTACACAGGTTTATTTCGGTAACCCGAAGTTGTACGAATCTGACAATTATAATGTGGATTTGAAATGGGAAATGTTCCCGACTTCGGACGAAGTTTTCTCTGCGACGGCTTTCGGAAAATACATCATCAACCCTATCAACGAAGCGGTCGTGAACTCTTCGACGAACGATATTTCTTATCTGAATTCCGGTGATTACGGATACGCTGCCGGTGTGGAAATCGAAGTGCGCAAGAACATCTTCAAGATCGACGAGACGAATTCAAAGCGTTTGAGCGCCGGACTTAACGTTTCTTATTTGTATACCGAACAAGAACTCGACAATGAAAAAGTGTCGGCCGAAACAGACTTGAACACAGACTTTACCGACAGCAAAAGTGCCTTCACCGGAGCGTCGAACTGGCTAGGAAATGCCGATTTGTCCTACTTCACGGAATGGAACCAAAAGCGCGCGAACATTACCGCGACTGTCGCTTACAACTTGTTTTCTGACCGTATTTACGCTTTGGGAACACAGCAAAGAGGAAATCTTGTAGACAAAAGCGTCGGAACACTTGACTTTATCATCAAGTCGAAGATCAACGAGAATCTTGGCATCGGCTTGACCGCAAGAAACCTAACCAATCCTGCCATCAAGCAGGTTCAGGAAAATCGCGGTGGCGACGTGCTTTCTCAAACGTACAAGAAAGGTTCCGGAATCAGCCTTAGCCTGAACTACACTTTCTAAATCACACCAAGTGAATAACTTACCAAAGGTCGCCTCGTGCGGCCTTTTTTGTTTAATGTTCTGGTTAAGTTCTTCATATTAAGGTAATGTAGGCTTAGGCTTATGTTAATGAAACGGTCACATCGGCTTAACGCCTTAAAGAAAAAGCCGAAGCATCTTTGCCGTACAAATTTGAACTATCAAAATCCTTACAAAGAATCTATGAAAACAACATTCAGAAAATTAATGGCTTTGGCAATTGTTGCAGCTGCTTTCGTTGGCTGTTCTGATGACGACAACAACAATACGCCATCTTCATCTTTCGTGGTTGACGCTAACAACTTCCAGGGAACAATCGCTGACGGAGAAGTACAACTTAACGCTGGCACAACTTACAAACTTACAGGCAGACTTTTGATCGCTGACGGTGCTTCACTTACTATTCCTGCGGGAACAAGAATCGAAGGAATTGGCGGAACTGCAGCTTACATCGCTGTTGCTCAAGGCGGAAAAATCTTCGTCAACGGAACTGAAAACAACCCGGTTGTAATGACTAGTGGTTTGGCAACTCCTGCAGCAGGAAACTGGGGCGGACTTGTAATTTGCGGAAAAGCTCCTATCAACCGTGTAACTGGCGGACAATCTACTGCTTCTGCAGAGGTTTCTGAACTTACTTACGGTGGAACTGTAGCTAACGACAACTCTGGTGTTATCCGTTATTTGAGAGTTGAATACGCTGGTGCAGCTTACAACCAACTAAAAGAGTTCAACGGAATTTCTTTCTTCGGAGTAGGTTCTGGAACTGTAGTGGAATATGTACAATCTATGCATGGTGCTGACGACGGGTTCGAATTCTTCGGAGGAACTGTAAACACTAAAGGTCTTGTCGCTTTCGGAAACGAAGATGATCTATTCGACTGGACTGAAGGATGGAACGGAACCAATACTGACTGGTACGGAAAAGTGGCTTTCGGAAAAGGAAACCGCGGTATCGAAGCTGACAATTACGAAGATGGTTTCGCAAACACTCCAGTATCAAACCCAACAATCACGAACTTGACGCTTATCGGAGCTGGAAGTACTGCTGATGCTACTGCTTACGCTGAAAACGACGCTATCAAATTGAGAAGAGGAACTCGTGGAATTTTCGCTAACGTAGTATTGTCAGGTTGGAAAAACGGTTTCGCACTTGAGCACGATGAAACTATCGCTGCTATCGGAACGACTTTGAAAGCTACGAATGTGTCTGTTGCTTCTGATGTAACTAACCTTACTGTTGGTAAAACTACTGCCGGAACATCTGCCAATGTAGCTGCTGCCGTAACTGAAGGTGCATCTCAAGGTGCCGGAAACGGAATTGCCGCTCCAAGCTGGACTGCAAACTGGACTACAGGTTTGTAATCACATCCAAAATCATATGAGAAACGCTCCTGAAAAGGGGCGTTTTTCATTTAAACACTTTTGATTTACAGCATTTTGATTTTGGCATCCATTTTGCAAATACTTTTGTACTTTTACCAAACCAAATTGCACCAATGAACAAAAATTACTTTTATATCATGCTTTTCGTCCTCTTTACTTCGCTAGCCTCGGCTCAGGAAGGAAAGGAACTCGGTTTCTACCCGAATCCGGTGAATACGGGCAAGATTTTCATCACGTCAAAGACATCGATGGAAAAAGAAGTCACGATTTTTAACGTGCTTGGAAAACAGGTTTTGCAACAAAATGTGAGCAAGGAACTCAATATCGCGTCGCTTCCGCCGGGTGTCTACATCGTCAAGATTCGGGAAGGTGAAGCAACAGTCACAAGAAAACTCATAATCAAATAGTTAAAATTTAGCCTCGACGAACAATCGGGGCTTTTTTAACCCAATTTTTACATAGGAAATTTTTTACCACAAATAAATCAGTTTATCTTTGCACAGAACTAAATTTGAAATGATGAAAAAAATCTACTCTCTTACATTGCTACTTGCATCTTTGGCCGGCTTTTCACAAGCCACCGATGACTTTACAGGTGCAGAAGCATCTTCGCTTACCAATAACGGATGGACGCACCACAGTGGTGTCGACGCATCTATCGGTCAAATGATCATCGTTGGCGGAAACTTGGCTTACACAGGAATCGCAAACGGCGGAAATTCTGCTATGATCGTTGCAGGGAATACTGAAGACGTAAACCGTCCTGTCGGATTTCTTACAGGAACTGTTTATTATTCTTTGATCCTTCAACTTAACAGTGCCGACGGATTGGTAGACAATGCTTCAACTGTTGGAGACTACTTCCTTTCATTGGGCGGAACTGCCGGAGCGAGCGTTACTAGTTTGCCTGCACGTCTTTACATCAAGGCTGGCTCGACTGCCGGAACTTATAACCTTGGTATCTTGAATAATAGTGGCGGTACAGTTGCTCCAACGTTTTCTACTCAAAACTTGGGAACTTCAACTGTTTTCGTTGTAGTGAAATATAATCTTACAACAAACACGGCTTCATTGTTCATCAACCCAACAGTTGGTGGAGCTGAAGGAACTGCTACAGTTACCAACAATTCCGGAACAGGAGCTGCTCCTGCTCAAATTGCGAGTGTTGCTATCCGTCAAGGCGGAACTGCTACTGCAGGAACTGGAAACCTTTTGCTTGACACTGTCCGTGTTGGGTCAACTTGGGCTTTCGTAACTGGAGGATCACTTGGAACTGCTGACAAAAGCATCGCAGGTTTGAAACTTTATCCTAACCCGGTTTCTGGTGGAACTTTGAACGTTCAAACAGATCTTGGCGATACTAAAGAAGTTGCTATCTTCGACGTTCTGGGAAAACAAGTAGCAAAAGCTACAACCGAGCAATCAGTAAACGTTTCTAACTTGAAATCAGGTGTTTACATGGTAAAAGTTACAGAAAACGGAAAAACTGCTACAAGAAAGATCGTTATCAAGTAATCGACATTTCACAATATTTAAAGCCTCGTTTTACACGGGGCTTTTTTATTTTTGTACCTCAAGCAATCTACTGTGATCTCACCAGACGACATCTTCAACATCTCCTCCCAAAAGCAATTCGAGAAAATCGCGTTGAAGGTATTTAGATACCAACATGAAAACAACTTGGTCTATCGCGAATTCTGTGATTTTTTGGGAACCGACAAACAGCAAGTGAAATCGCTCGAAGCCATTCCGTTTTTGCCGATACAGTTTTTCAAAAGCCGAGACGTCGTTACAGGAAACGATTCTGCAATAGAAACTTTCACGAGTTCGGGAACGACTGGCGCAATTACCAGTAAACACTTGGTAACCGATATTTCTTGGTACGAAAGAAGTTTCCGTCAAGCCTTTTCCCAATTCTACGGAAATATCGAAGACTACACAGTTTTGGCGCTTTTGCCGAGCTATCTCGAGCGCGAAGGTTCGTCTTTGATCTATATGGTCGCCGATCTCATAGAAGCGAGCAACAATCCCGATAGCGGCTTTTATCTGCACAATTACGAAGAACTCATCCAAAAACTCGTGAGCCTCGATGAATCGGGGAAAAACGTACTCTTGATAGGCGTGACCTATGCGCTATTGGATTTGGTCGAGAAGCAGAAATTCCAGCTCAAAAACACCGTGATTATGGAAACCGGCGGCATGAAAGGCAAGCGAAAGGAAATGATCCGAGAGGAATTGCACGAGATTTTATGCGATGGATTCGGCGTTTCGGCAATCCATTCGGAATACGGCATGACCGAACTTTTGTCACAAGCCTATTCGCTCGGCGAAGGAATTTTTGAATGTCCGAATTGGATGCAGATTTTGACGCGAGACACTGAAGACGCGCTTTCATACGTCGGCTATGGAAAAACCGGTGGCGTGAACGTGATCGATCTGGCCAACATCAATTCGTGTTCATTTATCGCCACACAAGATCTCGGCAAGAAATACCAGGACGCAAGTTTCGAGATTTTGGGTCGATTCGACAACTCTGACATTCGCGGTTGCAACCTCATGGTCTTATGAAAAAGTGGCTTTGGATCTTGCTGATTTCCGTTGGATGTTTTGGCCAACGTTCGCTCGAACTCGTTCTGGATTCGGTCAAGACCGACAATTCCGAAACCCGATTCAGAACCTTCCATATTTCATATCACATCACCAACAAGCTAAACAAACCTGCGACTTTTTTCTTGAACACGAATTTGATCGTTCCCGTTGTCGCGAGTTCCATGTCGCATTGTCCGCACCACAAACTTTACCAAAACGGAAAATCTGTAGACGTTGCGGGAATTTTCGAACAACCGACAAGAAAACTGACACCTGAGGAAAGCTGGAAACTCAATGACTCGCTGAGAAGAATTTCTGCCGATCCAAACGACTGGCGTGCGCGAATGAGCAAGAGTATAATCGAAAGCATGAAAACTTTGTCGCCCGGAGAGACGCGTCATTTCAAAATCGATTTGCGTTGGGACAAAAATCGGTATCAAAAACAGGACGAAAACGAATTTTATCTCGAACCCGACGCCAAATTTGAATTGGAACTTTCGATGCACTTGATGCGAGAAGAATTGGTCAGCCGAATGACAGCTGAAGACTACGAAAAAGCGCTGAAAGAACCTGATTTCGTCAAAGGTTGGTTTACCTCAAACAAACTTCCGATTGTTTTTTCGGACAACTGAATGAAAATTCCTATCGGACAAATTTACTTTGCCAATCCCGAAAACTGCTCGAATTTCTTGTCCAACAACGCACGCTTTCCATCTTTTTCATGCAATTGTATTTCGAGATAAGCGCGACAGTATACTAAAGCAAAATCCGGGTCAGATGGTTTGATGTACTTGAGTTTTTCCTCCCAATCTTCATCTGGAAATTTGAGTTCATAAAGCGCTTTTCCAGATTTATGGAACCGTTCCAAATCCTCATAATACAACCACTCCGGCATAAAATAAACCTCGAATACTTTCCCGAACTGCGTTCTGGAAAAACGTTCTTTATCGGTGGTTTTGCCCAGGAAAAACCAAATGTAAACCATAAGGCCGATCATCGCCAAGATCAGCAACGAAAGCGTCCAATTCGTCTCGTAAGACTGAGAATTGGCGACCAACATAATTATCAACGCCGGAACGGTCAGAATCCTAAGGTAAGAAGCGACAATGCTCGCGGTGTTTTTCGGAATCTCGAAACCGTAACGTCCGCCCAAAGTCTCTTTTTTGGTGACGAACATAGACATCGTCGGGAAAAGCGGAATTCCCAATACAAACATTTTTGTTGCGATATATTGCCCGTTTTGGGTTTTGGTCTGGCCTGCGAAAAGCGTTCCTATTATAATGCTCATTTTGCTTTTTGTTTCGTCGGGCGCAAAACTAGTTTTTTGATTTGATGCTGCAAACCGTTTTGTGTTAAAGGTTTAGTTTTGTTACCCGACGAACAAATCCGCATTTAGGATTCGCATTTTTACAGATTTTATCCTACAACTCGCCTTTTTGGCTGGAATCGAATTCCACCATCCACTCTATCCCGTATTTGTCCCTGAACATTCCAAAGTACGAACCCCAAGGACTGTCCGCGATCGGCATTTCGACTTGTCCGCCTTGTGAAAGTGCGTTGTATAAGTTGTCTGCTTCTTCCCGACTTTCCGCGCTTACCGAAATTTTGCTCCTGTTCTCATTTTCGTCGACTTTTCCCATGAATTCCGGAACATCGTTCGCCATCAAAACGTTTGTCTTTCCGATCGGTAAAGCGATGTGCATGATCTTGTTTTCCTCTTTTTCGTCTACCTGAAAATCTGCGCTGGCGATGTCCTTGAATCGGATGATTTTTGAGAATTCTCCGCCAAATGCCGCTTTGTAAAAGTTGAACGCTTCTTCCGCATTCCCATTGAAGTTGATGTGTGGGTTGATAATTGCCATATTTTTCTAGATTTTACGAGCTTGAGATTTTTCGGATACTTTCCGCTCGAGTGAGTACTGAATGATTTGTTATAATTCAAAAGTATTCTTTAAAAGTAAGGCAGATGCGGTACAAAAACGCAAAAAGACGGTGCCGTTTGCGACAGAAGCGATTTACCGAATCCGGATGAAATCAAAAAAGCCACAACGCACGAACGAACCTGTCATTCATGAGTTGTGGCCCAAGAGTTTCTTCGGATGCAAATCCTTAGTTCGGCGAAACTTACACGAATCGCAACACGAAATAATTCTTTTTGCCGCGTTGCAACAGCACGAATGTTCCGTTTATCAGATCAGATTCAGACAACAAAAATCCGTCGGCGACCTTTTCGCGGTTCACCGAAATCGAGTTTTCCTGCAAAGCGCGTCTCGCCTCGCCGTTCGACTTCATGAATCCTGATTTCTCGTTCATGACTGTCACGATATCCAAACCTTCAACCAAGTCCGATTTCGCGATTTCGGCCTGTGGTACGCCATCGAAAATTTCCAAAAACGTCTGTTCGTCCAGTGCTTTCAAATCGTCGGCAGTCGAGTTTCCGAACAAGATATTCGAAGCTTTCATCGCTTTTTCAAGTTCTTCTCTGGAATGGACGAAAGTCGTAATCTCTTCGGCCAAACGCTTCTGCAAAACACGCAAATGTGGCGCCTGACGGTGCTCTTCCACCAAAGCGTCGATCGTTTCCTTGTCCAAGAACGTAAAGATCTTGATGTACTTTTCGGCATCTTCGTCCGAAACATTTACCCAAAACTGGTAGAATTTGTAAACCGATGTCTTGTCGGCGTCAAGCCAAACATTCCCGCCTTCCGATTTCCCGAATTTCGAACCGTCGGCCTTCGTGACAAGCGGCGTCGTCAGTGCGTAAGCTTTGGCTTCGTGTCCGTTCATTCTTCTCACCAATTCGGTTCCCGTCGTGATATTTCCCCATTGATCCGATCCGCCCATTTGCAGCACGCAATTGTGGGTTTTGTGCAGATGGTAAAAATCGTAACCTTGGATCAATTGGTATGTGAATTCGGTAAACGACATACCATCGCCCACTTCGCCCGTCAAACGCTTCTTGACCGAATCCTTGGCCATCATATAATTCACGGTAATTCTCTTGCCCACGTCGCGCACGAAGTCGAGGAAAGAAAATTCCTTCATCCAATCGTAATTGTTCACCAAAACCGGAGCTTGCGCATCCGATGCATCGAAATCCAGAAAACGCGACAAAACGCTTTTGATTCCCGCGACATTCTTGGCCAAAGCAGCTTCGTCAAGCAAATTCCTTTCGTCAGATTTCCCCGAAGGATCGCCAATCATGCCCGTGGCGCCTCCAACCAAAGCCAGCGGTTTGTGTCCAAAACGACGCAAATGACACAACAAAATGATTTGCACCATCGACCCGATGTGAAGCGAATCGGCAGTAGGATCGAACCCAATATAAGCCGTGGTCGCCTCTTTCAAAAGTTGCTCTTCTGTTCCCGGCATGGCATCGTGGTACAATCCGCGCCACTTGAGTTCTTCTACTAGATTTTTCATTTTTGAATAATTTTGGGCAAAAATAGGGGTTTTTGTAGCAACGAGTTGCTATGGGGTTATATTCTATTTTTTTTGAGGAGCTGTCGCCTGCCAGCGGGGCTTACTTTTGCCTCGCCGCAAAAGTAACAAAAAGGCTCGCGGCACGACCGATTTTGGCGACCTGACAGCCTTGGAAATTCGGGAATTAAAGGAACTCGCGGGAGAGTTTTTGTGTAACGACTCATTTTTTGGGTCGCTCAAACAACCTTTAATTCCGCGAATTTCCAAGACGTCAGGTGCCCGCCAAAACGCTCAAATGCCGGACTGATCGGAAAGTGTCTATTGACATTTTTCCTCCGCTGTCGCTTTGGAAAAATGTGTCTCCGAAACACCTTTTTTGCCTCAATCGCCAGAATCATTTCCATAACGTCGTCACCGGAAACTTCCGGCTTCGAAAACCCGTGTTCCAAAACGTAAAAATTTCTTCCAACGCCGCGTTTTCACAAACCTCAAAGGTCTTAAAACCTTTGAGGTTTAATGCTGTAAAAACCCAAGATTCCCAATCAAAGCCAACCGATTGTCTCCGTCAAAGACACACCTGTTTTTTTTTCATTTCCGAATTTTTGGGGCTGTCAGGTCGCGTTTTTGGTTCAGCCGCAAGGCATTTTTGGTTCTTTTGTTGCCAGACAAAAGAACTCCCCGCCGGACAGGCGACGAATCAAATTCAAAGCAAGCGACGGCGCAGCCGGCGAAAAACACCAAACGAGCGCAGCTCGTTCTTTGCGGCTCGAGAGCTAAAAAGTTTAGGTGACACAGGAAATAATAGAGAGAAAACATTTTGCGGCTAAAAGATTTAGCCCGGATGCGGGCAACTAGCCTTTCGCAGAAAAAACCAAATTTTTCTAGATTTAAAACAGCGACCGCAGGAAGCTCGTTTTAAACCTTAGAAAAACTGGTTTTTTAAAGAAAGCTAGTGCCACGTAGCCGGAAAAAGCTCAAAAAAAATTACAACTGAATCTGCCGCTCAATCTGAGTGTCAAGCGAAATAAAAGTTTCGGTTCTCGAGACGCCTTGAATCGGCTGGATCTTCTTGTTAAGAAGCTGCATCAAGTGCTCATTGTCGCGACAAATGATCTTGATAAGAATCGACCAATTCCCAGTGGTGTAATGACATTCAAGCACTTCAGGGATTTTCTTGAGTTCGCGAACGGCTTCCGAATTGCTCGAGGCCTTATCGAGATAAATGCCCACGAAAGCCATTGTCGAATAACCCAAAACCTTCGTATTTACGACGAATTTTGAGCCCGAAATCACGCCGGCTTGTTCCAATTTTTTAAGGCGTTGATGAATCGCTGCTCCCGAAATCCCGATTTTGTTGGCGATTTGAAGTATCGGTTTTCTCGCGTCTTCCATGAGGTCGCGCAGGATTTCCTTGTCGATGCCGTCGATTTCAAGTTGAAGGGAATTGATTTTCATGACTTGTCGTTTGAAAGCCAATTTAGTGATTTCGGTTTACGTTTGAAACCCTTATTTCGAATTTAGTTCCGATTGATATTTCTGCAAAAGATCGATTATCGCGTAAAAAGTCCGCATGCCTTCTTTATCATGGAAGTTCGTGTTCACGACCATATAACGCGCAATTTTGGTCTTCGGATCAAAGAACAACATACTCGAAACGCCCGGATCGCCGCCCGTATGACCAATCAATCCGGTATATCCGAATCCCATGAAAATTCCTACGTTATAAGATTCGCTGTAAGGATTTTTTTCGTTCCTTTCCTTGAAATTCGCGGCTTTTAACTGCGGTCGGAAGTATTCCGCATAACTTTCCCTCGACAGAATTTTTCCTTTTCCCTCATATCCATTTATTAATTCCGACATAAATTTCGACATATCGTCGGCCGAGGTGATGAAGTTTCCATCGGGATAGGTCGTAAGCGTGTAAAATGGCAAAGGCGATTTCGGATCGGCATACAATCTGGAATATGACTTGAAATCGACCATAGAAAAATCCCAACCCGAATGGTTCATTTTCAAAGGTTTCAAAATGTATTTTTCGGTGAAAGTTGCAAACGGAATCTTGACTGATTGCGCCACGACGATAGCCGCCAAAGCTGTCGCCGTATTCGAATATTCGTAGAATTCGCCCGGTTTTCCCACGTAAATAGCTTCAGTAAAATAGCTTCCGTCAATCGTCAGAACGGCTTTCAGATAGTTTTCCAAAGTCAAGGCTTCAGACCGCGGAATGAACTTTTGCCCATCGTACTCAAGCGGCAAACCTTCCAGGTCTTGATCCGGTTTTATGAAATAGTTTTTGTTCAGGTAAACATCGGTGTCGACGATCGAAGACGTGTGCGTGGCCAATTGGCGAACCGTGATCGGAACATTCGGAAACTTCGGATTCACAACCTTAAAAGGCAAGTAATTGTTGACGTCGTCATCGAGTTTCAATT
The DNA here is from genome assembly GCF_004295795.1 of Flavobacterium sp. GTDB lineage: Bacteria > Bacteroidota > Bacteroidia > Flavobacteriales > Flavobacteriaceae > Flavobacterium. The sequence goes on along the minus strand of NZ_SEBR01000036.1, from coordinate 23,166 downwards.
TGCCCAATTCGACCGCTTTCATGATCGCGATCCCAACCAAAGGTTTGGAAACCGATCCTATATTTTGGATGGTTTTGTCCGAATAAAATTTCCGGGACGCAACGTCAGAATACCCGAAACCTTTCGAGTACAATTTCCCTTTTTCCGATGCGATGGCGACCGAAAAACCATTGAAAGTTCCAAGTTTAACAATCGAATCCAACGCTTTCGTGAGCGCTTTTTCGGCTTGACCGGCTTTATTTTCCTGACAAAATCCCACGGAAAAAACTAAAGTCGCAAGCGCGCACAGCAGATTTTTCATCAGTTCAATTTATCGGGGTTGTAGCCGATGTATGGCATTTCGGTTTCCTTGAAAATCACTCCGAATTGCTCGAGTTCGGCCAAGATCGGTTCGTAGACTTCTTTTGTGATGGGAAGTTGGACGCCCGGCGTGGTTATTTTTTCGTTCAGGATCGCCAAAGTTGCCATCGCAACAGGCAATCCGACGGTTTTCGCCATCGCTGTAAAAGTTTGGTCGTCTCCGATGCAAACCATTTTCGAGTCGATCTGATGTTGTTTTCCGTCGATCTCGTATCCGAATTTGTGATACATCACGATCATGTCTTTGTCGGCCGGATTCAACGTCCATTTTTCGGACAAAATCCTTTCGAGAATCTGCGCCGGCGTGGCATTTTTGACTCCCACGATCTTCTTCGGATTGAAAATATCCAACTCCAGCAGTTTGTCCCAAATGATGTCGTCCTGCTCGATCCCGAGTTGCAAGCGAAGCTTGATTTCCACAGAATCGGTTGGATGATATGGCAGGAAAAGGTTTACGAATTCCCGGAAAGAAATCGTCTCGGAATTGTCGATCACGTAAGAATCATCGGTCATTCCAAGCTGAACAAAAACGTTCCAGGCGCGCGAATAACCAACGCGACGGATCGTTCCGCGGTAAAGCGTCAACACATCGTCCAAACCGTAAACGCTCTTGTATTTCAGCGAATCGCGGTTGGCGTAACCCTCAAATTTTCCGTAACCTTCGACCTCGAAAAACTCCGTGCGGCGAAACAATTTGTGATACGGAATGTACTTGTATTTTCCTTCCTGGATGAATTTTGCCGCTCCGCCTTGTCCGGCCAAAACGACGTTTCTTGGCGCCCAAGTGAACTTGTAATTCCATAGGTTGTCGTCTGATTCGGGCGCGACCAATCCGCCACAAAACGATTCGAACAACAGCATTTTGCCGCCTTTTTCGCGAATCTCGTCAATGACTTTCATCGCGCTCATATGGTCAATTCCGGGATCGAGCCCGATTTCGTTCATAAAAACCAGGTTCGCCGCCCTCGCCGCTTCGTCCAGACTTGCCATCGCTTCACTGATATAAGACGCGGTGACCATGTGTTTTTTGAGTACGATGCAATCTTTGGCGACCTCGATGTGCATGTGCGCCGGAAGCATCGAAATGACTATATCTGACTTTTCGATTTCTGACATCCGCTGGACTTTGTCGTTGATGTCGAGTGCGATAGGTGTTGCGTTTTCGTGCCCGTTGGCCTTCTTTTTGGCGAGTTCCAAAGACAGGTCGCCTATGGTCAAATGCAGGTTTTCCACATCTGATTTTTCCAACAAATAGCGTATGAGTGACGAAGCCGAACGTCCGGCTCCTATTATAAGGATGTTTCTCATTTTTGAAATACTAGTGCGCCAAAGGTAAACGCAGCGCCATTAAAAACAAAATATGTGTTGGTTTGGAGTAAATTTGTGCAAAATTCTTACTAATGGACAGAAAACTGCTTATCGCCGGAACTTTCTTCGGCATGACCGCAATCGTTTTGGGCGCATTTGGAGCTCACGCGTTGAAAGAAATGCTTTCGACAGAGCAATTGCAAACTTTCGAAACCGGCGTGAAATATCAGATGTATCACGGATTTTTTCTGCTTTTCGTGGGAATGTATTCGGGAATATCCGCCAAGACCAAAAAAGCGATTTTCTGGCTTGTGACTATTGGAACAATTTTCTTTTCGGGATCGATTTATATGTTATCGACAGGTTTGGCAGATGGCTTTAACAAAATTATCGGACCGATAACACCTTTGGGAGGAATGTTGCTAATTGTCGGTTGGTTTGTGCTTCTCATCGATTTTTTTCGCCAAAAATCTTAAATTAACGAAATCGTTGTAGTTGATTAAAAATAATTTCTATTTTTGTCTCCGGAATCAACTACCGACCATTTTTATGGAGAATTACGCTCAAGTTACGAAATCGATTTCGCTTTCCAAGTACGGAATCGAGAATGCATCCGAAATCATCTACAATCCCAGCTACAGTCAACTGTTTGAGGACGAGCTCGATCCGGCTCTGGTCGGTTTCGAAAAAGGACAAATGTCGCACCTCGGTGCCGTGAATGTGATGACCGGCGAATTCACCGGACGTTCTCCAAAAGACAAATACATCGTAAAAGATTCGGTCACGGCCGATACGATCTGGTGGAATTCCGAACAAGCGCCAAACGACAACAAACCCATTTCCCAAGATACTTGGAACGCGCTCAAAGAAACGACGCTGAACCAACTTTCGGGAAAACGTCTTTATGTGGTCGATGCCTTTTGTGGCGCTAACGAAAATACAAGACTAAAAGTTCGCTTTATCATGGAAGTTGCCTGGCAGGCACATTTCGTGAAAAATATGTTCATCCGTCCGACAGAAGCGGAACTAGACACTTTTGGCGAGCCTGATTTCATAGTGATGAACGCGTCAAAAACCCATTTTGAAGATTACAAAGCCCACGGACTGAACTCCGAAGTTTATATCGCGTTCAATCTAACCGAGAAAATGCAATTAATTGGCGGCACTTGGTACGGAGGCGAGATGAAAAAAGGGATGTTCGCGATGATGAACTATTACCTTCCGCTGCAGGGAATCGCCTCAATGCATTGTTCGGCGAACAAAGGAAAAGACGGCGATGTCGCGGTTTTCTTCGGATTGTCGGGCACCGGAAAAACGACGCTTTCCACAGATCCGAAACGCGAATTGATCGGAGACGACGAACACGGATGGGACGAAGAAGGTGTTTTCAATTTCGAAGGCGGATGTTACGCCAAGACGATCAGCCTCAACAAAGAAGCCGAACCCGAGATTTACCAAGCCATCAAGCGCGATGCGTTGTTGGAAAATGTCACGGTCGACAACGACGGAATCATCGATTTCAACGATGGATCGGTCACGCAAAACACACGCGTCTCCTACCCGATTTACCACATCGAAAACATCGTGAAACCGGTTTCAAAAGCCGGACACGCATCAAAAGTAATTTTCCTCACGGCCGATGCTTTCGGAGTAATGCCTCCGGTTTCAAAGCTCACGCCAGAGCAGACACAATATTATTTCCTTTCAGGATTTACCGCAAAGCTTGCCGGAACGGAGCGAGGTGTAAACGAACCCCAACCGACGTTTTCCGCCTGTTTCGGCAAAGCTTTCCTAACGCTTCACCCGTCGAAATACGGAGCCGAACTCGTTAGGAAAATGGAAGATCACAATGCCACGGCCTATATGGTCAATACTGGTTGGAACGGCAGCGGCAAACGCATCTCTATCAAAGACACGCGCGCAATCATTGACAGGATTCTCGACGGATCGATCGAAAACGCTTCGATGCATGAGATTCCGGTTTTCAACCTAAGTGTTCCATATGAACTCGAAGGCGTCGACACAAACATTCTCGACCCGAGAAACACTTACGAAAATGTCCAGGAATGGGACGAAAAAGCAAATAACCTCGGAAAGCTGTTTGTACAGAATTTCCAACAATATACAGATTCGTCTGAAGCCGCAAACCTGGTGAAAGCCGGGCCGCAATTGTCTTAGTTTTTTTGATTTTTAGAGGTTACGAGGAGGCGCTGTTACACGTTAATAGCGCCTTTTCATTTTTATTTCTTTGAGCTTTATCCGGCTGCCGGGCACTAGCTTTTTTGCAAAAACCGGTTTTTCTAGGTTTAAAACGAGCTTCCTGCGGTCGCTGTTTTAAACTTAGAAAAATTCGGTTTTTTCTACAAAAGGCTAGTTGCCCGCATCCGGGCTAGGGATTGTCGTAAGACGATCCTTTTTCTTTAAAGAAATTCCTTTTTTCCGAAATCTTTTTTACTCTCGAAGCCTAGATAAAAAAGCTGCGCTTTTTTTGCTTCTTTTCGGCAGCTGCGCTGCCGCGTGCTTTGATTTTAATTCGTCGCCTGCCAGCGGGGCTTACTTTTGCCTCGCCGCAAAAGTAACAAAAAGGCGCGCGGCACGACCGATTTTGGCGACCTGACAGCCTTGGAAATTCGGAAATGAAAAAAACTCGCGGAGACTTTTTTGGTACGAGAACCTTTTTCGGTCGCTCAAACAGTTTTTCATTTCTGCGAATTTCCAAGACGTCAGGTGCCCGCCAAAACGCTCAAATGCCGGACTAATCGGAAAGGGTTGTTTGACATTTTTCCTCCGCTGTCGCTTTGGAAAAATGTGTCTCCGAACACCAAAATTCCTCAATCGCCGGAATCGTTTCCATAACGTCGTCACAGGAAACTTTGGGCTTTGAAACCCGTGTTCCAAACCATCCGGAAAAGTTTCGAAAGTTCGCGGGAAGCCGCATTTTCCTAAGACCTAACAAATCTCGGAGATTTGTTAGGTCTGGCCGAAGTTCGGGAAAAAAACCGGGATTCGATTACAGATTTTCTGTAGAAAATGTTAAGGTTTTTGATCCGAATAGTTGTTTCGCGCCAAAAGTAAAACCCGAATTCTCGATCAACGCCAAACCATTATCGCTGTTTTCCTATGGAGACAACTGGAAACTTCTACCTTCTAAAAACCTTGTTCCGAAACATCCAAATCCCTTCGGAAAGCCGCATTTTCCTAAGACCTAACAAATCTCGGAGATTTGTTAGGTCTGCCGAAGTTCAGGGAAAAAACCGGGAGTTGATTACAGATTTTCTGTAGAAAATGTTAAGGTTTTTGATTAGAGTGGTCGTTTAGTGCCAATGTGGAAACTCAAGACTTTCGATCAAAGCCAACCGATTGTTTCCGTCAAAGACACACGCGTTTTTCGCTACGAAGCCAAACAGGATGTTCCCAAAACCGAAAATTTGCTACGGAGACAATTTTTAGCGCAGCGAAGCAAGCTAAAAAGCAAATGAACACTTCCAATTAGTCCGCGGCCTAAGCACAAAACGCGGGCACCTGACGTCACGAAAATTCGCTGAAATGAAAAACTGTTTGAGCCAGATTAGAGCATCTGGCAAAAAAGCAGTTTCCGGCGAGTTTTTTTCATTTTTGAATTTTTGGGGCTATCAGGTCGCGTTTTTGGTTCAGCCGCAAGGCATTTTTGGTTCTTTTGTTGCCAGACAAAAGAACTCCCCGCCGGACAGGCGACGAAAAACAACATCCGGCAGCGCAGCTGCCGCAAACCTAAAATGAGCAAAGCTCATTTTTATTAGGCTTCGAAAAAAAATGTTCCGTAATATAAAATTGTGTTTAAAGAAGAAAGGATCGTCTTACGACAATCCATAGCCCGGATAACGGCAACTAGCCTTTCGCAGAAAAAACCAAATTTTTCTTAGGTTGCGACAGCGACCGCAGGAAGCTCGTTGCAACCTCCAGAAAAACCGGTTTTTTAAAGAAAGCCAGTGCCAGGTTAGCCGGAAAAAGCTCCAAAAAAAAATCCGCTACGACAGCGGATTTTATATCTCAAAAAAGTACTTTTTACTTTTCCTTATTGACTTTAGCAATATATTTATCAAGCGCCATTGTCATAGAAGGCGCTTCAGGAGACGGCGCCATGATATCGACTCGAAGTCCGTGGGATTCCGCTTCTTTTTGAACCGAGGCTCCGAAAACGGCGATTCTCGTTTCGTTCTGCTTGAAATCTGGAAAGTTCATGAACAACGACTTGATTCCCGTTGGACTAAAGAATGCGAGGACGTCGTAATAAACGTCGGCCAAGTCGCTCAGGTCACTCATAACCGTGCGATAGAACGTTCCTACGGTCCAATCTACTTTGAGCGCGTTCAAAGTTTGTGGCGCGTCTTGACCCAATTGGTCGGAGGCCGGCAACAAGAACTTCTCGTCTTTGTATTTTTTGATCAGCGGAGACAAGTCGGCGAAATCCTTTTGCCCTACGTAGATCTTGCGTTTTCTGTAGACGACATATTTTTGGAGGTAGAACGCAATGGCCTCACTCTGGCAGAAATATTTGAGGTCTTCAGGCACTTTATAGCGCATTTCTTCGGCCACGCGGAAAAAGTGATCCACCGCATTTTTACTGGTCAAAATAATGGCTGTGAAATGGCTGATATCGACTTTCTGCTGGCGGACTTCTTTCGCGGGAACGCCTTCGACATGAATAAAAGGCCTGAAATCAATCTTCACTTTATGCTTCTGCTGAAGTTCAAAGTAAGGCGAATTCTCTACCTTGGGTTCCGGCTGTGACACCAGAATAGTTTTCACTTTGTTTGGCATTTTCTAACTTTTTGTAAACCAGTAATACATGAAATAGTAGGGCGCTATTTCGAGAGCGCAAAGATACAAAATAAAATAGAACAGTTTGCCTAACAGTGCGTTTTGATAATTTCTTAATGAGACAGCGTATGTGAGCGCGTTGATTAACAAAATTATCGCTATAAGTGCGAAATATATCGTTTTCGACATTCCCGAAGAGAAATATAGAATGATGTCAATCGGCAAAAGCAGCAATCCGATATAAGTTCGGTAACTCACTTTTTGCAAATTGAACTGTTCGACGAATTCCTCGGCGTTGAACGAAGCCGCTATGATTTTCTCTATCAGGTATTTCGACAGGATGAAAACGCCGAGCAGTCCGAAAATCCTGATGAACAACAGCCAGTCGCCTTTATGTGCGAATCCGAAGCCAGACAAGGCCAATTGGATAAAAAAAGCCAGCGAAATCAAATGCAGCACGAACAACATGATGTTGAACCAGCTCATGAGGTTGCTGTTGTCGCGATAAACCTTGATGTATTTGTCTGAAATGGCGAGTCTCGAGAATTCGGCGAAACGCGTCTCGAACAGCGATCTCGCAAGGGCGATCAGCACGAAACTCACGATAAAGACGAAAATCGCCCAATCGGTGGTTTGGATAGCTCTCGGAATAAGGAAACTCTCGTTCATAACGCAGCAAAAATACTAAAATCGAAGCTCGTAATTATTATAATTTTGTTGGGATTCATCTGACGCAAATACCGTATTTTTGCCGCGAAACCTCTACTCATGAGCGACGGGCTTGTCATTATTCCCACTTATAACGAAATCGAGAACATAGAAAGTATCGTGCGCGCAGTAATGACGCTGCATCATTCGTTCGATTTGCTGATTGTGGACGACAATTCACCCGACGGAACGGCCAAAAAAGTCATCGAACTCCAACCCGAATTCGAAGGCAGGTTGCACATCGAGCAAAGAAAAGCCAAATCCGGATTGGGCACGGCGTATGTACATGGTTTCCGATGGGCTTTGGCGAGAAGTTATTCCTACATTTTTGAGATGGATGCAGATTTTTCGCACAATCCGGCAGATCTTGAAAAATTGTACGAAGCCTGTCATTTCGGAACCGCCGACGTCGCCATAGGATCGAGATATGTCACGGGCGTGAATGTCGTAAATTGGCCGTTAAGCCGTGTTTTGATGTCGTATTACGCCTCAAGTTACGTGGAAATCGTAATGGGAATGGGCATCAAGGACGCCACGGCAGGTTTCATGTGTTACAAAAGAGAAGTGTTGGAACGAATTGGGCTCGACAAAATAAAATTCGTCGGTTACGCGTTCCAAATCGAAATGAAATACCGCGCCTTCGCCAGCAAATTCAAGCTTGTCGAAGTGCCGATCATCTTCACCGACCGCACCAAAGGTCAATCAAAAATGAGTTCGGCTATCTTTAAGGAAGCCATGCTCGGAGTGGTGCGTTTGCGCTGGAATAAAATGCTGAATAGACTATAATGAACAGGATTCTCATCAAGAACGCCAAAATTGTAAACGAAGGAAAAATCTTTGAAGGCGACGTGCTGATCGAAGGCGAAATCATCAAAGAGGTCGCCGAATCGATAAGCGCGAAATCTGGCGATACCAAAATAATCGACGCCGAAGGAAACTATCTGATTCCAGGTGCGATCGACGATCAGGTGCATTTTCGCGAACCCGGATTGACGCAAAAAGGCGACATCGGGACAGAGTCGAAAGCTGCTGTTGCCGGCGGCGTAACGTCTTTCATCGAACAACCGAATACGATTCCGAACGCTGTCACTCAGGAAATTCTAGAGGACAAATACGCAATCGCGTCCGAGAAATCCTACGCAAATTATTCGTTCATGATGGGCGCGTCCAATGACAATCTGGATGAAGTCCTAAAGACAAATCCCAGAAATGTTGCGGGAATCAAGATTTTCCTAGGATCGTCCACCGGAAACATGCTCGTGGACAACGAAGCGGTTCTGGAACGCATTTTCTCGTCGACACCAATGTTGATTGCCGTGCATTGCGAGGACGAACAGACCATCAAAGACAATCTCGAAAAATTCAGGCAAGAATATGGAGACGATGTTCCGGTAACGGCGCATCACCTCATCAGAAGCGAGGAAGCGTGCTACATTTCATCATCGAAAGCTGTCGCTTTGGCCAAGAAAACCGGAGTGAGATTACACGTTTTTCACCTCTCGACCGCAAAGGAAATGTCACTTTTCCAGAACAACATTCCGCTTGAGGAGAAAAAAATCACGGCCGAAGTCTGCGTGCATCATTTGTGGTTTACCGACAAAGATTACGAGACGAAAGGCAATCTGATCAAATGGAATCCGGCGGTGAAAACCGAAGCCGACCGCGATGCGTTGTGGGAAGCCTTGAACGACGGACGCATCGACGTAATCGCCACAGACCACGCGCCACATATTTTGGACGAGAAAAAACAGCCTTACCTGAAAGCTCCGTCGGGCGGACCGCTTGTGCAGCATTCGGTGGTTGCAATGTTCGAGAAACATCTGCAGGGAAAAATTACGGTCGAGAAAATCGTCGAGAAAATGGCGCACAATCCGGCAAAAGTGTTCAAGATCGAAAATCGCGGCTTTATCAAGGAAGGTTATTTTGCCGATTTGGCTATCGTGAACCCAAGTTCTCCGTGGACTGTGAACAAAAGCAACATTCTGGCCAAATGCGGATGGTCGCCGTTCGAAGGTTTCAGTTTCAAATCGCGCATTATGCATACTTTTGTGAACGGCCAGCACGTTTTTGCAGGCGGAAAAGTCAAGGAAATCAAAGCAGGCCAACGCCTTTTGTTCGACAGATGAAAAAATTGTTTGCCATATTTGGAGTGTGTTTGCTGTTTGCTTGCAGCCAATCGTCGGTTGAAAAACCTGACAAATTGATCGAGGAAGACAAAATGGTCGATATTTTCTACGATCTGTCCCTTCTCGAGGCAATCAAGGCGCACAATCCCGGCGTGATCCAAAACGCGGTAGAACCCAACAAATACATCTACAAAAAATACAAGATCGACAGTTTGCAATTTGCGCAGAGCAATCGCTATTATGCCACTGACATCAAGCGTTACAAGCGAATGTATGGAAGAGTGAACCGACGTTTGGAGCGAGACAAAAAGACTCAGGATTCGTTGGCGAACAAAAAACTTCCAACGCCTTCAAATATTCCGGTCGAAGGCGGAATGATAAAATAATCGCTTTCGCGGACAAACCAATCTCTCAACTCGAGGGATTTTTTTTGCGCTGAACCAAAGCTTTTCGCTTATTGCTTCGGAATAATCCCAAGCTGGTTCATAAACTCCAAATTGTCCACAAAATCCTGTTCCTGCGCAATTTTGCCGTTTTTCATCTTGACCAGCGTCACACCTTCGATGTCAACCGATTTTCCCGTGGCCGGAATCCCGAAAAACAAGCCCGTGTGTTTTCCTTCGAAACGCCAGTGTTTCACGATTCTGTCATCTTGGCCGTAAGCGTCGATTATCGTGAATTTGACGTCTGAAAAACCAACGAGATAATTGTTGTAATACGCCTTGAAAGCCTCGATTCCTTTGATGTTTTCAGGGCTTGTGACCAAAACGACGTCTTTTTCGAACATGTCTGTGTTGATCAGATCGATTTTGCGCTCGTTCACGATTTTGTCCCAAACCGATTCGTATTTCTTGATATTTTGAGACAATTTTTCGGCGTGAATAACTAGGTCGCCGCATTCGGAAGTGTCGTTTTTGGGCGCATTTTCGCAAGAGGTCGTCGCAAAAAGCAGTGTTCCGACGAATGCCAGACAAAAGAATTTCAGTGTTTTCATGTCGATTGGTTTTGGTTGATGTCAGATTTGATCAAATTTCCGACACAACTAAAGTAGTCATTTATCCTTCTGTATTTCAACCGATTGCAAAATTGACTGTCGGATTGGAGTAAATTCAAACCCAATCGCTTCCTTGATTTTTGTGTTGGAAAACTCGCGATGGCGATGAAACGCTTCCGAGGTTTCGCGGAACAACTTGCGTTTTTTCCCAAACAAGGATCCGAGCCAATCGCCAAAAACCGCAAGCGAAACAAGCCAAGGTTTCGCATCGATTCCCGGACGTTTTACGCCAAGCGCATCGGCAATCGCGAAAGCCGCGTCCCTTAGAACCAAATGTTCGCCGATCAGGATAAACCGTTCGCCCGAAATGTCGCTTTCCATCAATGAAATCATCGCATTTACGACGTCGTTCACATCGACAAAACCCGTCGAACCAACTGTGTAAAACGGAAAGCCTTTTTGGATTGTCGAGAAAATCGTGCCGCTGCCTTCGTCCCAAAAACCGGGTCCGAGAATGATTCCGGGCACGACCGCGACCGATGCCAAACCTTCTTGCCAACCGCGCCAAATCTCCATTTCGGCTCCATATTTGGAAATGCCGTAGTCGGAATGCTGTTTTTCGGGATTCCATTCGGTTTCTTCGTCGAGCACCGTTTCTCCTTCTTTGAGATCGCCCAAAGCCGCTACAGAACTGACATGACAGATTTTTGTCACGCCAAAATCGAGGCACAAATTCACGATGTTGGCCGTTCCCTCGATGTTGATTTTCCTGAGATTTTCCTCGTCTTTCGGATCGAACGAGATCAAAGCCGCGCAGTGATAGACTTTTTCGACATTCACAAAAGCTTTCTCGAGCGCCGGAATGTCGAGAATATCAGCTTGAAACCATTCGATTCTCTCGAAAAGTTCGGGTCTTCCGTACAAGCGGAACAGGTTTTGGGTTTTGGATTTGGCTGCTTCCGAACGAAACAAACCGCGCACGTTTTCGCCCTTTTTCAGCAAAGCCAACGCGAGATGCGCTCCGACGAGGCCGGTCGTTCCGGTTATGAGGTTCATATCGTAAAGATAAGCAACCGCTTTTCGAAGGCAAAATTTCGTCTCGATTAGTTTGTTTTGGGCGTTGCGCCGGATCATGTCCTTGCTCCGATCGAATTCGCGGCCGGCGCCGGGCTTCCGCCTTTATCTTTGCGAACGCCGCGGTGCGCGTTCTTGAAAAAGGATAACGGCTCAAATCCCTAACGCAAACCCAGTCTCCGATTGGCAAAAGTCGTGTAAAATAAAAGTATCAGGACTAGAACTTTTTGGGATTCGCGGCCACTTCATTCGCAAAAAACATTCACCCGAAGATTGGATTCCCGAGCTACGGCAATCAAGAAAAAAATCGCACAACCTAGGTTTAACAATTTTTACAGATTATCTGTAAACAAGTCGTTCCAAAATTTCGTAGGGATAAACACCAGCCCCTTCCCTGAAGGTAAGATCGGGATTTGCGCGATAACCCGATTACAGAAAATCTGTACTTTTTGTTAAAATGAGGTTTAGCGATATTATTGTTGTTGGCTATCCAATTTCGCCGGCCGAAATCTGAAATTTTATAATAGCCAAGTTCATGGCTTATAACTTATAATAAAACAATCCTACACTAGCATTTAACTGAAAAACCGCGCCCCAGCCCCGATAGCAGCGGCAGCCTCGAAGCACCGACGCCCATTTTTTGCCGCGTTTTCAGAGCGACAGCGGAGCTCCTGAAAACACCTGCAAAAAACGGCGTCGTTGCTTTGAGCTACAGCGGATAGCGGGATTTTGCTGCATAAAAAATCCGTCCCAAACACGAGACGGATTTTCGCAAAATAACCTAACACAAATTATCTTGGGACGATTTGTCCATTGTACCGTCCGATGGCAGTGCCTTGGGAATCCGTAACATTGAAATTGATGTCGTAACCAGTTTCAGATTGGGCGATCGAGAGACTTCCATCTGTAAGCAAATAGCCCAAAGGATTGATTTCAGTGGTAATCGCGCCCGACCAAAAGTTGGTCTGCGGATTGTAGGACGGACTGTAACGCAAGTTGTTGTAAGTAAAGCTCCCGACCGGAATCTCGGTCACATCGGCAAAAATCACCTGGATGTAATTGGCGACTCCGCTGCCTTGGAAAAACAGGTAAAGATCGCCGTCGGCCACGAGGTATTCGGCTCTTTCGATTTGGAAATTATCGCCCAGATAAGAGTATTCGTTGTCCGAACCTGAATCTGAACCTGAATTGGATTTGGAATCGTCGCTGCTGCAACCGAAGGCAAAAATCGAGAGAAAAAGCAAAATCAAAATGTTGGTTTTCATGATTGTAAGTTTTGTTGTTGGGTCAAACTTACATCAGATACAAGCCACGAAATCACCACTTTAAACCAACGGAAGGTTTGGGTAAACCAACCCATAAAAAAATCCGCCACGACATGACGGATCTTTCTTTCTTAAACTGTGTACTGGAAATTATCTTCTGTTGTTATAAATCGAGATGTAGTAAAGTAATGTCGCAAGAGACGAAATCGCGGCTACGACATAGGTTCGAGCGGCCCATTTCAGTGCATCTTTTGCTCCATCGTGTTCTTCGCGTGTCACCATATTCTTGTTCTCGAGCCAGGCCAATGCACGATTACTCGCGTCGTATTCGACCGGAAGCGTGATGAATGTGAAAATCGTGGTCAACGCAAAAAGCGCGATTCCGATAAGCAAAAGTTGTGGGAACGCTTTTAAGGTTAAAACTCCCGCAATCAATACGAACGGAATGAATTTCGAGATCAGGCTCACGGCCGGAACGATATTCGAACGAAAAGTCAGCCAATTATAAGCTCTCGCGTGCTGAACGGCGTGCCCCACTTCGTGTGCGGCAACAGCTGCTGCCGCGGCATTTCGCTCATTATAAACGGCTTCGGAGAGATTCACGGTTTTATCGGCGGGATTGTAATGATCGGTCAATCTTCCCGGAGTCGAGATTACGCGAACGTCGCGGATTCCGTGGTCGTCGAGCATTTTCTGGGCGATTTCGGAACCGCTCATTCCGTTGCGAAGTTGCAGTTTGGAATATTTGGTGAATTTCGATTGCAGTCTTTGGCCAACAGCCCAACTGGCAATCATTATGGCGATAATCAGTATATAAATCGGATTCATTTCTATGGTTTAAGTTTGATTCGGAAACTATCAAATTTGAAACCAGTTGCCAAAATGTCACGTTGTAGTTTTGTTAAACTTGGTTTGTCAGATGCGAGTTAAGTTCAACAAGAAATATATCGACGTCGTTAGGAGAAAGTAGGATTTTGGCTTTTGTCGTGTCAAGAAAAACAATGTCTTGCCGCCTCGTAAGATACCAATCCATATCGCCGATTTCGTCGTTTCTAAAGTCGCCGTAGTAACCAAAAAGTCCGCCATTTCCGAGTGTTCGAATCAAACCTTTTGGAGAAACTTTCCCGATTTTCCTGGCCGATTGAATTTGGTCGAACGGAATGTGTGCGTTTTTCAGCAGCCGATGCACGACAATTCCGTATTCGTCGAACGAGAAGGCTTTTGGGGCAAATCCGTACGAAAAAAACAAAATGGCGACAAGCAATATCGAAGTCGAGATACTTGCGCCAATCATTTCGCCGGCCTCGGGAAAAGTCCAAACCGTAGCGATTATCGAACCGAACAACAATACGATGCCAACCGTAATCACAGTCGCCATCGTATCGAGTTTGGTCTTGTACTTCATTTAAAGGACGATGTTGATGATTCTTCCCGGAACGACGATCACCTTTTTTGGCGCATTTCCAGCGAGTTGAGCGATCGTGCGTTCGTCTGCCAAAATGATTTCCTCGATTTGTTTCGGATTCAGATCCAAAGGCAATTCGATCGAGAATTTCGTCTTTCCGTTGAACGAAACCGGATATTCCTTGCTGCTTTCCACCAAATGCTCCGCATTGAAAATCGGGAACGGCACTTGCGAAATACTGCGTTTGTGTCCGAGTTGGTGCCACAATTCCTCGGCGATGTGAGGCGCGTAAGGCGAAATCAGGATCGCGAGCGGCTCGAGAATGGTGCGCTCGTGGCAATTCATCGCAGTCAGTTCGTTGACAGCAATCATAAATTGGGAAACCGAAGTGTTGAACGAAAAACCTTCGATGTCGTCCTGCACTTTCTTGATGGTTTTGTGCAACGTTTTGAGTGCGTCTTTCGAGGCCGGATTCGTCGTTACGATCAATCCGTTGTCGTCGAAATAGAGTTTCCAAAGTTTTTTGAGAAAACCGAAAACGCCTGTGATTCCGGCAGTATTCCATGGCTTGGCTTGTTCGAGCGGCCCGAGGAACATTTCGTACAAACGCAAAGTGTCAGCTCCATATTCTTCGCAGATGTCATCTGGGTTTACTACGTTGTATTTGGATTTGGACATTTTTTCGACTTCGCGTCTTACTGTGAACTTACCGAATTTGTCTTTTATAAATCGAGCATCATTTAAGTCAGAACGCCAATTACGTACCTGTCTTATTTCAATTTCGTCAGAACTATCTACAAATGTCACATCTAGATGAATCCCTTCCTCGTTTCTTAAACCTATTAAATACTGATCTTTATCTAAAAACTTAAAATCTTCTTCCTCTAAAATTTCTTTATAAAAATTCTCTCTCATTTCCATATCGAGAACCATTCTTCCCATTGGATTTTTGAAATAACTTTCAGATACGTACCAATTTTGGGGACGTAATCTCTTTATTTCTTCAAAAGCAAAACCCGAAGGCCCAACTCCATTATAACTTATTACAATGATTACTTTATTCAAAAAAGCACTCGTCCCCAAAATCATCCCCTGATTGATCAACTTCTTAAAAGGTTCATCCTTCGAGATAAAACCGCGGTCGAAAAGGAATTTGTTCCAGAAACGCGAATACAGCAAATGGCCGGTCGCGTGCTCGCTTCCGCCGATATACAAATCGACGTTTTGCCAGTAGCTTTCGGCTTCCCGGGAAACAAAACGATCTTGATTGTGTGCATCCATGTAGCGCAACCAATACCAGGAACTTCCCGCCCAGCCTGGCATCGTGTTCAATTCGAGAGCGAAAATCGTTTTCTCGTCGATGAGATCGTTCGAAACGACTTTATTATTTATCGTGTCCCAAGCCCATTCTTTGGAATTTCCCAGCGGCGGCGCGCCATCTTCGGTTGGAAGATATTTCTCGACTTCGGGCAAAACGATCGGCAAGTGCTCGAGCGCGATCATTTGCGGCAAATCTTCCTTGTAATACACCGGGAAAGGCTCGCCCCAATAGCGTTGGCGTGAGAAAACGGCGTCGCGCAAACGGTAATTCGTCTTGCCGTTTCCGGATTTTATTGATTCAAGTTCCTCGACAACTTTTTTCGTAGCCGATTTATAGTCGAGTCCGTTCAAGAAGTCGGAGTTTTGGAGCTTAACATTGTCTTTGCTGCCGTAAGCTTCCTTGGAAATATCGACGTTCTCGAAAATGTTTTCTATCGGAATATCGAAGTGTTTCGCAAAGTCGTAATCGCGTTGGTCGCCTGCCGGAACTGCCATGACAGCGCCCGTTCCGTAACCTGCCAAAACGTAATCGCCAATCCAGATCGGAATTGGCAAACCGGAAAAAGGATGAATCGCGTAAGCGCCCGTGAAAACGCCCGAAATCGTCTTGACATCGGCCATTCTTTCGCGCTCGGAACGCTTGGAAGTCGCATCGATATAAGCGTCAACCGCAGCTTTTTGCTCGTCTGTCACTATTTTCGAGACGAGTTCGTGCTCCGGCGCAAGTGTCAAAAAGGTGACTCCGAAGATCGTATCCGGACGCGTCGTGAAGACCTCGATTATCGGTTGACCGACATCGGCAGTCATTTCGGCTTCATATCCAACAACCTGGAATTTCACCGAAGCGCCGACCGATTTCCCGATCCAATTCGTTTGTGCATCTTTCAGCGATTGCGTCCAGTCGATTTCGTTCAAACCTTGCAACAAACGTTCGGCGTAAGCGGAAATCCGCATGCTCCATTGCGTCATTTTTTTGCGGATGACGGGAAATCCGCCGCGTTCCGAAACGCCGTTCACGATTTCGTCGTTCGCCAAAACAGTTCCCAAACCCGGACACCAATTGACTTCGGTTTCGGCCAAATACGTCAGGCGGTATTTTAGCAAAATCCTGTCTTTTGCCTTGTCGGAAAGATTGTTCCAGAAATCAGCGTCGAAAGTGTCGATATTGTCGTCGCAAGCCGCGTTTACGTTGGCATTTCCTTGTCTTTGGAAAATGTCGGATAAAACCTCGATAGCTTCGGCTTTGTTGGAATCGAAATTGTACCACGAATTGAACAACTGGATAAAAATCCATTGCGTCCACTTATAATAGTCCGGATTCGAAGTTCGCACTTCCCGATCCCAATCGAACGAAAACCCGATTTTGTCGAGCTGCTCGCGATAACGCGCAATGTTCTCACGAGTGGTTTTCTCAGGATGTTGCCCGGTTTGGATCGCGTATTGTTCAGCAGGCAATCCGAAACTGTCGTACCCTTGCGGATGCAAAACGTTGAAACCCTGATGGCGTTTGAACCTCGAGTAAATGTCGCTGGCGATGTAACCTAGCGGATGTCCTACGTGCAATCCGGCGCCTGACGGATACGGAAACATGTCGAGCACATAATATTTTGGTTTATCAGAATGGTTTTCGGCGGCGAAAGTGTTGTTTTCGGCCCAATATTTTTGCCAGCGGGCTTCGATTTCGTTTGGTGAATACTTCATTATTCGTTATTCGTTAATCGTTATTCCATGTTCGGATAACGTGAATTCTCTAGGTTGCGATTGCTGCGGATTTTTGCAGTTTTCCACAGATTTGGATCGGTCTGCAAAAGCAAAATCTGCAAAGCCGCACAAAGTTACGTTTTGCACACGAATCTTAAAACTTTGTGCGTTAGTTTATCCAGGATTCGACGCTCAACCCGATTTTCTTTTTTATTTTTACCGCAATTTCAACGCCTATGATCTCTAAATTTGACCGGTTCCAGAAACGCAGGTTGATTTCCTCCTACTTTTCGGTCGTCCTGAGCATTTTCCTGATGCTTTTTTTGTTGGGCGTTCTCGGACTTTTCATCATCAATTCCAAAAACCTCACGAACGATTTCAAGGAGACTGTTCCCATGACGGTTTATTTCAAGGACGAAGCCCAGGATTCGACTCACGCGGCATTTGTTCAGGAATTGAAAACGGCACCTTGGGTCAAGGATTTCAATTTTGTCTCCAAAGAACAGGCCGGACAACAATTGCAAAAGGAAATCGGAGAAAATTTCATGGAGTTTTTGGGCATGAACCCACTTTTGAACTCTTACGACATTCACTTGCGCGCGCCTTATGTGGTGAACGATTCGATCCAAAAAATACAAAGTCACATCCGTGAAAACGACATGATTGCCGATGCTTATTACGACAAGCAATTGGTCATCATGGTCAACGATAACGTCGAGAAAGTGAGTATGTGGGTTTTGATAATCAGCGGCATCTTGGCATTTATCGCAGTTTTGCTGATCAATTCGTCGATGCGACTTTCCATCCACTCCAACAGATTCATTATCAAAACAATGCAAATGGTCGGAGCGACAAAGTCGTTCATCAGACGACCTTTCATCTGGAAAAGTATCAGGCTCGGAATAATCGGCGCTGTTTTGGCCGTTATCGCATTGATCGGAATGCTTTATTATCTCGACACGACCTATCCGACATTGGGCGTTTTGCGCGACCAACCCATGACAGCGGCGGTTTTGGCAGGCGTTTTGGTGGCCGGAGTCGTGATAACCTGGTTCAGTACGTTTATCGCCACGCAGCGCTTTTTGAACCTTCGAACGGACGACCTTTACTAAAAGTGCTTAAGTGCAAAGTTCCGGAGTTCGGAATTTCAGGTGTGACAAAACGCGAGGCTGCAAGTCTTTATCAGACAAAAATTTAGAAAAATGGAAAACAAGCAAGACAACAAAGACTTTCTTTTCGAAAAAGTCAACTATAAAATTCTCCTTATCGGAATCGCGGTGATCGCGCTAGGCTTTATTTTGATGGCCGGAGGCGGAAGCGACGACGCAAAAGTGTTTAACGAATCGGTGTTTGGATTTCAGAGAATCCGCTTGGCTCCAACCATCGTACTGATAGGTTTCGGAGTTACGGTTTACGCAATTCTGAAGAATCCGAAGCAATAATTTTAGTGTATCAGATTACCGGATTTTCAGATAATCGGACGCTTTTTTTCTGATAATCCGACAAGGGTAAAATCTGCAAATCAACTCCAATGACCACTTTCCAAGCCATAATCATCGCGATAATCGAAGGATTGACCGAATTTTTACCCGTTTCGTCAACCGGACACATGATCATCGCCTCGTCGTTTTTCGGGATTGCCGGAGACGATTTCACCAAATTGTTCACTGTCGTCATTCAGCTTGGAGCGATCTTATCGGTCATCATCCTGTATTTCAAACGCTTCTTCCAAACCATCGGATTTTACTTCAAACTGCTTGTCGCGTTCATTCCGGCGGTTGTTTTCGGACTTTTGTTCAGCGACAAAATCGATGCTTTGCTGGAAAGTCCGGTCACGGTCGCGATCTCGCTCGTGCTTGGAGGAATCGTGCTCTTGTTCGTTGACGGATGGTTTTCGAGAGACGAGGAATCAGATTCGACCGACGACATTTCGTACGCGACGGCTTTCAAGATCGGATTATTTCAATGCATCGCCATGATTCCAGGCGTTTCGAGAAGCGGCGCGAGCATCATTGGCGGAATGTCCCAGAAGTTGACGCGCAAAACAGCAGCCGAATTCTCGTTTTTCCTTGCGATTCCAACAATGTTTGGAGCGACGGCCAAAAAATTGTACGACTATTATAAGGACGGATTGGTTTTGACTTCACAGGAAACGAACCTGCTTATCATCGGAAACGTCGTGGCTTTCATTGTGGCTTTGCTCGCCATAAAATCGTTTATCGGATTCTTGCAAAAACACGGCTTCAAATGGTTCGGCTATTACCGGATTCTGGCCGGAGCCGCAATTTTGATCATTCACTTTTTCGTCCAAAAACTCACGATAATTTGAGAACGCCCGAAGATTTTCTCGAAGGACAAATCCTGCTTATCGACAAACCTTTGCACTGGACTTCGTTTCAGGCGGTGAACAAAATCAAGTGGCTTTTGAAATCGCAACTCGGTCTCAAAAAGATCAAGATCGGTCACGCCGGAACGCTCGATCCTTTGGCGACGGGACTTTTGATCATGTGCACGGGAAAGTTCACCAAACGGATTCCCGAATTGCAAGGCCAGGTCAAAGAATATACTGGTACTTTTCATTTTGGCGCCACTACGCCATCGTACGATCTCGAGACTGAAATCGATGCGACTTTTCCTACGGAACATATTTCTGAAGAACTGCTTTTGAAAACCGTTTCGGAACAATTTCTAGGCGAAATCGACCAAAAACCACCTATTTTTTCGGCCATCAAAAAAGACGGAAAACGCTTGTATGAACACGCCCGCGCCGGGGAAGAAATCGAGATCGCTTCCCGAAAAACGACCATTCACGAATTTGAGCTCACGAGAATCGCCTTGCCCGAAGTCGATTTTAGGATTGTTTGCAGCAAAGGCACATACATTCGATCGATCGCTTTCGACCTTGGAAAAGCCATAAATTCCGGAGCGCATTTGACCGCGTTGAGACGAACCAAAATTGGGGAATATGCTGTAACTTTAGCTGAAACGCCAGAAGATTTCCAGCATGCATTCACTCAAGATTAGGTATTTTTTACTCTTACTTCTTATCGGATTTTCGGCTCACAGCCAGTTCTTTCCAGAACTTCAACCCGAGCCGCAAAAAAATTTCAAATACATTTTGTTCGGAGTCGCCTTGCCTTTGCGCCATCATTTCGACGGAGGCGCGAAAGTGGATGATCTGCGGTTTTTGCCCGATGGAATCAACACAAAATTCGGACTTGGCGTTCACGTGAACCGCTGGTTCGCCACCGGATTGCACACGGGAACGGAATGGCGATTGTCAGAAAAACTCATCGCGATCCCGGTTTACAACAACTTCAGGATTGCGCCGCGAATCAATGAATACACAAGACTTTTGATCCAACCCGGCGCCGGTTGGGTTTTTGGCCTCGGGCATGGAAACAAACAAGGTTATTACTGGAAAACGAGCATCGGTTGGGAAAATCTCGACGGAACATCGGTCTTCGCCGAATACTCGCAGTACGGATTTTCGCTTGACAACACCGGACAAATTCGCGCGATAAGTTTCGGCCTCGGCCTGACCATTTTCTAGCTTATCGTTTCGAATAAAGCGCGACCTCGAGCTCTTCCATGAGTTCGATAAGTTCCGATTGCGTCGACAAACCTTTGTCGTGCGTGTACCACAAATGCAATTCGGTTTTGGCTGTTTCGTCGATTTGTCCGTATTGTTCTTTGTATGATCGGATGAATTCGGCAGCGCCTTTCGGCCTCGGTCCCCAACTTGTGCGAACCTCGTTCGTATCGGCGTCAAGCACGACCAACTTTGGAATCGAACGCGCGCCGTTGCTCAAAAACGCGTTCATCAGACCATCGTTCTCGTCGCGGAAAACCATTCTGAGCTCGATGTTTTCCGACAAGCTTGCAAGTTTGTTGAAAACAGGCGTCAACTGGGCCGCGTCTCCGCACCAACCTTCAGAAATCACGAGCCAGATATATTTGTGCTTCAAGGCCAGCAAACGCTTGATAAAATCTTCGGGCACGACGATTTTCTTGTCGAGACGGTTCATACGAGATTCGTTGAGTTTGGTGTACTCGAGAAGCGCTTCTGATTGTGAAATGCCCGAAACCTTGCCTTCCGACAACAATTTCGAGACAATATTTCTGTATTTCAGGTAGGTATAACTCTGGGACAAACCAGCTGCGACGGCCATTTTCATAAGATGTCTCCTTTAAGTGTTCACGGTGTTCGGTCTGCCAAAATTACGATTAAAAATGTGCCAAAGAAACCCATTTCTGAGGCTGTTAACATTTTTAGAACGCAGGTTTTCGATACGTCGGAATATCTCTATATTTGCACAACTCTACCAAAATTATGAAGTACAAAAGAATCCTCCTCAAACTCAGCGGAGAAGCGTTGATGGGCGACCGTCAATACGGAATCGACCCAGCGCGTCTGGCCGAATATGCCAATGATATCAAGTCGATCCACGACCAAGGCGTCGAAATCGCGATCGTGATTGGCGGAGGAAATATTTTCCGAGGCGTGGCCGGAGCCAGCAATGGAATGGACCGCGTACAAGGCGATTACATGGGAATGTTGGCCACGGTTATCAACGGAATGGCGTTGCAAGGCGCTCTCGAAGACGCCGGAATGCTCACACGTCTGCAAACCGCCCTAAAAATCGAAGCCATAGCCGAACCTTACATCAAGCGTCGCGCGGTGCGTCATCTCGAGAAAAACCGAATCGTGATTTTTGGAGCCGGAACCGGAAATCCCTATTTCACGACCGATACGGCCGCCGTTTTGAGAGGCGTCGAAATTCACGCCGACGTGATCCTCAAAGGCACTCGCGTAGACGGAATTTACACGGCCGATCCTGAGAAAGATCCATCGGCAACCAAATACGACGAGTTGACATTTGCCGAAGTTTTGTCGAAAGGCCTGAACGTCATGGACACCACCGCATTCACTTTGAGCCAGGAAAACAATTTGCCGATCGTGGTTTTCGATATGAACAAGGAAGGCAATCTGCTCAAGATTTGCCAAGGCGACAACATCGGGACCGTCGTTCAGGGATAATTGGAAAAAGTACAGAAGCTTATTGCCTAAAGCATTAAAACATGACTGAAGAAATCGATTTTATTTTAGAAAGCACTGAAGAATCCATGGCGGGCTCGATCGCTCACCTGGAGAAGGAATTTTTGAACATCCGCGCAGGCAAAGCTACTCCGGCGATGCTTGGAGGCGTTTTCGTAGATTACTACGGATCGCAAACGCCGCTTTCACAAGTCTCGAACATCGCGGTTCCGGACGCGCGTACCATCACGGTAACGCCTTGGGAAAAGAACATGTTGCACCCGATCGAAAAAGCGATCATGATTGCAAACATCGGTTTCAACCCAATGAACAATGGCGATACTGTGATCATTTCCGTTCCGCCGCTCACTGAGGAACGCCGACGCGATTTGGTAAAACAGGCCAAATCTGAAGCCGAAGATGCCAAAATCGGGATTCGAAACGCGCGCCAGGAAGCGAATAAAGAGATCAAGAAACTTGAGAAAGACGGTACTTCTGAGGACATTTGCAAGTCCGCCGAAGAAGAAGTACAAAGTCTTACAAACGCTTTTATCAAGAAGATCGATGAAGTGCTTACGGTCAAAGAAGCCGAGATTATGAAGGTTTGATTTTGCCTTTTTTTTGATATTGGAACCCGATGTTATGTCGGGTTTTTTATTGCAAAATTTTTTGGAGCTTTTTCCGGCTAACCTGGCACTAGCTTTCTTTTAAAAACCGGTTTTTCTAGAGGTTGCGACGAGCTTCCTGCGGTCGCTGTCGCAACCTAAGAAAAAGTTGGTTTTTTCTGCGAAAGGCTAGTTGCCGTTATCCGGGCTATTTTTCTTTTAGCCGCAAAATCTTTTTCCTTTATTACTTTATGTGTTTACTGAAATAATCTCACTCACGGAGCGTAAATAAAAAAGCTGCGCTTTTTTTGGTGTTTGCGGCAGCTGCGCTGCCTGTGTTGTTGTTCGTCGCCTTCCGCGGGACTACTTTTACTTCATTGATTTTTATTGTTTTTTAAAGGATTCAGTGAACCTCGTTCCTCGGTTTGCCTGGCCGCAAAAGTAGCAAAAAGGCCTTGCGGC
>NZ_SEBR01000035.1 GCF_004295795.1 Flavobacterium sp. | reverse complement strand
CCAGCGGGGCTTACTTTTGCCTCGCCGCAAAAGTAACAAAAGGGCGCGCGGCACGACCGATTTTGGCGACCTGACAGCCTTGGAAATTCGGGAATTAAAGGAACTCGCGGAGACTTTTTTGGTACGAGAACCTTTTTGGGTCGCTCAAACAGCCTTTAATTCCGCGAATTTCCAAGACGTCAGGTGCCCGCCAAAACGCTCAAATGCCGGACTAATCGGAAAGTGTCTATTGACATTTTCCTCCGCTAGCGCTTTGGAAAAATGTGTCTCCGAAACACCTTCTTTCCTCAATCGCAAGAATCGTATCCATAACGTCGTCACCGGAAACTTCTGGCTTTGAAAACCCCGAGTCCGGAACATCCAAATCTCGTCTGAGGTCGCATTTTCTTGCCAACGTCGAAACTCAGGATTTCGATCAAAGCCAACCGATTGTGTCCGTCAAAGACACACCTGTTTTTCGCTACGGAGACAACCAGAAGGTTCTCAAAACTGACAATTTTCCTACGGAGCCAATTTTTAGCGCCGCGAAGCAAGCTAAAAAGCAAATAGACACTTCCGATTAGTCCGCGGCCTAAGCACAAAACGCGGGCACCTGACGTCACGAAAATTCGCAGAAATGAAAAACTGTTTGAGCCACAATGGAGTTTCCGGCGAAAAAGCAGTTTCCGGCGAGTTTTTTTTCATTTCCGAATTTTTGGGGCTGTCAGGTCGCGTTTTTGGTTCAGCCGCAAGGCATTTTTGCTTCTTTTGTTGCCAGACAAACCGAGGCACGAGGTTCACTGAAACCTTTAAAAAACAATAAAAATCAATGAAGTAAAAGAAGTCCCCGCCGGACAGGCGACGAACTACAACATCCGGCAGCGAAGCTGCCGCAAACACAAAACGAGCAAAGCTCATTTTTTATCACGCTTCGAGAGAAAAAATCCGTAAAAAAAATTATTCTTTGGAAACGCTTCCGCCAGAACTCTCATCTTTAGTAAAAGACTTCGGCTCATTATTATACTTAACAGACCCGCCACTGGAAGCTTCTCCAGAAAGCTTCAAAATCGGATGCACGAGTATCGAGCTTCCCGAACTCGCATCGGCGGCGATTTCATTGGCAAGAAGATCACCCGCGGTAACGTGGCTGCCGCTTGAGGATGACGTAGAGAAGTTCAACGCTTTGCCCGAGACTTCGATTCCGCTTCCACTTGAGGAATCGGCGGTGAGTTTGTCGGCTTCTACCGAGACTTTGAGGTTCGATCCGCTGGAACTCGTGAGCTCGAGTTTTTCGCTTCTCAGGTTGCCTTCAGAAGTCATGGTCGATCCGCTTTCGGCTTCAAGCCCTTTTATCGTCGGCATTTTTACCGTGATTTTCTTGGAACTCACGTTCGAGTAACTGTTGAACTCGGTTGTGATCACGAGCGTTTTTCCGTCGAGTTTGGTCTCGATTTTGGGCAACAGGTTATCATCGGCCTCAATCACCACACTCACTTCGTCCGATTGGACGATCACGACATCAAGTCCGCGCTCTGATTTTACCGAGTCGAACGGCCCGTTGATTTTGCGGGTTTCGGTCTTGACGTTTCCGCTTCCGACGATTTCGTTATCGTTGAATTGCACGCAGGAGCTCGTTGTCAAAAAGGCGAGTGCCGCTGCGATTGTGGTGATTGATTTGACGATGTTTTTCATTTTATTCAGATTTGATGATTACTCCGTTTTCGTCCATTTTAAGGCTGGTTTTCTTACCTGTATTCTTGTCTGTGGCTCTGATGATCACGCCTTTGTCGTCAGCTTTGAGGATCGTCGCGTTCTCGTTGTTGAAGATCGTATCGGAATCCACGTCCACATCCATGTCGACATCCATGTCAACGTCTATCGGTTCTCCGTTCTCGTCATAGACATCCATGTCCTCAGGCGGACAGTTCAAACAGATCACCTTGTTTTTCTGGACCAGGTAATCGTAATCGCCAGACCAGTGAAGATTGAAGAAATTGTCGTCGCTCCAATCGAAATTCTGCATGCTTTGATCGGGTTTGAAATACATTCCTTCGGGCACATAAAGGTAGATTTTCACCTCTTGGTCGCGGAATTTGTCGTCGAGTTCCGTAAGCAGATAATTGTCTAAAGTTAGGCGATTTCCGTCAACCGTGAAATGATATTTGATTTTTTCGGCCTGCTTTCTCGCGTCAGACAATGAGCGTCCGTGGGCTACTTTCTCGATCTGCACGTAAGGGAAAACCTCGTCCGTTTTCAGGACTTCGATATGGACGTTGTTCGAATAGATCACGTCGCGGCCTTTCTCGTCCTGCACGAAAACGAAATTGTGCCTGTGGTCGATGTCTTTGGCATAGTAGTCGTTGAATCGGAACTTCACATAAAGCGTGTCGCCTTTGGCGATCATGATCTCGTGTTTTTCGACTTTCTTTCCGTCATAACCAATTTCGGTCGCTTGTTTGACGCCAAGTGTGATGGCGATTCCGACAGCGATCAACCAAAGTGCCAAAAGCGTGTATTTGGCGATGTTTCCGATCGATTTCAGATCCTTGACCAACAATTTGAGTCCGAGGATGAAAAGGAAGAATGTTGGAATTCCGAGCACAACGAAACCAAGCGTTCCGACTGCCCAAATCGGCACATCTGTATAATTTACGGCTTCGGCATATTTTTCCCAAGGCAGTGAAATCAGACTCGACGAACCAAGCGTGAACAAGCTGATGACGCCCAAGATCAACATTCCGGCAGAGAAAACCACGATGATCGCGCCCAGCACTTTAGCGAACGCGAGAAAGATCTTTCCCAGCACTTCGAGGATCGAGTTGGCGAACTTTTCGGCTCCGGTTTTTACTTGTCCGTAATCGGCATTCTTGATTTTTTCGGATACGGTGTCGAATTCCTCCCGCACTTTTTTCTCGATGTTCGAAATGTTTACGGGTTCGCCTCTCATCTCAAGTTTCTCGGCAGTCGTGACTGCGGCCGGAGTGACGATCCAAAGCACGAAATAGGCGATGATTCCGGTTCCGAAACCAGCGAAAACGAATACAAGAAACAAGATTTTGATCCAGACCGAGTCAATTCCGAAGTAATGTCCCAAACCGGTCGCCACGCCGCCAATCATGCCTTTCTCCGTGTCGCGGTACAACTTTTTCATGCGACGCGGCGCCATTTGATCGTAAGCAACCGAAGCTTTTGCAGGTTCGCCATCGTCTTCGAGACGGTAATCCTCGGGTTGTCCCATGATCGTGATGACTTCGTCGACTTCCCTTGAATTGATCACTTGGTTGGAGTGGTTGTGTTTTTCGGAAATGATCTCGGCGATGCGCATCTCGATGTCCTTGATGATCTCGTCCTGTCCGTTCGAGTTGTTCAGCGAACGCTTGATAGCCTCGAAGTATCGGCTCAGTTTCTGGTAAGCATCTTCGTCTATATGGAAGAATGAGCCACCTAGGTTGATATTTACAGTCTTGTTCATGATTGCGTTTTTTGATTGGTGATTATGTTTACGGCATCTGAAAGCTCTGTCCAGGTTCCGTTCAATTCATTGAGGAAGATTTTGCCGGTTTCTGTGAGTCCGTAGTATTTTCTGGGCGGACCAGAAGTCGATTCTTCCCAGCGATAGGTGAGAAGTCCATCGTTTTTCAGCCTTGTGAGAAGCGGATAGACAGTGCCTTCCACGACAAGCAATTTGGCGCTTTTCAATGTTTCGAGAATTTCCGATGTATAGGCTTCCTTTTCGCGAAGGACGCTTAGAATGCAGAACTCGAGCACACCTTTTCGCATCTGGGCTTTTGTGTTTTCGATATTCATGATGTGACGATTAAGGTTTGGGTCGGCCTTGTGAAAGTTGTCGTTTTGGCCGAAATGACATTGGTACTCTTTTTCATTCGGACAACTTTTACGGTTGTTGTTTCCGCTTTGGTCAAGTCGCTTCGTGGCGCCTGTCCGGTGATTTGCGCTAAAGCTCCCATGAGAAGCATGCTCAGCTTGGTGATGATTTTTAACATGGTCGTTTTTTGATTGATTTCCCGATTGATTAAGTCGGAATGATTGACGTTCTGGAATTGGTTTCCCCGATTGATTAAGTCAGGATAAATACTGGTTTGTCAGATGGAATGATGCGTTTCACCCGACGGTTTTTTCGTTTTCTGATGATGATTGAACTCCGTTGGAATCGATTGTATCTGTGGTCGCGGTTGGATTTTTATCCGATAAAGGTTCGACGTTTCTCAAAAATGGGATGCAAAGCGGGTATTTGTAGTAGTCGCCGTCCATCGTTTTTACCGATGCATAGATCACCAGGAAAAATTCGGCCACTTTCATGAAGCAGAACAAAACCGCGGCGATGATTGCCAGAATCACGACTCCGGAAATATTCTCCGGCGAAAGATTCGTGTGAAAGCTCTCGTCGTTGATCATGGCGCGAAAAGGCACGTGCTTGAAAATCGTGAAGAGCAAAATCGGGATGGCGATGATGGCAAGTGCGATCGTGTAGACCAAAAGGCTCAATTGAAAGTTGATCGACTGGCGTCCGTGGTGATCGATATATCTCGAATCTTTTTTGAGACTCCAGATCACGAGCGGGAAAATAAAATTCCCGAAAGGAAAAAACCATTGGGCGAAAGTGCTCAAGTGCACTAACATGGCTTGACTTTTTGTTGCTGATGATTCCATTGTGATTGATGATTTGATTGATTTTTCAGATTTTCCGGTTGTCAGATTCTTTCAATCCGATGATTGTTTTCCGATGACCTAGTAATTTCTTATGCAAATATATATACGAAAGACAGTATCTTGTTTTGCATAGTACTAATAATTAACAAAAAGTTAACAAATATTCGAAGTTCAGAAATGGTCCAAACTTGCGTATCTTAGCCTTAAATCACTAGTGTTTATGCGTCTTTCAGCCAGTCAACTCAATAAATTCCTGTTCTTCAAATTACCGTCGGCGTTCTTGTGTGGCGTTCGCGTGAAGGCAATCGATTCGGAAAAATGCATCACATCGGTCAAATTCAGATGGATCAACCAAAACCCGTTCAACTCAATGTATTTCGCAGTTCAGGCGATGGCCGCCGAGTTATCCACAGGTGCGCTTGTCATCGGACACATCAAGGAATCGGGACAAAAAATCTCCATGCTGGTTGCGACAAACAAGGCCTCGTTCACCAAAAAAGCCATCGGACGCATCACTTTCACGTGCAACGACGGGGACAAAATCAGAAAGGCGATAAACCAAGCGGCCGAAACCGGAGAGGGCGTAACGTGTTGGATGCAATCGATTGCCGTAAACGAAAAAGGCGAGCAGGTTTCTGTCATGGATTTCGAGTGGACGCTCAAGGCGAAACAGCGTTAAAAACTTGACAATTAACGTTCCTTTGCCCGTCGCGATTCGCATTCGCACGTACCTTTAAGCAAAACACCACTCAAAATGAAAGTATTGGTTACGGGCGCTACGGGACTTATCGGCAGGCAACTTTGCGCCAGGCTCGCGTCCCATCAAATCGATGTCAATTACCTTACGACAAAAAAAGCGGAAATCAGGAACGAGCCGCACTACAAAGGTTTTTTCTGGAATCTGGAAAACGAGATCATAGACGAAAAATGTCTAGAAGGCGTGACTGCGATCGTGCACTTGGCCGGAGCCAACATTTCCAAAAGATGGACGCGCGATTACAAAAAGGAAATTGTCGAAAGCCGTGTACTGTCGGCAAATCTATTGCTCAAATTACTTAAGGAAAATCCAAACGAAGTCAAGCAATTCGTGTCTGCATCGGCCATCGGAATCTACGAGGACAGCCTGTCGATCTACCACAACGAGGAGTCAAAAGACCTCGAGGCTTCGTTCATTGGCTGCGTGGTCAAAAAGTGGGAAGCCGCCGCCGACCGTTTTTCGGCCATAGGATTGAAAGTCGCGAAAATACGGACAGGTTTGGTTTTGGCACGCGAAGGCGGAATGTTGCAGGAAGTCGCGAAACCCGTCAAATTCGGTTTTGGAGCCGCTTTCGGAAGCGGGAAACAATGGCAATCCTGGATCCACATCGACGACTTGGTAAAAATGTACATAGCCGCAATCGAGGAAAGTTGGGAAGGCGTTTTCAATGCTGTTGCTCCGCATCCGGTGTCAAACGAAGATTTCGTCAAGCTTACGGCAAAAGTCCTCGGCAAACCCTTCTTCCTGCCCAATTTACCCGAATGGTTGCTCAAATTGATGTTGGGCGAAATGTCGACATTGTTGTTCCTGAGCCAAAAAGTGAGGCCCGAACGCACCAACAACCAAGGTTTCCGATTTCATTATGAACACCTCGAACCCGCACTCGAAAATCTTCTCAAATAAAAAAAGCTCCGTTTGTCGCGGAGCTTTTTCTATTACTAGGTGAATTAATAATTTTCTTCTAAAAACAAACATAAGGAAACGAAATCGAAATAGTGGTGGAAATTTCCATAATTTTTTCAACCGTTGCATTTCGATGGAATCTAAGCCTGGCACGCGCAGGAAATTCAAGTCGTCAATCCATATTTCTTCATCAAAGGTTCGCTTTTTTCGTGGTAATACGTAAGCCCGAATTGTTTGTCAAGCTCGGCTACGCGTCGGGCAATTTTCGGATCGTTAAAAGACACGTTTCGCGCAATGGCATCCGGGATTATCTTGTGGTACAATTCCTCCAGATACTCCTCGAAGTTCTGATTGCAATACATGTCGATCAGTCGCAAATTTTCATTTCCCG
Source organism: Flavobacterium sp. (assembly GCF_004295795.1). GTDB lineage: Bacteria > Bacteroidota > Bacteroidia > Flavobacteriales > Flavobacteriaceae > Flavobacterium. The sequence goes on along the minus strand of NZ_SEBR01000035.1, from coordinate 18,841 downwards.
AATTCCAGACCACGTGAACGATTCCTCTAGGGCGCAAATGCCAGCTTCCGGCAGTAACTTCTACGACTTCTTCGCCCATTAGAATCGACGCCGTGCCTTCCATGAAATACATGAGTTCGTCGAGATCGTCGTGTTTGTGAGGCGAGCCCGCCATTTTTTTGGGAGCCAGAACCGCTTCCACGCACGAAAATTGCCTGTTGGTCTGTTCGCTGCGGATCAAGGTTCTCATGTTGCTTCCCATTGGGCCAACTTCCAGGGTCGCTTTGGGCGGAATCAGAAAAGGCAACGGCGCCTTTGTCGGTTTGGAATTTGATTGTATTTCCTTTTTCGGATTGTCGCAAGAAGTCAACGGCAAAAAAAGCGCCGCCGAAAACAGACTTAGCTTTTGGATCGCATCCCGTCTTGAATTTTGTTCTTCGTTCATGTTCAGTTGTTTATCGCAATTTCAATTTAAGGATTTATTGTTTGCGTCCGACAGAAAAACAGCTGGCGGAAATTCAGCGAAAATGGAACCGATGGAATTCGCTATCATCTATCCGCCTCAAAATAAAATTCCGTGACAATTTGACATTTATCCGCTTTTGGAATTACTTTTGCAACCTCGCGAAAAATCGCGGTTCCGAACGCCGGAACCGATGCGAAACCCAGAACGCAAAAAATCAAAAATACCAGCAATGGCAACAGATAGCACAGAAAACATAAACGACAATACACCCGAATTCGACGAGACGACACTAGAGGCGAATGCCAACGGCGAACAAGTAATTGTTGACCAATTGACAGTCGAGGAGCAACTTCGCGAAGATCTTGGCAAGGAAAAAGACAAGTTCCTGCGCCTTTTTGCCGAATTCGAGAATTTCAAGAAACGCAACGCCAAAGAGCGTGTCGAGCTTTACAAGACGGCCAATCAGGAAGTTCTGCTGGCGCTTTTGCCGGTTCTTGACGACTTTGATCGCGCTGTCGCGGAAATTGGGAAATCGGGAGACGAAAACCTGCTGAAAGGTGTTTCTTTGATACACGACAAATTCAAGAATACGTTGACATCCAAAGGTTTGGAGCAGGTCGAAGTGAATACTGGCGATACATTCGACGCCGATTTTGCAGAAGCCATAACACAAATCCCGATGCCGGACATGAAAGGCAAAATCGTCGACGTGATCGAAAAAGGCTACAAATTGGGCGACAAGATCATCCGTTTCCCCAAAGTCGTCACCGGACAATAATCTGCCCAAAATACCAGGCTTAATGCCGAAAGACAGCTAAACAAACAAGTTTTCAGCCAACGAAGATGAAAAAAGACTATTACGAAATACTCGGGATTTCCAAACAAGCCGATGCGGCCGAAATCAAGAAAGCCTACCGCAAGAAAGCGATAGAGTTTCACCCTGATAAAAATCCGGGCGACAAGCAGGCTGAGGAAAATTTCAAGACGGCAGCCGAAGCGTACGAAATCTTGAGCGACCCACAAAAACGCCAGCAATACGACCAATTCGGACACCAGGCTTTTAGCGGCGGCGGTGGTTTCGGCGGCGGACAACACATGAACATGGACGACATTTTCAGCCAGTTCGGTGATATTTTCGGATCGGCCTTCGGCGGCGGATTCGGAGGTGGTTTCGGCGGCGGCCAACAACGTCGCGCCAAGGGTAGCAACCTTCGCATCAAGGTCAAGATGACTTTGGAGGAAATCGTAAACGGAACCGAGAAAAAAGTCAAGGTCAAGCGAAAAGTTCAGGCGAAAGGCGTCACTTACAAAACCTGCCCAACCTGTAATGGACAAGGCCAGGTGATGCGCGTGACCAACACGATTCTTGGTCGCATGCAGTCGGCGGCGACTTGTCCGCAGTGCCAAGGCATCGGACAAATCATCGACAACAAGCCAAAAGACGCCGACGCTTTCGGAATGATTGCCGAAGACGAAACGGTATCGATCAAAATTCCCGCAGGCGTTTCTGACGGAATGCAACTCAAAGTCTCCAACAAAGGAAACGACGCTCCAGGCAACGGCGTTCCGGGCGATTTGATCGTCGCAATCGAGGAAGTCGAGCACGAATTCTTGAAGCGCGAGGGCGAAAACCTGCATTACGACCTTTACATCAGTTTCCCGGAAGCGGTTTTGGGCATCTCGAAAGACATCGACGCCGTAAACGGAAAAGTCAGGATCAAGCTCGAGGAAGGCATCCAATCCGGTAAGATATTACGACTCAAAGGCAAGGGCATTCCAAGCCTGAACAGCTATGGAACGGGCGATTTGCTGGTTCACGTAAACGTTTGGACGCCACGCGAATTGACCAAGGACCAAAAGCAATTTTTCGAAAAATCGCTGAACGACCAAAGCTTTGCGCCTTCACCGGAAAAGTCTGAAAAATCTTTTTTTGAAAAAGTCAAGGATATGTTTTCGTAATTGAAAAAACATTTTTATTTTTGACGGTGTTACTAGGTAACTAGTAATTTCTTTTTCATAGCAATTTTTCCCATCCTTGTGCAAATAAGGGTGGGTTTTTTTTTGCTTTTAAATTTTTTTTTGGGAGCTTTTTGCTTGCGCCAGTTCGCTTTTTAGAAGCTCGGGTCCGGCTGACTGGCACTAGCTTTTTTGCAAAAACCGGTTTTTCTAAAGTTTAAAACGAGCTTCCGTTGGTCGCTGTTTTAAACTAAGAAAAGCTCGGTTTTTTCTGCAAAAGGCTAGTTGCCGTCATCCGGGCTAATTCTTTTAGCCGCAAAATCTGTTTTCTCCACAATTTTCTGTGAAACCGAAACCTTTCGCTCTCGAGCCGCAGAGAACGAGCTGCGCTCGTTTGGGGTTTTTCGCCGGCTGCGCCGTCGCAGGCTTTGATTTTGATTCGTCGCCTGCCAGCGGGGCTTACTTTTACTTCATTGATTTTTATTTTTTTTTAACGGTTTCAGTGAACCTCGTTCCTCGGTTTGCCTCGCCGCAAAAGTAACAAAAAGGCGCGCGGCACGACCGATTTTGGCGACCTGACAGCCTTGGAAATTCGGGAATTAAAGGAACTCGCGGAGACTTTTTGGGTACGAGAAACTTTTTGGGTCGCTCAAACAGCCTTTAATTTACTACGCAAGCTCCGTCAGTTCGCGTTGCTCGGGTCGCGAATTTCCAAGACGTCAGGTGCCCGCCAAAACGCTCAAATGCCGGACTGATCGGAAAGTATCTATTGACATTTTTAACTTTGTTGAATCTTCGGGCCCGGAGATTTTTGTGAAACGACTTGCTATCTGCTCGGGCCTCGATTTCCTCCGCTAGCGCTTTGGAAAAATGTGGCTCCGAACACCAAATTTCCTCAATCGCCAGAATCGTTTCCATAACGTCGTCACCGGAAACTTCTGGCTCGATAGCCTGTGGTTCCAAACAAACGAAAGTCGTAGTAAGCCGCATTTTCGTAGTCGAAACCCAAGATTCCCAATCAAAGCCAACCGATTGTTTCCGTCAAAGACACACCTGTTTTTCGCTACGGAGACAACCAGAAAGTTCTCAAAACCCAAAAAATTCCTACGGAGCCGTTTTTAGCGCAGCGAAGCAAGCTAAAAAGCAAATATATACTTCCAATTAGTCCGCGGCCTAAGCACAAAACGCGGGCACCTGACGTCTTGGAATTTGGGAAAAAAGAGGCGTCAACGGTACAGTGCGTTGTTCGCCTCTTTTCCAAATTTCAAGGCTGTCAGGTCGCGTTTTTGGTTCAGCCGCAAGGCCTTTTTGCTACTTTTGCGGCCAAGCAAAAGTAGTCCCGCGGAAGGCGACGAAAGAAATTAAAAGCCAGCGACGGCGCAGCCGGCGAAAAAAAGTATCAGCATCGACGGCGCAGCCGGCGGCGAAAGCAAAGCAAAGCGGTGACGGCGCAGCCGGCAAAAAAACAAAAAAAGAAGTTTATTTTTTTCAGTGTAGCAAGTCAAACAAAACGCAAACCTCTTCGCATTTCATTACCTTTACAACAATAAAAAACCACCATGTCCAACATCCTCGAAGCAAGGAACGTCGTAAAACAATACGGCGACTACACCGCCTTGAATTCCGTTTCGCTTTCCGTGCCGCAAGGCAGCATTTACGGGCTTTTGGGTCCGAACGGAGCCGGAAAGACCTCCCTTATCAGAATCATCAACCAAATCACTTTTCCAGATTCGGGAGAAGTGTTGCTCGATGGGGAAAAACTGAGCCAGAAGCACATTTCCCAAATCGGTTATATGCCAGAGGAACGCGGGCTTTACAAGTCGATGAAAGTCGGCGAGCAATGCCTTTATCTGGCGCAACTCAAGGGTCTGTCAAAGCATGAGGCGAAACAGCAACTTGAATATTGGTTCGACAGGCTCGAGATAAAAGGTTGGTGGAACAAGAAAATCCAGGAACTTTCCAAGGGAATGGCCCAAAAAATACAGTTCGTCGTGACGGTTTTGCACAAGCCGAAACTGCTCATTTTCGACGAACCTTTTTCAGGATTCGATCCGGTGAACGCCAATATCATCAAGGACGAGATTCTCGAACTCAAGAAACAAGGCACGACCATCATTTTCTCGACACATAGAATGGAATCGGTCGAGGAATTGTGCGACGACATCGCGCTCATCCACAAATCGAACAAACTCATCGACGGAAAACTCATCGATGTCAAGCGAAAATATCGGACACAAAATTTCGAGGTCGGAATCCTGACTGACAATGTCGAAGGCCTGATGTATGACCTGACCCAGAAATTCATGGTTTCCCAAGCCGATTTCCGCTCGCTCAACGACGAGTTGAAACTCAGCATCCAAATTGGGAATTCGCGTCCGAACGAACTTTTGTCGCTCTTGACCAACCGCGGACAAGTCACGCATTTCGTAGAGAAAATCCCAAGCGTGAACGACATTTTCATCCAGACCGTAACGTCCAACAATCCATCTGAAGTCCTGCATTCATGAGCGCCATTTCCCTGATCATCAAACGCGAGTTCATCGCCAAGGTCCGCAACAAGTCCTTTATAGTGATGACTTTCCTGAGTCCGTTCTTGTTTGCGGGCATCGCTTTCCTAATCGGATATCTGAGTTCGATCCAGGCCGATGTCAAAAAAGTCGCGATCCACGACGAAACCGGACTTTTCGCGACCGAATTCAAAAGCGACAAAGACTTCAAGTACGAAGACAAATCGGCGATTCCCGTGAAGGCATTGCGCGACAGCGTGGCCTCGGGCGCTTACGAAGGCGTTCTGTACATCCCGAAAGTGGCCGACAACAAGAACCTCGAAAAAAACATAAGATATTATTCTGACGACGATCCCGGAATCGCGTTCGTGTCGAATATCGAAGACATCATCGCGACGAAAATCACCGAGACGAATTACGTCAACGCGAAGCTCGATACGACCCAGATACGAAACGCGAAATCGAATGTCGAGATCGGATTGTCCAAATCATCGGGCGAGGCCGGGCTCAAATATTTCAACGAGATCAAGATTTTTATCGGATGCGCTTTCGGCTATCTCATCATGATGTTCATCATCATTTACGGAAATATGGTCATGCGTTCGGTGATCGAGGAAAAGACGAACCGCATCATCGAGATCATCATTTCATCCGTAAAACCTTTTCAGTTGATGCTGGGAAAGATCATCGGGACATCGCTTGCCGGCGTTTTGCAATTCCTTATCTGGGCGATTATCGGAATGACTTTACTCCTGATTTCGTCGGTTTTCTTCAACGTCGCCCCGTCCAGTAATGTTTCGCCCGAAATGATTGCCGAAGCCCAGAACGCGACCGGAATCCAAACGTACATGAACGCGATTTGGACGCTTCCGGTTGGCACTTTGATCTTCTCGTTCGTCGTTTATTTCATTGGCGGATACTTCCTGTACAGCTCGTTTTACGCCGCCATCGGAGCCGCCGTCGACAGCGAGACAGATTCCCAGCAATTCATGTTCCCGATCATCATGCCACTCATGTTTGCCGTTTACATTGGCGTTTTTACGGTCATAAACGATCCGCACGGCACGGTCGCCACGACATTTTCGATGATTCCGCTAACGTCTCCAATCGTGATGCTCATGCGGATTCCGTTTGGCGTGCCTTGGTGGCAAATCGCGCTCTCGATGGGAATTTTGTTCGCGACTTTCTTTGGAGTCGTATGGTTCGCCGCCAAAATCTACCGCATCGGAATCCTTATGTATGGCAAAAAACCGACTTGGAAAGAGATGTTTAAGTGGGTGCGGTATTCGGAGTAGTTCAGTTGCAGATCGCAGATCGCAGTGGCAGTGGCAGTAGCAGTAGCAGTAGCAGTAGCAGTGGCAGTAGCAGTAGCAGTAGCAGTAGCAGTAGCAGTAGCAGTAGCAGTAGCAGTAGCAGTACCAGTACCAGCCGCCGCAGCCAGACGTACATCTTTTTAGGGCACAGTATTTCGGCTTAGTAACTGCCACTGCCACTATTTTTTTCTGCCTCTGCCACTTTTTCAAGGAAGCTATTTCCGGCTGCTTGCTCCAAGGTTTCTTCCAAAACCCGTTTGCCGCAACGCACAAAAGGAGCTTCCTTTGGTCGCTCTTTTGCCGCGGCGTCAAATCGGGTTTTGGTTCGAAACGCTTTTCACTGCATCCGGGCTAGTCAATTGTTCAACATTCAACATTCAACATTCGTTGTTCAACATTCAACATTCGTTATTCAACATTCGTTGTTCAAAGATTTCATATTTTCAATTTCGAATTGAATAATGAGTAACGAACAACGAACAACGAATAACGAACAACGAATATTGAACAACAAACAAAAAGCCACAAAAAAACTTTTGACGAATCCTTAACGCGGCGTTTTGGCAGAACTTTTGTAAATTCCCCAAAAGGGTTCCAAGCGAAGCCAAGGAACCGCATTTCCAAATTTCCGAATCATCTCATTCTCAAACCAAAATGTCCAAAATACTCCTTATAGAAGACGAAGCCGCCATTAGACGCGTCCTCGGGAAAATCCTTTCCGAAGAAAGCGACACGTATAAAGTCGAAGAAGCCGAAGACGGCGTGCAAGGTCTCGAAAAAATAAAAGCCACCGATTACGATCTGGTTTTGTGCGACATCAAAATGCCCAAAATGGACGGCGTCGAACTGCTTGAAGCCGTAAAAAAGATCAAGCCTGAAATCCCGATGGTCATGATTTCGGGTCACGGCGATATGGAAACCGCGATCTACGCGATGAAACTCGGTGCTTTCGACTTCATTTCGAAACCGCCAGATCTCAACCGACTGTTGAATACCGTGAGAAACGCGCTCGACAAAAAACAGCTCGTCGTCGAGAATAAGATCCTCAAGAAAAAAGTCAGTCGCAACTATGAGATGATAGGCACTTCGGAACCCATCAACCACATCAAGGAAATCATAGAAAAAGTAGCTCCAACCGAGGCACGCGTACTTGTAACCGGCCCAAACGGAACAGGAAAAGAACTCGTCGCGCATTGGCTGCACGAGAAAAGCGAGCGCGCGAACAATCCTTTGATCGAGGTAAATTGTGCCGCGATTCCGTCAGAGCTTATCGAAAGCGAATTGTTCGGGCATGTGAAAGGCGCTTTTACGTCGGCGGTAAAAGATCGCGCCGGCAAATTCGAGGCCGCTGACAAAGGCACGATTTTCCTGGACGAGATTGGCGATATGAGTTTGTCGGCACAAGCGAAAGTTTTGCGCGCGCTCCAGGAAAGCAAAATCTCGAGAGTCGGGGACGAAAAGGAAATCAAGGTCGATGTGCGCGTGATTGCCGCGACGAACAAAGATCTGAAACAGGAAATCGCCGAAGGTCGTTTCCGCGAGGATCTGTACCATCGATTGGCGGTGATTCTCATAAAAGTTCCGGCTTTGAACGACAGGCGCGACGACATTCCTTTGTTGGTAGAACATTTTGCGTACAAGATAGGCGAGGAGCAAGGCAAGGAAACCAAGCGCTTTTCGCAAGCGGCTTTGAAGTTGCTTCAGGAGTACGATTGGACCGGGAATATTCGGGAGTTGCGCAATGTCGTGGAGCGTCTTATTATTTTGGGCGGGAGCGAGATTTCGGAGAGTGATGTTACTTTATTTGCCAGTAAGTAGCGAAGTCTTTGACTTCGCGAGTTGTGTGAGGAAGTCTGTGACTTCCGTTTTACAAAAACGAAAACACCTACGCGGAGTTGCAAACTCCGCGCCACCCTATGCTAAACATCTTCAAGAACAAAGATCCCCAAATAAACTCATACGAAGATTTCTGGAACTGGTTCCTCCAAAATGAAAAGGCCTTTTTCAAAATCCTCAAGAGTCACGAAGAAGTCGAAAAGAACTTTCTCGACAAGGTTTTTTTTCAGCTGAACAAAATCAACAACGCCATTTTCCTGATGGCCGGAATGCACGACGGGGAAACTGCCGAGGTAATCTTCTCGCCAGACGGATCAATCAAGAACGTCGTCTTCACCGAAGAACTCATCGCGGCCGCGCCCAGTCTCAAACGCTGGAGATTCACGGCCTTGAAACCCGCGACGTTCGAGGCGAGCATCGATTTCGACGGCCACATTTTCTCGAGACGCGACCTGTCGTTTGTGGTAAACCAAACCGAAAGCCGTCCGGACGAGATCGATATTTCGGTGATCTATCCGGGAATAGACGAGTCGAACGCGAGCTCGATCACAAACGGGATTTATATTTTCCTGGACAATTTCCTGGGCGAACTCAACGCCATCACGATGCTCGATTCGGTTCAGGTCATTCCGGAGCCCGAAGCTTGGGCCGAGATCATTCCGATGGAAAAACTAAAGGAATACCTGCTGTGGCGCGAGAAGGAATTCGTCGAAAAGTACGATGGCACAAGGCGGAATACAGAGGAAGACGCCTACGCGACCTATCAATCCCAACTCGAAGACGGCACGCCGCTGATCGCACTTTTCAACACAGATCTGCTCGAGTGGGACGCAAAAGCCTCGCATCCGTGGATCATCCGGATCGAAATTGCCTACAATGGCGACGATTTCAACGGAATGCCTGACACCGGCGACTATGCGCTGATCAACGAACTCGAGCAATCACTCATGGATCATCTTCAGGATGCCGATGGATATCTGAACGTCGGGCGTGAAACCGGAGACAATTCATGCGAAATTTACTTCGCATGCAAGGAATTCCGAGAATCTTCGAAGATTGTTTCAGAAGTTTTGTCCAACTTTGCCAACGTTCTCGAAGTCGACTATCACATCTACAAAGACAAGTACTGGCAATCGCTCGACCGATTCCGTTTTGCCGAAGATGCAGACGATGACGATTTCAACGAAGACGACGATTTCAACGAAGACTAAAATGCAGCTGAAAAAAATAAACCCGAATCTCCAAAAAGCGCTTATCGAAGCCGGACTTTCCGAAGCGCGGGAATTGATAAACGACACATTCTCAACCGTAAAAAGCGGTGCTGATTGCGTCATCTCGTCCGCGAAAGGTTCGGGAAAAACGACTTTGCTCGTCATAAGTACGATCCAAAAACTCCAAAAGGCAGAAGGCGAAAGCACGCGTGCGCTGATCGTGGTCGAATCCAAGGAAAAAGTACTCGAAGTCATGGCGCTTTTTTCGGAATATGCCAAATATACTGACTTGCGGATCATCGGTGTAAACGACAAAACCGATATCGACGAGGAAAAAAACCAGATTTCTGTGGGAATGGACATCATCGTCGGTACGCCTCACAAGATCAACGCACTTTTTTCCACTGCCGGATTCAATTTGACGACCATCCGATTTTTTGCCGTGGACGATTCCGAAGTCATTTTCAAGAATAGACTCGACGCCGTAATCCTGCGTCTGGCGATGAGCGTTTCCAAAACCCAATATGTTTTCGCGTGCACCCAAATCACGGAAAGAGTCGAAATCCTCGCCGACAAAATCATGCTCGAGCCTTTATTTTTCGAACCCGATGACGAAGATTCGGACGAAGACGAAGAACACGATGGAGAAGAAGAATAGAAAAGGACGTTTTTTACGAAGAACGTTGCGTGTGTTGGCAGTTTTGCTACTGCTTCACTGCTCGATCCTGACCTTGATGTACTTTTTCCAGGAAAAGCTCATTTTCCATCCGCCGCCGGCTTTGGCCAAAGATTACAAATTCGATTACGATGCCGATTTCGAGGAAGTCAACATTCCGACTTCGGGAAAAGCAACCTTGAACGGACTGCTTTTCCATACCGAAAAACCGGCGAAAGGCTTGGTTTTCTATCTTCACGGAAACGGCGGCTCGCTCGAAGGTTGGGGTTACATGAGCGACGTTTATACCAAATTGGGTTACGACCTGTTCATTCTCGACTACAGAAGTTACGGCAAGAGCACAGGCGAAATTACCGACAAGGACGAATTTCTGAACGACATCAGGACGGCTTACGTCGCGATGTCCCAAAAATATCCGCAGCAAAAAATCGTCGTCGCGGGATTCTCGATCGGCACCGGGCCGGCCGCATGGTTATCATCTGTAGAACATCCAAAAATGCTGATCCTGCAAGCGCCCTATTTCGATCTGGCGTCGATCGCGACCAAGCGTTTTCCTATGGTTCCGACCTCGTTGTTGCGTTACAATTTCACGACTTCCGACTACCTCAAAAACGTAGAATGTCCGGTTTACATGTTTCATGGCACTTCCGACAATATCGTCGCTTATGAGAATTCGGTTCAGATCAAAAAGGAAAACCCAAAAGTGAAATTCTTTACGATTGAAGGTCTCGGACACATGAAATTCAATGACGATCCCGAATTCCAGACTGAACTAGCGCGGCTTCTGAATCCTTAAATTCGACGCTTCCAAAAAATCTTCCCCGAGCAAATCGGCTGTTCCGAGGTTGTGGCCTTTCATAAAACCATAAAGTTCCGAGGCGCGTTTAAAGTTGTCATACCGCAAATTCCACGTCAATTTCTTCTGGCAATCGCTGCAAATCCGGTTCGGACTTCTATCGGTTTCCGGCAGATTGTTGCTTCCGTTCATCGCGCATTTGGCAAAAAGACAGTGCCGAAGCGAAAGCATGTGCCCAATCTCGTGAGAAGAAACGTTGATAAGACGCCTGGCGAACAATTCGAAATTTCCATCCTGCAACCGATAAATCGAAGAAACACCGATCCGTTTTTCGTAAGAAGCTTGTCCAAAAACGTAATTCCATTCGTCCGAAGGATAAAGATCTTTTTCAGAAATCGCCATGATCGCCATTGCGTCGTCGGAAATTTCAGGTGCGAGAATTTCGTCGAGAATATACGTGGTTTTGAGCTGTTCGTGCCCAAGGTTCTGTCGGCGTGAATCGGACGCAATGTCCGAATCGGAAATCGCCGCAAGCACGACAGTTTTGCGCTGGAAGAAAATGGCGAGATACTCGCGCGTCAATCCGATGGCTTTGTTCTGCACAGCATCGAATTTCCCGATAGGTTGCAGATAAATCACGTTTTGGTTTCCACCGGGAACAAAAGTGCTGCCCGAAATATAGTCCTCGAAAGTCTGTTTTTTCTCGTGGTGTTGCTGCCGCCAATCGCCAAATTTCGCCTCGTCCAGAGGTTTGTCGTTTGGGGCGATCGCTTCGAGGTAATCGGAATCAAACCCGGAGAAAGCTTCCTTGCCAGATTTTTTATCGGAACAAGAAACCAAGACCAAAGACAAGAAAAGAAGTTTTTTCATACGAAAGGCGTTATCGGATGCCTTTCACGAATTTAACCAAAAGCGAAATCCCAATCCCAAAACAGGCTACGAAAGCGAAGGAATAGCGCAAACTCGATTGTTCGGCTATGTATCCGATTACGGGCGGGCCGGTCAAAAATCCAAGGAAACTTACGCTCGTCACGACCGTCAAAGCCGCGCTCGTCGGGATATTCGGAGTCGATCCGGCGATAGAGAACACGATCGGGAAAATCATCGAAACCCCAATTCCGACCAACATGAACGAAAGCGTCGCAGGAATCAGATAAGGAAATGCGACAGAACAAGCCAAGCCGAAAGAAACCGTAATGCCACTGACGAGCAAAATCAGGCGTCGGCCAAATCTTCCCACCAATTTATCGCTCAAAAAGCGGCCGCTGGTCATCGTGATCATGAACGCCGAATAGCCAAGCATCGACAGCGCGCCATCGGCATGCACGACCTCGCGAAAGTAAACGCCGCTCCAGTCGTACATCACGCCCTCGCTGGTTCGGCAGCAAAACGCGATTACGCCAAGCCACACCAAAATGCCGCCAAAACTTGCGAAAAATCCGGTTTTTTGGCTGTCCGTTCTTGGCTTGGCCTTGACCAGAAACTTGAAATTCGTGGCCACGATCACCAGGACGATCAAAGCCGTAAAGCAAAAATGGATCGCCGGAGAAAGTCCGAGACCGTTCATTGCCATAGCGGTCAAAGCCCCGAAAAATCCGGCCAAGCTCCACGAGCCGTGAAACGAACCCATGATCGGTTTCGGGAAAAGTCCTTCGGCATAAACACCTTGCGTATTGACGGCGATGTTGCAAAAGTTGCCCGCGACGCCAAAAAGCACGAGCGCCAAAGCCAATTGCCACGATTCCCGCGAAAATCCAAGCAGGCACAAAGACGCGGCATAAAACAGAATCGCGATAATGGAAACCTTGATACTGCCGTATTTGGTCACGGTTTTGGCCGAGATAGGAAGCGCGATCAATTGCCCGATCGGAATCGCGAACAAGATCGTTCCCAAGTCGGCTTCGCTCAAATCGAGGTTGTTCTTGATATCGGGAATACGGCCCGCCCAAGACGAAAATGTGTAACCCATTCCAAAATAAAACAGCGTCACGGCCAAACGCACGCGGTTCAAATAAGACTGCTTCGCATTGCGGAAAGACTTTTTGTACTTGGGTTTGGGCAAAATCTTGTCGAGAAAATTGCTGTAATCGATTAAGGGCATGTGTCGAAGTTTGCTGCAAATTTAAGCATTCAGATTTTAAAGATTTGGGCGTTGCGCCGAATCGAGTGCCAATTCCAATTCAAGTTTTTGCGGCGCCGGGCTATCCGCTTTATCTTTTGCTGGGAAACTATTTTTTAGACACTTCTCTAGATTCGGCAAAAGGATGCCGCTGTTATCCCTAACGCAATACGGCCAAAATGTGTAAATTTCGGCTATGGAAAACATTCAAACCGCGCGACTGTTGCTTCGTCCGTTAGGGCCAGAAGATCTCGACGGGCTTTTTGCCCTGGACTCAAATCCCAACGTCCATACCTATTTGGGCAGGAATCCGGTCACGTCCAAGGACGAGATTGTCCAGGTCATTTCTGGCATCCAACAACAATACAAGCAAAACGGCATAGGAAGATGGGCCGTGATCGAAAAAGCCACGAACGAATTTTTGGGTTGGGCTGGCCTAAAACTTCAAAAGAACACCAACGGACGCGAAGCCTATTACGACTTCGGTTATCGTTTACGAGAAGAATTCTGGGGAAAAGGGTATGCCACCGAAGCCGGAAAAGCCTGGATCTCGTACGGTTTCGAAAAGATGAACTTACCCGAAATCAACGCGTATGTCTCGGCAGGAAACGCCGCTTCGAGAAAAGTGCTAGAGAAATGCGGCCTCGTCCATACAGAGAATTTCGAACACCAAGGCGAACCCGAATGTTGGTATGAAATCCTGAATCCGACTTTAAAAAAATGACCATGTTCGAGATTTTCTACGCCTATTTCAATTCGAAGTTTGTGCTGTCGCAAGAAGATTTTGCCGCGATCGAGCAGGTCGCCATCACAAGAAAATTGCGAAAAAGACAGTATTTGCTGCAACAAGGCGATGTCTGGAAATATGACGCTTTCGTTTGCAAAGGACTTGTGAGAACCTATCGCGTGGACGAAAAAGGCCAGGAGCACATCATCCAATTTTGTCCTGAAAACTGGTGGACGGGCGATCGCCACAGTTATGTCACGGGCGAACCGGCGCGCTACAACATCGAGGCTTGCGAAGATTCCGAAGTGATCCTGATTCCAAAACAGGACTTTCAAAGACTCAGGATGCAACTTCCGGCTTTGGGAAACTTCCTGTACGATCTGCTCGAGCGCAGTTTCATTTCGCTCCAAAACCGCGTCAACTCGAACATTATGCACACAGCCGAAGAAAAATACGACCAATTTCTCAAAACTTATCCGGATATGGCCAACCGCGTGCCGCAACACATGATCGCGTCTTTCCTCGGGATTTCGGCCGAGACTTTGAGCCGCATCCGAAGCCACGTCAAAAAATAGCCATCCAAATTCCGACACCGCCAAAAGCCTTGACATTTATCAAGGTTTTTTTATGCTTTTTATCAAGGGAACGAAGTGGTTGTTACACGCAACTTTGTAACTGTAAACCAAGAGAGAAAACGGTTTACGAATCACTGAAGTTCATCTTAAAAATAAAGATCATGTCACAACTTATCGACAAATCAGCATTGGTTACAGGCGGAAGCCGCGGAATCGGGGCAGCCATCGTGAGAAAATTGGCCCAGCAAGGAGCGAACGTCGCTTTCACTTATTTGGGAGCAGAAACGCAAGCCGTAGCGCTCATATCGGAAATCGAAGCGCTTGGCCGCAAAACCGTGGCGATAAAAGCCGACAGTTCAGATGCTTCGGCAATTGAATCGGCAGTTCGCAAAACCGTCTCGGAATTCGGAAAACTCGACATTCTGGTCAACAACGCCGGCGTGGCGATCATGGCGCCACTAGACGATTTTACGCTTGAAGATTTCGACAAGACATTTGCAGTAAACGTCAGAGCGCCATTCGTCGCGATCAAGGAAAGTGCGAAACACATGCAAAATGGCGGCCGAATCATCAACATAGGAAGCATAAACGCCGACCGAATGCCGTTCGCCAACGGTGGCGTCTACGCGATGAGCAAAGCCGCGATCCAAGGATTGACAAGAGGTTTGGCGCGCGATCTCGGTCCGATGGGAATTACTATAAACAATGTTCAGCCCGGTCCGGTCAACACCGATATGAATCCGCAAAATGGTCCGTTTGCCGAAGTCCTCAAAACCTATTTGTCCGTCGGGCGTTATGGAAAACCCGAAGAAATCGCCTCGATGGTCGCGTTTCTGGCAGGTCCCGATTCAGGTTACATCAACGGATCAAGCCTCGACATCGACGGCGGTTTCGGAAACTGATCTCACTTGTAAAAACAAAAACAGCCGGCATCACACCGGCTGTTTTCCTATAAAATCGTTTCAGGCAAAATTCTGCCTCCGCCAATGTTATCTGGCTTTCGACCGATTATTTCACAATGAATTTCTTGACGTTGCGTCGGCCTTCGCTCATGACTTCGACCATGTAAACGCCGGCTTCGACGTTGAGATTGACGTTTTGCACGAGAATGCCGCCGCTTGAAACCGCTTTCTTGTCGAAAATGCGTCGGCCTCTCATATCGTAGACATTGAACTCGAAAGTACCGCTGTAACCCGAAAGTTGGATGTTGAAACTTCCGTTGTTCGGGTTCGGATACAAACCGAATTCCAAAGGCTGGTTGTCCTGGATCGCCAACGCCGGCTCGATGCTGCACAAATTGAGCGTCCACGAGTTGATGGCGCCACCATCTTCCGGATATTCGTCGAAAACCTCGAGCGCCCATTGGCCTTGGCTGGTTTCTCCGATCAAGTTCGAAAGCGGCGTCACTGACTTGTAAGTTCCGTTGATCGCTGGCGTTCCGGCGCTGCAGTTGAGTGTCGCTCCGTTGTCGTCGAACGTGGCCAACACGTCGTCGGCGTCACCGCAAACGTGGCTGAAAAGTACGATCTGCGTGCCCGCCGGACTGTAAAGGCTCACTTCCATATCGGTTACCCAAGTGTGCGAAATGTCCATGGAAACAGTTGCTTTCTGGATTGGGAAAGCATCCGCAACAGACAAAAATCCGAGCACCGTCACTGAATCGTCCGATGGAATTTCCACAGGAACATCCGCAGCCACGAAATTGTCGCATTCCAATTGACCCGTGTCGAACTGTGAAGCTTGGCTGAAAGTGCCCTCGCAGCCCGCATTCTTTGGTTTGACGCGCCAAAAATAAGCCGTCGCTTCGGTCAGTCCGACGAAAGAATAGGAGTTCGTATTTATGGTAGTCGAAATTACGGTCGTGGCAAAAGTCGCATCGGTTGCGATCTGCACATCATAAGCCGACGCGTTCGCATCTGCATTCCAGTTCAAAACGCCTGATGTCGCAACACCTTCGGCACCATTGGCAGGTTGCGTCAGGGCCAGGTTCGCGAAATTCGTGCTCAACACATTGAGGTAAACGGTAGACGTTTTCACGATGCTTCCCGAGGTTCCCGTAATCGTGATCGCATAAGTTCCGGCGGCAGACGTTGCCGTATTCGAAACCAAAAGCGAAACCGTTCCGTTCGAGCTTGTCGAAGCCGGACTGAAAGTTGCTGTCGCGTTTGCAGGAAGTCCGCTTGCGCTGAAAGTTGTCGTTCCAGTGAATCCTGCCACATTCGAATAATCGAAATTGAACGTCGCGTCAGTTCCTTGGCAAGCGTTCACGTTTTGGGCTTGGGACGCCAAAAGGAAAGTCGCCGTAGCAGCCGTAATCGCAAAATTCTGGTTCGAGACGTCATAGAAAATATTCGCATTTCCTCTTACCATGATGCGGTTTGCCGTGCCCGGAATGTTTGGGATCGTCACGGTTTCAGATCCGTCGTTCGGAACGTTTTGCGCCAAGACGATGTTGAAGTTCAGTCCGGCATTCGTCGATAGCAAGATGTCGACGGTTGGCGTATTGACACCATTCCCAGTCGTTCCTGCAACGTTCCAGGTAACGGTTTGGTTCGAAGCCGCTTGCCAGCTCACGGCCGAATTCGGAGCCGTGACGACAAAAGGTCCGGCGGTTCCGGAAACCGTGATCTTGTTGTAATCTGTAGTCGATTCACCACCGTTCGGATTGTTGTCGCGCACCGTGAAAGCGAAGTTGTAGACGCGTGCCACGTTCGAGATCACTTCCCAGGTAGGCGTGAGGTTGTTGGCCAGAACATCCGAAAGTTGCGGCATATAGCGAACCGGAACATCCGTGATGACTTGCGGCTTGAAGTTTGGACCGTTCGTAGCCGTAGCCGTTGGCGGTTGCGTGGAAATTTCCTTGTCGTATTGTTCCCACATATAAGTAAGCGCGTCGTTGTCGGCATCGACCGACGAACCCGTGAGAATGAAAGCCGTACCACGGGGAATGGTATAGTCGATTCCCGCATTTGCCGTAGGGCGACTGTTGTTGTTGGACGTTATCGCCGCGCAACTTCCGCCGTTTCCGTTGATCGTGTTCCTGATCTGGATGATGCTTCCGGCGAAGAATTGTGCGTTCGAATTGTTTTGGATGTTCGGCGCGCAAATTCCGGCGTAAGCCATGATCGAACTTCCCGAACCCGGCTCGTAAGACCAATTGCCGTCGCGGTTTCCGCCGCACGAATTGTTGAACGTGTGAGCCGCGCCAAATTGGTGACCCATTTCGTGAGCCACATAATCGATGTCGAAAGGATCGCCTACAGGTGCGCCAAGTCCGGTTGCCCCGAATGCTTTCGCTCCTTCGGCACAAGGCTGTCCGCCGCCGAGTCCACCGCCCGAAGTTCCTACGCCGTGTCCGAAATCGTAGTTTTCCGTTCCGATGATCGCGTCCATCGTTTCCTGGGTTTCGTTGATGAGTGCGCCCACGTCGTCGTCGGTCAAATCATCCGAATCGACGAAAATAATGGCTTCCTCGTTCGGAATCAACTGCAAAAACACCGAAAGATCGCGTTCATACATTGAATTTACTCGCGTCAAAGTCGTTGCGACAGCCGCAAGAACCGCCGCTTTTTTCTGGGCCAAAGTGCCAGATTGCACGCCGGCCTGATCAATGTGAAATGCCGAGTATTCGACTGTCGTCACGATTCCGGTGCGATACGTCCTGTAAACGCCGTTGTCTAGCGGAAGCGCGTTGCTGTCCTCGATTCTGAGTTCAGGTTGCGAATCCGAAGTGAGGCAAGCAAAAGTTCGCGAAGAAGTCAAGCCCTGTCGCGCATAAGAAACGTAATATTGGCCGTCGCTCGAAAAAGGATCGATGTAAGAAGTGCCGTCGTTCGCCGCCAAAGTCATTGTGTGAAGCCCGAAAATCGTAACGCTGAAGCGGATGATCGACGAGCGGTTTTCGACACCTTGCCCAATATAGGACTTGATGTCAGGATGTTTCGCCGCTAAATCCGGATGCAGTACCGGCGCTTCCCAAATCCTGAAATGCTGTAGGTTTCCGCTTGCGTCGGGAAAAGGCAAAACCAGACTCGTGTTCTGGCCGCGCATTGGCGCTTGTGTCAGCGATTGCTTCAACGCATTGAGGTCGAGCTTGTAGAAGTGCTGGGTTTTGGGAAATGAGGTACGTTCCTTTTTCCCTGATCTCGCTGCTTCGTTCTCCGAAACCTTTTGCCACAAATCTTGCGCAAGGGCCGAAAATACTGAGAAAAGCAACAATAGCGTAAGTAGTTGTTTTTTCATTTATAGTAGTTTAGTTGGCTAAGATAAGGAATTGGTGTTGAGGTGGTTTTAATTGCAAATTTTTTATTTTTTTGAGCTTTTTCCGGCTGCCTGGCACTAGCTTTTTTGCAAAAACCGGTTTTTCTATGGCTTGAAACGAGCTTCCGTTGGTCGCTGTTTCAAGTCAAGAAAATCACGGTTTTTTCTGCAAAAGGCTAGTTGCCGTCATCCGGGCTACGATCGCCCTGAAACAATTTTCCTTTTTTTCCATTATTTTCTGTGGAACCGGAACTTTTTCTCGCTCTCAAAACGTAAAAAAATAAGCTTCGCTTATTTTGCTTTTTTCGGCAGCTGCGCTGCCGCCTGCTTTGATTTTGATTCGTCGCCTGCCAGCGGGGCTTACTTTTGCCTCGCCGCAAAAGTAACAAAAAGGCTCGCGGCACGACCGATTTTGGCGAC
>NZ_SEBR01000043.1 GCF_004295795.1 Flavobacterium sp. | reverse complement strand
CGTCGCCTGCCAGCGGGGCTTACTTTTGCCTCGCCGCAAAAGTAACAAAAAGGCTCGCGGCACGACCGATTTTGGCGACCTGACAGCCTTGCAAATTCGGGAATTAAAGGAACTCGCGGAGACTTTTTGGGTACGAGAAACTTTTCGGGTCGCTCAAACAACCTTTAATTCCACGAATTTCCAAGACGTCAGGTGCCCGCCAAAACGCTCAAATGCCGGACTATTTGGAAAGTGTCTATTGACATTTTTCCGCCGCTATCGCTTTGGAAAAATGCGTCTCCGAAACACCAGATTTCTTCAATCGCCACAATCGTTTCCATAACGTCGTCACCGGAAACTTTTGGCGTTGAAAACCCGTGCTTCGGAACGTCCGAAAAACATATCAAAATCTGTGAAAGCCGCATTTTCCTAAGACCTAACAAATCTCGGAGATTTGTTAGGTTTGGCCGAAGTCCGGGGAAAAAACCGAGAGTTGATTACAGATTTTCTGTAGAAAATGTTAAGGTTTTTGATCCGAGTGTTTGTTTAGTGCCAAACGTAAATCCCAAGATTTTCGATCAAGGCCAATCGATTGTTTCCGTCAAAGACACACCTGTTTTTCGTTACGAAGACAACCGGAAAGTTCTCGCAAACAAAAAATTTCCTGTGGAGACAATTTTTAGCGCAGCGAAGCAAGCTAAAAAGCAAATAGATACTTCCGATCAGTCCGGCATTTGAGCGTTTTGGCGGGCACCTGACGTCTTGGAAATTCGTGGAATTAAAGGTTGTTTGAGCGACCTCAAGACGAAGTCGTTTCGAGAAAATGTGCCCGCGAGTTCCTTTAATTCCCGAATTTCCAAGGCTGTCAGGTAGCCAAAATCGGTCGTGCCGCGAGCCTTTTTGTTACTTTTGCGGCGAGGCAAAAGTAAGCCCCGCTGGCAGGCGACGAATCAAAATCAAAGCAAGCGACGGCGCAGCCGGCGAAAAGAAGCAAACGAGCGCAGCTCGTTCCTTGCAGCTTAAGAGTAAAGTTTCCGGTTCCACAGGAAATAAAACAGAAAAAAGATTTTGCAATCAAAAGACCATACTTTTGTAAAAACCAAAAACCAAAAAATGCCCCATTTCCTAAAACAGACCACACTGTTTTTGTTACTGTTGCTCTCACTTGGCGCGTATGCCCAAAAAAAAGTGCTGGACAGTTTGGAAACTGCGCTAAAATCCCACACCAAAAGCGACACGACAAGAGTAAATCTTCTCAACAATATCGCTTCGAGGATTTTCCAAACCGATGCAAATCGGGCGTTGGTCTTGCTTAAGGAATCAGAAAGTTTGTCAGGCCAACTCAATTATGCGCAGGGGAAAGCCAAAAGTTTGTTTTTTACCGCCAATGCGATTTCCGAGAAAAACAGCGATAAGTTGTCATGGGAACCTTATTATAACGAAGCGCTGACGGCCTACGAAAAACTCAACGACAAGGCCGGAATGTCCGCTTGTTACCACAATTTCGGACGTCTGCGGTTTTTGATAGACGACTACGAAAAGGCCGAATCAAATTACAAAATGGCGATCGAGCTGGCCGAAGAAGCAAGGAATGCCAAGCGGCTTTCAATCAGTTTAAGAGGACTCGGCGTGCTTTATTCGAAGTTGGGTCAATACGAAAAAGCCATAGACATTTACAAGAAAGCAGTCGATCTCGACGAGAAATCGGGCAATAAAACCGGAATCGGAAATGGTATGATCAACCTCGGAACCGCCTATAAACGACAGGCCAAGTTCACTTTAGCGCTTGAATATTTCCACAAGGCACTCGAGATCAAACAGCAAATTGGCGATCAGCCGGGAATCGCGTCGGCTTTATCCAGTATCGGCGGCGTTTATTCGCTTCTCAAGAGGCAATCGGATGCATCCGAATACTTCAAAAAAGCGCTGGTCATGTTCGAAAAACTCAACGACAAAAGCGAGATTGCATCGGTTCGTACGAATTTGAGCCTGATCGAGTTGAGCAATGGGAATTTTACTGAAGCGCGACAAGGTTTTGAGGCGGCTTTGGCGATTTTTCAGAATATCAACCAAAAATCTGGCGTTGCCGACGTTTGGGCAAACATCGGAACACTCGAAATGCAAACCAACAATCGCGATGCGGCGCTCAAAGCGTTCGAAAAAGCCGCCAAAATCGATAAGGAATTGGGCGCCGATCGCGAACTGGCTTACTGTTATCTCAAAATGGGACGCGTGTATTTTAATGGCGAAGACTATGAAAAAGCGTTGTTTTATGCCAACGAAAGCGATGCACTGGCCACGAAACACAATATTCTGGACTTTCGGAAAGACGTTTCGCGTTTGCTGTCGGAGATTTATTACAAGCAGCAACAATACAAGCTGGCGTTCGAAAAACAGGCCGTCCACGACAAGCTCAAAGACAGCGTTTTCAGTCCGCAAAACATCGACAAAGCCGCGCAAATCAAGTACAGTTACGCCTATAAAAGTCGTGAGAACACACTGAAAAATGCCGTAAAATCGAAAGACGGACAACTTCAGGCGTCACAGCACCAAAAGCTTTGGTGGATTCTGGGATTCGCATCTTTGGCGATTTTGCTCGGAATCGGGTATGCGATCTATAAAGTCCGAAAGTTGAAAATGGAGCGCAAACAAATTCTGACCGAACAAAAATTGAGGCGTTCCCAAATGAATCCGCATTTTATCTTCAACTCGCTCCAAAACGTGCGCGGTCTCATCCACAACAACCAAAAGGACGAAGCCGTCGATTATCTGAACCAATTTTCCAGGTTGACGCGCCAGATTCTCGAATCGTCCGACGAAAATTACACCTCGCTTGCCGAAGAGATCGAACTGCTCGAGAATTACGTCTCGATCCAACAATTGCTTTACAACCGGAATTTCGATTTCAGGCTCAACGTCGATGATTCGATCGACACCGAATCGATTTTTCTCGCGCCCATGCTCACGCAACCTTTTATAGAAAACGCCATAAAACACGGGCTTTCGGGAAAGAAAGAAGGCGGGATTTTGCACATTGATTTCCATCTGAAAGGCGACAAATTGTTTTTTGAGGTTTCCGATAACGGAAGCGGATTCGACGCCACCAAAACTGCCCAAAACCACAAATCGATGGCGATGGACATCACGCGTCGCCGCCTCGAGCACTATTCAAAAAACGCTTCGTTTGCAATTAAAGCCGACAATATCCTCGACCAATATAAAAATGTGATCGGGGCCAAAGTCGCTTTCGAAATTCCTTACATTTATGAAAACTGACAAAGCTATGTTGAAAGCCGTCATAATCGACGATATCGAGAATATCCGCAAGGAAAATGTCGCGATGATCAAGTCGAATTGCCCGAATATTTTGATTGTCGGTCAAGCCGATTCGGTTGAATCCGGAATGGCGCTCATTCGGCAAACCTCGCCAGATTTGGTTTTTCTCGACGTGGAAATGCCCGACGGCACAGGTTTCGATCTGCTCCAGAAACTCA
Organism: Flavobacterium sp.; assembly: GCF_004295795.1. Classification (GTDB taxonomy): domain Bacteria; phylum Bacteroidota; class Bacteroidia; order Flavobacteriales; family Flavobacteriaceae; genus Flavobacterium. The sequence goes on along the minus strand of NZ_SEBR01000043.1, from coordinate 2,938 downwards.
AACCCATAACTTTCAAAGTGATTTTCATTACCGGCTTCGAAGATTTTGCGATTCGCGCTTTTCGGTTTTCGGCCATCGATTATCTGCTGAAACCGTTGAGTCCGACAGATTTGGTCGAAGCTGTCAAAAAAGCCGAAGAATCTTTTGGACGTGAAATTTTTGAGGTCAAGCTCCACAATTTGTTCTCAAATCTCGAAAGGCCCAAAAACCTGCAGAAACTCGTGCTCAGGACCGCCGACAAAATCTATTCGGTGAACGTTCAGGACATCGTGAACTGCGAGTCTGACAAAAACTACACGACCTTCAATTTCATCAACGCTCCAAAACTCGTCGTCTCGAACAATCTCAAGGAATACGAGACGATGCTCACACCTCACAACTTTTTCCGAACCCACAAATCGCACCTGATCAACATGGCGTACTTCGACCATTTCGTAAAGGCTGACGGCGGGAATCGGGTCGTGATGAAGAACAAGACGACCATTCCGCTTTCTGTCCGGAAAAAAGACGACTTCCTGGTTTTGCTCGAGAATTCCTGAAACGGATTTCCGTCGTTCTTTGACGAAAATGCGTCCGAATGCCACGCTTGTTCATTGGCCTGAAATTTCGATTTTGTTTGGTTTATCCTTGCACTTTCAACGAGCAAATCCGCTTGACGGCACATAATATTACTATCAAAAAACCAGAACAAATGAAAACAGTAGCCCGAATTTTCGGAATTATTTCCTTCCTAGTTGCAATACTATTTTGCGTGTTGAGCATTCACAGAGCCGAATTGGACAAAAAAGACATCGCGGAAGATTTGACACAAGCCAACTCACAAATAGAGCAATTTCGCCAACAGGTAAAAGGCACGGAAGGTGAAACGAAAACCTACCTCGACGGAGAGCTGGCCAAAGCCGAAAAAATGATCGCCGATTCGCCAAAAGAATCGACATACCTGATCGTTCAGATTTTCATAGGTGTTTTGATCGCACTTTCGCTAGCTTTCGTGGTATTGCTTTTCAGCAAGAAACCCGCGCTTGTAACGCAACTTCTTGTCGGGGCAGTCGTCGTGACGCTAGTCGTCTATTTCGCTTCTCCTGACATCGAACGCGGGGAATACTCCGGATTGAACAGCCGCACTTTGGCCTTGATGTCTGGAATTCCCGTGATCGTCGCAGGTTTGTTCGCCTTGCTCGCCGCGCGTAAAAGTGCGTCGGCCAAGGTCGTGGTCGCCATTTAATTTGTAGATTCGCCGCCTAAATAACCAAAACAATAGTCATACTAATGAAAAAAATGCTACTTGCGGCGCTTCTTGCCGTGACGCTGAACAGCAATGCCCAATTGCAGGCTTTTATCAATGGGAAGGAAGTGAAATCCGGAGGAACGATTTTGCCTAAAGATTTGCCTTCTTTGCAGATCAGTTTCAAGAATCCGAAGAAAGTCACGGTCATTTCTGGCGCATCGGTACTTTATGCCCAACTTTTGGATGCCGACAAACGTGATATCCAGATGTTTTTCACCCAAAAAGAAGGTTACGTTGCCATCGAGGATTTCTTCAAGTCTGCGGCAAACAAGAAACACAAGGTTTTTGGAACGGACGGTTTCCCGAATCGCGGCAACACGCTCGATTGGATTTTGTCATCGGCGAAAGGCCAGGAAAAGCAAAAGACGATGCAGTTGAAAGTCGGATTTTATGTGGTTGAGGAAACCGGCTACCAAAAGTACGGTCCGCAAGTGCAGTTGAACGAGCCGCTTGTTTTCAATGTTCCGGTTTGGGACGCGAAGAATCTGGCGTTGCCTTTCCTTGATTTGGCGATCGACAAGACGAACGTCGTGGGCGACATCGACCACAAACAGACGGGCCAACTCGATAGGAAAGAAACGGTCGTCGGATACAGATTGCGTGAAAAAGAGATTTGGTACGGAGCGTTCGCCATCGACAGCGACAATTTCCCGGGCATGAACGTGCAGGAACTCGCAGACGATTTCATCCACGGCGGAACCGTTTGGGCCAACTACAACAACCTTTACAACTCCAAAAAAGCGTTCAAGGATTACGACATCGCCAAATACACGATTCCGTACGACGATTTCAACGGCCTTTGCGACGAAAAGTTGCGCCTTTCACAGCTTTCTTACCAAGTGAACAAAGCCAACAAAAAGGCCAACCTTATGGATTTGTACGAGAAAGTCACCGTAAACGGACTCAAAGGTTACAAGTTTACGAGCAATACCGAAAGCCGTTCGCACATCAACGCCTCCGACTGGAAAGACAAAGGAAATTTCGTGATCTACATCCTCGAGCATCCAACGAATCCTAAACTTACTTTGGTCGTTTCAAGCAACGTCGCCAACGATAAAAATACCATCGCAGAAACCGATGCGGTTTTGATGAAGTTCATCAATGCGATTAAAAAATAAATCAATTCCTAACCAATACCGATTGATTTTTGAAGCCGTGATCTTTTTTGATTACGGTTTTTTTTTGCGAGGGGTCGCGCTCTTTTTTTTTTGAGCTTTTTCCGGCTACCAGGCACTAGCTTTTTTGCAAAAACCGGTTTTTCTAGGGTTTAAAACGAGCTTCCTGCGGTCGCTGTTTTAAGCCAAGAAAAATGCGGTTTTTTCTGCAAAAGGCTAGTTTGCCCGCATCCGGGCTAGGATTGTCGTAAGACGATCTTTTTTTCATTAAGAAATTTATATTTTTTCCTGAACCAATCTCACTCTCGAAGCCTGATAAAAATGAGCGAAGCTCATTTTGCTTCTTTCGGCAGCTGCGCTGCCGCCTGCTTTGATTTTGATTCGTCGCCTGCCAGCGGGGCTTACTTTTACTTCAATGATTTTTATTGTTTTTTAAAGGATTCAGTGAACCTCGTTCCTCGGTTTGCCTCGCCGCAAAAGTAACAAAAAGGCTCGCGGCACGACCGATTTTGGCGACCTGACAGCCTTGGAAATT
>NZ_SEBR01000014.1 GCF_004295795.1 Flavobacterium sp. | reverse complement strand
AACCTCCTTTCTTGTTGCCAGTATGCCGATGAACTTGTTGCTGAATGCGGGTGCAAAAGTAGCACGCTTTTTCGTTTCTGCAAGTTTTCGGCAAGGTTTTTTTCGAAGTTTTTTCACGCCCTCACGTAAGTCGCTGGAAAGCCGATTCTTGCGCGCAAAAGTTTTTTCCCGGTTTCTAAGGATTGCGCCACGTGCGACCTCCGCGTGAGGGATGGCGGCGTTGTCTGAGCTCTTTTGCCTGACTCGAGTTTTGGCGGCCAAACGGGTTTTCCCGGGCAAAAAGCGAGCGCCTCCAGCCCGACGGCGGCCTCCGATCGCGCGTCTTGGAGGACGATAGGAAATTTTTTCGGGATCGGCTCTTGGGAAACGGCCGCCGGCACGCCCTGATAAAAGTTGGCAGTTGCAGTGGCAGTGGCAGGCAAACCGCGCCGGAAAAGGATTGTGGAAAATAGTTATGGAAATGCATTTCGTGAAATAGCTTTCGGCAAAATGTTTTTTATATGTCATTTCTGCCGCATCTGCAACTGCTACTCTTTTGCTTCCGCCACAGCCACCGCCACTGCTACTACTTCTGCTTCTGCTACTGCTACTGCTACTGCTACTGCTACTGCTACTGCTACTGCTACTGCTACTGCTACTGCTACTGCTACTGCTACTGCTACTGCTACTGCTACTGCTTCTGCTTCTGCTTCTGCTACCGCCACTGCAACTGCTTCTGCAACCGCCACTGCTACTAAAAAAAAAGACGGCCAAAAACCGTCTTATATAATATGTACTACTCTTTCTTCTGCGCCTGTTCGATAGCCTTGCCCGTCCAATACTTATCGAGCTCGCCAATATCGGCCGGTTTCACCGCTTCCTGCTTTTGGAGTCTGCCGCTTTGGAAGGCACGCTGCAGGATCGTTTCGATGAGATAGTCCTCGTTCACCGTGTAAGGATCGTAACCTCTTTTGAGATCGAGGTCGAAAACTTTGGCTGTATTGCTCGACCAAAACGCTTTCCATCCGCTTTTGTAGTCCTTGATGATGGAGAAAGTCGTGCGTCCGGTTTGCCTGTAGATCAATTTGATCAGGATTTGACCTTGTTTGCGCGAAAGTTTCTTGAGTTTTTCAGAGAATTCGTTCTCTATATAATCTTCCACAATCTTGTAGTATTTCTTCTTTTCCTTCTCGGTTTTGAGTTTGGACATATTGCGATCCAACATCATCAGGCGTTCCGAAGCCATCCTCGCATAAGGCCAAACCTTGTAGACGCGATTCTGTAAAATCAGGAATTCCTTTTTGTCGGCATAATTGAGTTGGTCTTTGCCGATGTAGACGTCCTCGAGCATATATTCCAAGAGGGAATCCTGTTCGGCTTTGTTGAAATCGGACAGTGTACTGTCTTTTGGAGTGATTTGCGCCTGGACGTTGAATCCGAAAAATAACAAAAGCAAAAACGCGCTTGCGAATCTCATATTGGTCGATTATGGTTCAAAAATATAGAATCCTTTGGCAACTGTAGTGCCAAATCTTTATTTTAGCCGAAATAATTATCTGAATGAGTACAAAAACCGTTTTAAACAAAAAATCGATGGCGTTCCTCGAGCGCTACCTCAATAACGCGTCGCCTACAGGTTACGAAGCCGAAGGACAAAAAATCTGGATGGACTACCTCAGGCCGTACGTCGACACATTCATAACCGACACTTACGGAACTGCCGTGGGCGTGATCAATCCGGAAGCCGAATTCAAGGTCGTCATCGAAGGACATTCCGACGAGATTTCGTGGTACGTGAACTACATTACAGACAACGGTCTTATATATGTAATAAGAAACGGCGGCTCTGACCACGTGATCGCGCCGTCAAAACGCGTGAATATCCACACCAAGAAAGGAATCGTGCAAGGTGTTTTCGGATGGCCGGCTATCCACACCAGGAATCGCGACAAGGAAGAACAGCCCAAAATCGACAACCTCCATATCGATGTGGGATGCGAAACCAAAGCCCAAGTCGAGGAAATGGGAATCCACGTAGGATGCGTGATCACCTATCCGGATGAATTCATGATCCTCAACGGAAACAAATTCGTATGCCGCGCGATCGACAACAGGATGGGCGGATTCATGATTGCCGAAGTGGCGCGCCTGCTGTCGGAAAACAAGAAAAAATTGCCTTTCGGGCTTTACATCACCAATTCCGTCCAGGAAGAAGTCGGATTGAGAGGAGCCGAAATGATCACCAACACTATCAAACCGAACATCGCGATCGTAACCGACGTCTGCCACGACACGACAACGCCGATGATCAACAAACGCATAGAAGGCGAAACCCAAATCGGGAAAGGTCCGGTCGTGACTTACGCGCCTGCGGTCCAGAACAATCTTCGCGAGCACATTCTCGATACGGCCGAAAAGAACAAAATCCCATTCCAACGATTAGCTTCTTCAAGAGTTACGGGAACTGACACGGACGCTTTTGCCTATAGCAACGGCGGAGTCGCATCGGCACTGATCTCGCTTCCGTTGCGTTACATGCATACGACTGTCGAAATGGTCCACAAGGACGATGTGGAAAACGTGATCCGACTTATCTACGAATCCTTGCTGGGAATCGAGAACGGGGAAACCTTCAGCTATTTCAAGTAAAAACAAAAAGCATCCCGAATAAGGATGCTTTTCTTTTATAACTAACTTTTATAAGTCGGGATTACAGTCTTGGCAAAGCGTCCGGAATCGAAACTTTTGACTCATTTCTGTTGATGTATTTGAAATCAAGTGGCGCATATTCGATTTTTTGCGCGTCGATAATGCGGTTGTTTTCCTTGATTTCACTTGCGGATGTCTCGAAAAACAAAGGCGCTTTCACTTCGTCATTCGCATCGACGACCTTGTTGTTGTCGAGTGCGGTCTCTTCTGATGACTTCGAATAATCGGAAGAAATGTAAGCCGATGGATGCAAAATCGTGTCTTCGTTCGAGAATTTTGCGTTGACCGGGATTTTGTCTCCAAATCCGGTTTCAGTGTCGATTTCGCTAAAGCCGAAGCTCATTGCGTTTGCGGTCATGGCCAACATAGCCACTCCGAAGGTGATGATTGATTTCATGGTGATTGTGATTGTGATGATTGATGATGATTTGTGATTGATTAAGCTTTTGCGAGAAGCTCGGCGAGTTCTTTGTTGCCGGTAGCTTCGGCCCATTTTTGGGCAGTGAAACCATTCTCGGTTTTCTCTTTCGTGCTCGCTCCTTTGGAAAGCAGGTATTTTGCGATTTCAACCTGATTGTAACGGGCGGCGACCATAAGTGGCGTCATTCCGTTTGATTTCTCGTTCACGTCGGCGCCGTATTCGACCATTTTCTTGACGAATTCGATTTCTCCCTTGGAGATTGCCGTGCAAAGTGGTGTTCCGATGAATTTTACTTCCGAAGTAGAAGTCGTGGTTGCAGAAGCTGAAGTTTCGTTGGCGATAGCGACATTACAGAATGAAACTAAGGCGATGGCCAGACAGAAGATTGATTTTTTCATGATTGATTGTGATTTAATGATTGATTTTAAATAATAGACGTAATTCGTGCAAGAACGTTACTGTGATGAATCGGATTAACGTTTCTTTAACGACTTCCCGACATTCCAAAATTAAAAAACGCCCTGATTACGGGCATTTTGAAATCGTTACGATAAAATTACTTTTTGAGGAAGTCGAGCACATTTTTCTCGATCCGCTCGTTTATTTCAGAAATATCGGCTTTCACGAAAGGCTCGCCGATGATGTTTTCGTACAGCTCTATGTAGCGTTCGGACACTGACTGGATATATTCGTCCGTCATTTCCGGAATCGCCTGACCGTCTTTTCCCTGAAAACCGTTCGCGATCAGCCATTGGCGCACGAATTCTTTCGACAATTGCTTTTGAGGTTCGTCTTTGTCCTGGCGTTCCTGATAACCGTCGGCGTAGAAATAACGCGAAGAATCGGGCGTGTGGATTTCGTCGATCAGCACGATTTTTCCGTCTTTTGTCTTTCCGAATTCATATTTCGTGTCGACCAAAATCAATCCGCGACTGGCCGCGATATTCGTTCCGCGTTGAAAAAGTGCGTGGGTGTAATTTTCGAGCACGAGATAATCTTCCTCCGAAACGATTCCCTGAGACAGGATCTCCTCACGCGAAATATCCATATCGTGTTCGCCATTGTCGGCTTTGGTCGTCGGCGTGATGATCGGCGATGGAAATTTGTCGTTCTCTTTTAAACCTTCGGCCATAAAAACGCCGCAAAGACTGCGCTTGCCCGAAGCATATTCGCGTGCGGCATGTCCGGAAAGATAACCGCGAATCACCATTTCCACCTTGAACGGCTCACACAAATGCCCGACAGCGACATTAGGATCGGGCGTTGCGATAAGCCAATTCGGGACGATATCTTTCGTAAGTTCCATAAAACGCGTGGCGATCTGGTTGAGCATTTGTCCTTTATAGGGAATGCCTTTCGGAAGTACGACATCAAAGGCCGAAAGCCTGTCGGTGGCAACCATGACCAAAAGTTCGTCGTTTATATTGTAGACTTCGCGAACCTTGCCGCGATAGACCGATTTTTGTCCCGGAAAATTGAAATCTGTAGTTGTGATCGTGTTGCTCATGTTTGTGGTTTTTGACTTGATTTGCCCTGTCTTTCGAGACTTGCGCCTGCAAAAATACACTTTTGGAAAGACATTTATCTATTTAGTTTGGCGTTCGTCGATTAAAAACAGCGTCCGTAATCGCGTCTTATATATTTGCCAAAAACCTTCCGATGGAAACCCAAAACCGCGCCCAATGGACTTGGTGGCAAAAAATCTGCTTCCGATTCCTCTTCGTTTATTTTACTTTGTATCTGCTTGCGACGCCTTGGTTGCAATTCACGGGACTGACCGCGCTGAACAAGTTGCAAACCTCCGTGATCGATTGGTTCGTGCATGCCTTCAACGACCATTTTTTGCACTTCAGGAAAGAATTGGTCCCGATGAACGGCAGCGGCGACACCTCTTACGCGTGGACGCTATTGGTTCTGGAACTTTTTGTCGCGCTCCTGGCAAGTCTCGTCTGGAGCGTTCTCGATTTCAAAAAACACTCATATTACCGACTCGATTATTTGCTGAGAACCGGACTTCGGTATACGATCTCGTACTTCGCGATAAGTTACGGCATCATAAAAATTTTCCTGATACAGATGCTATTTCCGATGCTGAGCCAAATGGCGACACCTCTCGGCGAAATTTTGCCGATGCGGCTTTCGTGGCTTTTCATCGGCTATTCCGATCCTTACCAATTTTTCTCGGGCGCGCTCGAACTCACGGCCGGCCTGCTTTTGCTTTTCAGAAGAACTGTCACTTTAGGAGCTTGCCTTGCGTTTGCGATTTTTCTCAATGTGATGATGCTGAACTTGTGCTATGACATTCCGGTGAAAATATTCTCGATGCATTTGACGGCCATGTGCGCCTATTTGCTCGCGATTGAAATGCCTCGCCTCTACAACTTTTTCATCCGCCACAAAGTCGACCTCGGAAATCCTTTGTACCACTTTGCCTCAAAAAGAAAATCTGTAAAAGTTGGACGGATCGTGCTGAAATGTGCGTTCTTTCTTTGTACGGCCGCGATGTTGTTCGACACTTTCAACTATTATCAAGAAGCGACTTCGCCAAAAAAACACTTTACCTACGGCCTGTTCAAGGTCGAGCGACTCATCGTCAATAAAGACACGGTTCCGGTTTTGGCCAACGACACGCTGGTTTGGAAAGACATCATTTTCGAGAAAGACGAAATGGCGAGCGTCGGCTCGAGGGACACGATTTTCCGTCCGCGATACGGCCGCGGCTATTTCTATTACAGACAAGATGTCAAAAAACAGGTTTTGCACGCCTACAAATTCAACAAAAACGACAGCATTCCCATTGGCGATTTGCATTATTCCTGGTCTGGGAAAGATACTTTGCGCCTGAAGACAAAAGTCCGGAACGACTCTGTTTTTGTTTTGCTCAAACGCGACAAACGCCAATTTCCGCTTGAAAAACGGGAGTTCCATTGGTTGTCGGAATCAAACCGATAAGTCTGAAAAACAAAAAAGCGCAGGTTCTCACCCACGCTTGTTCTATACTTTTTTTTGTCGGATCAGCCCTGATGCTCGATTTTCTTGTAAGCTTCGATGACTTTGCGCACCAACCTGTGCCGCACGATGTCTTTGTCGTCGAGATGGATGATTCCGATGCCGTCGGTATCTTTCAAGATCAATAGCGCTTCTTTGAGTCCGGACATTGTCGAACGCGGCAAATCGATTTGTCCCGGATCGCCCGTGATGATGAATTTGGCGTTTTTGCCCATACGCGTCAGGAACATTTTCATTTGCGAATGCGTCGTATTCTGGGCTTCGTCGAGAATCACGAAAGCGTGGTCCAAAGTTCGTCCTCGCATGAAGGCCAATGGCGCGATCTGGATAATACCTTTCAATATATAGTCTTCCAAAGTCGTCGGTGGCAACATGTCGCGCAAAGCATCATATAACGGTTGCATGTAAGGATCGAGTTTTTCCTTCATGTCGCCCGGAAGAAATCCGAGATTTTCGCCCGCTTCTACCGCCGGACGCGTGATGATGATGCGCTTGACCTGTTTTTCCTTGAGCGCTTTCACGGCTAAAGCCACGGCGGTATAGGTTTTACCGGTTCCGGCCGGACCGACCGCAAAAACCATATCGTTTTTGTAAACCGTATCAACGAGCAGTTGCTGGTTCGGCGTCATGGCCTTGATCAGCTTTCCGCCAAGGCCGTGCACAAGGATCTTGTCGTGGTCGGGCATTCGCGTTTCATCTTGCGAAGTGCTTTGGATGACGCGATCGATGACGTTGTCGTCTATATTATTGTATCTCGTGAAATGCGCCATGAGTCTGTGGAAGCGGTTCTCGAATTCGTCGAGCACTTCCTTTTCACCGAATGCCTTTATGGTCGTGCCTCTGGCAACGATTTTCAGTTTCGGATAATACTTTTTGATGGTTTCCAGATGGGCATCCTGCGCGCCCCAGAAATCCTTTGGGGCAATCTCGCCTAGTTCAATGACTCTCTCGTTCAAACGGCTGCTTTTTAAATTAGGAATAAAAGCTTTTTTAAGTAGCTTTGCATGAATTCCGGACACACTTTTTTTGTGTTTCGGTTCTCTCAAATATAACCAATTTAAAGGCGCCTCGCCAAGATTTTATAAACAATCAGATGTCAATAATTACGCTTACTACCGATTATGGCCTGCGCGATCATTTCGCCGGAGCATTGAAAGGGAAAGTGTTGACAGAATACCCAGAGGCGCAAATCGTCGACATTTCCCACGAAATCGATCCGTTCAATACGGCCGAGGCGAGTTACATCGTCGAGGCCGCCTACTCGAGTTTTCCGAAAGGAAGCGTCCACCTGATTGGAGTCGACGCCGAAATCAACCGCCACCAAAGGCATTTGGCCATGTTGTGGGACGGGCATTATTTCGTGTGCGCAGACAACGGAACATTGGGCTTCCTGACGCAAAAATTCGCTGCCGAGAAAATCGTCGCGATCAACATCCACGACAGATTGCCTGACGATTCAAGCGATCTCGACGCGTTGGTGAAAGTCGCCTGTCATTTGGCAAAAGGCGGAAATCTCAATGTCGTCGGACGCGACACCGAGGAAATTCGGGAACTCAACCAGAAAAAACCCGTGATCGCATCTGATTTTTCCAACATCAAAGGAAATGTCGTTTACGTGGATCACTTCGGGAATGTCGTGACGAACATTACGCGCAAGATGTTTTCGGAAACAGCCAAAAACCGCAACTACGAGATCGTATTCCGACTTGGGCAAAATGCCATCAGGACGATCTTCGCAAAATATTCCGATGTGATCACATCCGACAATTTTTCCCCGAGTTTTTACGAAGGACAAAAACTTGCCGTCTTCAACGCGGCCGGAAATCTCGAGATTGCCGTTTACCGCAGCAATCCGAAAACGACCGGGGACGCATCTTCTTTGCTCGGACTCAAATATTGGGACGACGTCATCATCAATTTCCAGTAAGATGTTCATCAGGATCGTAAAACTGAGTTTCCACGAAGAAAATGTGCCTGCTTTTCTCGAAAATTTCGAGTTGATGAAGCAAAAGATACGAAATGCGCCGGGCAACCGTTTATTGGAATTGTATCGCGACAAGCAAAATCCGGGCGTTTTCTTTACCTATAGTTATTGGGAATCCGAAGATGATCTCGAAAACTACAGAAAGTCCGAACTGTTTTACGACGTTTGGAGTTTCACCAAGAAATTTTTCAACGACAAACCCGAAGCCTGGAGCGTCGACCGTTTGGTGCGTTTGGAGTAAAGTCGGAAATCCGGATCGAAAACAGATCTGACCTTGAAATTAAGAATAGAAACAATAAAGAACAGGTAATGAAAGCCATTCTGTTAAGAGAGATAAAGTCGTTTTTCGGTTCGCCCGTCGGCTATCTCGTCATCGCCATTTTCCTGTTGCTCAACGGGCTTTTCCTTTGGGTTTTCGACGGGGAATTCAACATTGCGCAAAGCGGTTTCGCCGACCTGACGCCATTTTTCACGATCGCGCCCTGGATTCTGATCTTCCTGGTTCCGGCCGTGACCATGAAGAGTTTTTCCGAAGAAAAGAAACAAGGAACACTTGAACTGCTTTTAACCAAACCGTTGAGCGCGTGGCAAATAGTGAACGGGAAATTCCTGGGATCGGTTTTGCTGATCGCCATCGCAATCGTTCCGACGCTTATCTACGTTTACGTCGTTTCCAGACTCGGAATGCCCGAAGGCAACATCGACATGGGAAGCACGATGGGTTCTTATTTCGGATTGCTTTTCCTGATTGGCGCTTATTCGGCGATAGGGATTTTCACTTCGTCTCTGTCCGATAACCAGATCGTGGCTTTTATCCTGTCGGTTTTCCTTTGCTTCCTTTTGTATTATGGATTCGAAGGTTTGGCCGGATTCGTCGGGAATTCACGCGACCTCGTATCGGCACTTGGCATGGACAGCCATTTCGAAAGTATGGGACGAGGCGTGATCGATACGCGCGATGTGGTCTACTTCCTTACCGTGACCGTTTTGTTCCTTTCGTTCACCGTGTTCAAACTCAAATCGCTAAAGTCATGACAGCAGCCAAACAGAAAAATCTCAAAAGCCTCGGGATCACGATTGCGGTTTTGGTCGTTTTGAACCTTATCGGAGTCAAGGCTTTCCAACGCTTCGACCTCACGCAAGACAAGAGATACACGCTTTCGCAGACTTCATTCGACATCATGCAGGAAGTGCGCGAACCTTTGCTCGTCGACGTTTATCTCGATGGTGATTTTCCGGGCGAATTTAAGAAACTGCAATCCGAGACGCGGCAATTGCTCGAGGAATTCAAGGCCTACAACTCGAATATCCGCTTCCGGTTCATCAATCCGCTTGACGATTCAGAAAACAGCGCTCCGGATAAACGCGATTTGATCTACTCGATTTTCAGGATGGACAATCCGACGGTTCCGGCCAAGGAAACAGCCGAAGTCAAGAAGAGTATCGACGGGATTTCGGATCTTGACAAAGCCGTTCTCGATTCCTTCGTCGGAACCGGAATGACGCCGGCACGCGTGACGATGAACGACAAAGGCAAACAGACCGAAGCCGTGGTTTTCCCTTGGGCGATCGCCACTTACCAAGGCCGAAGCGTCAAGATTCCGTTGCTCAAGAACATGATGGGCGCCTCGACGGCCGAAAAAGTCGTCGGCTCCGTGCAACACCTGGAATACGCCTTTTCGAACGGATTCAACACTGTCGCCAAGAGCAAGAACAAAAAAATTGCCGTACTCAAAGGAAATGGCGAGCTTCACGATCTTTTGATGGCCGATTTCATCAAGAACACGCGCCAGAATTACTTCATCGGTACTTTTACGACAGATTCCGTGGCGAAACAACCGACCGAAACCCTCAAATACCTCAAGAAATACGATTTGGTCGTGATCGCAAAACCGACCGAAACTTTTTCCGACGCCGAAAAACAAGTGCTCGACCAATATATCGTAAACGGTGGAAAAACCTTGTGGCTCATCGATCAGGCGAATGTCTCGATGGACAGTCTTTACACGAACAACGGCGCGACATTGGCGTTTCCCGTCGATCTGAACCTGAACGACATGTTCTTCAAATACGGCATCCGCATCAATCCTACTTTGGTGAAAGACCTGAATTGCGCACCTATCGCGTTGGCCACCGGAGAACAAGGCAGCGCGGCCCAATATTCGCAATATCCTTGGTTCTACTCGCCACTGGCTTATGCTCCGAAGGGTTCGAAAAGCGCAATCACGGCCAATCTCGATCCGGTAAAATTCGATTTTGCCAATAGCATCGATGTTTTGAAAAACGACATCCAAAAGACGGTTTTGCTCGAGTCTTCCCAATATTCGAATGTCGTCGGAACGCCCGTCGAAGTGAGACTCGACATGGTTCAGGAACGTCCCGATCCGGCAGAATTCAAAGGGAAAGGCAACATCCCGTTGGCGGTTTTGCTCGAGGGAAAATTCCATTCGGTTTACGAAAATCGCGTGCTGGCGTTCAAGGATCCCGAATTCAAGGCGGAAGGAAAGGCCGCAAAGATGATCGTGATTTCAGACGGTGATATCGTCCGCAACCAATTGGACAAGGAATATCGTCCGCTTGAACTCGGTTATGACAAATGGACCAACAAACTCTACGGAAACAAGGAATTCCTGAGCAATTGCGTGAATTATCTGCTCGACGACACCGGACTTATCAACATCCGCAACAAAGAAGTCAAATTGCCGTTGCTCGACCAACAAAAAGTTTACGACAGCTATTCGACGATCCAGGCCGTAACGCTCGGATTCCCAATCGCGATCCTGGTCGTTTTCGGACTTTTGTTCACGTGGCTGCGCAGACGTCGCTTCGCCAAATAGTGTTAATAAAAATAGTTTTGCCTTTGTTTCGCCTTTTGGTGGATTAGGATATATTTGTGTTTCGGATAAATTCCGACTAAAAAATAAAATTTGCAGATGAAATTCATCGTATCGAGTTCGTATTTACTCAAGCAACTCCAGGTTTTGGGAAGTGTTATCAACAGCAGCAACACCTTGCCTATCCTTGACAATTTCCTTTTTGAACTGGACAACAACACGCTCACGGTTTCGGCCAGCGATCTTGAAACGACCATGAGCGCCACGCTTGAGATCGATTCGACTTCCCAAGGCAGCGTCGCGGTTCCGGCGAAATTGTTGCTTGAAATCCTCAAGACGTTCCCAGAACAGCCTTTGACGTTTACCGTCGAGGAAAACAGCACCATAGAAATCAGCTCGAATTCGGGTAAATACGCTTTGGCCTATGCGCCGGGCGAGGAATTTCCGCGTTCGGTGAGTTTGGACGATCCTTCGTCTACGGTCGTTCCTGCCGAAGTTTTGGCAACTGCGATCAGCAAGACGATCTTTGCTGCCGGAAACGACGATTTGCGTCCGGTGATGTCAGGCGTTTTCTTCCAGTTTTCTACTGAAGGACTTACTTTCGTTGCCACGGATGCTCACAAACTCGTGAAATACGCTCGTGCGGACGTAAAAGCGTCCCAGGAAGCGAACTTCATCATGCCAAAGAAACCTTTGAACATCCTGAAAAGCATTTTGGGTGCGTCGGATGCCGAAGTCAAAATCGAATACAACGACTCGAACGCGACTTTTTCGTTCGACAATTATGTGTTGACTTGCCGTTTGATCGACGGGAAATATCCGAACTACGAAGCGGTGATTCCGAAGGAAAATCCAAACAAGCTGCAAATCGACCGCGGACAGTTTTTGAGTTCGGTGCGTCGCGTGGCGATTTTCTCGAACAAGACCACACACCAAATCAGACTAAAGATCGCCGGAACCGAACTCAATATTTCGGCAGAAGATATCGATTACTCCAACAAAGCCGAAGAAAGATTGACTTGCGACTATCAAGGCGACGACATCCAGATCGGTTTCAACTCGCGTTTCCTTACCGAAATGCTAACCAACCTGCAATCGGATTCCATCCTTTTGGAGATGTCGCTTCCAAACCGCGCGGGAATCCTTACGCCCGTTGACGGACTTGACGAAGGCGAAAGCGTGACAATGCTTGTAATGCCAGTCATGCTGAACAGCTAAGCTACCAACCATTTTTTTTATAAAAGACCGCCTTCAATTTGATCGCGGTCTTTTTGTTTTATCCGGTTATTACGAATGTCCGTTGTCTTCGGCCGAATATCCATTTACGCCCGACGTTCGTTCATCGGCTTTCCAAACTTTTGACTATTGTGGTAAATTTGGACGGGACGCGATTTTTCAGATAAGCCATGACTTCTGTAAAAAAGCAATTTGTTAATTAAAATCTGATGTTTCCGAAAACAGTTTCATCAATAAAGTTCTAATATTACACCCAATTAAGAAATTCACTTTCTTGGCGGAAACCGAAAAGCCTTACGAGTAGGAAAACCAACCAAAACCAATTACCAATGAACAAAAAAGTTCTAGCCGGCGTGCTTTGTCTTGCCGGATTGTTTGCCAGCGCGCAGAAACTCGACAAATTCGGGGCTGACCTCGGAAAGAAAAGCCTAATGGGCAAAGAAGTGCGCGTGCCATACACGGATGTCATCAGCTATTACGGATTCGTGAAACCGGGCGCGACGCCTGACGAAACCAAAGACGGCAAAAAGATGTACTACGTCTACGTCTGGATTCCGGTTGCGGCTCCCGAAATTGGGATTCGCATGGTTTCTCCTGCGCCCGAGGGCATGAAGCCGTCAGACAAAGATTACGTGACTGCAGATTTTACTGCGAACTCTTCTGACACCAAAAGCTTTTTCGATACTTGGGTGACCTTTGAAAGAGCCGAAGGAATCCTTAAAATCGAGGACGTGGCCGCAAAAGCCAAAACTGCCAAATGGATCAAGATCGAGTCGAATGACGACTCTTCTGAACTGCCGGCTCAACCGTCAGGTAGCAAATACAACTCTTTGATGCGTATTACGAGCGAAACGTCAAACCCAACGAAATCGTTGGTTATGGGCTTGTACCGCGTCGGATTCACGACTTACAAAAAAGGCGAAGTTCAGGGAAGTTTCCTTGCGCAAATAGGTGCTCCGGTAAAATTGCCTGGAGTAGCTGTTGCCGCAAAACCGGAAGATGTCGCAAAAGCCGCGAAATAATCAATTTATTTACAAAACCGAAGCCGCTTGGAAACAAGCGGCTTTTTTATGAAAAATTATGGATATCTCAAAATACACAGGCCAGCAAGGCGTTTGCGAAGTACAAAACAAGGAGCGTTTTATCGCCAAAGTCATCGACTATTCTTTCGACGGAACGACACACCACTTCAGTTTCAAAAGTCCTTTGCCGGTGCGCGAATTAAATAACGGTGGATGGACTATCGGATTCGGCCACACTGTTTTCGGGCAGGATTTCGATTTCAGTACATCGAATGTAAAAATCGAGGGAGACGCGATCGAATTTATCGAAGTGAGACGCGAACTTACCGTAAAACTCAACTTCGAAAAAAAAGCAGTTGGCGAAAAGACATTGGCTTACATCAATAAATTGACTGGCGTATAGAACACGCTTTCTACTGCGAATCACTCTTGTCATTTCGGCCACTAATACACGAGTTGTTGAGGACAATACTTTCGATAATCACCTACGGCCAGTTTGCGCCGCTAAGGTCTTGGTCAAATCTTCTTGCGAGAAAAGCTAAACCGCGAATTCGCGAATTTACGCACATTTCCAAGAGTAAATTCGTGCATTCGTGGCCAAATCGTCTGACGGGAAAGATAAACCGCGAGTTTTCGAATCTACTCATTTCCAAGAGTAAATTCGCGAATTCGTGGCCAAATCGTCACGGGGGAAAAGATAAACCGCGAGTTTTCGAATCTACTCATATCCAAGAGTAAATTCGCGAATTCGCGGTTAAAATTATTAGCTCAACCTGTTGCGGCAACTTCGAAAAAGTTGTCGTCAGCGGCTCACGATTTTGTGGCGGCCACGCGAATGAGTTTCTTGTTGACGAATTCCTCGATTCCCAAAGGCGACAATTCGCGTCCATAACCCGAACGTTTCACGCCGCCGAAAGGCAAATCAGGACGCGAGGCAAGATTCTCGTTGATGAAAATCATTCCAGTTTCCATTTGATTTGCGACGTTGATAGCTCGTTCGGTGTCTTGTGAAAACACGGCGCCACCAAGCCCGAAAGTCGTGGCATTGGCCAACTCGATGGCTTCTTCCTCAGACTTTACGCGGTAAAAAGAAGCGACCGGCCCAAAAAGTTCCTCGTGATACGCGACCATTCCGGGTTTTATGTCGGTAAGGATCGTGAACTCGTAAAATGCTCCTTGCCTATCGATGCGTTTTCCGCCTGCCAAGACCGTCGCTCCGGCCTTGACCGTTTCCTGGACTTGCTTGTCGAGATTCTTCAACGCGTCCTCAGTACACATTGGCCCGATTTCGGTTTCCGGATCCATCGGATCGCCAACTTTCAAACCTGTAATTTTGTCCTTGAGTTTTTCGATGAATTCGTCGGCGACCGCTTCCAGAACGATGAATCGCTTGGCAGACGTGCACGCTTGTCCGGTATTCGAGAATCGTCCGAGGTAAGCTTTTTCGACTGCAAGATCCAAATCGGCATCTTCCAACACGACAAAAGCATCGCTTCCGCCCAATTCGAGAACCGATTTCTTGAGATTTTTTCCCGCCGATTCACCCAGACTGGAACCCGCGGCTTCACTTCCGGTAAGCGACATCCCAACGATTCGCTCGTCTTCGCCCAATTTCGAAACGCGTTTTCCGGCCAGGAACAAATTCGTGTAAACGCCTTCGGGCGCGCCGGCCTCGCGAAAAACCTGCTCGATCATTTGGGCGCATTGTGGCACGTTTGAGGCGTGTTTGATCAGCACGACATTTCCGGCGACGATGTTTGGAGCGGCCAATCTCGCAACTTGGTTATATGGATAATTCCAGGGTTCGACGCCTAAAATGATTCCCATCGGCGAAAGCCTTACGAAAGCTTTTCCATCTTTGACTTCCATTGGTCGGTCTTCGAGAAATTCCGCTGCATTTTCGGCGTAATAGTCGTAAACGGATGCTACCATTTCAACTTCCGATTCGCTTTGGGCAATGAGTTTTCCCATTTCGAGCGTGATCAGTTTTGCGAGTTCTGATTTTTTCTGCCGAAAGATGGAAGCCACTTTTTTGAGCAGTTCGATTCGTTTTTGCAAAGGCGTATTTTTCCAGATTTTGTAGGTTTCGTGCGCTTTGGAGATTTTGGATTCGAGTTGTTCGTCAGTCAATTCCTCGAACGTTTCGACGAGTTGATTGTTGTATGGGTTTATGGTCTGTATCGGCATATAAAAGAATTCGTTATTCGTTATTCGTTATTCGTTATTCGTTATTCGTTATTCGTTATTCGTTATTCGTTATTCGTTATTCGTTATTCGTTATTCGTTATTCGTTATTTGTCGGTAAATCGTTCCCGACCAATTATTAATTATTCATTATCAATTATTAATTAGTAATCATTCATGGATCGCCAAAACCGGAATCCTCGAATGAAAAGCCAGCTTCTTGGTCAGACTCGTATGGAAAAGTCCTTCGAAAAATCCGCGTTTGTGATTCAGAAGCGCGAGCAGATCCGACCCGTTCTGGTGGATGAAATCAAGAATACTTTCCTCGACAAACTCGTTTTCGATGATGTGGAAATTCACGTTTTTGTCCTTCATCAGCAATTGCCAATTCGCTATTACGACTTCTTTCGCGTCCGATGCCGGTGTGTTTACGTGCAGACAATCGATCGTCGCGCCAAAAGCCTCGGCCAACGGCAAAAGCTGTTTTAACGCAGGTAAATCCTTTTCACGGAAACGCGTCGTAAAGGTGATTTTCCGTATCGGAGTATAAGTGGAATCTTCGGGAACGCCCAAAACGAAAGCGTTCGTGCGCGTCATCACGTTTGCCGTCGAAGTCCCCAAAAAAGTTTCCTTGACGCCGGATGCGCCTTTGGTGCCCATGACAACGTAATCGATGTTGTCGGTTTTGACGATCTGAAGGATGGAATTCACCAAATCGCCGTCTAGCAAAACGTTTTCAATGGGCACATTTTCGCATCCGTTGGCCAACGCAATCTGGCGCAAAACCGGAATCTGTCCTTTGTAATTCTCGAAATTCGCAAGTTCGACCGTATCGTAAACTTCCATCAGATAAGCCGGAACATCGACGTAATTCGCCGCCGGCATCTCATAAACATGGAGCGTGACGATCGTGGCCTCTATGTGCTTGGCGAGTTGGAGCGCGTACACGAAAGCGTTTTTTGAAGCCTCCGAAAAATCGGTCGGAAACAGGATTTTTTTCAACATGGTTTTGGTTGTTTGCTTAAAGTTAGGCAAAGAACGCGAGGCCGTTTTGGGCTTTTGTGAAATATTAACTTTCGCTTTTTTTGATTTTCGGATAGGCGGATGATCCGATGATCTGAAAATCTAAAAACCATTTCTTATTTGCGTAATTTTGCGCCATGATAAATCAGGACAACATCGTCGCATTGGCCACGCCTTCCGGTGCGGGCGCGATTGCGGTGATCAGGATTTCGGGATTGGACGCGATTTCGATAGGTGCATCGGTTTTCAGATCGATCAAGGACAAAGATCTGGAGAAACAAAAATCGCATACGATCCACCTCGGACAGATCGTTGACGGCGAAAAGACTTTGGATGAAGCGCTCGTGTCTATTTTCAAAGGCCCGAATTCTTACACGGGCGAAAACACGGTAGAAATTTCTTGCCACGGATCGACATACATCCAACAGCAAATCATACAATTGTTACTGCGAAAAGGTTGCCGAATGGCCAATGCGGGCGAATTTACACTGCGCGCTTTTCTCAACGGAAAACTGGATTTATCACAAGCCGAAGCTGTCGCCGACCTGATAAACTCCGACAACGAGGCTTCGCACCAGGTCGCGATGCAACAAATGCGCGGCGGATTCTCGAACGAGATCGCCAATTTACGGCAGGAATTGCTCAATTTCGCTTCGCTGATAGAACTCGAACTTGATTTTTCGGAAGAAGATGTGGAATTCGCCGACAGAAGCCAGTTTCGCGACCTGCTCGACCGCATCGAACTTGTACTGAAACGCCTGATTGACTCTTTCGCCGTTGGAAACGTGATCAAAAATGGGATTCCCGTGGCGATCGTAGGTGAACCGAATGTTGGCAAATCGACTTTGCTGAACGCACTTTTGAACGAGGAACGCGCGATTGTGTCGGACATCGCCGGAACGACGCGCGATACGATCGAGGACGAACTCGTGATCGCGGGCATGGCTTTCCGGTTCATTGATACAGCCGGAATCCGCGAGACGAACGATGTCGTGGAAAGCATCGGAATCCAGAAAACCTTCGAGAAAATGGCCGCGGCCCAAGTGGTTTTGCTCTTGCTGGACGGTGGAAATCTCACGCTCGAAAATCCGCTTGACGGCGTGAAATCCGACATTGGGAAAATCAGGAACCAATATCCGCAAACGCCACTGTTGGTTATCGGAAACAAGTCGGATAAACTGTCGCACGAAGACCAGATCCGACTCAAAATCGAGATTCCGGACATCGTTTTGATATCGGCTAAAAACAATGTTTCGGTTGAGGAAATCAAGTCAAAATTGATCTCTTTCGTAAATACGGGCGCACTCCGAAACAATGAGACAATTGTAACCAACACAAGACATTACGATTCCTTGCTTAAAGCTTTGGAGGAAATCCAGAAGGTGAAGTTCGGGATGCAGACAAACTTGCCCGCCGACCTTATGGCAATCGATATCCGCGAGGCTTTGTTCCACTTTGGGACGATCACCGGCCAGGTTACCAATGATGAGCTTTTGGGGAATATTTTTGCGAATTTCTGCATCGGAAAGTAACAACGCGACAACAGCAGGCTTTCTCCATTGAGGTGCTGATATACAATCGACAAGTCGGCAATGCTATTCAAGTGGAAAAGTGATCGTGAAAACCGCCCCGATTTCCTTTGGCGACACAACAATATCGCCTCCCAGTATTTGGACGATCCTCCTGCAATAGGACAGCCCTACCCCGAGTTCGTCGACAACCAGATTGGACAATTTAAAAAGTTGGAAAGCGTTGGCCTCCAAACCATAATTCCTCGAGCAGTTTTCTTCAAAAATGATGCGGAGGCGATCTTCATATTGAAATCTGCTTTCGTTCTTGGAAAAAACGTTGAGCTTTACAACATCAGTACTTATCCTGAATTTCAGATTCGGTAGGTCAGCACTATCGAACCTTTGCGCATTCTTGATAAGTTCATCGAACAGATCCACCAATAATTTGAAATCGGAAACAAAAACAGCACCCGAGCTTGACTTGAGCGCGTTACCTGTAAAGTGAATTGCTTTGGAGGCATCAATGGAATGCTTTTTTATGACGACATCCACAATTTCAGCAAAATCGATTTTAGATTTCGCCATCTTCATGCTGTCTAGAGAATTGAATTTATTCAGGCTGTCCAATAATTGCCTAACGCGATCGACAAAAACGGTAATTTTTTGAAGTGCCTCGAATGACTCCGGTTTGATATTTGGGTCGAGATCGAGTAAAAGCTTGCTACTAAAAAGGTTGACTTTCCTCAAAGGTTCCTGTAGGTCGTGCGTCAGCACTTTGTTAAGTTCGATTTGGTCGATACTTTTATCGTGTAGCTTCTGCAGTTGTTTTTCCAGTTTCCGTTCCGCGTTTTTTAGCTTGTCTCGCGTGGCAATAAGTTCGGCATTTTCGTCAAGTGCCTTTTGGAGAATATTTTTGGCCTCCAGAAGCTCCCGCTCGAACTGGTTGCGTCTTGAGATCTGCATGCCGCCGCAATGCATCTCGATCTTGTCTGCACACTCCGCGACGACGACGTTCAACAAAACCGGAATGTCATCACCTTGCTTTGTCAAAAACGAGAGGAAAATCTCGTTTGCTTTTTTTTGCATCTTTATCAAGGGATAAAAATGCGTCTGGAAAAAAATCCGACTTCCAACGGTAAGTAGTTGCTCCAGTTTTTTCTTGCCTACTACTTCCCCGGCCGAATAACCAAGATCTGTGAGAAATGTCCTGTTGATACGTAAAATCGTCCCGTCATTCGAAAACGAAAAGAGATAGCATGGCATCGCGTCGTAAGTCACGTCCGTATCGTTGCTATGTTGATTGAACAGTTGAATATGTTTTTTGCAAAAAATTGGTTATGAGATCAATGGTTTCTTCAGGATGGCTCAAATGAGGACAATGACCCGTGGCCTGCATTTTGACATACTCACTTCCTGCGATGCTTCCTGCGGTATATTCACCAACATAATCTGGTGCGATGGCATCATCTGAACATTGAAGCACTAGAACGGGAACATCAATTTTGGGTAAGTCGCGTCTATTGTCCGAAAAAAATGTCGCTTCGGCAAAACGCTTGGTGATAAAAGGGTCAGTCGAACAAAAGCTTTGTTCCAACTCTTGAGAAAGTTCAGGTTTTTCCTCGTTCTTCATGACAACAGGCGCAAGGAAACTTGCCCAGCCTATGTAATTACTTTCCATGACATTCAAAAGGTCGATAAGATCTTTTTTGTCAAATCCTCCGGCATAGCCTGCATCATTCACGTAACACGGCGATGGCCCGATGAGAACCATCGAGCTAAATAATTCAGGATACCTGACAGAGGCGAGAACTCCAATCATCGAGCTCACGGAATGACCTACGTAAATCACATTTTCGAGATCCAAGCTATGACAGACATCGATAATGTCTTGGGCATACCCATCCAGCGATGCATACTTTTCAATATTATAGGCAGACACGTCAGATTTTCCACAACCTACATAATCAAACAAGACGATTCTGTATTTCCCGGCGAACGACGGAATAATGTAACGCCACATATTTTGATCGCATCCGAACCCATGGGCAAAAAGCAACGTTTGCTCCCCTGATCCAAGTATTTTTACATTATTTCGCTCGATAATTGGATTGTGCATAATCTGGGAACAGCTATTTTGAAGTGTTCGCTAAGTTAACGAATAAAAAGGCTATGTGTCACCACAATTTTTCCAGTCAGTGCCCGCAACTAAAGTCGCAACGGACAATTTAATTCCGACACCAATAGTCATACTCATCCTGCTTCCAGACGTTGATCCAGACGGAATTTAACGCCTCACGTATCGAGAGGTTATAGCAAGTTCTATGGATCATTTGGCACAAAATCTTTTCTGCGTACGAAAAACACCGAAACCAAACTTCCCACAAAGCACAAGCTCGAGGCGATCAACATGATATTTTGGTACGATTCGATAAAGGATGCGTGGAAATGCTGAGTTATTTCGGAGCGTTTTTTCATTTCGATTCCCGATGGAACTTTCGCATTTCCCAGATTGACGGCCTGCGCCAAAATTTCTGATTTTTCGCTTTCGCTGAAACCGGAATCCGCGAGCCGACTTTGCAAGGCAGCCGTAAAAAGCACCAACGCCAAAGATCCAAAAATGGCGTTGGCCAAAACGTTCGATACACGGCTGATCGCATTGTTGACGCCAGAAGCCGTTCCCGCAAATCGCGATTGTACCGAAGTCATGACAGCCGTCGTCAGCGGTGCGACCGTAAAAGCCATTCCCGTGCTGAAAATCAGGATGCCCGGAAAAAAAGTAAGCCAGTACGATTTGGGCCCTTGCGTTTGCCCGATAAAAGACAAAACAAGCATTCCGATCCCAACGGTGAACGGCCCCAAAATCAGCAGCCAACGCGGGCCGTGCTTGTCGGCGAGACTTCCGGCAAACCTTGAAATCAGTACCATGATTATCGTAAACGGCACGAAAGTCATACCCGATTCCATTTGGGAATATCCCTGAATCTGCACCAGGTTCAGACTCATGAACAACATTGCGGCGTTCAGTCCGGCGTATAGGAACAGCGTCAAAAGGTTCACTCCGGAAAATGTCGGATTCCTGAACAATTCGAGTGGCATCATGGGCTGGAGCGACTTCCATTCGACGATAAGGAATGTGATGAGAAAAACAGATCCGAGCGACAAAGCGCCAAACGATTGCCAGTTTCCAAAACCTACTTCGGGCGCTCTTAAAAATCCGAAAGTCAGCAACGCCAAGCCTGACGCCAATAAGAATCCGCCCGCGAAATCGATGGATCGTTTTTCCTCGTTTTCCGTTTCCCTGACTTTTTTCCACAAAATCAACAACGCGGCAATTCCAATCGGGACATTGATGAAAAAAATATAGCGCCACAAACCGTGATCGCCCAAAAATCCGCCAAGGATAGGCCCGCCGATGCTCACCATCGTGGTAATCGATGACCAAGTCCCGATGGCCTTTCCGCGTTCGTTCTCGTTTATGGAGGACGAAATCAGCGAAAGACTTCCGGGAATCATGAGTGCGCCTCCAATTCCTTGTATTGCCCTGAAAGCAATGAGAACGCCGACGTTTGGTGAAAATCCGCACAAAACCGATCCGATCATGAAAATCGCGATCCCATACATAAACACTTTTTTGCGTCCATGCGAATCGCCCAAAGCGCCACCTACCAAGACGAGGGCCGCCAAAAGCAACAGGTAGGAATTGAGCACCCAGAAAAGTTCGGCACTTGTGGCTCGAAATGTTTGCTGAAGCGACGGCAACACGACATTTAGCGCGCTTCCGTCTATGAATGCCATGCCCGAGGCCATGATTGTGGCAACCATGAGCCATTTTCCGTCAGGACTTTTCAAGGAAATGGTCGCCATGAGTTATGGATTGGGCCGAAGCAGGTCTGAAATTGTGGAAACGCCGAGTTCATCCGCATGTTTTTTTCGCATCATGAGCACGTAAGCGTTGTTGAAACCGATCGGTTTGAGCCATTTTAACCGATACCGCGTATGGAATTCGCTACTCACGAAATCGTATACCGCATTTTTGTCTTTGATCAATCCGTCTACGGTTTTTTCGTCGGGTTGCAGCAAAACCAAAAAACCGGTTCCCGTATATTCCGGATACAGATCGATTTGTTTGTTGGTCAGTGCATCGAAGCAGATTTTGGTTCCGCCAAGCCCGGTTTTGGTCGTCACATCGAGGTTCGTATGACCTTTTATCAACATCGCATACATCGCGCTCAAAATGTATTGTTCGCCGAAAATTTTGGATCCAATGACGATTTTTCCTTTCGGATTGGCACCTGGCGCTTTCCACAACTTTTGCGATTGCAGGAATTCCTTTGCGATCGCCTCGGGATTCTGGTGCAGATGATCGGCTTTGTAGTTCAGTTCGGTCATGATGGAATCGTTGATTATGCCTGACAAAAGATTGACCGCTTCTTCGACTTCCGGATATTTTTGCAGGATTTCCTCACGCACAACCGGCGCAGCGTAATACGGAGGAAAAATATTTTTGTCGTCTTTGAGTGCGACCAGATTGAACGCCTTGATACGTCCGTCGGTACTGTATCCGCTGATCACATCGAGTTTGTTTTCATATAACGCCTTGTACATCATCGCATCGTCAATCACGACGGTACGCATGTCGAAGCCGTATTTTTGCTGCAATCCCAAAAAGCCGTCCTGACGTCCCATGAATTCGGGCGTAAATCCCGCCAGCAGACTTTTGTCCTCAACAGTTCGGAACGCAAAAAGCAGCGAAAAAACGACCAACGCCGCCGGTAGTGCAAAAAGCGTTTTCCTGACTTTGGCCAGGTTCACTTTTTGCAGCCGCGCCAACAAAAAATCGAGTGCGATCGCCAATAAAGCCGCCGGAATCGCGCCTGCCAAAATCATGTTCGTATTGTTGAGCGAAATTCCGCCGAAAATGAATTCGCCCAAACCGCCGGCAGCGATGTAAGCCGCAAGTGTCGCCACGCCTACGTTTATGGTCGTCGCCGTCCGGATTCCGCCCATGATTACCGGAAAAGCAAGCGGAATCTCAACCTTGAACAGCGATTGGAAAGACGTCATTCCCATTCCGGAGGCGGCTTCTTTTACGTCGGCGTCGACACCGGTTATCCCGATATAGGTGTTGCGCACGATCGGCAAAAGCGCATACAGGAACAAAGCGAAAATGGCAGGTTTCGGCCCGATTCCCAACAATGGGATCATGAATCCCAAAAGCGCCATGCTCGGAATCGTCTGTAAAATCCCGGTGATGTTCAGTACTGTCGGCGCGATTTTTCTTTTTCGGGCTATGAAAATCCCAAGCGGAACGCCCACGATCACCGCAATCGACAAAGAAAACAGCGTGAGCCCGAGATGTTGCAAAGTCTGCTCACCCAATTTCGCCCATTGGCTAGAGACGAATTCCCAGAAAGTGTCAGGTTCCTGCATCGGCTTCGGCTTTATAATTGGCAAATCCCTGGAGCAAGTCTGAAACGGAAAGCATTTTCACAAAATCTTGCCAGCGCATCTTGATTTTCTTGTCAGGATCGTTTTTGTCCTTGAAAAGTTCGAGTGCCGAAGCGACCGAAATCTGCGCAGAAAATTCAGTGCCGTTTTCATTTTCGGTTTCCCGATAACCGTCCAAAAACGACCAGATATCGCTGCAACGCGTCACAGTCAACACCAATTGCAGGTACGAATTCGACAGGAAATCCCGGACAAAATCGTTCGCAGGCGCAAACAGCAATTGCTTTGGTGTTCCGATCTGCACGATTTTTCCGTTGTTCATCAAGCAAATCCTGTCGCCGATCTCGAAAGCTTCCTGGACGTCATGCGTGACCATTACGATCGTTTTTTCCCTGAATTCCCCTAGTTCGACGAACTCGTTGCGCATGGCTTTTCGCGTGATCGTGTCAAGGGCGCTGAAAGGTTCGTCCATGAGCAAAATGGGCGGATCGGCGGCCAAAGCGCGGGCAAGATTGACGCGTTGCGCTTCTCCTCCACTCAATTCCTTCGGGTAAGCCGACAGTCGGTCTTGCGGAAGATGGAATTTTTCAAGCAGGATTTTCGCTCGTTCCTCGATTTTGGTTTTTTCCCATTTGAGCAGATTCGGAACAACCGAAATGTTCTCGAGCACCGTAAAATGCGGAAACAGACTATTGCGTTGCAGCACATAACCGATATTCCGCCGGAGTTTTTCGGACGGTTTGTCCTTGATGTTTATTCCGTCAATCGAAATTGAGCCTTGGGAAACGCCGATCAATTTGTTGAGCATCTTGAGCGTCGTGGTTTTCCCGCAACCGCTCACGCCGAGCAAAATCAGCTTCTCGCCTTGGTTTACGGTGAACGAAATGTTTTCGACTACGAGATTCTTGCCGAAAGATTTACTCACATGGCGGACTTCGATCATACTTTTTTGGGCGTTTCGAGAAGCGTCGGGATCAATTCGGAAACTGTCGGGTGCAAGACCATCGTGTCTCGAATCAGCGTGTAAGGTTTGTCGGCCGACATTACATTGAGGATGCTCGTAATGATTTCGTCCCCTCCGACTCCCAAAACCGCGGCACCCAAAATCTTGTCGGTTTTCTCGTCGATGATTACGCTCATGAAGCCATTGGTTTCGCCTTTTTCGACGGCGCGGCTCACTTTTGACATGGGACGTTTTCCTTCGAGAACCGAAAATCCTTTTTCGAGCGCTTCTTTTTTGGTCAATCCGGCCCGACCCAACGGCGGATCGGTGAAAAGGCCGTAAGTCATGATGCGATTTGAAATTTTGCGTGATTTTTTGCCCGATAAGTAATCAGAGACGATCTGAAAATCATTGTAAGAAGTGTGTGTGAAGGCGCCTTTTCCGTTGCAATCGCCCATCGCGAAGATGTTTTGGACGTTGGTCTGGCAAAAATCGTCCACTTCGATATAGTTTCTTTCGTCGGTCTTGATTTGGGTCGCCGATAAATTCAAGGTGTCGCAATTTGGGGTGCGTCCGATGGCCAAAAGCAAATGGGAACCGTTTATTTTCAGTGCTTTGGAATCTGATTCAAAGGTAATTTCGATTGCGCCGTTGTCCCCTTTTTTCGCCTGTATATTTTTGGCGTTCAGCGCAAATTTCACGCCATCGGCTTCCATGAATCGCTGTATGGATTCGCTGGTTTCCTTGTCTTCACGGCTTATGATTTGGGCCGATTTTTCGATGATCGTGACTTCGCTTCCGAAACGCGCGAACATTTGCCCGAATTCCAATCCGATATAACTTCCACCGATAATTATCAGATGATTTGGCAAATCGGTCAGCTCCAAAATGCTTTCGTTTGTCAGATAATCGACGTTCTGAAACGCTTCCGGAACCGAAGCGCGCGCGCCAACATTGATGAAAATCCGGTCGGCGGACAAAATCTTTCCGTTTACTTCGACTTCAAAATCAGAGACGAATTTCGCTTCGCCTTCAAGCATCGTCACATTTTTGTCGTTTTCAAGACCGCTTTTGATGCCTTTCACCGACGCGCCGACGATCTCGTCTTTGCGAGCTTTGATTTTCCTGAGATTTGCCTTTGCTTTTTGCGAAAGCTCGATCCCGAATTCAGAGGTGTGCGCCACGTCCCAAATGCGTCTGGCGCTTGCCACGTAAGCTTTCGTGGGCGTGCATCCGACGTTTACGCAAGTTCCGCCGACTTTCGCTTTCTCGATTATGGCAACTTTTTTTCCGTCAGCGGCCAATTTGAAGGCCAAAGGCGTTCCGGCCTGTCCCGAACCGATGATGATTGCGTCGAATTTTGTCATAGTTTCTATTTTACGAGTCGGATTCCGTTGTATTGCCAGCGCATGTCGGCGTGGAAAAAATTGCGGTAGGTTTTTCGGCTATGGCCTTTCGGAGTTGCCACCGATGCGCCTCGCAACACCATTTGGTTGACCATGAACTTGCCGTTGTATTCGCCGATCGCACCGGGCTGCTTGACATATCCGGGATACGCGAGATAGGCGCTGTTTGTCCATTCCCAAAGTTGTCCCCAATCGAAACGGGACGAGGCGACTTCCCATTCTGCTTCCGTCGGCAAACGCATGCCTTTCCATTGCGCGAACGCGAAAGCTTCGTAGAAACTGATATGTCTTACGGGTTCGTCAGCCGCCAATTCTCTTAATCCGCCAAGGTCATAATAGTGCCACGTTCCTTCGATTTCGTGCCAATACATAGGTGCTTTTATGGCATTTTCAGTAACCCATTGCCAGCCTTCGTCGTGCCAGAAATTGAAGTCGGAATAGCCGCCAGCCGTTATGAATTCGAGATATTCGGCGTTCGAAACCAAATCGTCGGCGATTTCGAAATCCTGGATATAGGTTTTGTGTCTGCCGAATTCGTTGTCGAAAGCGAATCCGTTCCCATCGTGCCCGATCTTGTAGATTCCGGCTTCGATCTTGTGGAATTTATTGGCAGAAGTCACTTTCCCAAATGTAAAAACATCGTTTAAATACGCGGGAAAAGTGGGTTGATTCCCCAGAATGTACTTGATGTCATACACCAAAAGTTCCTGGTGTTGCTGTTCGTGGTTGAGTCCGATTTCTATGATAGCTTTCACTTCATCAGACACTTCTTTTTCGAACAACTTGTTCATGCTTTCGTTCACATAAGCGCGATAGCGATACACTTCCTCCACGCTCGGACGCGTCATCAAACCGCGCACTGGCCGCAAAACGCGTTTTCCCACATTGTTGTAATAACTGTTGAACAGAAACGAAAAATCTTCGTGGAAAACGGCATAATCAGCGAGATATTCGGTGAGTACGAACTGTTCCCAAAACCAGGTCACGTGCGCCAGATGCCATTTTGGAGGCGAGGCGAATGTACTCGGTTGCACGGAGTAATCTTCAGTAAGCAACGGCCTGCAAATCGCTTCAGAGGCCGCGCGTATGGAATTGAAATTTTCTTGTAAAGTCATTTGCCGGTTTCGGTCGCCCGATTTATTTTCCCTGTATCGCCAAAATATTTCCCGCCGGATCTTTGAACCACGCCATTTCCGGGCCTTCTTCTCCTCGAGCGATTCCTTTTTCGTCGGTTTTGATGTATTCCATGTCGTATTGTTCGAACGTGATTCCTTTCGAGATCAGCCAATCTACGGTCGCGTCGATATCGTCAACCGGAAAGTTGAGGATCGTAAAGGTTGCCGGTTCGTGATTTGATTTCGGATAGATGATCGCGCCATTCTCGTTTCCCGACAAATGGAGTTCGAGAATTCCCATGTCACCTTTGATGATGTCCAATTCAAGCGTCTCTTTGTAGAACGCGAATGCTTTTTCGATGTCGTTCACCGAAAAACTGCTGTAAGCCTTTTTGTCTTTAAGCATACTATATAGTGTTGTGTTGTTACGTCAGACGGCTTCCCATACCGAATCTACATACCATTTTTTGCTGTCGGAAAAATTGCGGTCGAGCTTAAAGCCCGTTTTTTGCGCCATTTCCTCGATTTGGGAAAGCCTGTATTTTTGAGAGATTTCCATGTAGATGTATTCGTCCTTTTTGAACGAGATGCTGGTTTCCGGAAAGTGCACAGTGAGGTCTTCGAGACAGATCAGATAACTTTTGCACGATCCGGTTTCTGGATCGTAATTGCAATAATGCTCGAATTTTTCCACGTCGAAATCGCTGCACAGCTCGCGGTTCATGCGTTCGAGCAGATTCAGGTTGAAACGGCTCGTGATGCCTTGGCTGTCGTCGTATGCTCTTCTGATGATTCCGGGATTCTTCACGAGATCAAATCCGAAGATGACTTTGTCGCCGCTTGACAGCGATTGGCGCAACTTCTCACAAAACGCATGGCTTTCGGAAACGGTCATGTTCCCGATGTTTCCGCCCAAACACAAGATGACGCGTCTGGCGCCATTTGAATCCCTGAGCTGGCTGAGCATGTCGAAGAAATCCCCGTTCATGCCCGAAGTTTTCACCTGCGGAAGCGCATCGGAAACCAACGCCTCGAGATTGTCGATCACGCTGTGCGAAATATCGATTGGAATATAAGTAAAATCGGCTTTTTTGTGCGCGAGTTGCTTGAGCAGTTTTATCGATTTCGTACCATCTCCCGGCCCGAGTTCGACGAGTTCGAAATAATCGTCTGCCGAAATGGATTCGACGATGGCGGTGGTCTGGAATTCGAGGATTTCCATCTCGCATTTCGTGAGATAGTAGTCGTCGCAATTCATGATTTCCTGAAAAAGCCTGTCGCCTATTGCGTCGTAGAAGTATTTTGAAGGAAGTTGTTTGGGAAATCCGGAGAGGCCGGAAATCGCGTCATTGTAGAATTTCGTATCCTGAACTGTAAGTGTACATCCGCTCATTTGGCTTCGGTATTTTTATGTGTTCCAATAAAGGTACGAAATCAACCAAGTCCATTTTATGCGGTGCTTTGCAACATTCCCATGTTTTTGTTGACGGATTCAGTTTTTGTGAACTCGGAAAAGTTGCGATGCGAAGCTACAAATAGAGATTCTTGCTTTGAAATAATTTTAACTGCGAATTCGCGGATTCCATTCCTTTTAAATCCACCTAAAATTTAACCCTGTCACCGTTTAAAACAGTGACAGGGTTTATAACCCTGACAGGGTGGTCCTTTTTGTAAGAATTTAACGCAAAACACAACAAAATCCTACAAATCTGCCAACTTTCAACTCAAATCCCTAAAACAAAAAGCGGAAATAACGACAGCTAAGTATTTGAATCCTAATATTGTAATATTCTTTTTCAACCTAAAAATCCACCAATCCGAAACTCAAAAATCGCAAATCACTTCTGACTGATGTTCTGAACCAAAATCCCCTTTAGTTCTCGATCATCAAAAAGTACAAGCCGGTGCTTGGCGAAGATTCGGCTTGCTATAAAATTCGCTAATTCGCGGTTAGATCAATAAAATCAGTAGCAAGAATTAAAAGCCATTGAGAAGCTGAGAAAAGTTTAGACTGGCCTCGAGCTTCGGTTACTTTTGCTGCATCGGATAAAAAAAAGCGGAAAACAAAAATCTTATCCAAAAACAAGATCGTGTTTTCCGCCGAATTTTATCGACTAGTTATGCTTTTCACTAATTTGGCAATCCGTTCAAAATTAGCGCTTGGCGAATTTCTGGAACATGTTCTCATAACCCAATTCGATTTCAGGACGTGCCGACTTGACAAAATGCAGCACGGTTTCCATTTCATGGCGTCCGGCTTCGAACAGCGACGGGAAAACCGACACCGATTCGCGCGACATCAGGCCGCCTTTGTCGTATCCGAAAGAATAATTGTACATGAGATAGCGCGTTCTTTTCTTGATGACGTAAAACGATTTTACCTTCGCAAGATCGATGTCCTCGGACGTGTTGAAAACCTTGCCTGCCTGATTCTTGTTGTAGAAACGCAGGATAGATCCGTCAGATTCTGCCACGAGCCAGGCGTTGCTGTAAGTGAGGAATTGAATGAGTCGGGTCGCGACAATGGCGAAGCAACTGCCCGTGATGACTGCCACGGCGAGCACGAACCAGTCGAAATTGGCGATCAGCCCGATCAGGGAAAAAATGGTTATCATGCCGCAGAAAAATCCGGCCATCAGGTAAAGGACGAATTTGGCTTGGCGTTTTTGCAAAAGGATTTCGGTTTGGTTCATACTGAAAATTATTTGGTTTTTAATTTGAAATCAATTGATCGCCTTTGCTGGCAGATCCGACAGCTTCGATCAGTTCGTCCAGCTGTTCGCATTTCTGGGTTTACGGTTTGGTTTCGTCTATGTCGTATTCGTCATACAAAGCCTCGATGTACTGATCGTCCTGAGGAATGACTCCTTTTTTGACCGCTTTCATATAGAGTTCGTGGGGCACGAAAACGTAAAAAAGGAGCTCGCTTTCCAGCGGTAGCCAGACGAAATGCGTTTCGGATCCGGAGTTGTCGAGAAGATGATTCAGCGTTTGCTCGATTTCGGAAACCGGATACTCACTTCTGTCGATCCACGTAGTGATGGTTTTCCCGTCGACGGCCGCGGTGATCTTGAATTCCATTTCCGCTTCGTCGAAATCGAAATCAACAGATTGGAAATTGATTCCCGCAATTGCCTGAAACTTTTCGATCACGTCCACGAATCCTTCATCCGACTCGAAATCTTCGGCAAAAAGGTGCAAATGGTGCAAACTGAGATACAAATCCGAATCGCTTTCGTTGATTTTGGCCTCGATTTGCGCGCGATTGTTCTGCGGAAAATCAAACCATCCGATTTCGTCCAACGCATCGAGATAAGCTTGCTTGCCTAGCGCTTGCAACCGATCGTACTTTTGCGGATTCACTCTGTCTTTTTTGAGATTTGTTCCATCAGATTCGCATCGAGCTGACCTTCGGGCAACGATCTTGGCACGGCAAATATTGCGTAGACGGTATTGCCGTAACTTACCCTATCCGGAAAATCATCCTCGAGGTCGACCACATTGCGCATCGTGATATTTGGGTCAAGCATAAACGGTTTTTGTCCGTCGTATGCCTTTGCTATAGTCAAACCGCTGCGTTGCGTGCCCATGGCTTTCGACATGTGTTCGGCGATATCGTTGCCTTTGTACAGACTGTTCATGTTTACGATCACGAAAACTTTGTCCTGCGCCAAGTCGAAGCGCAGCAGTTCGTAATTCGATTTGTTCGGATCCGGAAGCGTGAGTTTGAAATCCATTTCCTTTACCAGATTATCGGCTGCGTCCCAAATCCTGATCTTGTAATTTCCCGCCTGCACTTCCTCGATCTTGAAATCGTTCGGCTTGACCTTGCTGTTGGCGTAATAGCCGTCCAGCAGTTTTCCGTCTTTTCCTACCATTTCGAAAGTCACCGACCGTTCGTCCTTGCCGGTATTGAGAAATTTGATCGATTGGCTTGGCTTGCTGCCACCGGTTTCGTAATAATAGAATCCGTAAGCGACGGCCAACAATAGCACTATCGCTCCGCATCCGATCTTAAAAAATGTCTTCATAATCTTTGAAATCTTTTACCCGATTGTTTTACGGGCGTATTAATGTTATTGTTCAGCAAATGCCATTGTCAAAATTTTGATTTAGGTCGATTGGTGAAATTGCCTGATCAGACGCATTTTGGGAGAATAGAAAAGGTTGTAGGAACCAAAAATATTTTCATCATAAAGCGCCGCAATGAATTCCATGACATCACCATTTTCGTCCTTGAAGATGTCGAGCGAATAGTCGGTTTTGCGTTTGTGCTCTTTTTCGTATGTGGTTTGGTCCCAAATGGGTTCGCCACCCACGTAAATGCTCCCGTCTTTTTCTGATGGATTCAGTTCGAAATACGTCGGTTCGTCTTCGTATCCGTAAAAATTGTCGTGCATCTCGCTAGCGCACCATTCGAGAAATTTCGCGTCGAATTCGGAAATCCTGGTTTCGCTGTAAGACACGATCTCGTATTTGTTGTCGTCCGTCAAGCGGAAATCGGCATAATCCAGAAAAACCGGCGTCACGATAAAATGGAAAACAAGATCAGCGAACTCCGGCTTGATGAAATTTCCTGGAATACTGAACTGTGGCAACGCGATTTTTTGCTCGAAATGTTTGGGTTCGGCGAGCACGTCGGACGGTTTGGGAAATGCGACGATGACATTTTCCACAGGCTCGGCTTTGGTCGTTCGCTTAAGGCCGATCGGTTTTGATTTTGACATGATTCTCTGGTTGTAATCTGCAGTTTCAGACTTTGGTTTTATCTTTCTTCGGAGTCATCAGCGTGGCCATTTCGTCGTCGTTCCAATGTTCGGCCACTGCTTTCGCGGTCACACCGATTGGGTAGACTCCGGCAAATTCCTGTGTACTTCCGATGGTTACGTCGAGCCCGTTTTTAATCAACAGTTTGGCCATTTCGGCGTGTCCGCCCATGTCGGCGAGGTAATGTCCGGCCGTCCATCCCTTGGCGTCCAACACGTTCGCGTCGGCATTTTCGTTGTGTTTGAAATAGGCTTTCAGGCCGTCGAGGCGCTTGGTTCTCGAAACGTAATGCAAAGGCATCGTGCCTTTTTCGTTCCTGACGTTGAAATCTGCACCTTTTTTTGCCAGGATCGCGATCGTTTCCCCGTCGCCCGCCGAGCACGCCATGATCATGGGCGTATTGCCGTTCGAAGCTTTGAAATTGACGTCAGCGCCTTTCTTGACGAGATATTCGACAAAATAAATGCAGTCGACATAAGCGCGGTGCTGCGTCGGTCCCCAATCGTAAAACGAAATGTCATACTGGTCGCGCAACGAAAGCACACGCCCCAATTCGTCCGCGCCGCCCTTGAAAGGTTTGATGTAGCGGAAACAACCGTTCTTGATTTCATATTTGACGTCGACGCCAGAATTGGATCCGGTCGACTGCCAATGTTCGATTTTGGCATCGTCCAGACGCGAGAGCAAATTCAGCAAGGGCGTGTAACCGTTGTCGTCTACTGTGTCCACCTTTGCTCCTGCTTCGAAAAGTTTTCTTCCCATCCAATAACTGCCAAAGGCCGCGGCCACATTGAATGCCGTTTTTCCTTCGTGATCCCTTGCCTCGATGGGCGCATTTTTCATTTGCGGAATATCGAATATCGGGTAGAAATCGTTCGCAGCCGCCACGTGAAGCAAAGTTCCCAGGCTCGAGGTTACTACGTCTAGTTTTGCGCCGTGATCGATCAAATCCTGTACGATTTCGGTGCGTTTGAACGCCGCCGCCAAGTGAATCGGGTAAAACGATTGGTTGTCGGCTATGTTCGGATCGGATCCGTTTTCGAGCAAAAGCCGCACGATTTCGCGATGGCCGTTCGATGCCGCGCAATGTAAAGCGCCGGAATTCGGTCCCATCGCACTCGCATCGGCACCTTTGGCGAGCAATTGCTTTACGGTTTCAAGATCGCCTGTCTCTGAAGCGATTACGAGTTCTTTGTTGCTGTCCATGTCTGGTTGGTTTGGGTAAAAACCCCGGACAGCATTTGTGTCCGAGGTTCAAAAAACTAAGATGTTCGGTGATTTATTTTGCGACCGACGCCTTTGCCGCCTCATACATCAACTTGACGTCGGCTGGGCTGTAATCGGTGAATTGATCCGGCGATTGATCGTATGTCATGCCTTCCTGGATGATCACCGACGATTCGCCCGTGGTCACGCCGTATGTGAAGGAAAGTTTGCCTTCTTTGTTCGATTTTATGAAACCGGTCGGATCTTCGGTCACGAACTTGTCGAAGCTCGGATTCATTTCCTTGTCGCCAGTCATTTCCTTGATTTGCCCCACCGATTCTTCGGCCGTTCCCTCGCGTAGCATAAAAGTCAGCTTGAACGCTTTGCCGCCGTAGACGAAAATCTCGCCTTCGGTAGTGCTTTTGATGACTTTGGCATCTTTTGGCGCTTTTGTCACCACCGGAATTCCGTAGCTGCTCAAGTCGAGATCGACGAATTCTGCGAATACAAGTGGTTTTTCAGGGGTTGCGTTTTCTTCCGCAGTTGCGCCTTCCGCCGATTTGCTTCCGTTGCAACTGTAAGCCGTAATGGAAAGTGCCGCGATTGCCGTCAAGACAAGCAGGTTCTTTTTTTTCATGTTTATTGGTTTTAAAAATTCAGTTTATTGGTTTTGGATGCGTTGTTTCCAAATGGCTCGATTGTCCGTTATTGGTTTCTTCCCGCCATTTTTTCCTCGGATGCGACGCCTTTCTGCTTCATGAAATCGAAGAACCTGACCAGATCGCCGATGCACTCGTGTTTTGAGATGCCAAGACTCGGATCTGCTTTGAGCGAAGCCTTCGAGATGGACTTGAACGGAAACGGCTGTTTTTTGAGCAAGGCATCGACATCTTTGAAAAACACGCGCAACACCGGACTCGAAATGTGGCCACGGATCTCGACTTTCTCTATGTTATCCCACTCCACCAACGTGTTCTTAAGCGTTTGCTGGTTGATGAACAATCCTTCGTCGGTCAAGCCCAGGGCCGGTTTTTTGAGGTCCTGCTTGCATCGGATGTAATACAGCGAAAACGCAAACACGCAAAAGAAAATCGCCGAATATTGCAGCACGCTTGCCGGCCAACCTCTGCGCGTCAAATCGCCGCTTTTTACATACTGGTAAACAGCGGTGTGACTTTCGTAAAAAAGGCCCGATACGATCATGGCCACGGCGAGCACGCCCATCAAAATCATCAGATTCCTCGTGCCTTTCTCGATTTGGCCACTATGGCGCGCGGTTTCAATAAAATTCTGGTTCGTCATGCTAAAAAAGGATAAAATAAAAACAAAGCAAGCCCAAGCCGGTCAGGATGAATGACCAATAATAAACGTTGAGCAAATAGAACGAATGATCCGGACGCACCACGATTTCCCGGTTTTTCTTTTCGTCAAAATAGACGCGCCCGTATTTGCGTTTCCAGCGCCGTGCGAGCAAAAAGCACAGCAATCCGGTTATGACCAAAGCAGTCGCGCATCCTTTCGAGTTGATGACTTTTTCTGACGGATCGCTCACGAACACATAGAAATAAGCATACAAGACGGCAAAAAAAATGATGGGAACAAAAATGCCTTTCCCTTTCCAGACGATCCAGAACATTGTGATTACGATTGTTTAAATCCGATAAAAGCTTATTGTCTGAACAAAGCGATGTCCTTGAGCGGATAAATCGATTTTTGTCTCAGGATTTCGATCTCGCCCGAATCCGAAAGGCTTTTGAGCGAATAGGTCATTTTTTCGATCGGAATTCCTTCCCAATCCTGCGGGTTTGCGAATTGCAGATCGCGTTGGCCGTTGACTTCCTCGATCGTGAAAAGACCGATTTTCGTCTCGTCTTCCCAATCGTCAGTGAGGCGCACGATTTTTTTGTGCATTCTTATCAGGTTGTGGAATTCGTCTGCCGATCCGTCCACGAAAAGTTCCAATTCCGTTTCGAGATTGTTAGATTTCAGCAAGTCGAGTTGCGCCTGGGAAAACTGGAATTTCGCGTCCTCGACCTCGTCGATTTTGTCTTGCGCTTCCTCGGCTTCCTGTTCCAATCGGCGTTTTTCGTCGTATTCCCTTTCTTCCATGAGCCATTGTTGACGCTCGACGAAATTGTCCCAAACCTCAATCTCTACTTCGTGCGTAGGATCAAAAAGCCCGACGGTTTCCTTGATGTCGACTTCGGTCTTGAGAAAGAAAGTCACGCCGTTTCTCTGGGCCAATTCGGGAGTGCCCGCGCCCCATTTTTCAAGCAAGTCGGTAACGTTCATGTCTTTTACGAAAAGTCCGAAGTCAGCCTCGCGTCCGCTTGCCACCTTTCTTGGAACCTGTTTTTGCTTGACGCCGTCGATGGTTTCGCTGTAACAATTATCGGGCGTGATGTGATCCTGACCCAAGACCATTTCCTGCTCGCTTCCGTCGACAGTGCGTTTGGCGTAAAACGTCCCGACTACCGAAACGATCGTAAGCTCGTCTTTTTCGGCTTTGACGCGAATCGTCGCCTTGATCATAGGATCATAGAACGGCCACGGATTTTCCACGTAGATATAATCAAGCGCAACACCTGTGTCGCCGACCATGTTTTTCAGTTTCTTAAAAAAGCTCATTTTTATAGGGATTACTGGTTATTTGATTTTTTTATGTGCAGAGAAAAAATTGTCTCACCAATCGCGTTTTGGGCGAATAGAAAAGATAATAAGTGCCGAAAGCGCCGCCTTCATTGAGTTGCGCCACGAATTCGAGCGCATCGCCGTTTTCGTCCTGAAGCCCGGGATCAGTGTAATCGGTTTCGTATCCGAAGTCAAAATCAAACGACCAATAATCGAAAACTTCCCCGTTTTCCTGGCGGGCTTCGAGCGCTTCAATTTCAGCATCGTCCAATTGGCGCTGGAATTTTTCCTGACACCACGAAGGCGCGCCAATCTGGATGTCGATACCATCGTAGTGTTCGTCGGCTGGCAAATGGTAAGTCGTCTCCTCATTGCGCTCATCAAAATCCTGCTCCATTTCGTCGGCACAATCGGCCAGGAACTCTTCTGACATTTCGTCAAAAGTTTTGCCGTCCATACTCAGGAATTCGTATTTGTTGTCTTCGGTCAATCTGAAGTCGACCACATCACTGAAGATTGGTGTAATCACGAAATGGAACGTCAAACCTTCGAATTTTGGGTCGGCCAGATAACCCGGCATGCTTATTTTTGGCAATAGGACTTGCTTGTCGAGAAGCGTCGTGTCTGTCAGGACATCTTCAGGATTGGCGAGATCGACGACGGCTTTTGCGAAATCTTCAGGGTTCGTCGTTGGCCTGAATTCGATTTCCTTTCTTGTGTTCATATTTTGGTTTGCGTTAACGTAGCAGATTCTAGAATCAGAATTTCATTGGCCATCAATAGTAGGCCGTACTGTCGTTGATATGTTTTCCGGCAACGATCTTGTCGATTTCGGGAAACCATTTCGGATGCACAAAAACCGAATATTCCACGACCTTTATCGGATAGTCTTGGTCGCCTTCGTCAATGTCGGTAGGCAATTCCTCGAGCCACCAAGCGTCTTTGTATTTCTTGCGGAAGGCGGCGTTGTCAGGTTTTGCGATCAAATCCTTCCCGCGCTGGAAACCCCAAACGATGCCGTCGGCACCAATGCGATCGGTAGATTTGATGTGCATCGAGTTGTCTGACGGCGCAAGGTCGCTTCCCGTCGCCCCGAACCAATTTGCGATTGCGTCGTTGTTTTCTATGTCAGACAAAATCCGCGTAAGAAAATGACGTTCCATCCTTTTTGTGACGGTGTCGTTTATGGTGTACTTCGGAAATACGTTGATTCCCGGATAGACTTGCGCGATCTCTACCTTGATTTCAGTGACTTCGGCCGGTTTGTAATCGGCATAACCCAAAGAAGCGAAGAGGTTGTTCCAAAACAAGGTGTGATAGGAAACGATTTCAAGCACGCCTTGCGATTCGTAAGATTTGCGCAGAGTATCGACAAGCTCGATGTAGTAGAAGTCTTTTTTCACGAAAGCATCGAGGAAACCCGAACCGTCTTTTCTGTAAGCTTCCGAAACCAATTCGACAAAGCGATCAACCTTGACGCGCCTGTCGACGGCATCTTTCGAAAGCGCGATTCCCATGTCCTTGCACCAACCGTTGAACGTGTCTTCGCGATTGTCGTAGCAGCGTTCAACGATTTCCTGCGGACTTGGCACGCGTGTTTCGGTCTCCAGGATTTTGAATCGGCAAATGGTTGATGACATGATTTTTATTTTTGGATGATTAACTGAGACACGGAATCGTTGTCGAAAGAAGATGACTTTCGCTGATTGGGAAAATGCGTAAAAAAGTGAAGTTGGTTCAAAATAGAAATCTCTTTTCGAGATTGCCCCGACGGTTTGAAACTACTGGGAATATTTGATCGGATGTTGTAAAGGACAAACTGGATCCGGAAAGTAAAATTTTGGGCATTCTGAAAATTTTAGTAAAAAAAGCGGTACATCTTGCAAACATAGAATAGTGCAGGTATTAAAAAAACAGGTTTTTGTAATTTGTTAATAATTCGTCCTTATTCCAATTTCTCAACGAAAACCAAAACTAGATTATTCACGCGGTAAAATTTCAACCGATGTACAAACGCTACTTTCCGGTGTATTGGCGTTACTTTTCGGATGATATTCGTGAAAGGACAACATCTGAAACCGGCTTAAAAAACGATTTGCCTGAATTTCAGCCGTTCAGACGAAAGTGAGCAATGCTCTTACCGCCGATCAAAAACGAAACGGACACAACCGAAACACGCGCAATTTGCAACGTATTCTGGTTGTGTCCGTAAAAGAAATGTCGGTAAAAACGAGTTTACCCTATTGTAATTTCAGTATCCGAAGGCAATTCACTTGCGGCCGCTTCATCGGTCAACCAGATCAATTCGCCTGAATCGGGTTTCAAAAGTTGTGAAGGATAGTTCTCAGGATTGCGCTCGCCCGAAATCACTTCGCGGAAAGCGTGTGCTTTGTTCGCGCCAAAAACCAAAACCACATTCTGCCTGGCTTTGTTGAGCAAAGGCGCGGTCAAAGTGATGCGGAACATTTGCTGCGGTTCGAGATAATAGGCCTCGACCCATTTCGATTTTTCGTGCAAGACCGCGGTTCCCGGAAAAAGCGAGGCCGTGTGTCCATCGTCGCCCATTCCCGAAAGGATCAAGTCGAATTCGCCGGACGCACCCAAGTGTTCGCGCAACAAATTTTCGTATTCCGTCGCTCTTTCTTCGGGCTTTGCATCGGCTTTGAACATCGGAAAAATATTTTGCTTCGGAACGTCGATCTTGTCGAGCAAAACCTTGAAAGCCGCGCCCGCGTTGCTTTTTTCGTCCTCGATCGGAACCCATCTTTCGTCTCCCCAAAACACGAAGGTCTTTTGCCAGTCGATTTTTTCGGTGAATTCCGGCCCGGACAACAATTCGTAGAGTTTCGCCGGAGAAGATCCGCCTGTCAAGGCAACGGTGAATTTTCCTTTTTCTGCAATGGCTTTTTTTGAAGCGGCGACAAAGATTTCGGCCGCTGCCGTACTCAATCCCGAAGGATCTTTGAATATTCGGATCATTTTATTTGTGCTTTTTTTGTGTCGTATGCGCGTTCAGCGACCATACGTGTCCTTGTCTTGCGATAAGCGCCTCGGCACTTTCCGGTCCCCAGGTTCCGGCTGCGTAATTCGGGAAATCGAGTGAATCGCGCGTTTCCCAGGCTTCGAGAATTGGCGTGATCACGTCCCAGGCTTCGACGACCTGGTCGGAGCGCATGAACAATGTCGTGTCTCCGTGCATGGCGTCCTGCAACAAAGTTTCGTAAGCTTCGGGCGTTTGCGTCGAACAGGCGTCGTAGTCGAAAATCATCTCCGACGGATTCAGGTTCATTTCCAGACCTTGTTTTTTGGTCATGAATCGCAGTCGGATGTCCATCGACGGTTGGATGTTGATTGTCAATCGGTTTGCCATGAGGCTGTCTTCCTGCGTCTTGGAAAATGTCGAATGCGGAACAGGACGGAATTGTATTGTAATTGAAGAAATTTTCTCCTGCATGCGTTTTCCCGTGCGCAAGTAAAACGGAACATCCTGCCAGCGCCAGTTGTCGAGGTAGAATTTGATTGCCGCGAAAGTTTCGGTGTTCGAGCGTTCGTCAACCTGCGGCTCTTCGCGATATCCTTGTACTTTTTTTCCTTGTATCCAACCCGCGTCATATTGTCCGCGCACGGCGTAACGGTGCACTTCTTCGGGACGGATTCGGCGAATGGCGCGCAAAACGTCGACTTTGCGGTTCCGGATTTCCTCTGCGTCGAAAGAAACCGGCGGTTCCATGGCGACCATGCACAGAATCTGCAAAAGATGGTTTTGGATCATATCGCGCAACGCTCCGGCGCCTTCGTAATAGCCGCCTCTTTCCTCAACACCGACTTCTTCGGCAACGGTAATCTGCACGTAGTCGATGTAGTTGCGGTTCCAAAGCGGTTCGAAAAGCGTGTTGGCAAAACGGAAAGCGAGAATATTCTGAACCGTTTCTTTTCCGAGATAATGGTCGATGCGGTAAATCTGTTGTTCATCAAAGGTCTTGATGAGCAACTTGTTGAGTTCTATGGCCGTTTCCTTGTCGTGTCCGAACGGTTTCTCTATGATGATCCGGTCGGTTTTGGGATGGTCGGCGAGTTTCGATTTCTTGATGTTGACCGTCGCGGCCTCGATGAATTGAGGGGAAACCGAAAGATAAAACAGGCGTTCGGCCCTCAATCCCCATTGTTTGTCGATCGCGTCCATTTTCGCGGCAAGCGCCTTGTAAGAGTCAAGGTCGTTGATATCGGACACGAAATAACTCACCGATTCCTTGAACGCCGCCCATTTTTCGGCATCGGGTTTTCCTTTGCGCGAGAATTGCGTAAGTCCTTCAAAAAGATGATCGGCATATTCGTCGTCGTGCAATTTGGTGCGTCCGAGCCCGATCAAGGCGAATTTCTCGGGCATCCATCCGTCGAGATATAAATTGTAGAAAGCCGGAAGCAACTTGCGGTTGGCAAGATCTCCGGTACCGCCAAAAATGACGATAATGGTTGGGTTTGTCTGTTTAGCGGAAGGCATTGTCGTGTTTGTTTGTTAAAAATGTCGCAGTTATTCCCAAATCGTATGGAAGAAACCTTCTTTGTCGGTGCGTTCGTACAAATGTGCTCCGAAGAAATCGCGTTGCGCCTGGATTAAATTTGTAGGAAGCACGGCACTTCTGTAT
Source organism: Flavobacterium sp. (assembly GCF_004295795.1). Classification (GTDB taxonomy): domain Bacteria; phylum Bacteroidota; class Bacteroidia; order Flavobacteriales; family Flavobacteriaceae; genus Flavobacterium. Next base: position 75,755 of record NZ_SEBR01000014.1, on the reverse strand, counting down.
CCGTCGAAATAACTCAGCGAAGAAAGCATAACCGGAACCGGAATGCCTTTTTCAATGGCCAATTTCGCAATTTCACGCATTCCGTTTTGACGATCAAGTACCGTTTTGGCGATGTTCGCGTCCAACAAAATATTCTGCAATTCAGGATTCGTGGCAAACGCTTCGCGGAAGTTTTCCAGACAAGCCGCGCGAATGATGCAACCGCCTCTCCAAATTTTGGTCACTTGCTCCAGATCGATATCATAACCGTATTCTTTCGAGGCAATCGTGAGTTGCGCCAAACCTTGTGCGTAGATGTTGATCATCGCGAAATAGTAAGCGTCCTTGAGCGATTCACCGAATTTCGCGATATCGTATTTTTCGCCAGATGCAACGACCTTGAGAAGTTCCGAAGCTTGCAAGCGCTGTTGTTTGTGTGCCGAAAGATTCCGCATCGTCACAGCCGAGTCGATCGACGGAACCGGCGCCTGCAAATCCATCGCGTTTTGGGACGTCCATTTTCCCGTGCCTTTCGAACGCGCCCAATCGGATATCACATTTACTAGCAAATTGCCCGTTTCCTCGTCTTTGACCTTGAGGATTTCGGCTGTAATCTCGATCAGGAACGATTGGAGTTCGCCCTCGTTCCAGTCGGAAAACAGTTTTTGGATGTCGGAATCGGCCACGCCAAGTCCGCGTTTGAGCAAATCGTAGGTTTCCGAAATCAATTGCATGATCGCATATTCGATCCCGTTGTGCACCATTTTGACATAATTCCCGGCCGATCCGTTGCCCATGTAAGCTACGCAAGGATCGCCGTTGACCTTGGCCGCGATCGCCTCGAATATCGGACGCAATCTTTCGTAAGCCGATTTGTCGCCTCCGGGCATCATCGCCGGACCGAAACGCGCACCGCTTTCGCCTCCCGAAATTCCCATTCCGAAAAAGTGAATGCCTTTTTCCTTGAGTTCGGAAAACCTGCGATTGGTATCGGTGAAAAACGAATTCCCGCCGTCTATCACGATATCGCCGTTTTCCAAAAACGGAGAAAGGCTTTCAATGGCAAGATCTACGGGTTTTCCGGCCGGAACGAGCAACAATATCGCTCTTGGGGTTTTGAGTGATTTGGCGAAAGCTTCGGCAGAAACGGTCCCGAAAACAGATTGTCCGGGTTGTGCGGCGGCTTCGAATGCGGCAGCTTTCTCCGGACTTAGGTCGAGTCCGGCTGCAGAGAAACCGTGATCGGCGACGTTGAGCAAAATGTTGCTGCCCATGACGCCAAGTCCCACAGTCCCAAAATCGTATTGATTCATTGGATGATATTTTATATTATTATCGTGTTTGTTTGTTTTCAAGTGAGATGACCTTGTCGAGCCTTCGTTGGAAGCGCTCGCCTGCATCGTATTTTGCATTCAGGAAAGTCTGGATGAGTTCTGAAAGCAAAGCTGCGCCCAAAACCCTTCCGCCAAGGCAAAGCAGGTTCATGTCGTCGTGCTCGACGCCTTGGTGTGCCGAATAATTTTCGGTAATCAGCGCCGCGCGGACGCCTTTGATTTTATTGGCGGCAATCGAGACACCAACGCCGCTTCCGCAAATCGCGATTCCTTTTTCGACTTCTTTTTTGGAAATCGCTTCGGCCAACGGAACGATGATATCGGGATAATCGTCGTTGGCGTCGTAGGAAAAAGCGCCGTAATCCTCAACGTCGAAGCCGGCGTCGCGAAGTTCCCGGAGCACGATCTGCTTTTGTTCGAATCCGGCGTGATCGGCTGCGATTCCTATCTTCATACCTTATTTTGCAAAAAGCGCTTTGGCTTTGTTGTACACATTTTCTACGGTGAATCCGAAGTGTTTCAAAACCTCATCACCGGGACCGGATTCTCCAAAACCGTCAATTCCGATGACGTCGCCTTCGGCCGTGACATATTTGTACCAGGCTTGCGTCACTCCGGCCTCGACGGCCAGGCGCTTGTGGTTCGACGGCAGCAAAACGCTGTCTTTGTATTCTTTGCTTTGTTTTTCGAACAGTTCGAAACTCGGCAAGCTCACCACGCGCGCCGATATTCCTTCGTTTTTCAGTTTTTCTTGTGCCGCGAGAATCAGTTGCACTTCCGAACCCGTTGCGATCAAGATGATCTCAGGTGCTTCTTCGGAATCGCTAAGAATATAGCCACCTTTGGCGACATTTGACGCTGATGCGAATTTCTGTTGGTCGATGATGGGAAGTTTTTGACGCGTCAGGATCAAAGCGACCGGACCTTTCTCGCGTTGGATCGCGATGCGCCAGGCTTCGGCGGTTTCGTTCGCATCGGCAGGTCTGATTACCGTAAGATTCGGAATCGCACGCAAAGCCGTTACATGTTCTACCGGTTGGTGCGTCGGGCCGTCTTCTCCCAAACCGATGCTGTCGTGCGTGAAAATGTACGTAACGGGTGCTTCGGTCATGGCCGCAAGTCGAATCGCGCCTCGCATATAATCTGAAAACGTGAGGAAAGTTCCGCCGTAAGTGCGCGTTCCGCCGTGTGACGCGATTCCGTTAAGGATTCCGCCCATAGCATGTTCGCGAACGCCGAACCAGATGTTGGTTTTGTCATAATTTTGAGGCTGGAAACTGTCCTCGCCTTTTCCGGGCGTGCTGTTCGAACTCGCCAAATCGGCCGAACCGCCAATGATCCAGGGCGCGTTTTTCTTTAGTGCTTCCAACACTTTTCCCGAAGCTTCTCTCGTGGCGATCGGTTCGTCGACTTTGAATGCCGGAAAATCCTTATCCCAGTTTTCGGGAAGTTTTCCGGCAAAGCTCGTTTGGAAATCGGAAGCTTTCTCAGGATTTGAGTTGGAATACGAATCGAACTTGGATTGCCAGTCGGCATAAGATTTTTTGCCGTTTTCGGCTTGGCTGTCAAACAGCGCTTTGGCTTCGGTCGGTACAAAAAAGGTCTCGTCCGGATTCCATCCGAAATGTTCTTTCGTTTTCTTGAGATTTTCTTCGCCAAGCGGATTCCCGTGGACTTTATTCGTGCCTTGTTGCGGGCTTCCGAAACCGATGATCGTCTTGACCGAAATCAACGTCGGTTTGTCGGTTTCCTTTTGCGCAGCAAGTATCGCGGCCTCTATTTCGGCCAGATCGTTCCCGTCTTTGACCGTAATGGTGTGCCATCCGTAAGATTCGAATCGCGCCGGAACATTTTCCGTGAACGCGAGACTTGTCGGTCCGTCGAGCGAGATCAGGTTGTCGTCGTACAGGTAAATCAGCTTGCCCAATTTGAGGTGTCCGGCCAATGACGCCGCTTCTGACGCAATGCCTTCCATTAAATCGCCATCGCTCACGATCGCGTAAGTGTAATGATCGACGATTTCGCTTCCGTATTTATCCGAAAGGAAAGCCTCCGCAATCGCCTCGCCTACCCCATTGGCAAAGCCTTGTCCCAAAGGTCCGGTCGTGACTTCGATTCCCGGAACCAAAGTCGATTCAGGATGTCCGGGCGTTTTGGAACCCAATTGCCTGAATTTTTTGAGTTCGGACATCGGCAAATCGTAACCGTAAACGTGCAGCAAGCTGTAAAGCAATGCCGATCCGTGTCCGGCCGAGAGCACGAACCTGTCGCGATTTGGCCAGAAAGGCGCTTTCGAGTTGAATTTGAGGAAGCGGCTCCAAAGCACGTAGGCCATCGGCGCCGCGCCCAAAGGTAAGCCGGGATGCCCGGAATTTGCTTTCTGGACCATGTCTGTCGATAAGAATCGAAGCGTATTGACGGCCAGTTCGTCTGTTGCGGAAAAGTGTAGTTGTGCCATATTGATTTATCGTACCCAAAGTTAACATTTGCTTCGCGGATAGTGGCAAAGTGGTTTGATAAATTTAACGTTGCAAGTTGGTTTTCCGTGATAAAATATCGGGAAACCGATGGCATTTGGAAGCCGATTTCTCGCCCAAATTAACAGAAATCGATTGCGCTGGCTTTAGAAAAATTGATTTGTCGTCTGGCTGACAAGCCTAAAGCTTCTGAAGTTTGCCACTGGCCAAAAGCTGGAAATCAAGTTTTTCCTTCAACGCCGTTTTTCCGTTCTCGACGCTGTTGGTCACAACCGAAATCTTGTAGTTCTTGTCGATGGAAAACTTGGTAAGTTCCTTGTAGGATTCATCTCCGGGCTCATACCACTCGCCTTCCACATATTGGTTGGCCACAACGTTTTTGTGGACGATCGTCAGCAAGACGTATCTGTATTTGAAATCGCCGCAATCCATAGGAACCAAAACAACGTCTACGTCCTGGAATTTCGGAAGCGCAATGTAGCGTAAACCGCGACTGTTGCACAAAAAATCCTCGACGCCCTGAACTTCGCAAGGCAGGATTTTATACTTGGCTTTCGACGGATCCAGAGTTTGGTCGTAAGGAAGACCGAAATCGCTTTTTTCGAAACAAGCCTCGCCTCCGTTGTCGTTGTCGTTTTCATAAGTGTCGTCGGCGAGAGGCGTTTCAGGATTTACGGCGTCTTGCGTAGGTTTGGATTGCGGGATCGAGTCTTGCGATGTCGCGACGGTTTCGGGATTGGCGGGCGATTCGTTTTTGCAGCCCGACAAAAAAAGTTGCCCGATCAAGAGCGAGACCAATAGGAATTTTGTTGTTGTCATGGTGTGGAATTTAGTCTTTGGTGAACGCGTTTGGGTATTTTGGTCGCGCTTTTCTTTTGTTGTTCGATCAGCGACACATAAGTTGAATATGCCTTTTTCGCGTTTTCGGAGTTTTTGGTTTCCCACAAATAATCGCCCAGATTGAGCCAGGCAACCGCTCTTTCGGGATTTTTGGAAACGACTTTCTCCAGTACATAAATCGCGGTTTCGTACAATTTGAGTTCGCCTAGATAATACGCTTTGTCGTTTACGGCCGTCGTGTTCTGCCATAAATCGGAATTGAAATCGGCATACTCATCGAAGTCTTTTCTGGCTTTTGCGTCCGATGTCAATTTGGAAAGTTCGACAATTTTAGCCGACTCGCAACCAAATTGGTACTGTTGGTTCACGATAAGCAACTTTCCGGGTTCGGTCGTAAAAGTGAAAACGATCGATCCGTTTTGGGTGAAGTCGAAAAAACCCTTCGTGAATTTGTTGGACGATGCACTTCCGACGTAAGTTTTTCCGTTTATGATCGCCTTGATTTTCCTGTCGGATGTGAATTCGACCGAAAAATTGCACAGGCTTTTCACCGAAAAAAATACCGAATCGACAGTGGTTTCGTTTTCCGTCCGATGCCATTTCGATAACGGAAAACTGCGCGCCTTGGCGATTCCAACCGAGGCAATGAGCCAAAATAGCACCAAAAATCGTTTCATCTATTGATTTTTTAAGGCTTCCAAACGCTTTTTGGCCGCATCAAGCACTTTTACGTATTGCTTTCCGGCGTGCGTGTATTTCAGATCGGCGAAAGCGGCAATCGTCTTGATGTTGTACCAATTCGTCTCGGAGAAAGTGTCGGGAACTCTTGCGATAAACCGCTCGTAGCCCGCGATGGCCTTGTCCCTGTCTTTTGTACAGCCGGTTTTGGCCAAGCCTGGATCGTGCCACAATCCCCAAGCGAAAGAACCGCGGTTGTCGTTGTAGGCTTTCGAATCGGCGAACGGGAAATCTGTGGTTTTGCCCGTGTCGTTCTTGCACAGGTTGTAAATCTTCTCGAACGCTTTCTTGATGTGGTCGAGCCTGTCGTCATAGCCGTTGAGTCCGCCGTTGACGATTCTCGTGATGTAGATCAGATCGTTGGCGTCGGCATTCTCGTTGAGGCTTTTGAGTTCGGTCCAATACCAACCCGCAGAGCGCACCGAATAAGGCAATTCCTCGATTTTCTTCTTGTTTTCGAGCGAAGACGTGAAATCCTGGCTTTCGTAAGTTCCGTAGTTCGTGTAATTCGTCTCGCCCGTGATCTGGATGAGGCCGCGGCCTTTAAAACCGCCGTATTCCGTATCGGCTACGCCAGTTTCGGCTGTGTAGACAAACGATGCCGACTCGTGGATCAATTGCGCCAAAAAGTGCGACTTTCGCAAACAGGTCGTGATCGAGTAATCCTTGAAGGTCTTGTTGAGATCTTCGAGATATTTTGTGGCGCGCGCTGCCGAAATCCCCAAATCCTTGAGCACTTGTTCGGTAATGTCGGTGTTGCAGAAACAGCCTGTCTGCAAGGGCGTCTCGGCGGCGGCGTTGTTTCCTTCGCCCTGGCATTGGCACGTTTGAACCAAGTTGTTGCTCACCGCGACCGCTGTCATCGGTTCTCCTTTTACGGCCGCGTCGGTTTTGGCGAAATATTTGTCCTCGAGGTGCGTGGCCTCAAAACTTCTCACGTCATAATGCACCCAAGTGTTCGCGCCTTGGGCCGTGGTTTCGAGACTGAATTTGTTCGCGGCCGGCCACGAGTATTGCGCTCCGAGGTATTTTACGAAAAAGTCGGCACGAATCGCTTCGATATCGGCGACTTCACGCGTTCTGTTGCCATTTTTGTTGAAGTGCAGATCGAGCGCTTTTCCCATGTGGTTGGTGGAACTGCGACCGTTTTTCCGGTTGTCCTCGCGGCATCGGTAACCCGAACTGATCTTGTTCAAGGTATAAGTCCCGCCGTCTTTCTCCATGTAGAACATCAAGGCTTTCAACGCCCAGAACATGCTTCTGTGAATGCCTGGATATTCATATTTGTGGTACATTTCAGTATGCGTCGTTCCCGTGTATTCGCCTTTGTTGCTGCCGTCGCCATATCCCGTACAAACGCCGCAGGTACAAGCCGATTGCGAAAACGTGTAATTGTATTTGGTCCCGAACTCATCTATGGCCTTGAGCGTGTTCCCGCACACTTTTCCCGTAGGCGAGATCTTCATGTAGTCTTTCTGGAAATTTTTGATCGTGGTTTCGGTTCTTGTCGTGAATTCGTCTGTTGGGATATTTCCGCCGAAGCCCGACAAGCGGATGTTGATTTCGCGAACCACCTCGCTTTTATCGCCGACTTTGATACAATACCGCTGACCGCAATTCGTCGTCGGACCGCTTTGGTTCACTGTCGTCGCAGTTTGACCCGTGGCCGGCATTTCGTTGATTCCCAATGCGTTAAATACATTCAATTTGGCCTGTTCCCATAAAGATGACAAGGTTTCGGCGGGCGTCGCAGCCGGAGTTTGTGCCGGATTGCGCGAGGTTTTGCTAAGCACGATCTCGTTTTGCACCGCGAGCGTTTGGGACGAATGTTTCGATTGGGTGTTGTCGGCCTGGACGACCATGTAATATTCGTGTTCTCCGCCTTCGAAGTAACTTTTGTTGGCTTCCGTCATCATCGCCGGCGTGAGCAATATGTTCTTTTTGGCCACGCCGTCGGTTTCGGTCACTTGCACAGTTCCTGACCACAAGCGCACGTTTCCGTTTGGGTCGTGTCCGGTGCTTTTCATCGTGTCGCGTTCCCAGATACTGAGTTTCAAAGTATCGCCAAGCATGTTTTCAGTGACGATTTGCGCCTGGATGCTTTGTCCGTATTTTGGTTTTTGCGCAAGCGGATTGCCGTTTACGTCGCGCATCTTGATTTCCCTGATTTTCTTCGGACCCAAAACCGGACGGATCACGATTCCCGGTGGCGACTTTTTTTCGGGATTGGACAAAAAAGCTTCAATCAGCAATTGTTGTCCGTACCATTTCTGCGGAAAACTGAACGAAACGCGTTTTCCGGTCTTGAGCGTGCCTTTGAGTTCGACCCAACTTCCGTTGGCCTGTCTGAAAACCTTCCATTTCACCTGACCGTAATCGCTTATGACCGTTCCCGGATAAAGGCTGCTCACTTCATAAAAAGCGTCTTGCCCAACCAAAGGCGATTTGTTTCCTGTTATGCCTGCAATACCTCTCATATCTCAATAATAGTCGGGTGTGTTGTCTTCTGTAAGTGCTTCTTTGCCAACCAACGGATTCAGTGCCGTCATAGTTTCTGGTTTGGCGTTGTCGACATTGGCGTTGCTCACTTGGGCGACCTGTCCGTGGAAAACGATCGAAATGCAACCCGGAGCGCCGATCGGGCAAGTCGCCGTCGAATCTTCGAGCAAAGGTTTTCCGCCGTTGTTCAGCGTCGTCTTTTCGTAAAAGCCTTTCCATTCGGTGACGATCACCTGGCAAGGTGCGTTGTTTAATTTCGCGCAGGTTCCGAACGTGTTTTTCTCGAAAGTCTTGGCGATATCCTTGTCTGTTGCGATGCGTTTCTGTGCGCCTTTCGAATCGTTTATGTATTCCTTTTGGTGCGTGTTTACCGAGAGTTTGTCGGGCAACGTACCAAAATTGCACTTGCATAAAGCGCCGTGGCAAACTAAGTGTTTCTCTGACATACCATTTGATTTTCGTTACGCTGCGCTGTTGTCCTGATTGATGTTGAAACTGAATTTGCGGCCGTGATTGGCAAATTTCCCGCGGATGCTTTTGATGGCCGAATTCGCGTCGAGTTCGTATTCCGAATTGTAACTTTCTATTGGCATCTCTCGTAAATTCGGGCTTTTAGCGTCCAACGTCTTGAGGATCTTGAGGTTTTCGTGCTGTTTTTCATCGGACAACAAAAAAACCACATCGACCGTATAGTCCAGATTCAGGACTTTGAGATTTTCGGTCGCGCTGAAAGCGAAATTGCTGAAAGCCGAGTCGTAAACCGGACTGAAATACTGCGTCAGAAAGACGTCTTTCTTCAATTTTTCGAGCAAAACCTGCTTGTTTCTTATCACTTGATCCTGAGCCGAAACGTATCGGTCAAAAATGTCACCCGAATATTCCTGCTCAACCCTTTTCTTGGTCTTTTGCCAGCTTTCGAGGATAAGATCGTGGTTTTCAAGACCGATTATCTGCCATTTGCGGTTCACCAGAAACTCGAGATTCTCTATCGGACGACGGCATTTTTGCGCCAATTGTTCCAAGATCAGATCTGGCTCTCGGTCGTTTATCAAAAAATTCCAAAGCACGACCGATACCAGATAAGCGTCGTTCCTGACTTCTAGCACCTTCACGAAAGCCTTGTGCGAAATCCTCGTCTTGGAATTCTCGTTCTCTTCTATGAACATCTCGACGGCATACGTCCTCTCGAAAGCCGATCCGTTGAAACGGATGCAGTTGTCGCGGTCGAGAAAGTCATATTTGCTGTCGGTGTAAAGCATTTTTTGTCTGATGCAAATTAGTACACGATTCGTTTACGGTCGCTGTTCGGATCCATTCCGATGCCTTCGCGCCTGGCCGACCAATGCAAGAACTTGTTCCGGAGCTTGCGCAAATCCTGCTGTTCGGCATTTGGTGGCATGACATGGCTCGGGATAAAACTGTAAGCCGGCCCGCCGTCGAAAACGTAAGCCCGCAGTTTCGCCTTGACGCGTTTGAGCAAATCGGCCATTTCCTGCGTGTAACCTTCCTCAAGTTTTTCAATGGAATATTTTTCTTTCTCGAGCGTGTCGGTATCGAAAGGCACCAATTTCGTCTTACCTATCTCGGCCATGAAATGCAACGGTATAAAACTGTAAGTGTTCCGCAATTCGCGCGTTCCCTGAAGCGCAAAATAAAAATTCCCGCCCGTGATTTCCAATTGATCCGGATTGTACCAACCGTCGGCGACAAGCTTTTCCTTCAACGGATTCAGCCTGTTGCGGTTTGTCCAGGTCGTTTCGATTTCCTCTACAACTTCAGTTCCGTTCTTGTAACTTCCGCCAATGTCAGAATGCACGCCGGGAAAGCTTTTCTCCATCCCGACGGGCGAATGCGTGAGCGAAAAATTGGTGCGGTGTTCGTTTTCGGCCGTAAAATGCACGACGTTCATCGAATGTCCGATGTGGTTCAGATGCAGCTCATCGACGTCATTCCTGAAATTCGGACGAAGTGAAAGCGTCGGATGATAAGAAGAAACCGTATCGAAAATGCCCAGATAGCGCACGATTATCTTGTCGACTTTGTGGTTGGCGGCTTTCAGTTTCACGCCCAGTTGTCCGTATTCCGGAACGGTTTCCAGAGATGTCGGATTGCCGTCGTCGTCCTGGCGTTGCATCACGATCGTTTCCCCGACAGAAACGGGCATCATTCTCGATTTGTGTTCTTTTCTTCCGACCTCGTGCACGAAATTCCTTGCGGCGGCCGATCCGCGGCTGAATCCGAAAACATCGAGAATAAGCAGCGAAACCTTGTCGTAACCCTGGATCTTGACGCCGACTTTCTCGACGACCTGATCGCATCCGATGGAAACTTTCCCGATTACGCCCGTATCACCTGATCCGAAAGCAAAGCCCATCGTGCTGTCTTTCTTGCCTTTTTCCGTCCCGATTCCGTCTATGTAGATTTTGGTGTCCTGACGCGAAACTTCCCAAAGCCGCGCCACATTTGACTTGTCGTTGTAATAACTCGAGTCTTTTTTCTTCTTGTTTCCGCCGCTCTTCTGGAACTCGGGCGAATTGTTGTCGAAGTGCTCGGAGTTGTACATGTTGTTGAGCGTTCCGTCGAAATACACGTCTATGTGCACGCGAACCGCAGTGATATCCTCGAATTCAGATGCCTCGTATGTGCCGAATGTTACGTTTTCTGCCATGACCGATCGTTATTGCGATTTGACTTTCGATTTTTTGAGCGCGATTTCCTTCGAATCGGTTTTGAGTGAAATGTCGACCTTGTTGCCCGAGGCGACCTTAAAAACAAGCCTCCCCGAGGTTTCGCCAACTGCGTGAAAAGCTTCGTAGATCTCGTTCTCGTCAAAGCTTACGACTTTTACCGCGTGTTTCTCGCCTTTGTCGGTTTTCCAGTAGAAAAAGCATTCCTTCGGAACGGCTCTCGACTTGGCTTCACTTTTGGTCAGGCTTTCGCCGAAGAGTTTGTCCATTTCGCCGTTGAAAGTAGTGAAACCGAAGTTTTCTGCGCTTCCGTTTTCGTACAACTCGAAAGACGGTTTCCAGCTGAATTTCTCGTTGTAATGCTTTTCGTATTTCGAAGGATCAGGGTTTCCCGACACCGCGATTTTCTGTTTGACCTCATCGGTCATGATCATGTCGTTCTGGAGCGTTCTTTCAATATAGCCTTCGCGGAACATATAAGTATCGTGAGACTCGACCGACTTGGGATCTATCGTAGTTTCCCTTGCGTGGAATTGTGCGACCAAAACGCGTTTCCCTGCGCCCATGACCCAAATCGAGGCCAGTCCTTTTGGGGCAAAACCGATCACGATGTTCGTGTAGGCTTGCTGTTTGTCGTTTTCGTCCTTGAATCCTTGCTGGAGAAGCGAAGCGATCTTGTCTTTCGGAAGCTCGAAATTGCCCGAGAAAAATTTCTTTTCGGCAAAAGACAGCCAAGTCACCTTGAGATTGTCGGGCGCGGCTTTTTGGGTCGGTCCGCTTACGACCGTTCCGAACATATTGCCCCAACCGGGATTGATTATTCCCCAATCCTTGAAGTTCTGGTCGTAATCGGCGCTGGACAATTCTCCTTTGTAGATTTCTATCGGATATTCGGCCGGAGCCGACAAAGTGGCCGTCCATGCAAATTTTTCTTCCATCTTGTTCTGACCTTGGCTTTGGCAGGAACCACCCAAAATGCTTATGGACGTCAAAACGCTGAAAAGCAGTATTCTAGGCGATAACTTGTTCATGAAATTGGTTGGTGTTGGTTATTTCTTGTCGCCGTTCGCGCAGATTTTCTTGAGGCAATTCAGCGCCAGGTTGTTTTTTGTCGCGTCGACTTTCATGCTTTCGGCGGTTTTTTTCAAGGTCGCTGTCGTCGCGATGTATCGGTTGTTGACCGTGATCTTGATGTTGTCTGCCATTTTTACGATTGCCATTTTCTCCGATATTAAAAAATGTTGGACTTTTCGCCGCTGTTGAAAGCCACCGTTTTGGCGCTTTGCATCAGGATGTTCTCTTTGGTGCTGTTGAGCGTCACTTCCTCGGCCATTTCGAGAGACGTGGCCGACGTTCTCGTGTAGTCTTTCTCGGCGATCTCGGTTCGGCTTTCGGAAACTTCGTTGATGTCGCCCGAAGCCGATAGCACGATGTCTTTGGCCGCACTCGAGGAAATGTTCTTGCCGGCCGTGGACGAAATGCTTTCCTGGGCGTTCATCACGATGTTTTTCGCATTGATCGTAACGGTTTCCGGTGCCGTGATGTTGATATTTTTTCCCGTCGTATCGAGCACGATCTGGTTGCCGCTTTTGTCGGTGATCAGGATACTTTCGTCTTCGGTGAACTTGATGATGTGGCCGCTTCTGGTGTGGATCGCCTTTACCGTGTTTTCCTGCTCGGCATATCCGCTTGACGCCGATCCATTGTACATCGAGCCAAGCACGAACGGTTTTTCGGCATTTCCGCCTTCGAACGCAACCAGAACTTCCTCGCCTTTTTCAGGGATGAAATAGAAGCCTTTTCCGCCGCCCGAATGTGGATTTAGCATGCGAATCCAAGGTGTGTTCCCGCCTCCTTCCTTTTGCCAGGCGAACGCCACCTGAACGCGTCCCAAACCAGCCGGATCGTTGTTGTCGATCACCGTTGCGGGCTGCGATTCGGCAACCGGAATACTGTGGACATTTGAGTAAGGCGGAGCTGTCGCGGAATCTGGGACGGCTTTGAACGTATTGTGGTAATTGCCCGATTCGTCGCAAGTGTGTACGATCTCGGTCAGGATATAACTTCCGAAGTTTTGCTCCTGCAAGCGCTCGGCCACATTTCCGGTGAGCGAGAACGCAGGTTCTTTTATGGAGACGATATCGCCAAGTCGCAAACCGGTTTCGTCAGAATTGCCCGAAGCCACGACAAGATCTGCCGTGCGGGCTTCCATTTGCGTGGTGACGCGGTCTACGAGATGCGTTCTGGAATTTCCTTCGTCGAGCGAATGCGAATAAAGCATCGTCGAGGCTTTCGGATACATTTTCCTCGAAGCGTCGAACAATGTTTTGGAATAGCCTTTTGCCTGATGGTCGACCTCGAGCGAACTCGCCTTTTGCGTGTCCCCGTTCGACGGATCGTATCCGAGATAGTCGAAAGCAAGCGATTTGGCATGCATTTCTATGTTGAACGAATGCAGGATGCGTCCGTATTCGAGCGTGAAATTTTTTGGTTTTGGTTTCCCGAAGATCATTTCGGATCCGTTGTAATAAAGCCACTGCCCTTTTTTCTCGGCGATTCTGGCCAAAAACGAGAAATCGCTTTCGCCGTATTGCACCGTGTAAGGCAAAGTGCTGTCTTTTTGAACGTTTACGGATGGTTTCAGTTCTTGGGAAGAGTAGTCTTTTAGGACTTCATTTACGATATCCGAAAGCGTTTTGGCGCTGTAAGATCGCGTGTGCGGCGCGCCTTCGAGCAAGATTGTCGGGCTGTAACCGTTTATGAGAATTCCGCCGGATGCGCCTGCGGTTCGTATCAGACGCGCTTCGGTTATGATGCCGTTGAAGACCAGATTCGAAGTCGTGACCGTGCTGTTGGCATCGATGTCGATCTTTATCGACTGCCCGACGTATTTCTGGGCTTTGTCGATCGCTTGCTCGACGAATTCCTTCGGCAGCGGCTGTAAAAGCGAAAACCGGTGGTGCGTTTGGATTTTTTGGTCGATCACGAGCTTGGAAAAACGCGTGAGTGTCTCTCCGGCTATGGTAATTTTTATTTGGGTACTTATTGGCATAGCGCTTTGTATTTGGCTATTATGTGCAATTGTGCGGTATCGGTATTCCTGCGAAAAATCCGGATGCGATAACTTCTATCGTCTTGACGATAAGCTAACGGAATAAATGCTGCCTGAGATCAGAAAAGATTTATCGCTTTTCCCAAAACATCCTTCGAAACCGAAACTTCACCGTAATTGAGGTAAGCCGATTTTTGTGACGAAAAAAGGAAATCGCGACTTTCCGGATTCGAAAAAACCTGGGACTTTGGAAATTCGTCCGATTGATTCGGTGGCTGCTTTTCATCGGAAGCTTCAAATTGCGGAAAATCGCGCTTTTGGGAAAACGTGAAATAGTCCGGAGAATTTCCGCAGATGTGATTCTTGCCCGGATTGGCGAACTTGCCGAATGAATCCGATGGAAGCCCGACGTCGATTTGCGCATCCGACCTGAAATCGGAATGCTCAAAATATCGGTTTTCACCTGACGCAAATTGGTTTTCGCGACTTTCAAAATCGTCTCTGATCGATTGATATCGGTTGAAATAATTGCTTCGCATGTGTAACCTAAAGTTTAAGAGGCCAGTTTCTCGCGAATCGCGATCCGTTCATATCGATTTCCTTGGCCGAAACCACGATCTCGATCTTCATCGACATGGAATTGTAAGCCACAAACATCTCGTCATAATGCACGCAATAAGCATCCTTGAACTGAAGATCGCGCATTTTCGAAATCGCATCCCTTCTGTAAAAGGTAAGTTTACCGTTTTTTGTTTGTGTGTTGCTCACCATCCAATCGAACAGCATGGTACTTTTTGTAGATTCTACTACAACCCTGATTTTTCCTCCGACGGGATCTGCCGAAGGTTTTCCGCTCTTGTCGGTGTCCTGGTTAATCGTGCACTGGAATTCCAATACGTTCATGACCTCACCGTCAATCTCCAGTTTGGCTAAAAATGACATATCGAAAAGGTTCGTTAGTTAACAATCATCTGAAAAATGAAAGAATAAAGGGAATGCAGGAAGCGCAAACCCTTTACTGTTTCTTCAATGTGTTGTTAAGAAAATCAAACCCATTCGTTGACATGCGCACCTCCGCCCATAGAAAGTTCTTTTGCGGAAATAGTGAAAGTTTCCACCAGCGGATTGCCGTCTTTGGCATCAAAAGTTTCGTTGTACTTGACCAGGTAGCCTTCTTTGAAGTTCAGTTCTTTTAGTTTTGCGTCGGTGTCGCGTTTGACATACTGGACACTTCCGTCTTTTCGCTCGAAATTGTTGGTCATCCATTCGAAAAAGAAGGAATCTCCGGTAGATTCGATTGCAAGATTGATCGTACCACCGCGGGTAACGGACGATGGGCGACCAGTGGCGTCGATTTCCTGGTGCAGATCGTAAGAAACACTTAGAACATTCAGCTCTTTTCCGCCAACTTTGAGTTTAGATTTAAATGACATAGTAATATAGTTTAAGGTTTATTTCTAGACGTGGGTTCAGTTAAATTGAGGGAGGCAAAAGGCGTGAGTGATTGCCTTTTTTAAGTAGTATGAATGTACGAAAAATATGATTTTGTTGGTTTAACTAATTCTTAAAAAATTCTAAATAAATCAATTTTAACATATTAGGATTCAGCGTATTCGGTATCCCAATCGTTTCCATCGTCTCCTTTTTGACCATCCATTTTTATAAGGAAATTTTTGGCCGGAAAATAAGGCTTGAGGCGGATGTCAAGGAAAATCCTGTCCTTTTGCTGCTCGTCCTGTTCGAAGCGTTTGATCTCGAAATCCTCGATGAGTTTGTCAGGACCGGAAACGTTGTCGAGAAATTTCACGATCTGGTTCAGGATTTCTTTTCGCGTCTTGGCGTTGAAGTTCTCGAAAGCGCGTCTGTTGAGGAAATCCATCAACACTTTTGTCACATAATCGAAAACCCGGACAACCGAATAAGTCTGCAATCCTAAGTTGTCGCCGTTGAATAAAGTCTTGCCCGAAAAGGCCATGACTTTTCCGTACTCGTTCACCATCGGGATCAAGCCCATATTTTCAAGATTGGCGATCTCGCTTTTCTTGAGGTCGAATTTTACGCCGTCGACTTCGTTTATGCCGCCGAATTTCTTACCGGCGGTAACTTGCGACATCAAAGTATTGTACACTTTCCCTGCAAGTGCGGCCGATGGCGCGATGTAAAGGTTGTCTTCTTCCTCAATTTCGTCGTGCTTTCCGCGACCGACAAGCCAGTTACACGTCATCATCACGTTCGATCTGTAAGTGTCGCCACCTGTAAGATTTGCCGATTCGAACATTTCCATAACATCATCCGGTTCGTCCAGATGCTGGAAATCGGTGATTAGCATAACTTTGTTTTCATAGGCCATTTTCGCCCATTTCTCTATGACTTTGTTCGATCCCAAATAACCCGGAATCACCAAAAGCGAATAGTTTTGACGCAAATCGAGCCTGTCGAAACCATTCACGAGTTCTTCGTTTATATGGTCCACGAAACGCGAATTGTCAAGATCCTTGAGTTGGTCGAGTTCGGCGTTGAGAATGGCGATGTTCTTGACTTTGCTTTCTTCGGTGTTCTTGAAAAACAATTGGAGCGTTCTGTAACTTTCTTCCAATTCCTTGGATTCGTTAACGGCCGTGGTCAGATTCTTTTTCAAGGTTTGTTCGGCTTCCTGCGATTTTTGTTCGCATTCCGATACAAGGTCGACGAGGTTGTCAGACTTCAACAGCGATTCCTTCCAGAGTTTCAAAACCGTCTTGAGTTCTTTTCGCTCCTGCTTTTTGGCGTTCTCGGTCAGAAAGATGTTTTTTCTGGCTTTCCTTTCCGGATTCAGGTTCTGTACGCCGTCGATGGCGCCTTCCAAAAGGTCGAAACCTCCGAATTGCAAAAACGAATCGAGGTTTTGCTCGAGCGACTTGGCGCCCGCAACTTTTTCCTGGCTGTTGTTTAAAGTAGCTTTGTTATTTTCAGAGTTTGTCATGGGGCGGCTTATTTATCGGTTTGTTCAAGTTCCTGAATCAATCCTTCGAGAGAGGCGATTATGGCTTTTTTGGCTTCCGGATCCTGGAGCGCAAGTTTCAACACCTTGTTGGTCTTGAGTTGCTTGATCATTTTCTGGTATTGGACGGTCTTGGTTTTTAGATCCTGCAGAAATGGACTTTGCGAAGTCAATCCGTTGAGCGAGAAATCACCGACATTCTTGAAAGCCAGTTCTTCCCTTGAGATCTTTCCTTCGTCGTCCTCGAAATTCACTTTCACTTTTGGGGAAAAGTGCTCGAAAACCTCGTCCATGTTTTGCAGACCTGTGACGATTTCCGGACGCACTGGCGTATCTGGCGTGAGCTTTTGGGCAATAAGGGTCTTGTTTTGCGGGATTTCGAGGATGGCCTCCTGCCCTTCCAGCCTTACTTCGTTACCACCGATGCCGTAACTGTTTGAAAATGTATTTGCCATGTTGTATATGTTTAGGTATTAGAACAATGATCTGAATTTGAAATCGAGTAAAATAAGCGCGACACAATTGTCTTTGTCTTTTTGCAGGCTAAGTTTTCGGATTTTTATCGCGCGGTTCCTGATTTGTTTGTCGAGTTCCTTTAGCGAAATGGCTTTTCCGTCTCTCAACTGCACCAGCGGAAGGTTGTCGTCACACATATATCGGGTCATGTTTGCGTAAGACAATTTGTCCTCGGACACGCCGAGCAATATCGACCTCAGTTTGTTTTCGTCGATTCCGTCGAGCTCCGGACCTCTTTTTGGCGCTTCGGGAATTTTCTCGAAATATTCACCAACGGCGTCCGCGCGTGCCTGGCTTCGGCGTGCAATCCTGTCTTTGACCCAGTCTTTCTTGAGTTTCTTGGCCGGAAGCACCGTAATTTTTTGGTAGGAAACATATTTGATGTCGCCGTTCACTACAAGCGAAACCACTTTCTCCCCGGGAATTCTATAGGTGTGTTTCGGATGGCTTTCGGTGGCGTCGATCTTGGTGCCGTCCCCGAATCGCCATTCCCACGATTTGGCGTGTTTTGTGGCATCCGCGAAAGCGACCTCGGCATTTTGGTATACGACGGCCGGCGCGCTGAAAACCGGAAGCAATGCCTTGTTGAGTTCTTCTTTTCGGGGCAAGATCGTGAGCTCTTTTTCGACCTTGCACGATCCGTTGACCACGAGTTTCACTTTGTATTTTCCGGCTTTGGGAAATGCGTGTGTGGTCTTCGATCTGAAGGAAGATTCGGCACCGTCACCAAACGACCATTTCCAGTCGTAAGCACCGGGCGTGACATCTGTAAAAGTGATCAGTTCGTTTTCTTTGAGTGTTCCTGAACTTACCTCGAATTGCTTGGCAAGACAGCGGGCTTCCGAATTGAGATTGAAAGCAAGCAAAGCTCCGGACGCGATGAAAAGTGCGATAAATAGAATTATCACTTTTTTATCGAAATGGGTCTTAATAGCGGTTGCCATGTGATATTGTTTAGCATTTTAAACACTTCTCTAAGGATTCCGAAACATTTTCGGGAAAATCGCTTTTCCCGCTTCTAACAAAGCAATTGAATTTTAAACTACCAAAAACCATTATTAACAAAATCTTGTCAATCATTTAACGTACCTTTTTATGAAAGAAAATTCTTGACGAAAACTTTGTTAAAAATCGGCTATGAAATTGTTAATTGAGGTAAATTGTATTAACAATATACTAATTTAATGTCAGAGTTGTCCTAAATTAACACTTGTTTCAAACATCAAATCCGTATAAAATATCTTACAGTTTCCAAATCCCAAACCTATGCCGCCAACTAAACGCTTTTTCTTTTTTCTGATTTTTTGCAGCTTGTTCGCCTGTGTCGGATCGTGCGGATCCAAAAAAGATTTCATCATAACCGACGCCTATGTTGACAAGGAAAGAGGCGGTCCGTCAAGCGGTGAAAAAACGAGCGAACTCGGCAAGGAAGACAAGGCTTACTTTGCGCTGAAACTTGGTGTCGCACCTTCTGAATTGACAAACGCCAAACTTTACGGCTTCGTGAAACGTTGCGAGGGAAAAAGAATCTCGACCGGAGGCGCAGGACTCGTGACCTTGCTTTACGATTCGGTCTACAACCGCAAGATCACGGGCACTCCAACAGACATTATGAGCGACAAGAGACTCGAGCTTTTCAAATCGCAGGACAACCTTCGCGAAGGCGATCTGGTTTTTTTCAGGACATCAAGCGATGAGGTCGTGACACACACGGGCGTCTATCTCAAAAACGGAAGATTCGTCTCGAGTGAAAACAATAAAGCAGCCATTTACAGTCTCGACAAGAAAAAGTGGAAGAGCAATTTCGTCAGCGGCGGCCGATTCAAATCATGACTATGTTCGACAAAAAGACTTTCACGGAAAACTACCGCAGCCTGATCCATTTCGATGTGCGAATGGAACTGCTGTTCGATGCGCTTTTGCACCAAGGCGTCGATCCGGCCGATGTGAACATCATCCACAAAAGCCTTTTCTACAGAAAGTTCAGCAAGGACGTGACTTTGGTACAACAGGACAGGAATGATCCGGATGCGCTGGAGATTACCGTGAGCCGAGACGGGATTTACGACATCCTTCCGCAAAGCATCACGCACGATTACTCCGGACGCGATGTGCGCGAAGATCCGGTTCAGGATTTCAAAAGCCGCAAGAAAGAGGAAAAACAGGCGCGCGATTTTTTCAGTCCGCTGGAAAATGAGTTCTTTTTGTTCCGGCACGAGATCGAGACTTTCGAGGCGCGTTTTTTATCGGGACTGAATACCAATGGAGTCGCCGATATCATCAAGTCAATCCTCGGAATCGAAAAGGAAATGCCTGATCATCTGGTCATCAAACTGTTCTATGCGCTGATGCTGCAAAAAAGCAAACCCGTGAACGACACGGTCGAGCTTTGCCGCATACTTTCCGAGATAATCGGCGAATCGGTCTCTTTTACAAGCGACAACATCATACTCGAAAACAATTTCGACATCGAAGACAAACAACAGGAAATGATAATGGGAATAAACACGACACTTGCCAGCAGCGAGAAGATTTTCCTCAAGAAATACCACTTCAGGATCGGGCCGCTTTCAAAGCCTTCCAACCTGCCTTTGTATTTCACCGGAGAAGAGCTCGAGAATTTCCTCAATGCGTTCTTTAACCTTTTTATCCCGTTCCATTCGCAATTCTCGTTCGAAATAAGCCTGAATCCGGAAGACGAACTGTTTTCGATGGACGACGAACTGATCTATAAATCCCGATTGGGAATCTCAACCGTTTTGTAATGCGCAGCTACCTTAACCAATTTGGCGGGGCCGAAATCCTAATCTATGTGTTCCTGGCCGTGGCCATCGGGCTTATCGTGAGTATTTTCATCGGAAGCAAAGTCCCGAAATTCCGGCAGGACAAGAGACGCTACCTTATATATATGTTGACGACGGGACTTTTTTTCCTGATTTTCGGGGCAATTCTCTACAATCTAAAAGGAACGACGCTTACTGACAGATTCTTGTCGGTTCAGGCTTTTATGCTGATTGCGGGTTCGGTTCACCTGATTCTTTTCCGAAACCTTTTCAAGCGATTCGACTCCAAATCGATCTTCAAGGAATTGGCTATCTCGTTTGTGAGCGCGATTTTCCTGTCGGCTTTCGTGATTGCGACCGTCGCCTATTTCAAAGAGTTCACTTTCCTGCCTTATATGTTGGGAACGGTCCTGGTTTTCTTTTTACCGACGATGAGCTACACCTTATTCGAAACGGCGATCTCGATTCCGGTAAAGTTGCACAAGCGCTGGTTTTATCCGGTGAGCAAGATCTATCCCGATCCGCATTCGTCTGACATGAGGAATATCATCATCCTCAATCTCGTTTTCCAGAAAAAAGACGGGGACAAGCACATCATCAATTTCAAGGTGAAAGCGCCTCGTGCCTTCGAATTCGGACGGCTTTTCTACTACTTCATCAACGATTACAACGAGAAGAATCCGAACAGCCAAATCCACTATCTCGATTCGGCAAGAGAACCTTACGGCTGGTATTTCTACACCAAACCGCAGTGGTTCAGCGGCTCGAACTATATCGACCCAGATCTGGCGATCGACACGAACAACCTCAAGGACGGACAAACCATCATTTGCCAACGTATCTAACACAACAACCTACAACACAACGACATGGCTGAAAACATCAAACATTTTCCGGTAAACTGGATCGACGGAATGAAGATCAATAAAAACCACTTTATTGATTTGCAGGACAATATCGAGGATCTGCTTCGCGACGCGCGATCGATTGGCGTGAATTACATCAACTACGGTCTTTTGCCGACGCCTTTGACGCGCCCTTTCCAGTACTCGATCTCGATCGATGCCCATCGCGAACTCACGGTGAACATCAAGTTTCTCAAAGCCGTAACTCCGGGCGGCGGACGCATCGAAATCACGAATTACACGGGCGAATTTTCCGAAAGCATCGCGTTGAACGACTTCGATTTCCGCGAGAACGATTATTTCCTGTTGCTCAACATCGATCCTTTTCAGCGCGTTCCGTCGGGCGAACAGAAAATGGACGAGGTGCCGCCGCGGTTTCCGAATGCGCTTCCGAGGTATTTCCTGACGAGCATCGTCGAATCTGAAGTGAACCAGAACAACATTGGCGCTTTGCAGTTTCCGCTGGCCAAATTCCGCATGACGCAGGACAATTATGAGATAATCACTGATTTCGTCCCGCCTTGCATGGTGATAAACAGCCATCCGAATTTGTTGTCGCTTTTCGAGAACTACGAGAATTTCTTCAAGCAGATGGAATTCAATTCTGTTCAGATTTCGCAGAAGATCAGATTCCGGAACACGACCGAAGACGAGAACATCATCGCCAAAATGGTTTTCGACGCCTGCGACAAGATCAAGATTTTCACCGCGCAATGCATTACCAAAAACAAGTGGCAAGGCGGAAACCTGAGTCCTATGGAAGTTTTGGAAAACACCGTGAGTTTGGCCCGCGTGATCAAGAATACGTTCGACTCTTTTTCGGGAGACGGAAAAGAAGTCCTGTTCAACTATTTTTCAGAATGGACCGAAATCACGAGCGGCGACTACGAAAGGCTTTTCACCGATACGATAAACGTGAAGTGCAATGCATACGACATCGCTCCGACAATCGTGCAGGCCACGCGATTCATAGAACACGCCGGGAATCTGTTCTCGATTTTGAACCAACTCGATTACATCGGCAAGAAACGCGACTCCGGAATCTTCGTCAACGAGAACATCCTCAAAACATCGAAACCTTCGTTCTTCGGCAACGCTGCCAATGACGACGACGACGAACCAAGAACCTCGCCTTCCTTTTTGGCCGAATAAAACCAAACTACCATGGACGTACTAAACAGAAAAGAAAGATTGTCGGCATTTTTGCTGTTCCTGTTGATGTTTTTGATCACAACCGGCACGCTCATCGCCGCGATATTCGTCAATTTCAAACTTCCGCTCAAGGAAAACGAGGTGTTGAAAGCCGAAAACGAGACGATTCTCAAGGAGTTCAATTTCCAGAAAGGTTTTTCGGAAAAGATCGAGCACGTCTCGAAACTCGTCGATTCGCTCGACAAAGCACCCGAAAGTTTCCAGTTCATCGAACAGGGAATCACTTACGAACTCGTGCGCCTCAAGGAAAAGCTTCCACCCGATTCCGACCAGTCGCTCAAGCTTTACGACAATTACATCCTGACCGTAAAAGATCTTGTGAACACCAAAAAACAGTTGCTTCAGGTGAGCGATTCCAAAAAGGAAATCGACATGCTCAACAACCAGATCAAGGCTTACGAAGAAGACAACAAAGACCTTGCGCGCGAACTCGAACTCGCAAGACAACTCAATATGCGCCCTTAAATCCAAGTTATGACAGCCGATAACCTACTCGAAATGCTCCACGTGGCCAAACAGGTCGCGCGTGAGAACATGAATCCCAAATGCAGTCCGGCGCATCTCCTGAAAGCTTTGCTCAACCGCCAATTCCCGTTTATGAAAGCGCTTGACGCGGCCGGAATCGACGTTTTTTATCTCGAGGATTGGGCCGATATCAGAATGGGCGAATACGCGAAAACCGCCAAACCCACAACCGAACCCGAACTCGACGACCACGCCGATTCGGTGCTGTCGGAAAGCGAGTCGATTGCCCAAAAAGCCGGAAAAGACCAGGATTTCATTCACGTGCTGATCGCTTTGGTCACGCCGGGCGTTGGGTTTTCGAACGATCAGCTCAAGTCGCTCCCGGTTTCGGTACACGAACTTGAGACGGCATTTGCTACAGGCGCAAAATCTGGAAACCAGAAACCTTTGGCTGTCAGCAGTGTTACATCGCGCGGTTCATCCAACATCAACAAATATTGTATCGACAAGCTCCGGAAATTGCAAGGCGTCGAATTCGTGCCCGTGATTGGACGCGATCGCGAAATCAAAACGATTACCGAAGTCTTGAACCGCCGCCAGAAACCGCATATCGTGATTACGGGCGAAAGCGGCGTCGGCAAATCGACTTTAGTTGAAGGTTTTTTCCACAAGATCGCAAACAAGAGCGCGATCGACATCTTTCACGAGGCGACACTTTTCGAAATCGACGTGAGTTCGCTGTTTGCGGGCGCTTCATACAAAGGCGAAGTCGAGGACAGATTGCAGAAACTCTTCAACGAGATACGCGAATTCAACAGACCGATCGTTTTCGTGGACGACATTCACGAATTGCTCGATACAAGTCAGGGTTCGGGCATCACGAGTTTGATAAAATCGGAACTGTCGAAAGGCGACATCACGTTCATTGGCGCGACCACGACCGATAAGTTCCGAAAATCGCTTGGCAAGGACGACGCGCTTACCAGACGTTTCGAGGTTTTGGAGATTGCCGAACCAGACGCGAATCTCGCCCACAAAATGATCAAGAACGTGATCGACCATTACCAAACGCACCACGACTACACGATTGACGACGAAGGTCTTTCGGAATCGATTCGGCTTTCGAAACGGTATCTCAAGGAAAAATCGCTTCCGGATTCGGCTCTCGACCTGATCGACCGAACAATGTCTTCGCTCAAAGTCGCGCGCGAGCTTATAAAGAAAGAACTTCCGGCTTTGCGGACCGAATTCGAGGAAATCGAAAAGGCCCAAAACGAGGAAAAGGAAGCGCTTTATGCTGACCTTTTTTCGCGCATTTTCCACAGCGCAGGTTATCTTTTTTCGGAAGAAAACAATTCGGAAGACGACAGGAATTCCCAGATAAAAAACCTTTTCGAGCTTTTGGAAGCCTTGGAAACGCAGGAAAAAATCGTGCTTCCTTCGCATTTGTCGGTGATCGTTTCCGGCATTACCGGAATTCCAGCCGGGAAAGTCAAGTCGGATGAACGCGAGCGGTTGATGGAAATCGAGAATACGCTCAAAAAACGCGTCATCGGGCAAGATCACGCCGTGAAAGTGGTTTCGGACGCGATTCTGGAATCGCGGTCGGGATTGACAAAACCCGGACAACCGATTGGGTCGTTTTTCTTTTTGGGTCCGACGGGAACCGGGAAAACCGAACTCGCCAAGTCGCTTGCCGATTTCCTGTTCGGGGACGAAAGCGCGATCATACGATTCGATATGTCCGAATTCAAGGAAGAACATTCGGCTGCTTTGCTTTATGGCGCGCCTCCTGGTTATGTCGGTTATGAAGAAGGAGGACTTCTGGTCAATAAAATCCGTCAGAAACCTTATTCCATCGTACTTTTTGACGAGATCGAGAAAGCCCACAAGTCTGTTTTCGACGTTTTTCTCCAGATTTTGGACGAGGGAAAACTGCACGACCGATTGGGCAAAGAAGGCGATTTTTCGAATTCGGTGATCTTGTTCACCTCAAACATCGGATCGGATTATATCGTGAAGCAGTTCGATCAGGAGATAATTCCCGAGTCGAACGATCTTATCAAGTTGATGAGTCCTTATTTCCGTCCTGAGTTTTTGGGACGCGTTACCGAAATCATTCCATTTGCGCCGATCAGCTCCACGAATGTCGCCCGGATTTTTGACATCCACCTCAAAAAAGAACTGCTGCAATTGCTTGAAAAACTTGAGATCACGCTCGAGATCGACGCGGCTGACAAGGAAGCGATCGCGCTCAAAGGTTTCAGTCCTGAATATGGTGCGCGTCCGATAAAAGGCATCATCAGAAATCAGTTGAAACGGCCGTTGTCACGTATGATCATCGCCAACGAAATCCAGAAAGGCGATCATCTCAAGGTGAAATTGGACGAAAACGGCACCATCAAATTCGAGAAAGCGCATGAAAGATCTGTATTATAAATTGCCGTTGGCTTTTGGAAATCTGACCAAGGGACAAGACGTGAGAAAAGTGACGATCGAGGAATCGCTTGCTCAATTCATCTCGCTTATCATCTCGACAATTTTTGGCGAATACAAATATGACGACGAATTCGGGACGGTGATCTGGGAAACCGATTTCAACCAATTGGCGAACGTAAACCATCTGAAAGACATCATAAAAGACTCGGTTTTTTCGAAAGTAAAAAAGTACGAGCAGCGCCTCACGATTACCGACGTCACTTTAAGCGTGAACGAAGACACGGTGAATTATGCGACGAACATCCGCGTGAAAAAACGCCTCGACATCATCGTTTACGGCATAATCAAGAAAACCAACCAGCCTTACTACTACAAAAGTTCCTATTTCCTAGCGCCATTTTCCTTCAAATAAACGCCCATGAACCAGCTATCGAAAGACCAGATCAAAGACCGTTTGCTCAAGCGCGCCGCCAAACAATGGGGTTACAGCGATATCGAACTCGAGAATGGATTCGATCCCATCGTGAATTTGTTGTTTGACGTTTGCGCCAAGGAACTCGAGAAAATTTCGGGCGAAATCTATTCGAGCCGACGTCGCATGACCGAGCGCCTGATCGACATCCTCACACCGACTGCCGCGACAAAAGCCACTCCGGCAAGCGCGATCTTGAAAGCTTATCCGGTCGAGAACGAGGTTATCTTGCACGATCATCATCAATTTTATTACCAACGAAAAGAGACGAATCCTTACAATCCGATAGAAACCAATCTCAAAAGCTACTTTTTCGGGCCGACCGCGCCGGTGAAACTTACGCGCAATAAGCTTCGGTATGTCGTGCTTCCGAATGGTGTCCAGGAAATCTCTAAAGACCAGTTCCGCGAAAGCGTTGGCAGCTCGGAATTCCTGAAACCCTCGCCTTACGGAAAAGCGTGGATTGGAATCAAACACGAAGGAAACGGTATCGTCAAGGATCTGATGTTTTATTTTTACCAGAAGAACATCGATTTCAGGACGACTTTCTATCATTTTCTTCCGAAGGCGAAATGGTTCCTGAACGACTACGAATTGCATACCACACAAGGTTACAACAACGATGCGTCGGATGATTTTGCGTCCGAATCCTTGAGCAGCGAGAGTTTTTACCACATCGAGAAAACCCAGGAACACGTCAACGAATTCTATTCGAAGCAGTTTATTACCGTGAAGGACATTCTCACGATTTTTGAGTCGGATACTTCTGTTCCAAAGGAGTTTTCGCAGTTTCTTCCCACAGAAAACCTCAAGGAACTTGAAGCCGAAAAACTGCTTTGGTTGCGAGTCGAATTTCCGAATGTGATCAACAACGACATGCTCGCCGAAATGTTTTGCGCGACGAACTGCTTTCCCGCGATCAACAAAAAGCTCAACGAAATGCAGGGCAACATCAAGAATTTGCTCAATATTTATCCTTTGAGTCTCGGACAGGAATTTTTTCTCGAACTGCTTTCGGTCACCGACGACAAAAACGAGGAATTCGACATCGTGACTTCGACCGAAGAACGCAACGAAGACAAGGATTTTACGTATTTGCGCTTTGGCGGAATTGCCCGATTCGACGAGCGGAATGCCACCGAGGAAATCAATTACCTGATCGATCTGGTTCGCGATGAAGCCGCGGCTTTTTCAAGGCTCGGACACGATTTCACCGACAACAACCTCAAGGAAATCAACCAGATCATTTCGAGATTCCGAAACAAGATGGTGCAACTCGACATGCAGAACGCCAACAGTCCTTACTTGGTTTTGAACACAAAAGACAAAAATCGGAAAGGCAGCCTTTTCGTGAAATACTGGACGACTAACGGCGAAAGTGCAAACAAAATCAACGCTTTTTCGAGACTTACCGTTTACAAGGGATCGGAATTCGAGAAAGACGGAATTGCCTTTTTATCGAGTACAAGAGGCGGAAAAGACGAACTAACGAATTCACAGAAAATCTACGCCTACCGCGAAAATCTGATTTCGAACCAACGTGTAGTGACGCGACAGGATTTGATAATCTTGAGCAAGAATCACTATGGAGACGCGATAAGTGGCGTCGAAGTGAAAAACGGAATCCAGACGAGCCTGGACGAAAATGTCGGATACACGCCCACTATCGATCTTTACATCCATCGTAAAAATCCTGAAATTTACACCGATGAGGAATGGCACTTTCTAAGCGAGAACCTAAAACTTACCATTGAGAAGCGTGCTGTTAACATTATTCCTTTTCGCGTTATTTATTCGGCTTGAAGTGATGGTTTAAGTGCAAGTTTTTTTGGGTTGGGATTTGACTGACTTTTCTGACTTTTTCGTACAAAAAATGCACACCCTGTCAGGGTTATAAACCCTGTCACTGTTTTAAACGGTGACAGGGTTGTTTTTTGGAATATCGATAGAGATCGAAAACTTGACGAAATTTCCGAATTTGCGTTGAAAGAAATAAACACAAGAAGCCATTTTCCGCTAACTGTTTCGGCCTGAACATTTAGATTTTTATGAACTGAGCCACGAGTACACGAATAATTCGGCCAATGTAAAATCCTGTATTTGTAGTAAAAACTAAACGAGGAGATTTCCGTCCATGAAATCCGAAGACGCGAAAGCACAATCGTGTAATCCGCAAAAATTCTTGTCAAAAAGCGAACTGGCAGGCAGGAAAACACGGGCTCTCAAACCCGAATTCAATTCAACCGCGAATTCGCGAATTTCCATTGAACCGAGAGCAAAAATCCGCCACAAAATTTAACAAAATTAATCCGAGCATTCAAAACCCGAAGTTGCCACCGCGATTTTGGAATTTGGAATTTGAATTTTGGAACTTGATTGTAATTATGGATTCGTAGAAAAGATCGACCCATTGGCAATCAAAGCGCGTCGGTTCATCTTGAGCATGTCGCGCACCCATTCGGCGAAATCTTCGGGTTGCAGCACTTTTTCGGGATTTCCGTCGGTGAGTTTTCCTTCGATGCTCATGTCTGTAGCGATCGTGCTCGGTGTCAAAGTGATCACGCGGATGTTGTTTTTACGCCACTCGGCCATCATCGACTGCGAAAGCGAAATCACGGCGGCTTTCGAGGCGGCGTACGAAGACATATTGGCGCCACCTTTGAGTCCCGCGGTAGACGCAACATTCACGACATCGCCCTCGCCTTTTTCCTTGAGATAAGGATAAACCGCCTGAGACGTGTAATAAACGCCGAATAGGTTTGTCTTGATGACTTGTTCCCAATCTTCGGCAGGCATTTTTTCGAGTGATCCGAACCAGCCGATTCCGGCGTTGTTGACCAAAATATCCACGCCTCCAAGTTCATTCACCAATTTGTCGATGCCCGATTTTACTTCCTGTGCGTTGTCGACGCTAAAAATCGCATAAGCCGACTTCACTCCTATTTTCGATATTTCGGCCGCGACCGAGGCAAGTTGTTCCTCGTTTCTTCCGGTCAAGCCGATGTTTACGCCTTCCTGTGCCAGCAATAACGCGACCGCTTTTCCCAATCCGCGGTTACCGCCGGTTATGATTGCCGTTTTTCCTTTCAATGTGTTCATGTTGTATTTTTTTGAGTGCCGTAAATTTCGGGAATTCCGTTGGTATTGGTGTGAACATTGGGATTTTTTGGGATTCGGATGCTAGGTTCGAAACCCGTATTGCATCCACCGACGCCAATCCGATTATTCTCAGTGCTATTGCATCCGCGGAAGCGCATCCGAAAAGGCTATTTACACTTTCAACGAATGTTAATCAAAAGTTAATACTTACATTTGTTCGACTAACCTAACCTGCTTGCCCGGATGATCCCACGGCAAAGAAAAAGTACATTCGACTGGTTCGCCTCGCATCCGAAAACCTCGGGTGTCCTGGCGACTTTTTTATTGGCGCTTATCGTGACTTTGATTGCCTTTCAGCGTTACCACATGTCGAAGGCCAACGAACAACGCGAAATGCATTTACTCATAGATGCCGCGCACCAAAATCTTGAGCAGTCGATCAAAAGTTGTTACGCTTCCTCCTTATCGATCGCGATGACGATCAACGACGACGGCGTGCCCGAAGATTTCGACAGGATCGCCTCTGAACTGCTGCAATCCAACAATCTCATCCACACGCTCGAACTCGTTCCCGGCGGCGTGATCAAGTATATTTATCCGACGATCGGAAACGAAAAAGCACTTGGTTTCGACATCCTGAATTCGCCCGATCACAAAATCGAAGCCATGCGATCTGTCAACGACGGAAAAATGTATTTCGCCGGACCGATCTTGCTGAAGCAAGGCGGAATGGGAATCATTGGCCGTTTGCCGGTCTATCGCAAAGGCAAATTCTGGGGATTTTCGGCGGTGCTGATCAAACCTGAAACGCTCTATCGCTACGCCGGACTCAAATCTATCGACGAGAACAAATTCTATTTCCAGCTCGTAAAGACCAATCCGTCCACAGGACAAATCCAGTATTTTTTGCCGGGCGAAGACAGTTACAACGGGAAGAATTTTGTAACGCGTGAAATTCCCGACGGCGGCTGGAAACTGATCCTGGCCTCGAAAGACAATTATCGCGCACTTTGGATCGTGTTCCCGATTTTGCTTTTCGGAATGGCCGTGGCTTTGCTGTTCGGGTTCCTGGTAACCGTACTTCTGGAAAAACCCGCGCAGGCCGCACGCGAGAGCGAAGCCAAATTCGAGAGTTTGTTCAACGATTCGCCAATTGCCTTGTGGGAAGAAGATTTTTCGCACGTCAAGCGCTATCTCGTAGACATGAACCTCATGGAACGCGATTTTTTATTCCTCAACGATTTTTTCCGAAAGAATCCGAACGAACTCAAAAACTGCCTCTCGCTCGTAAAGATCATCAATGTCAACAACGAATGCCTGAGGTTGCACTATCCGAAAACGCGCGAAGAATTGTTGGCCGAAGGTTTGGATTCGATTATCGGAAGCGACGTCCAGGACGATTTCGTGCGACAGATCGCGGCGGTCTCCAAATCGCTCACAACGACTTCGATGGACACGGTAATGAAAGTCGGAAACGGATCGTATCGCCAGCTTTTCCTGCAATGGACCGTCATGAAAGGTTGTGAGGAAACGCTCGATCGCGTAATCGTCGCCACGGAAGATATCACTGACAGGAAAGAATCTGAAAAACTCATCTACAATTCCCAACAAAAGATAGAGTCGCTCGTGAACACGATTGACGGCATCGTCTGGGAAAGCGATTTCGAGAACGACAACATCTCGTTCGTGAATGCGCAGGCCGAGGAAATTTCGGGTTATCCGGTAGAACAATGGCTGTCAGAACCCAATTTCTGGACCAATCACGTGCATCCGGAAGATCGGGAATCCACGATTCGCGCCTACATGGAAAACGTGCGCAAGAACAAGCAATTCGAGTTCGAATACAGATTCATCAAAAAAGACGGAAGCATACTTTGGGTCAAGGATTATGTGAGCGTCGTGTTCGAAAAGGGCGCGCCCGCTTACGTGCGAGGCATCATGATGGACATTTCCGACAGCAAGGAATCTGACAGGAAACTCAACGAATCGCTCAAACTCGTGATCGAGCAAAACAAAAGGTTGCAGAATTTTTCGTACATCGTTTCCCACAATTTGCGATCGCACACAAGCAATATCCAGTCGATCGCAGTCTTGATGGACGCGGCCGATTCGGAAAACGAAAGGAAACAGATGATCGGGATGTTGCGCACGGTTTCGGCTTCACTCAACGAAACCATGACGAATCTCAATGAAGTGGTCAACATCCAAACCAATATCAGTTTGGTTTCGGAAGATCTGAACGTGAGGCATTACGTGGAAAATGCACTGGCCGTCCTATCGGAACAAATTGCGATAAAGGCTGCGGATATCAAGGTCGAGGTTCCGAAAACAGCTGAAATCCTTTTCAATCCGGCCTATCTGGAAAGTATTCTGCTGAATCTGATCTCGAATGCGATCCGTTACAGCAGCTCGGAACGCGACCCGAAAGTACTCGTGAAATGGACGGAATGTGAAGCTTCGAAAATACTCGAAGTCAGCGACAACGGAATCGGCATCGATCTGGAGAAATATGGCGACCAGATTTTTGGTATGTACAAGACTTTCAGCAGCAATCCTGATTCGCGCGGCATCGGACTTTTCATCACCAAAAATCAGGTGGAAGCCATGGGCGGAAGTATTTCTGCCGAAAGCCAACCCGGTCACGGCACGAAATTCATCGTCAAATTCAAGTGATTATTTCACCACGAGTTTTAGCGTGGTAGCTTTTCCGTCGGACAAAACTTTCACAAGATACATTCCCGTTTTCAGGTCGAAATTCACTGCGTCGGTTCCTGAAACCTGTGCTTCCATTACTTTCATTCCCGCAACGCTGAAAATCTCGATACTCGCCGTTTCGATTCCCGAAAGGCGGAATTGGTTTTTAGATGGATTCGGATACAAAGCGACTTTTGGTTTTTCAGGACTTGGCGTCGACAAAG
This sequence comes from Flavobacterium sp., assembly GCF_004295795.1. Lineage (GTDB taxonomy): Bacteria > Bacteroidota > Bacteroidia > Flavobacteriales > Flavobacteriaceae > Flavobacterium. Next base: position 44,360 of record NZ_SEBR01000014.1, on the reverse strand, counting down.
GCGCGTGCCAGCTTGCACCGGCGAATTGTCCATACACATAATCGGCCAAATCCGGATAATCCACGAACGGATTCCGGTTCAGTTGCCAGTTGTAGATCACGTTGTTGTGGTGCATCTCGAAATCGTCCGCGGGATCGCTGTGATTCCACGCCAAAAGTGAGATCAGGTCGCCCATGACTTGGTTTCCGGTCGTATCGTCAGGATTCCCGACGACGAGATTGAGTCCGTTGTAGCGCACCGCCATGTAAAACAACGCTCTCGCCACATCGCCTTTCCAGCTGCCTTGGTTTCCTGCCGGCCCGTTGTAGTCCGATCCGTAATCGCGGTTGTTTCTCGAGGAATTTTCGGGCCCGTCTTCTGCCCTGATGTGGTGTCCGTCGGCGTGACCGGCCAGAATATCGCCCGGACCTGTCGGAAGCCAGACGTTTATTCCGTCAGCCTGACTGCTCGTTCCATCCGAAAATCCGCCGCGCGATTGCGGAAAAATGTGCTCGCGGTTCCAGGAACCCGTATTCGATGCTGTCGATTGGAACTTATATTTGCCTCTTGGCTGCTCGACATACATCAACCAAACCTGATTGCTGTTCAAAGGATTCTGGTCGGCGTCCTGCAACATATATTGGATGTCGCCGTAATTCTGGGCGCGCACGACATTTGGATTTGCGATGATCGCCTGGATGGCTTGCTTGAGTTCGACTCCGGCTTTTCCTTCGAGCGAATCGTAATACCCCGCCGGAATTCCCGGTGTGACCAGTCCGTAGGTTGGATTCAGCGGCGTTCCGTAAGTTGCCGTCGTAAAATCGTTGTCGATCACGATGAACGGAAGATTGTCGTTCATCCTCACGTATCCTGTTGGAAGCGTTCCGAATTTGAGCCTGAAAACCTCGTCGCCTTCGTCGAGATTGTCGTCAACGATAGTAATTTGCGTCGTCGCGGTTGTCGCTCCCGTCGGAATCGTAAGAGTTGTATTTCCGGTGAAATCGGCTGTGGAAAACGTCGTTCCTTCGAAAGAGAAAGTAAATGTGAGCGCCGATGTTACCGGCGTTTGCGTGCTGAACGTCAAAGTCATGCTTGCACCTTCGGCAATTTCGTAGGTAATGTTGGAACTCGCTGTCAGTCCGTTGAAAACTATGCCGCTTCCGTCGTTGTTCTCGCCCGGAGTCGGAGCTTTTGCCTCGTAAGTTCCGTCGGCTTTCCTTTGGAGCGATTGCGTCGTGCCGAGTCCGTTCGCGGCTTCGTTATATTGTACCGAAACGCCCAAAAGCGACATCAAGGTCGTGGCATCTGGATTGTTGTTTCCGTAAATGAGTGCGCTGATGAGATTGTTGGAATGCGCTATGGTGTTGTTTGGAAAATCGGAGCCGTTTCCTACATACAAGGCCACGCCGTCAGCTCCGTTCTGGATTACGCTGTTCGAGAAAATCCTCGCCGGAACGGGCGCTACCAGTTGGTTTCCGATGTGGACGATGCCGTTTGCGTCAGTTATGAGTCCGTCGAGGTCGAGCACGAAATAACTTCGGTTCGAATTCGTGGCTCCGTTGTAGAAAACCAACACGTATCCGTCAAGCGGAAAATTCGGGACGTTGGACTTGAGTTCTACGAATTCCTTGTCGTCTGTACTTGGTGTATCGGAATCCAATTCATTGATGACAACCTGCGAAAAACTCGAAAACGAGCACAAAAGCAGCAGGAAGCCCAGCGTATTTTTGAACATTACGGGAAATTTTAGTCACCGTAAAGGTACATTTTTATCGCAGCCCGTGAAGGAATTTTCGTTAAAAACCCGATTATCAACCTGTTAAATATCCCTGATTTTAGGGATATATTCAAAATACCGCTTTTAGGTAATTGCGCGAAATTTAATTGTCTGTATATTAGCAATCGAGAAACAATAACACAAATAAACGATAATGAGTACAACCTGCCTGGATTATGAACTGCAGGTCGAAAAAGCGCGGGAAACCGTAAAAATGCTGGAAGAAAAACTCAGAAATGTACGCTCCCAACTCGACCAAAAACCCGAAGACGCGATCTTCAGACGCGAACTCAAACAGCTTACGCTCGACATGAAAATCACCATGAACGAGCTTGAACACGCCCAAGGTGAACTTCACGTTTGCCGAACCAGAATCAATACACTCGCGAGTGCCTGATCACAACTTGCTGATGTAGCTGCCGTAAGGATCCTTGAATTGGAAACCCTCGGTAAACCTGTCTTTACTCAGTTTGTTGTTTTCGACCAATCCCCACAATACCAGTTCTTTTACGAATGGCACGTCTTTTTCAGGCGTGTCCGGTTGGTATTTTTTCATCAGGTCAGATAGTGGCGTGACAAAATCCAACGTTTTTTTGTATTCTTGGTCAGACGCTTCATCGGCCAGTTCGAATCCGGATTCGGTAAAGAACCAGTCGACGATTTCCTTATAAGCATTGTCCTGGCCTTGTTTCTCGAGTTTCTCTATTTTCGGGAACAGATTCGAAAAGGTCGTTTTCACTGCGTCTGACAGCAATCTTTGGGCGACGAATGCCGCGCCTTCCTGTTCGCCTTCATACACCAGTTCCACTTTTCCGGTCAACGCCGGAATAATTCCCAAAAAGTCCGAGAGACGCACCGAAGTTTTGTCAACGCCTGATTTCAGCGCGCGTCTTTCGGCCGTACTCAGCAAGTTTTCATAGGCCGTGATGCTCATTCGCGCGCTGACGCCGCTTTTGTTGTCGATGAATTCGCTTTCGCGCGCCTCGAACCCGATTTGTTCCAGAAGGTCTTTTGCCAAAGATGGCACGTAAACGCTTTCCTCCTGTCGCTTGTCGAGTTTTGCTTCCTGTTCGGTAATCGTTCTTGCGACTTCGATCGTGTCGGGATAATGCGTCAGGATCTGGGAGCCGATGCGGTCTTTCAACGGCGTGACGATGCTGCCGCGATTCGTGTAATCTTCAGGGTTTGCGGTAAATACGAATTGCATGTCCAAAGGCAATCTAACCTTGAAACCGCGAATCTGTACATCGCCTTCCTGCAAGATGTTAAACAAGGCCACCTGAATTCTTGCTTGAAGATCGGGCAATTCGTTTATGACGAAAATACAGCGGTTGGCGCGCGGAATCATCCCGAAGTGCACGACGCGATCGTCGGCGTAAGAAAGTTTCAGATTCGCGGCTTTTATCGGATCGACATCACCGATCAAATCTGCGACAGTTACGTCGGGCGTCGCTAATTTCTCCAGAAAACGATCGTTTCTGTGCAACCACGAAATGGGCGTATCGTCTCCTTTTTCGGCGATCAAGTCCAAGGCGAAACGCGAAATCGGGCGCAAAGGATCGTCGTTTATTTCGGAACCTTCGACAACCGGAATGTATTCGTCGAGCAAATTTACCATCAGTCTGGCAAGTCTCGTTTTTGCTTGTCCGCGAAGTCCTAATAAATTGATATTGTGACGCGAAAGTATCGCGCGTTCAAGTTCCGGTATAACCGTATTCTCGAATCCGTGAATGCCTTCGAAAGCTGATTTCTTGGTCTTTATGCTTGCGATCAGGTTGTCTCTCAGCTCGTCTTTGATCGATTTCGAAACATAACCCGATTGCCTTAATTGTCCTATTGTTTTTATAGTCTGATTTTCCATATTGAATTCTAATTGTTAAGCCGACGATCTCATCTGTTTAATCGATCGGCCATTCTGCTATTTACTGCGAAACAAACTGCTTCGATTTCTGCAACTGCTTCTGCATCTGTTTATAAATCTGCAAATGCAACTGCTTCTGCAACTACAACTGCTTCTGCAACTGCAACTGAATCATCCCCGAATCCGCTTCCGACGGTTCGCCTCATAATCCTCAAAAATCATCTCGCCAAGACCTTTAAGCCCGGTGTAGAACGCTTTGCCTTGATTGGCTTCGGTGAAAAGGCTCACGAAACGCTGCAAATAAGGATCTTCGGCAATCATGAAAGTCGTGATGGGAATGTGCAACCTTCGCGCCTGGGCTGCCTGAGTATAGCATTTGTCCACGATATATTCGTCTAGGCCGTTGCTGTTCATGTAATACGATCCGTCGCGTTCGCGCACACAACTCGGCTTTCCATCTGTGATCATGAAAATCTGTTTGTTGGTATTTCGCTTTCTCCTTAGAATGTCCATTGCCAACTGCAAACCCGCGACAGTATTGGTGTGATAAGGTCCGACCTTGAGATACGGAAGATCTTTGATAGCGATCGACCAAGCGTCATTCCCGAATACGATTATGTCCAAGGTGTCTTTCGGATAGCGCGTCGTGATCAGTTCAGCCAAAGCCATCGCGACCTTCTTGGCTGGCGTGATGCGATCTTCGCCGTACAAAATCATGCTGTGCGAGATATCGATCATCAAAACCGTGCTCATTTGGGCTTTGAAACGCGCTTCTTCGACGATCAGGTCGTTTTCCGTCAGGCGGAATTCGTCCATTCCGTTGTTGATCTGGGCGTTTCTCAAACTTTCGGTAAGCGAGATCCTTTCGAGTCCGTCGCCGAATTGGTATTCGCGGAATTCTCCGGTATGTTCGTCACCTCTTCCCGTGAATTTCGTGCGGTGGTTGCCCGATCCCTGTTTTTGCAGATTCCCAAAAATATGCTCCAAAGCTTGTTTGCGGATGGCGCGTTCGGTCTTTGCCGTGATCGACAATCCGGGCGTTCCGTCGTCTTCGAATTCCTCGCGGATGTAGCCTTTTTTCTTCAGATCCTCAACAAAATGCGCTATCGTATAGTTTTCGTCGGTGAGATTGTATTCGGAATCCAGTTCGCGCAACCAATCAAGCGCTTCGTCGAGATCGCCCGATGTATGCGTGATGAGTTCCTTGAAAATGTCGAAGAGACGATCGAATGGCGACAATTCGGGCGCTTGGTAAGAATGGAAGCGAAACCCTTTTTTGAATATATTGTCCATAGGCTAAAATTACGGCAAAATCGTCGGTTGGAGCTTTGGGCCGATACTAATTTTAAGTTAAATCGGAACCAGTCCAAACCCATAAAAATCGTACTTTTATGCCCGGCAAAAGCCAAACTTACAGTCATGAAAATCGAACAAATCTACACCGGATGCATCGCTCAGGCCGCCTATTACCTGGAAAGTGATGGAGAAGCGGCCATTTTTGACCCGTTGCGCGAAGTCTCGCCTTATATCGAAAAGGCACAAAACGACAACGCTACCATAAAGTACATCTTCGAAACCCATTTCCATGCCGATTTCGTTTCGGGACATTTGGATCTGGCCAAGAAAACAGCTGCCAAAATCGTCTACGGACCGACGGCAAAACCAGAATTCGAAGCCCACATCGCCACTGACAATGAGGAATTCAAAATCGGGAAATACACCATCAAAGCTATCCATACGCCGGGCCACACTATGGAAAGTACTTGTTATCTGCTTTCGGATGAAACCGGAAAACCATATGGCATCATCACGGGCGATACCTTATTTATAGGTGATGTCGGCAGACCCGATTTGGCCCAGGAAGCCGTAGCCGATCTGACGCAAGAGAAATTGGCCGGTTACCTGTTCGATTCGCTTCGTGAGAAAATAATGCCGTTGGCCGACGATTTGATCGTTTACCCAAGTCACGGAGCCGGAAGCGCTTGCGGAAAAAACATGAGCAAGGAAACCACCGATACACTCGGCAACCAAAAAAGAACGAATTACGCTTTGCGTCAGGACATGACCAAAGCCGAATTTACCGAAGAACTGCTAAATGGACTTGGCGCGCCTCCAGCCTATTTCCCGCAAAATGTCAAGATGAACAGCAAAGGTTACGAAAGCCTCGACGCGATTCTGGCCAACAGCAAAAGGGCGTTGTCTGCGAAAGCTTTCGAAGCTGCGGCAAACGAAACGGACGCGGTCGTGCTTGACGTGAGACATGAAAACGACTTTGTGAAAGAACACATCCCGAATTCGATCTTCATCGGATTGCAGGGCCAATTTGCGCCTTGGGTCGGTGCTTTGCTGATGAACGTGAACCAGCCTTTGCTGCTCGTCACGCCCGAGGGCAAAGAGGAAGAAGCGATCACGAGACTTTCGCGCGTCGGGTTCGACCACGTCGTCGGTTATCTCGAAGGCGGAATCGAAAGCTGGAAAAATGCCGGATTCGAGACCGATGCAATGAAGTCGGTATCGCCCGAGGAATTCGCATCGGCCGCGACCGAAAAACCGATCGTCGACGCCAGAAAACCGGGTGAATTCGAATCGGAACACATCAAAGACGCGTTGAGTTTCCCGCTTGACGATGTGAACGAGAATTTCGCGGGTTTGCCCAAGGAAGAATTCTATCTGCATTGCGCCGGCGGCTATCGTTCGGTGATCATGGGATCGATCCTCAAGTCGCGCGGCATACACAATTTCACCAACGTCGAGAAAGGAATGGCAGGCATTCGCAAGACCGATGTTGCGTTGAGCAATTTCGCCTGTCCGTCGAATTCGAAGTAACCCAAACAATAAGAAAATTTTAGGCCGTGCGATTCGTGTACGGCTTTATTTTTAGATACATTTGCACACGAAAAATCAATTTTAATAATGAAAAAAGCTTTTTTGGCACTGGCCATCCCGGCACTTTTGATCGCCTGTAATTCGGTTGGCGAAAACGAGTTCGTACTCAAAGGAACCGTTTCTGGAGTGGACGGAAAAAAAATCATCCTCAAGAGACAAGATGACTCGATAGGATCTGTCAACGTCGACACGGTAAAGATCGAAAACGGAAAATTCGAATTCAAGGGAACGGCGACAGAGCCTGAAATGTATGGACTCGAAATCGAAGGTCTGCAGACGATTTCCCCATTCATAGCCGAAGAAGGAACGATTGATGTGGCCATCAACAAAGACAGTATTTTCAAGAACAAGGTTTCCGGAACTTTCAACAACGACAAGTTTACCGAATATGGTGAGCTGAGCTCGAAACTGACACTTGAGCTGGGCGAGCAGTGGAAGAAAATCCAGCCGCAGTATCTGGCTGCGCAACAAAAGAACGACACGGCCACGGTGAACAAGATCCGCAAGGACATGGACGGCAGGCAGAAAGTGATCACAGAGAAGATCATGAAGTGGACGAAAGACAACCCGAAAGCTTATATTTCGATTTTCCTTATCGGAAACGGATTCAGGACTTATGAGCCGAATATTCCGGAAATCGAGACCATGTACAACAACCTCGACCCTGAACTCAAAAAGACCAAAGCAGGAAAGAAGCTTGGCGAACAGATCAAGAAAGCGAAAGTGGTCGAAGCGGGAAAACGCGCTCCGGAATTTTCGGCCGCCACGCCAGACGGAAAACAGGTTTCGCTTAAAGACGCCCGCGGAAAAGTCACGCTTATCGATTTTTGGGCTTCCTGGTGCGGTCCTTGCCGAAAAGCGAATCCGGAAGTCGTCGCGCTTTACAATGAATTCCACGCCAAAGGTTTGAATATCGTTGGTGTTTCATTGGACAAATCTGCCGACAAATGGAAAGAAGCGATCGCCAAAGACGGACTTGCCTGGACGCAGGTTTCCAATCTTCAGGAATGGAAAGACCCGATCGCGCAACGCTACGGAGTAGAAGCGATTCCAAGCAGCTTTGTCGTGAACCAATACGGAGTTGTTGTGGGAAAAGACCTTCACGGAGCAGAACTTCGCAAGAAAGTCGAAGAATGGCTCGCCAAGCCAGACGTACCGAAATAATACGATCCTCCGCCCGGAGGATTTTTTTATGCTTGTAGTTATTGGGATTCAGATTGTTGCGAAATACTTCTGAAATAATTTTTTAATAAACTTGCAAAGCCCAAAAAGCGGCTTATATTTGCACCCGTTAACGCCAAGGGAAGATACTCAAGCGGCCAACGAGGACGGACTGTAAATCCGTTGGGAAACCTTCGCAGGTTCGAATCCTGCTCTTCCCACAAATAAATTCAAAAAAAAACTGGGCAACAAGCTTCGCTTGATTGCCCAGTTTTTTTTTGAATTTATTATGTGAGGGTTCACCCTCACATGGATCACGTCGCGAAGCGACGTAATCCTGTGGGAAAATCTTGTCATTACCTAAAAAGTACTTGCAATCGAAGAAAAAAAGAATCTTTAAGCGCAGCGCCATTTACCATATAACCCAAAATATTGAGCGCAGCGAAACGGAATCACGCCAAAAAAAAACAAGCGCAGCGAAACGAACTACGCCAAAAAAACGAGCGCAGCGAAACGAACTCACGCCAAAAAAAACGAGCGCAGCGAAAAGGACTCACGCCAAAATAACGAGCGCAGCGAGTGACCTACCAATCTAAAACCAACCAACACCAAACCAATCTCCACACTCCCCAAACCAAAAAACACCAAAAATCACCTCTCCCCAACCTCAACCTCAAATTCCCCAACACGCCTCAAACCACCAAAAGCACAAATTTCATTCAAAACCCCAACCAGCGGCCGCATCTGCTCAGGCTCGAACATTTCACGCACGAATTCGCGCTTGCCATTTCGGTAAAGTATCACGGTTTTGAGAACGCCGTCACAACAACTCGTGTTCTCGAATTTGATTTTGGAAGTGTCGAATTTCCGGATTTCCGATTCGAGCTTGGAGTAAAGTGCTTTATCAAGCGTGCCTTCGTAGTACCCGATTTTTGTCGAGTCGACTTCCCGCCCGTTTGTGTAGACACGTTCAATATGCAACCTGATTTTTCCGTTGCCTTCGACCTGCAAATGGTAAATTGGACAGAATCCGAAACAGCCCGACGTGTGGTAGACAATCTTTTCGAAAGACGAAGATTCGGATTTGGTGGCGCAACCCAACGAAGCGGCGAACACCAGAAGCACAAGAACAACTTTTTTCATTTTAAAGGTGATTTAGAATATTTGTCGAAACTACCTGGGCAGATAACGCGAATTTACCAATCCCGACTCATAGCCCTCGGTCTCGACAGTTCGAGATCGATTGGGTCGGAATTGTTGAACAACGATTCGCCTTCGCCCAAAATTACGGGTAAGACGCGAGTTTGGTATTCGTGAACGAGATTTGCGGCAACAAGCGCGCGCGCCAGCGAAATACTTCCCCAAACGATGATATCTTTTCAAGTTTGCGATTTTAGTTTGGCAATTTTTTCGGATGGAGCTCCCGACACGATTTTCGCCTCTTCCCATTTCCCCAAGGCGCTTTCGCAAGTGTGCCCGGGAATACGATTTTTGGCGTGGCATTGAGCGCTTTTGCTATCGGTTCTTTTTTTGGGATCGACGTCTGGCTAGAAGTTCACGAACATTTCGTAGGTCTTCCTTCCGATGAGGATCGTGTCTACATTTTTCAAGATCCCGAGCATGTCTTGGTCTGAACCTTTGCCGTATTTTGGATTCTCGAAGAATGCGGTCGTGCCGTTCTTGTCGCTAGCGAAACCATCCAATGCCAGCCATTCACACGGAATCAGTTTTCTCATGGCGCTGTTTTTATCCTGAAGTTACCCATTCTCACGGCGGATGCAAAGCGATTTAGAAAGAACTTAAGTAGTCGCGTAAACGGATCTGCGTTAGGGATGGTCGCTTTGTTTGAGCTCATTTCCCGCCTCTTTTCGGCGGGAAATAGCGAGTGCGACCAGCCCGGCGGCGGTTGCCCGGAGTTGTGGCAGAACAGGATGCAGTTACCGCCGCAACGCCCAAATTCAGAAAGCGGTGGCAGTGGCAGTAGCAGTAGCAGTAGCAGTGGCAGTCGCAGAAAGCAGTCGCAGTGGCAGTGGCAGAAAGCAGTCGCAGTTGCCGTAAATAAAAAATCCCGGAAAAACCGGGACTTTCTGTTAAATCGTTTTTTATAGTTATTCAAGTAAAAAGCTTACGCTGACATTGGCCGTGACATCGATCTCACCGATCATCAGCGTCTCCGGAGCCGCGCCACCACCGACTTTCGCGAAGGCCATCATCCTGTCGGCTTGCGGGTAGATGACTTGGGTGTTGTCGTTGATCGTTAGCGCTTTAGCCACTTTTTGATTGAGTACCGACACGTAATCCTCGGCTTTTTTCTTGGCGTCCTGCATGGCCAGTTTTCGCGCCTCGGTTTTGTACTGCTCTTCTTTCGACGACTTGAAATTGATGTAATTCACGCGGTTGATTCCGGTATCGACGAGGCCTGCCATGAGTTCGTCATACTTATTGAGGTCGCGCAGGAAAATCGTGATAGTCTGGTTGGCGACGTAGGTATATTTCTTTTTGTCGTAGTCGTATTCTGGCGTGAGCGAAACTTTCTGGGTTTGGACATCGCCTTTTGGAAGGTTGAACTTCTTAAGGAAATTGACGACTTTTTCTGTCGTGAGGTCGTTCTGTTTCTTGATATCAGTGGCGTTTGCACCTTTGTTCTCGATTCCGATGGAAATTTGCGCTTGGTCCGGGACGGCCTTGACCTTGCCTTCTCCGTTCACTGAAATCTGAGGTTTTTGGTCGACGACCTGAATTTGGGCTGCGGCGGCCATTCCGATAAGCATAGCCGACATGAGGATAATCTTTTTCATATTTAAGTTGTTTGAGTTGCCTGTTTTCAATTATTGTGCCATCACAGCTTGCCGAGTCTTTCCAAAACGAAAAGTGCGACTATCGGGATAGCTAAAGCAATGACTGTGAAGGTTTGATCTGTAAATAAATTTGGTTGATAGGCCAAAGTGATCGCGTATCCGCCGATTGCTCCTCCAAAGTGAGCCGTGTGTCCGATGTTGTCGCGTTTTGCACGCATGCCGTAAATCGAATACAAAAGGTAGACGATCCCGAAAATCCAGCCTGGCATATAAAGTTGTCTCGGCAGGAAAAGCAATCCCATTCTCATGCTCGGATCGACTAAAATTGCCGAAAAAACGATGCCTGTGACTGCGCCCGAAGCTCCGATGGCACGATAAGAATAGTCGTCCTTGTGCAAGACCAAAGTAAGTAGACTTCCTCCAACCAAACTCACGAAGTAAACCAACAAAAACAGCAAATCGCCCAATTCGTCTATGACTTTGGGAGCAAAAAAATACAAAGTGAGCATATTGAAGCCAAGATGGATGTAATCTGCGTGCAGGAATCCGGATGACAACATTCTGATTTGCTCGCCTTTCCGGATGCTTCCGATATGAAAATCGTACTTGCGAAAAAAGTGAAGGTCTTCGAAACCTTTGAGACTGAACAGCGCCGTTACTGTGATGAGCGCAATAAGGACTAAATCCATGGAAGAAATTTTGTGGCGTAAAAATACGAATATGCCCGGGAATTGTTAAGGTGCGCACCTGCCCGATTCGGGAAACCGTATATTTGCCAAAATTTTTGTCGATGCAGTTGCTCGCTTATTTATTGCTTTACCCGATTTTATGGGTGCTTTCGATTTTGCCTTGGCGGATACTTTACGTGGTGTCGGACGCGATTTATCTGGTTGCCTATTACCTCGTCGGATACCGCAAATCGACGGTGCGCAAAAATCTGGAGCTTGCCTTTCCGGAGAAATCGGACAAGCAAAGACGAGAAATCGAGCAAAAAGTCTACCATCACATGTGCGACAATTTCCTCGAGATGGTCAAAACCCTTACGATATCGCGGGACGAAATGGAAAAGCACTTCCACTTCACCAATCTCGAACTGTTTCTCGAACTCCAGAAGCAAAACCGGAACATCATGGTCTATGCCTCGCATTACGGCACTTACGAGTGGATCATTTCTGTGAATTACCACACTGTAAACAACGGATTTGCAGTTTACAAGCGCATCCGAAATCCCTATTTCGACAAGTTGGTCAGAAAGATCAGAGGTCGTTTTCGCGCGCATCTGATCACGACCAAGGAAACGATTCCCACGATCACCAAAAATCGAGTTGCCGGCGTTGTCGGAACGTACGGGCTTGTTTCGGACCAATCGCCCAAAGCCTCGAGCATTTCGCATTGGACGGAATTCATGGGAATCCAGACGCCGGTTCACATCGGACCCGAAATGCTGGCCAAGCGCTACGACATGATCGCGCTGAACTTGAGAGTCGATCAGGTAAAACGCGGTTTCTACGAGGCGACTTTTGAGATCCTGTCCGAAAATCCTCGAGAGATCCCGAATTTCGAGATCACCGACGATTACATGAAACGTCTTGAAAAACAGATCCGCAAAGTTCCGGAACTTTATTTGTGGACGCACAAACGCTGGAAACACCGCAAACCGGACGCTGTTAAATAGCATTTCGCTGTTGTTTTACAAACCAAAATTTCGTTACTTGGACACAATGAAAAATCAGTTTTGCTTTACGGCCGCTACTTGTTGCAACTGTTGTTGTAATGATTTGGCGCGCAGTGTCGGGTAAGGCTTTGGTATAACTTTTAATCAAGTGCGGCTTCCTGATTCAGGTGGCCGCTTTTTTTTTATGGAAAACGCAAACTATCTCGCTTTCGCCATTCCGGGCTTTTTCATTTTTCTCTATATCGAGTATCGGATAGCGCGGTTCCGAAAGCAAAAACTGTTTCACTTTGAGAGTTCGGTCACGAATTTGAGTATCGGAATTGCCGAACGCTTGCTCAATTTGTTCATATCGGTGAGTTTTTACGAGCTTTTCGTCTACGTCTACAAAAACTTTGCATTGTTCCAGATTCCTGGCCATTGGTACATCTGGATCGGACTTTTGCTTGCAACCGATCTCGTCTGGTATTGGTATCACAGGCTTGGACACGAAGTCAACATCTTTTGGGCGGCGCACATCGTGCATCATCAAAGCGAGGAATTCAATCTTACGGTTTCGGCCCGAATCACGACTTTCCAGGCGATAATCCGCGGCTTTTTCTGGTGCGCACTTCCCTTTTTGGGCTTCCGACCGGATATGGTCATGCTCGTATTGGTCGTCCACGGCGCTTACTCGTTTTTCACTCACACGCAACTCGTCGGGAAATTGGGCTGGATCGAACATATTTTGGTAACGCCATCGATTCACGGCGTCCATCACGCATCTGACGAAAAATACCTCGACAAGAATTACGGCGACGTCTTCGTGTTTTGGGATAAACTGTTCGGAACGTTTATGCGAGAGCAAGAAAAACCCACTTACGGACTCACCCATCCGCTCAAAAGCCACAGTTTCCTTTGGCAGCATTTCCATTACTACCTCGAGATTTACGAAGCCTGCCGACGCGTGACCGGATTCAAAAACAAGATGAGAATCACATTTGGAAGTCCGGCATTGCTCGATCAGGACATTCGGCCGCAGCTCGAAAAGACGTTTATTCCGGACAGAAAAGAACATTGGCAGTGCCGCTTCCGTTTCCGAAAATATTTGTATGTACAACTTGGGATTTGTGTGGCGATCCTGACTGTATTTACGGCTTATTTCGCTTCCGCGGATGCGTTCACGGTCACTTTCTGCGTGACATTCATCCTGATCACATTGATCAATTGCGGAGCGCTTCTCGAACAAAGGCGCTGGATTTACTATCTCGAATATCTACGCGTGATTCTCGTTGTGGCTTATGTTTCGTACTGGCTGGATTCGGGTTTGCTTTTCGCGACTTCGGCGGCGGTTTTCGTCATTTTGAACTACGCTCTCGAACTTGATAAATGGTACGAGAAACACGTGTTGCTTTACGACGAGACCAAAATCAAAGCGTAAACCAGTTTTGGATCATTGCAGCTTCATTGCGCTTGGCATTCTTGTGCACGAATTCGTTCGAGCGCGAATCGTAATCATACTCCTTAGCCCATTCTTCGTGGTTTTGCGCTAATTCACGGATGCTTTTGCAAACGAATGCAATCTCCGAATCTGTGGTCGTCGGATGGATCGACATTCGAATCCATCCCGGTTTTTCGAGCAATTCGCCGCAAGAAATTTTGTCGGTCAGATAATTCGAGGTTTCCTGGTCCACGTGAAGCAGATAATGTCCGTACGTTCCGGCGCAACTGCATCCGCCCCGCGTCTGGATTCCAAAACGGTCGTTCAGCAATTTGACTCCGAGATTGAAGTGCAATTTATCGATGTAAAACGAGATCACGCCAAGACGTTTCTTGTGTTGACCCGCGAGAATGTTGAGATTCGGGAGCGAATCAAATTCCGAAAAGACATAATCGACAAGTTCTTCCTCTCGCTCGAGAATATTAGAAACGCCCATTTGTTCCTTTAGCTTTATGGCCAAAGCGGTTTTTATCGTCTGAAGAAAACCCGGCGTTCCACCGTCTTCGCGTTCTTCTATATTGTCGATGTATTTGTGTTCGCCCCAAGGATTCGTCCAACTCACGGTTCCGCCGCCGGGATGATCCGGCACCAGGTTCTTGTAAAGCTTTTTGTTGAAGATGAGCACGCCCGAAGTTCCGGGTCCGCCAAGGAATTTATGAGGTGAAAAGAAAATCGCGTCGAGTTGGCATTCTTCGTCTTCCGGATGCATGTCGATCTCGACATAAGGTCCGGAGCACGCAAAATCGACGAAACACAACCCGTTGTTCCTGTGCATCAAACGCGCGATCTCGAAATACGGCGTCTTGATCCCGGTTACATTCGAGCAAGAGGTCACCGAGGCAATCTTGAGCGAACGATCTTTGTACTCCAAAAGCAAATTCTCGAAAGTTTCCAGGCAGAACAAGCCTTTCGGACAAGCCGGAACGACCACGACCTCGGCAATCGTCTCAAGCCACGAAGTCTGGTTCGAGTGATGTTCCATATGAGAAACGAAGACCACGGGACGATCTTCTTTCGGGATTTTGGTGAACTGCTTGAGGTTTTCGGGAATCTTGAGTCCAAGGATACGCTGGAATTTGTTGACGACGCCCGTCATTCCGCTTCCGTCGGTGATCAAAATATCGTCCTGATTGGCGTTCACATGGTGTTTGATGATGTGACGCGCCTCGTGGTAAGCCATCGTCATCGCCGTTCCCGAAACTGTGGTTTCCGTGTGCGTGTTGGCTACGAATGGCCCGAAATCGTGGAGCAATTTGTGTTCTATCGGACGATAGAGACGACCGCTCGCCGTCCAATCGGTATAAATGATTTTCCGGGTTCCGAAAGGCGATTCGAATTCCTGTGAAATCCCGACGATGTCGTTTCGGAACTTGCTGAAATACTGCTCTAAAGACGTTTTTACGGGCGTTTCTGGACTCATGGCGTCGTGGTTTACTTCAGTTTCAAAACCTGAATCCGGCAAAAGTAATCTTTCAGGCCAAAACGTGCAAAAGCGAAAACGTTTTCTTTGAACCGGAACTGGAAAATTCGTTAGATTTGGCGCAAACCCAATTAATGAACATCTCTAAAAAAGACTTGGACGAACTCTTGTCGGCAGGCATCATCACGCCCGAAACGCGTCAGGCGATCGCCGATTACCACAACAGTAAAATTCCCGACAACTCAAATAGGATTTTTGTCGTTTTCGGAATCATCGGTGCTTTGTTGATAGGACTTGGCATCATTTTGATTCTGGCGCACAATTGGGACGATTTCCCGAAATCGGTGCGCACTTTCCTCGCGTTCCTGCCCTTGGTGCTTTCGCAGCTGCTTTGCGGTTTCAGTTTCTTCTTTCGCAAGGATTCGGTCGGATGGCGAGAAAGCAGCACGACTTTACTCGTGTTTTCGATCGGTTCGAGCATTGCGCTGGTCGCCCAGATCTACAACATTCCCGGCGATTTCAAATCATTTGTCACAACCTGGGTTTTGCTGTCGGTTCCTTTGGTTTACCTGATGCGGTCGTCTATGGCCTCGTTGCTGTCAATTGCCGGCGCAACCGTTTTGACATTTTCGATTGGATTCGGCTACCCGCGCGAACTTCCTTTCGAATACTTTGGATTCGTCGTCCTTTTGGCGCCACATTATCTGATGTCGCTAAAAAACCGTCCCGATTCGAATTTCACGGCTTTCCACCATTGGTTCTGGGGCATTTCGACGCTTATCGCAATCGGCGCTTTCGGGATCGAAGGCGAAGAATTCACGATGTTGTCCTACGTTTTCCTTTTGGCGATCCTCTATCAGATTGGCGAATTTCCAATGTTCTCGGGAAAAGCCTTGTTCGCGAATCCTTTCCGGGTTTTGTCAGCCGTCGGAATCCCGATCCTGTTGCTTATCGCGAGTTTTGAATGGTTTTGGATGTGGCAACTCGGCCGCTTTTTCGAGCCGAAATTGTTCTCGACCGCAAATTTCTGGATCGCTTTTGTGCTTTTTGTGGGATGCGTCTTGTTGCTGATCCGAAAGTACAAAACCGCAAATCCCGGCGATCTTGATCCGATTCCGCTTTTCAGCCTTGTTTTTGTCGCAGCTTTCATCATCGGCTATTTCACGAGATTCGCGGTCATACTCCCGAACATTCTCGTGCTTTGCATCGGATTGTGGTATGTGGAAAAAGGTCGTAAAATGGATCATCTCGGCTTGCTCAACTTCGGATTGCTGATCATCGTGATCCTCGCCATCTGCCGATTTTTCGATACCGATATCCCGTTCGTCGCGCGCGGACTTCTGTTCATGGCTGTTGGCACCGGATTTATTCTGACCAACGTGAAACTTCTTAAAAACCGCAGGAAAAATGAGCAATAAATGGTTTATTGCGCTGGCAATCGCTTTCGTTGCCCAATTGTTCGTTCCGGCGCAGATGATCTTCGAACGCGAATCGATCATTGACGAAGGAACGGCATTCAAGTTCAAGACCGCGCCCATCGATCCTTCCGATCCTTTTCGCGGGAAGTACGTCTATCTCAATTTCGAGCTTGATGAAATCCACCGCCCTGATTCCAAAAAATGGGCAGACCAAACCCAGGCTTACGTGGTTTTGGGAGAAGATGAAAACGGTTTTGCGAAAGCGATCGGGCTTTCTGCATCGGCCGAGAAAAATTCCGTAAAGGCAAGAATCATCGCCAACAATTACGACGACCAAATTCGGATCATTTTGCCTTTCGATCATTTTTACATGGACGAATTCAAAGCGCCCGCAGCCGAAAAAGCCTACACTCGTGCCACGATTGTCCAGGCACTTCCGGAATCAAGCAGCGTTTGCTATGCCGTAGTTTCGGTGAAAGATGGAGAAGCTGTCGTGACCGATGTGATGATCGACGGGAAATCGATCCGCGAGATCGCCTCGGAAATGCTTCAGACGAAGCAATGAACAATATCGGTAACGCAAATGTTGCCAAAAGCAGCGAACGCAATCTCAAAGTTCATTGATCACCGATGCAATTTCGGAAGATTCCAAAATGAAATCTGGCGTGACGAGTTGCAAAGCCGAGTTCGGCATAAACCCCATATCGGCCGTTTTTGGATTCTGGAGGATGACTTTCCCGTTGTTTTCTTTTATCAGGCGGCATCCGCTGGCTCCATCGGCGTTTGAACCCGAAAGCAAGATTGCGACCGCACTTTCCCTGAAAACCACCGCCGCCGATTCGAAAACCACGTCAATGCTCGGGCGGCTGTAATTCACCTTTTCGGAAGTGTCCAGTGAAAGTGATGCGTCGTTCTCAAAAAGCAAGTGGTAATCGGACGGCACGATGTAAACCGAACCTTTTTGCATCACGGTCTTGTCCTCGATCTCGCGAACGGGCAAAACGGTTTTCATTGCAATGAGTTCTTCGAGAGTCGTGTCGTCGGAATTCTTTCGGTGAAGCACGATCACAATCGGAAAATCCAATCCGAAAGCCAATTCGGGAAGCAGTTGCATCAAAACCTCGAGACTTCCGGCCGAACCGCCTATGAGCACTAGTTTCGTCACTTGACTTTCTTCCATATCTTGTCCTTTTCGTACTGTTGGTATTTTCTTTGGATGGATGAAAATTTGATGCTTTCCTTGGTTCCGAGCGCCAAATAACCCAGTTTGGCCAAACTGTCGTCAAACAGCTGAAGCGCGTGATCCTGCAAGTCCTTATCGAAATAGATCAGCACGTTTCGGCACAAAACCAGGTCGAATTCGTTGAAAGATCGATCAGAGACGAGATTGTGCTGCGAAAAAACCATTTTCTCGGAAAAGCGGTCGCTGAATTTGGCGAATCCGTAGTTGGCTGTGTAATATCCCGAAAAATCTTGTTTTCCGCCCGACGTCACGTAGTTTTCGGAATATTCCTTCATCATGCGAAGCGGAAAAATCCCTTTCCGGGCGACGTCCAAAACCTGCGGATTGATATCGGTCGCATACAAAAGCGATTTGTGCAAAAGATTGGCTTCCTCGAGCAGGATCGCCATCGAAAAAACCTCTTCTCCGGTCGAGCATCCGGCGTGCCAGATCCTGATGAACGGTTTGGTTCCGAGTTCCGGCAAAATCACATTTCTCAAAACGGCGTAAAACGACGGATCGCGAAACATTTCGGTCACATTCACGGTAATTTCCTCGACCATGCGCTTGAAGTATTCGGGATCGGAACGCACTTTGGACAGGAATTCGGAAAAATCCTTAAAACCGTCCACCTCGAGCAAACGATCTACGCGTCTTCGAAACGAAGCTCTCGAATATCCGCTGAAATCATAGCCGTAATATTCGTCCACTTCATTGATCAACCATTCGATTTCACGGTCTTCGGTCATTGCAATTTGGTAAGCGTTTGTAGTAATTTGTCAATATCGACGGGCTTCGAGATGTATTCGTCGGCTCCGGCTTCCAGGCATTTTTCGCGGTCGCCTACCATGGCCTGAGCGGTTACGGCGACGATGGGAAGTTTTTTTCCGTTAGGCAGTTTCCTTATGATCGGAATGGCTTCGTATCCGTCCATTTCGGGCATCATCATATCGAGCAGCAAGTAGTCGACGTCGGTTTCGGATTTTAACAGATCGATGGCTTCCCGCGCGCCCGAACTCGACAGACACTCGAAATTTCTCGATCTCAAAACCGCCGAAAGTGCAAAAATGTTGCGCGAATCGTCGTCTACGATAAGAATGCGTTTCTTTTCCATATCAATTCTTGTCGTAAAGCCAAACGCGAAGCAACGACATAAGTTGGTCGACGTCGACTGGTTTTGTGATATAATCGGAAGCTCCGGCGTTGATGCATTTCTCGCGATCGCCGGTCATGGCTTTTGCGGTCACGGCAATCACCGGAAGATTCTTGTATTTGTGGTTTTGGCGAATGTGCGTCGCCGTTTCGTATCCGTCCATATTCGGCATCATCATATCCAGCAGAACGACGTCCGTTTCGGGATGCGCCTCGAGTACTTTCAGCGCTTCTTTGCCGTCGATTGCCGTAATCACGTTCATTTTGAGGGTTTCGAGCGCTTTGGTGAGCGAGTAGATGTTTCTCACGTCATCGTCGACCACGAGCACGGTTTTTCCGCTAAGGATATTGTTCAGAAGATTCACCTTTTTGGCCATGCCCGGCGCTTTCTTCTGTTCTTCCATCAAATGCAGGAAAAGCGAAACCTCATCGAGCATTCTTTGGTACGAGTGTGCCGTTTTCACGATGATCGAATCGGCGTAGTGCTTGATCTTGACTTCTTCCTTGAGCGACAGGCTTTTTCCGGTGAAAACAATGACGGGAAGATTCTCCAAGCCCTTGTTTTTCTTGACATTCTCGAGGATTTCGTAGGATTGTTTGTCGGGAATTCCCATGTCGAGAATCACGCAGTTCACGTGTTCTTTCTGAAGCGCGTCGACGCCCGAGGTGATGTCGCTCTGGATTTCCGAATTGATGTTGTGCGATTCCAAAAAGTAAGCGAGCGCCTTGGCATGCTGCGAATTGTCCTCGATGATAAGCACTTTTTGCGATTCGCGGTTCACGATGTGTTCGATGCGTCGGAAAACCTCCGGAATCTGTTCATAAGCCGCCGGTTTCTCGAGGAAATTCACCGCGCCTTTGAGCAGACTTTCCTGGCGCATTTTGTGAGAAGACATGATGTGGACGGGAATGTGGCGCGTCTGTCCGTTGCTTTTGAGTTCTTCCATGACTTCCCATCCGCTTTTTATCGGAAGTTGAATATCGAGCAAAACGCCGATCGGTTTGTAGACCAAAGCCAGATTAAGCGCGTGATCGCCGCGAACCGATACGATGCCTTTGTAGCCGCGCTGTCTCGTGAATTCAAGCAACGACTTGGCAAAATTCGTGTCGTCTTCCACAATGAGGATCGTTTTGTCGTTTTCCGAAATTGACTCGCGATCGTCCGGAATGTCGTCCGGAATCGAGTCGCTCAGATATTCGGAAGTCTTCGTGAGTTTGACCTCGTCGTTTTGCTCCGACATTTGTTCCGACGTTGGACGCTGCACCGAAATCGGGCCCGAAACCGCCGCGGACGAAGCCGAAAGCGGCACCGTCAAAGAGAATTCGCTACCCTCGCCTACCGAACTCGAGAGTTTGAGTTCGCCTCTGAGCAATTTCGCGAGCTCGCGGCTTATCGATAATCCAAGTCCCGTTCCTCCGTATTTTCTTTTGGTCGATCCGTCGGCTTGCTGGAACGCTTCGAAGATCAGCAGTTGCTTTTCCGGAGCGATTCCGATTCCCGTGTCTTTTACCGAAAATGTCGCGAATTTGTCCTCCGATTTCGAGATGGCTAAAGTCACCGATCCATTTTCCGTAAACTTTATCGCATTCGAAATCAGGTTTTTGAGAATCTGCTCCAGACGCATTTTATCGGTTTTGATCACGACCGGAGCGTTCGAATCGTCCACGACAAACGCAATTCCTTTTTCCTTGGCGACTTCCGAAAACAGACTTTTCATCATGCCCGATATTTCCTGGACCGAAACGTCGGCGAATTCGAGATCCATCTTTCCGGCCTCGATCTTCGACAGGTCGAGGATTTCGTCGATCAAGCCAAGCAATCCGTTGCCCGAACTGTTTATCACTTTCGAGAATTCGATTTGTTCCGATGACATGTTCTTGTCGTTGTTTTCGGAAAGCAATCGGCTCAAAAGCAAAATCGAATTCAACGGCGTTCGCAATTCGTGCGACATGTTGGCCAAAAACTCCGATTTGTAGCGCGTCGTGCGTTCCAGATCTTCGGACTTTTTCTGGATTTCGGTATTTCTTTCTTCAAGCAAAACGCTGCGTTCGGCCAATTCCTCGTTGGTTTGCTGCAATTCTTCCTGTTGCACTTTGAGCTCTTCTTCGGATGCCTGGAGTTTTTCGGTCTGGGCTTCCAATTCGGCATTCATGCTTTCCAATTCGGAGTGTTGCGCCTTCAACTCTTCGGATTGTGCCTGGGTTTCCTCGAGCAATTCCTGCAATTTCGATCTGTTTTGGGCGCCTTTCAACGCGATGGCGATACTGTCCGCGACAGCGTCCAAAAATTCGAGCTGCAAAGGTGAAAACGCGTTGACGGTCGCGATCTCAAGCGCACCTTCCACGTTGATTTCCCTGAGCGGAAGTGCCACGATGTGCTTGGGTTTCATTTCGCCTAGTGCATACGAAACCGTGATATTGTCTTCTGAATCTGATCTGATCTGTGTCAATTTATCCGATTCGACGGCTTGTCCAACAAGACCTTGCCCAATCTGTATCTTTTCCCTTTTCGGATTCGGGACATAACTGTAACCGGCAACCGCAACGAGTTCGTCACCGTTTTGCACGTAAATCACCGCCGCATCGCTTTTGGTATATTCGGCTATGTACGTAATAACGTCTTTGGAAAGTTGCAACACGTTTTTCTCGCCTATCATGACCTCGCCCAATTCGGCGATTCCGGCCTGGAGCCATTCCTTGTCGGAAAGCGACTGGAACGATCTGTCGAGTTCGACGGCCATGTTGTTGAGCGATTCGCCCACACTTCCCAAATTATCGGTAGTCGAATCCTTAACGCGCACCTTGAAGTTGCCTTCAGTAATCTGTTGCGCCACGCCGCTTATGATCCGGATTCTTTCGGCAATTTCGATATCCTTGTCGACGAGTTGTTTGTTGAGTTTCGTCCTTTCGTTGTAATCGGCCAAAATTCTCACGAAGAACAGTCCGCTGAGGAAAATCGAAACAAAAGCAGCGGCCACGATAAGCCAAATACTGTAATTGGCGTAGGTTTGCGTTTCCTGCGTGCGTTTTTTTAGCAGCCCTAACTCCTCGCTTTCCATTCGCCTTACGATGTTTCGCATCTCGGCCATCATCGCTTTTCCGTTTCCGAGTTCGCCCAAATTCGATTCGCCTCGCTTCTTCTCCCCGATCCTGGCTTGCAGATAAAGGAAATACTTGAGGCGCAAAGGCACGAGCTCGCGCAGACTGTTCTGTTGCACCGGATTGTCCTGGGTGAGTTCTCGCAGTTTGTTGAAATACGAATCGGCCCTTACTTCGGCCCCTTTGTAATCGGACAGATATTCCTCCTTGCCCGTGATCACGAAACCTCTCATTCCCGATTGTGCGTCAGTCATGACTTGCTGGCCGCGGTTCAGGTTGTAAATCACCTCGTTGGTGTGGTCGACCATTTCAGAGCTGCCGAGCAAGTTTTTGATGCTCAGGTAAGCCGCTCCGGAACTGATTACCAGCAGCAAAAGCGATCCGCCGAAACTAAGCAGTAGATTCCTTTTGAAAGTATTCCTCATTATTTAGTGTTTGTTGTTTGATCCGATGGGTAAAATGACGATGAAACTGGTTCCTTCGCCAGGCTGGCTTTTTGCGGTGATCAACCCGTTGTGTCTCTCGACGATCTTTTTGGCGATCGCAAGTCCGATGCCCGTTCCTTCAAAACTCTTTCGGTCGTGAAGGCTTTGGAAAATCACGAAAATCCGGTCGAGATAGATTTCCTCGAAGCCGATTCCGTTGTCTTTTATGGTGATCCGGCAAAATTGACCGTTGTCCGAAATTGCGCCAGCAAAGTCTTTCGTGCCGATACGCTCGCAACTTACATCGATTTGAGGCGCGATTCCTTCCTTGGAGAATTTTAGCGCATTTCCGATGATATTCTGGAACAATTGTCGCAACTGCCCCGGAATTCCCTCCAATCTGGGCATATTGCTCACAAAGATCTTGGCGTCTTTCGTGGCGATCTGGTGTTCCAGATCGGCCAAAACCTCGTTTATGACATCTTCGAGGTAAACTTCCTCGGGAACAACTTCGGACGAAAGTCGTGAATAATCAAGCAAATCGTTTATGAGACTCGTCATTCTCGAAGCCGATCCGACAGTGCGGTTGGCGTAATCGATGGCTTTTTCCTCGGGCACGAGATAGCGGTCGCGCAGCAATTTCACGAAAGTCTCGATCTTGCGCAGCGGCTCTTTCAAATCGTGGGAAACGACCCACGCGAACTGTTGTAATTCGTGGTTGCGCATCTCGAGCTCGTCGTTTTTCTCGGTGAGTTCGCTAGTCCTTTCGGATACTTTCACTTCGAGATTTTCGTTGGCGAGCATCAATTCCTGCTGGGTTTCCTTGCGGATTTCAATCTCTTTGGACAGCAAGTCGCGCATGTCCTTGAGTTCCTTATTCTGGTTGTAGAGTTTCAGGAACGTCTTGACTTTCATGATAAGCAAGTCAGGATCGACGGGTTTTGTGATATAGTCGACGCCGCCCGATTCGTATCCTTTGGCGATATACTTTTTTTCCTTGCTGATCGCCGACAGGAAAATCACGGGAATGTCTTTGGTACGGCTACTTCCCGACAAGGTCTCGACGACTTCGAAGCCGTCCATCCCGGGCATTTGCACGTCCATTATTATTAATGCGTATTCTCTTTTGAGGGTTTTGAGCAACGCTTCCTCACCCGATTCGGCTGAATCCGATTCGAGTCCGTGCACCTCAAGAATTTTTTTCAACGGAAGAATATTCTCCTTTTTGTCGTCAACGATCAGTATCATACCTGGTATTTGGATTGTCTGATCGCATCAACGGCGGGATTCGATAAGATAGGACATAATTGAGTGTTGGTTTTTGTGCGCGATATTTCTGACGCAACCCACAAATTTTGTTATTAAAATTCGGTTCCGTGTTACATGATTCACATGTTTATCGGCGTTTTTCGCGACGCCAAAGCATTGCCAAAACACTTCCAATTTCCGATAATTTTTCGGAATTTCCATTAAATTTCCCACCATGAAAATCGCAACTTACAACGTAAATGGCGTAAACGGAAGATTGCCAGTACTTTTGAAATGGCTGTCTGAAGCAAAACCCGATATTGTCTGCCTTCAGGAACTCAAAGCGCCTAACGAAAAATTTCCCGATCAAGCGATTGCAGAGGCAGGTTACAAAGCGATCTGGCACGGACAAAAAAGCTGGAACGGCGTGGCAATCTTGTCGCGCGAACACGAAATACAGGAAATAGGGCGCAAACTTCCCGGCGATCCGGATGACGAGCAAAGCCGCTATCTCGAAGCAATGGTGAATGGCGTCTTGATTTGTTGTCTGTATCTGCCTAACGGAAATCCTTCGCCCGGACCGAAATTCGACTATAAACTCAACTGGTTCGAAAGATTGCAAAATCGCGCGAAAAAGCTTTTGGAATTCAACACGCCGACGATTCTGATAGGAGATTTCAACGTAATGCCAACCGAACTCGATGTGTACAAACCCGAGCGCTGGGTCGACGATGCGCTTTTCCGGCCTGAAACCCGCGAGGCTTTCCACAAGTTGGTTGCGCAAGGTTGGACAGATGCTATCAGGCATTTGTATCCGACGGAAACCATTTACACTTTTTGGGATTATTTCCGAAATGCTTACGGACGAAATGCGGGTTTGCGGATCGACCATTTTCTTTTGAGTCCCGGTCTCGAGGCGCGTTTGGCCGAGGCTCAGGTTGACCGGCACGTTCGCGGTTGGGAAAAGTCAAGCGATCATGCGCCTGTTTGGATCGAGCTTACTGATTAGTTTTTTGCCATTGTTCCGCCTGGATTTTTGAACCATTAAGGGCATTAAGCACATTAAGCTCTTTCATTGAAATTTTAAACAATTAAGATAATTAAGGTTAGTTAAGATCGAGCCGATTAAATCTTTCTGCAACGGCAGACACAACCTTAATGCTTTTAATGAACTTTAATTGTTCAAATTTATTCCCGAGCAAGTCAAAATCGAGCTTACTGATTAGTTTTTTGGCCATCAATCCGCTTGGACTTTTAAACCATTAAGCACATTAAGCACATTAAGCTCTTTCGTTGAAATTTTAAACAATTAAGATAATTAAGGTTAGTTAAGATCGGGCCGATTAAATCTTTCTGCAACGGCAGACACAATCTCAGTGCTCTTAATGAACTTTAATTGTTCAAATTTATTCCTAAGCAAGTCAAGATCGAGCTTACAGATTAGTCTTTTTGCCATTGTTCCGCTTGGATTTTTAAACCATTAAGGGCATTAAGCACATTAAGCTCTTTCATTGAAATTTTAAACAATTAAGATAATTAAGGTTAGTTAAGATCGGGCCGATTAAATCTTTCTGCAACGGCAGACACAACCTTAATGCTCTTAATGAACTTTAATTGTTCAAATTTATTCCCGAGCAAGTCAAGATCGAGCTTACAGATTAGTTTTTTGGCCATCAATCCGCTTGGACTTTTAAACCATTAAGCACATTAAGCACATTAAGCTCTTTCATTGAAATTTTAAACAATTAAGATAATTAAGGTTAGTTAAGATCGAGCCGATTAAATCTTTCTGCAACGGCAGACACAATCTTAATGCTCTTAATGAACTTAATGGTTCAAATTTATTTGCGGAAAGTAAAAAGTCAAGATCGATCCGATTGAATTCTTTCGGCAGCGACTGACAAAAACCTTACTGCTCTTAATGAACTTAATGGTTCAAATTTATTTGCGAACGATTATTAGACTAATATTGAACTTAATAGTTTCAATCCCTAAAAGTCTACAGGTTCAATCGTCATCTTCATCATCCATATCGATAACCAATTCACCTTTAGGTTGATGCATATTCCGGATAGCGAATTTCAAGCAAGATTTCACGATCGGATCTACTTCAGAAGCTAGTTTGGACTCGAGCATCGGAACCAACTCCATATTTCGCGAATCCAGACACATTTCGGCAGCTTTCATCCGGATTTTTTTGTTGGCCGATGCAAGTCCCGAACCAAAAATCTGGAGTTGTTGTTCAGACGAAAAGTTGTCCGAAACCACATTGAGCAAACGTTCCAAAGTCGCGCCTTTCGCAGCCTTTATCGCATCGACCACAAACAGTTTGGCTTCGTCAAAATGATAGACCAAAAGTTCCAAACGCGAAACCGCTCTTTCCCAAATGCCGCTTTTCCCTTTTGAAGTCGCCTCGTGCAATCGCTGCAATTGTTCCGATGAAACGCTGTTCGAATCAATGATTTCAATATAATCGGAAGCGAGTTTTTTGAGGATTTGTACCGAAGTTCCATCGGCCTTACTTCCTTGCGACCAACGTTCGATGTTCTCGATTTCTGTTTCCAGATCGTAGCTGAACAGCATTGGTTTTCCGTCGGCTTTGAGCGAATGGGAATTTGGCATATCTAATTGTTTCGGACGTTTATTTTCCTTTGCGACGGCTGCGTTCGGCCTTGATCAGTGTGAGTTCGCGGCTGGTTTGTCCGGCAACCGACGTATTTTCCTCGGCACGTCTGATCAAGTATGGCATCACGTCGCGAACCGGCCCGAACGGCAAATATTTGGCCACGTTGTATCCGTTTTCGGCCAGATTGTAACTGATGTTGTCGCTCATTCCGTAAAGCTGTCCGAACCAGATGCGGTTGTCGTTCTTGGCGATTCCTTCCTGATTCAGGAGTTCGATGAGTTTGTAGGAACTGTCCTCGTTGTGCGTTCCGGCGAAGACCGACATCGAATCGAGATGATTTACCATGTATTCGACTCCGGAGTCGTAGTTTTTGTCGGTGGCTTCCTTGTTGGCGCAAATGGGCGTGAGATAGCCTTTTTCCTCAGCTCTTTTGTGCTCTTTTTCCATATACGCGCCGCGAACCAATTTCATCCCGATGTAGAAACCATCGGCTTTGGCGCGCTCGTGCAATTGCTGCAGATAGTGCAATCTATCGTGGCGATACAGCTGCAAAGTATTGTAAACTATGGCCTTTTGTTTGTTGTATTTGCGCATCATCTGCTCGACAAGATCGTCGGCGGCGTCCTGCATCCAACTTTCCTCGGCGTCGATCAAAAGCGCGACATCTTTCTCGTGTGCGGTCTTGCAGACTTTGTCGAAACGCTCCACTACTCTGTTCCATTCGGCTTTTTCCTGTGGCGTCAATTCCTGGTTTTCACCGATTTTTTCGTAGAGTTCGAAACGTCCGAAACCCGTCGGCTTGAAAACCGCGAACGGGATCGCGAGCCTTTCCTTGGCAAATTCCACCGTTTTGAGCGTCATTTCGAGTGCCGCGTCAAATTGCGCTTCTTCCTCTTTTCCTTCCACCGAATAATCCAGAACCGACGAAACGCCTTTCGTAAACATCTTATCGACCACCGGCAAGCAATCCTGTTCGTTCACGCCACCGCAAAAATGGTCGAAAACCGTCGCGCGGATCAAACCTTCGACGGGCAAGTGCGCTTTGATGGCAAAATTCGTGACCGCGGTTCCGATTCTCACCAAAGGCTCGCTGTCGATGAGCTTGAACAAAAAATAGGCGCGATCGAGTTCGGTATCGCTTTTCAAGGCAAAGGCGACTTGTGTGTCGTTGAAGATTTTTTCCATGGCAATTTTGAAGATTGTGCAAATATAACCACGAATCCTGATTTCTTATTCGGCATTTTGAAATTTATGATAACGATTTCGCTGTTCATCGGTAAAAAACGCAAGTCCTGTCATTTGTCGATAATCCCTATTTTTTTAATCGACGAACGCCACGGCCTTTGTGATTTAAAGAGTTTTTTCACCGTTCAACGACTTTAAATTAGTAGGAAAAGTATTGTTGATAAGTTTGACCCAGAAATTCACAAGATACCACGATTACTATGGATAAGATTTTTGATCCGGTTTACAGAAAAGAATACATGGACGGATACGTTTTCGGGTCGAACCCTTTTCTGGGCGGCGATATGTCTTACAGCGGAGAAGCTTTCTCCAACGGATTTTACTCCGGACGCCACAATTACGAAAGCAACAACGGACCAATCTCACTCGGAATCCCGCAAAAACTTTTGAACAACGAAGTACTCGAGGATTTCATGCTTGCCGGAATGTTGGGAATGAGTATCGATTTGGACGGCTTCAACGATTTCCAGATCAAGGTCATCGGGAAGTGGTACATGAGCGGCGTCGAGAAATACGATCCGAGTGAATGGATGGATTTGTTCGCGTTTTTGGAATCGGAAGCGATTTTCGTCGAATACCGATAATTCCTTTCATCGGACGAGTCCAAAACAACCGATTTTCGTCCGTTTTTTTCTAAATTCGTTTTGACCGATCCTAAACTTCGCGGTCGAACGAAATGGCAGAAAATTTCCCCTTTTACCTGATTCTCGTTTTGGTCATCGCGCTCCTGGTGATGTTGGCCAACAAAATACGGGTTGCTTATCCGGTTTTGCTTGTACTCGCCGGACTCGGATTGAGTTTCGTGCCCGGAATCCCGCAGTTCGAGATCAGCCCCGAACTCATTTTCCTGATATTCCTTCCACCTTTATTATATGAAGCCGCCTGGTCGATCTCGTGGAAAGATCTTTGGTTCTGGAGACGCATCATTTGCAGTTTCGCATTTCTCGTGGTCTTGTTCTCGGCTTTCTCGGTCGCTTTGGCCGCGCACTATCTTATTCCTGGATTTTCCTTGGCACTTGGTTTCTTGCTTGGCGGAATCGTCTCTCCGCCTGATGCGGTAAGTGCCGGAGCAATCCTCAAATTCGTGAACGTGCCCAAACGGCTCTCGTCGATCCTCGAAGGCGAAAGTTTGCTCAACGACGCTTCTTCGCTTATCATTTTTCGATTTGCGCTGATTGCTGTCGGAAGCGGTGAATTCATTTTCCACGAAGCCGCGATGAGTTTCGGATGGATGCTTTTTTCGGGTGTCGGAATTGGCGTTTTGACGGGATTCGTGTTCATGAAACTGCACAAATATCTTCCCACAGATGCCAATATCGACGTGATCATGACCTTGGTCGCGCCTTACGCCATGTACATTTTAGCCGAAGAAGTGCACGGATCGGGCGTTTTGGCTGTTGTTTCCGGCGGACTGTTTTTGTCGAACAACAGGTTCCGATTCCTGCAGACGACTTCCAGGATTCGGAGCGTGAACGTTTGGGCGAGCCTGAGTTTCCTCTTGAACGGATTGGTCTTTATGCTCATCGGACTCGATCTTCCGCACATTACCAACGGACTGGAAAAGGAAGGTTTCGACGTGATGACTGCCATCGGTTACGGCGTTTTGGTAACCTTCGTGCTGATTGTCGCCCGACTCATTTCGTGCTATGCCGCTGTAATTATCACCTTGATAATGCGAAATTTTATCACGGTCGCAGATGCGAGTCATCCCGGTTTTCGCGTCCCGATCATTTTGGGCTGGTCGGGAATGCGAGGCGTTGTTTCATTGGCGGCCGCTTTGTCGATTCCAGTAATGATTTCGGGAGAAGCTTTTCCGCAGCGCAACCTGATCCTGTTCATCACTTTCGTCGTCATTTTGCTGACTTTGGTTGGACAAGGGCTTACACTTCCGTGGATAATCAAAAAGTTCCATCCCAAATATCCGGAAAACGAATTGTCCGAAGCCGAAATCGAGAACAACCTCAAACACGAACTCGCCGCCTTCGCGCTGTCCCAACTTCGCACGCACTATCCGACACAAATGGAAACCCAGCCGCTGATCAAACAGATCGCGTTCAAACTCCAGAACAATTCCGAAATCGAGGGCGATGATTACACTGGCGAGTGCATAACGATCCTGTCCGACCTGATTTCCAGACAACGCCACTGGCTTCTCGAAAAGAATAAAGGCGACCAGCATCTCAATGAAGATATCGTCCGCAAACACTTGCTGCGACTGGATCTGGAGGAGGAAAAACTGCGATTGAGCTAATCGTATCGCCTTTGGCTATTTGCGCATAGAATAATAGGATTTGGATTCTCGGGCCAAACTCCTAACTTTATGAAAACCGAAATTCGGTAAACAAAGCAAACCAATTTTAACGCAATACTATGGAACACGGATCAGACATCAGCAAATGCCCTTTCCACAATTCACAAGCCACGGCCGGAGGCGGAACCCGCAACGAGCAATGGTGGCCAAACAAACTCAAGGTCGGGATTCTCAGGCAGAATTCTCCCGTTTCAGATCCTTTGGGACAAGATTTCGACTATGTAAAAGCTTTCAACAGCCTCGATCTGGAAGCCGTAAAACAAGACCTTCACGCTTTGATGACAGATTCCCAGGATTGGTGGCCAGCCGATTTTGGTCACTACGGCGGACTTTTCATCCGGATGGCGTGGCATAGCGCGGGAACATACAGGGTTTCTGACGGACGCGGTGGCGCCGGAGCCGGAATGCAGCGTTTCGCACCATTGAACAGCTGGCCAGACAACGTGAGCCTCGACAAAGCGCGCCGCTTGCTGTGGCCTATCAAACAGAAATATGGAAACAAGATCTCGTGGGCCGATCTGATGGTCTTAACCGGAAATGTCGCGCTCGAATCGATGGGTTTCAAGACTTTCGGGTTCGCCGGCGGTCGAGCCGATGTTTGGGAAGCCGACGAATCGGTTTATTGGGGATCGGAAACAACGTGGCTCGGAAACGAGGAACGTTATGCTGACGGTGTTTCGGGCGTGAGCGGTCGCGGTGTCCTATCGTCTGACGAAGATGCCACGGGCGACACGCATTCAAGAGGTTTGGAAGAACCACTTGCCGCCGCACACATGGGATTGATCTATGTGAATCCTGAAGGTCCGGACGGAAACCCTGATCCTATAAAAGCAGCTCACGACATTCGAGTGACTTTTGGCCGCATGGCGATGAACGACGAGGAAACCGTGGCCCTGATCGCCGGCGGACACACTTTTGGCAAGACGCACGGAGCGGCGAATTCGGACAACGTCGGAAAAGAACCGGAAGCCGCCGATCTCGAACTGCAAGGCTTCGGTTGGCACAACAAATACAACACCGGAAAAGGTCCGGACACGATTACCAGCGGATTGGAAGTCACCTGGACGAAAACTCCAACGCAATGGAGCAACAATTTCTTCGAGAACCTTTTCGCGTTCGAATGGGAATTGACGAAAAGTCCGGCGGGCGCTCACCAATGGGTCGCCAAAAACGCCGAAGCCATCATTCCCGACGCTTTCGACGCTTCCAAAAAACACCTTCCGACGATGTTGACCACAGACCTTTCGCTGCGACTCGATCCGGTTTACGAAAAAATATCGCGCAACTTCCTTGAAAATCCCGACGCTTTCGCGGACGCATTCGCGAGAGCCTGGTACAAATTGACGCACCGCGACATGGGACCAAAAGCGCGTTACCTAGGCCCGGAAGTGCCAGGCGAAGAACTTCTGTGGCAAGATCCGATTCCCGAAGTGAACCACGAATTGGTCAATGAAAGCGATATTTCTGACCTCAAGTCGAAATTGTTGGTTTCAGGTTTGTCGGTTTCAGATCTGGTAACGACGGCTTGGGCTTCGGCCTCGACGTTCCGCGGTTCGGACAAACGCGGCGGCGCCAATGGAGCAAGAATCAGGCTGGAACCTCAAAAAAGCTGGCAGGTGAACAATCCGGCGAAGTTGCAGACCGTACTTTCTGTGCTGGAAAACATACAGCGCGAATTCCAGAATTCCGGAAAGAAGATTTCGTTGGCAGATTTGATCGTGCTAGGCGGAGTCGCGGCTGTCGAAAAAGCGGCAAAAGATGCAGGAAACGCGATTTCTGTTCCATTTACTCCCGGCAGAATGGACGCGTCACAGGAACAAACCGACGTCGAATCTTTCAACTATCTCGAACCGTTCGCCGATGGTTTCCGAAACTACAAAAAGTCGAATGCGCCAGTCGCTACCGAAGCTCTACTTATCGACAAGGCCAACCTGCTCACGCTTTCGGCTCCTGAATTGACGGTTCTCATTGGCGGACTTCGCGTGTTGGGAACGAACCACGACGGCTCGAAAAACGGCGTTTTCACAAACAATCCGGGGCAATTGACCAATGATTTCTTCGTGAATTTACTCGATATGAACACGGAGTGGAAAGCTGCTTCAGGCGACCGCGAACTTTATGAAGGACGCGACCGCAAGTCCGGTGAAGCGAAATGGACGGGAACGCGCGCCGACCTTGTCTTTGGATCGAACTCTGAATTGCGTGCCGTGGCCGAGGTTTACGCTTCGTCCGACGCGAAAGAAAAATTCGTCAAGGATTTCGTCAAGGTTTGGGACAAGGTCATGAATCTCGACAGGTTCGACCTCGACTGATCTTCAGTGCAAATTTATTTAAGCCACGAATTCGTTTATTCGTGGCTTTTCTATTTCTCCGGAATTGTGAGTGATCGCGCGCCTAACCGCGATTTGACAAGTCAAAAGGGATAAAACACACTGCTCAAATTTTAACCGCGAATTCGCGAATTTATCTGACAGCCGCAGGTAAATTCGCGAATTCGCGGTTAAAAATATTTTGGCGGTAAAAATCCGCGGCAAAAATTTGAACCATTAAGGGCATTAAGTTCATTAAGGTGTTTCACTAACTGGCTGACGTTTGCGCTTTCGTCGAAATGCTCAAACAGTAAGAATCCGTGGCAAAAAAAAAATCAGCGGCAAAAATTTGAACCATTAAGGGCATTAAGTTCATTAAGGTGTTTCACTAACTGGCTGACGTTTGCGCTTTCGTCGAAATGCTCAAACAGTAAGAATCCCTGGCAAAATAAATGTAGCGGCAAAATTTTGAACCACTAATGGTATGGAGTTCTTGGACTAAGGGAAAACTGCATTCCTTGTCTAGACAATTTTGGCTTCGGACGCTTTGCGTGAAGGATGCAAGTGGAAATCCTTTTTTGCGAAATGACTCTTTGTCGTCACCAAAATGATTTCCGCAAAAAAGATTGCAGCGGGTCAGCCTGACAGCGGCTGGGAAAAATGCGGCCAGCTTTTTTCCAGGCGGTGACACGCCCAAATTCACAAGCATTTACGGAAACAGAAGTGGATGCAGCTAAAAGCGTGATGAAGCAGAAAATGCGAAAAAACAGCGGCTTTTATTTGCCTAAAGACGACAGCTTTTTAAATACAAATCGCGTACTTTGCCCCTCAAATCAAAAAGCGATGCAAGCGATTCATGCCGATGGTTACTCGATAGTTTTCAATGAGGACGGATATTCCGAACTCAACGGACTTTTGGCGGCCAACTCCTATTCCCAGATTTTCGTCATTACCGATTCGAACGCGAACGAGTTCTGTATTCCAGATTTCCTGGCGCAACTCGAGACCGAAGTGAACATCGAAGTCATCGAGATCGAGCCCGGCGAGGAACAGAAACACATCGAGACCTGCGTTTCGATCTGGAACGTCCTGACCGAATATGGAGCCGACCGAAAAGCGCTTGTGATCAATGTCGGCGGCGGCGTCGTCACGGATTTGGGCGGATTCGTGGCCTCGACTTTCAAGCGCGGCATCGATTTCATCCACGTTCCGACGACTTTGCTCGCGATGGTCGACGCGTCGGTTGGCGGGAAAAACGGCGTGGATCTTGGCGTGCTCAAGAATCAGGTCGGAACCATTACGCCTCCGAAATTGCTCTTGATCGATACCGATTTTCTGGCGACGCTTCCGCAGCAACAAATGCGATCCGGATTGGCCGAAATGCTCAAACACGGACTGATTTACGACAAACCGTATTGGCGGAAATTTGTCGATTTGTCCCAAGTCGATTTCTCCGATTTCGATCAGCTGATCTATCGCTCGATCGAGATCAAGCAGGAAATCGTTTCCCAGGATCCGACCGAGAAAGGCATCCGCAAGGCACTGAACTTCGGTCATACTTTGGGGCATGCGATCGAGAGTTTTTATCTGGAATCTGAAAATCCGCTTTTGCATGGCGAGGCGATTGCAGTCGGGATGCTACTCGAGGCGCACATTTCCTGGCAAAAAGGACTTTTGTCGGAAGCCGAATTATCGGAAATCACAACGGCCATAACCGAAATTTTCGGCAAGGTCGAAATCGACGAAAATGACCTTCCGGAAATCTTCGAATTGCTCAAACACGACAAGAAAAACGAGTATGGGAAAGTGCTGTTTTCGTTGCTGGACGGAATCGGCGGCATAAAAATAAATGCCCAAGTCGAAAACGAACTGATTCTCAAAGCCTTCGCATCGTACAAATCTTAATATATTTTTAATAAAAAGGCTTGTTTACAGGAAACTTTATTTTTTACATTTGCCCTTAATGAACAATTTCCAAAACACTACTAAAAACGCGCCTTTCGACATTTTCGTCAAGTGGATTTACCGCGAGGCAACAGGTGTTTTCAGAACGGTTTGGGCCGTACTTCACGTAGAGCCTGGCCCTTGCTTCCACAGTGAAAAACTACAGATCATTTTTGCCAATATACGGGTTTGAGGACAGTTGCGCATACGCTGTTTTTAAACCTTTTTCAATTTCAATCCGGTACTAAATGAATACAAAATATTTCGACCTTATCAACCAGACGTTCTATTTTCCGCAGGAAGAATTCCGTCTGAACAAAGATTCGCTTCTTTTCCACAACATCGACCTGATGAAACTCGTCGAGGAATACGGTACGCCGCTCAAGTTCACCTACCTTCCGGCGATTTCCAACAACATCAACAAGGCAAAAGGCTGGTTCAGGAAAGCGATGGAAAAAAGCGGATACGAAGGCAAATACTTCTATTGCTATTGCACCAAAAGTTCGCACTTCGAATTCGTGATGAACGAGGCTTTCAAGAACAATATCCACATCGAGACCTCGTCGGCATTCGACATCAATATCGTGGAGAATCTGCTCAAGAACGGCAAGATCAACCGCAATACGCATGTGGTCTGCAACGGATTCAAACGAGAGGAATACATCGACAACATCGCTCGCCTGATCAACAACGGTCACAGCAAGACGATTCCCGTTATCGACAATTACGACGAATTGAGCATGATTCTCGAAAAAGTCCCGACCAAGAAAATCAAGGTCGGCATCCGGATCGCGGCCGAGGAAGAGCCGAAATTCGAATTCTATACCTCGCGTCTGGGCATCGGATACAAAAACATCGTGCCTTTCTACAAGAAAGAGATTGCCGACAACAAACAGGTCGAGCTCAAAATGCTGCACTTTTTCATCAACACGGGAATTCGCGACACGGCGTATTACTGGAACGAATTGGTGAAGTGTCTCAAGGTTTACATCAACCTCAAAAAGGAATGTCCAACGCTTGACAGCCTGAACATTGGCGGCGGTTTCCCGATAAAAAACTCGTTGGCTTTCGAATACGATTACCAATATATGGTCGACGAGATCATCAACCAGATCAAGACCGCTTGCGACGATGCCGAAGTTCCTGTTCCGAATATCTTTACCGAATTCGGATCGTTCACTGTTGGCGAATCAGGTGGCGCGATCTACGAGATCATCCACCAAAAACAACAGAACGACCGCGAGAAATGGAACATGATCGATTCGTCTTTCATCACGACATTGCCTGATTCCTGGGCGATTTCGAAGCGTTTCGTGATGCTCGCCGTAAACCGCTGGAACGACACTTACGAGCGCGTTTTACTTGGCGGACTCACTTGTGATTCAGACGATTACTACAATTCGGAACAACACATGAACGCGGTTTATCTTCCGAAATACAACAAGGAGAAACCACTTTACATAGGGTTTTTCAATACGGGCGCTTATCAGGAAACCATCGGCGGTTTTGGAGGTTTGCACCACTGTTTGATCCCGCAACCCAAGCACATTCTCATCGACCGTGACGAAAACGGGATTTTGGGTACAGAGATTTTCTCTCCGGAGCAGAAATCTCAAGACGTACTTAAAATTCTAGGTTACGACGAAAAATAATTTATTTTTGAAAGCTAAGACAAAAACTAGAATACGACTATAATGAGTAAAGGACCAATTAGCCAGTTTATTGAAAAGTACTATCTGCATTTCAACTCGGCAGCCTTGGTGGACGCGGCGAAAGCTTACGAAGACCAATTGAACAACGGGGCAAAGATGATGGTGACGCTTGCGGGCGCGATGAGTACGGCTGAACTTGGCAAAATTTTCGCCGAAATGATCCGCCAGGACAAAGTCCAGATCATCTCGTGCACCGGAGCGAACCTCGAAGAGGACATCATGAACCTGGTGGCGCACTCGCACTACGAAAGAGTTCCGAATTACCGCGATTTGACGCCACAACAAGAATGGGATTTGCTCGAGCGCGGACTCAACCGTGTGACCGACACCTGCATCCCTGAACACGAGGCTTTCCGACGTCTGCAAAAGCACGTTTACCAAATCTGGAAAGACGCGGACGACAAGGGCGAGCGTTATTTCCCTCACGAATTCATGTACAAGATGTTGCTCTCGGGCGTTCTTGAGGAATATTACGAGATCGACTTGAAGGATTCGTGGATGTACGCTGCCGCGGAAGCCAATTTGCCGATCGTCGTTCCAGGTTGGGAAGATTCCACGATGGGCAACATTTTCGCCTCTTACGTAATCAAAGGCGAACTGAAAGCCACGACGATGAAATCAGGTATCGAGTACATGACTTTCCTGGCCGACTGGTATTCCAAGAATTCAGACAAAGGCGTCGGCTTCTTTCAAATTGGAGGCGGAATCGCAGGAGATTTCCCAATTTGCGTCGTTCCGATGTTGTATCAGGACATGGAAATGCACGATGTTCCGTTCTGGAGCTATTTCTGCCAGATCTCGGACTCTACCACAAGTTACGGATCGTATTCGGGCGCCGTTCCCAACGAGAAAATCACCTGGGGAAAACTCGACATCAACACACCCAAATTTATTATAGAATCGGATGCGACTATTGTGGCTCCGCTTATTTTCGCTTACCTTTTAGACATGTAACCTCTGCCCTATGAAACGCGTAATTGTAGACTATAACAAACTGACCAACGAGATCCTGACTTTGCTGCTGGAAAAATTTCCCGACGGATACGACGATTCACACATCGTACGTTTCAGAAATGCCCAAAACGAGCTTGTCGAAGCCGTCGAAGTCCGTACCGAAGACACGATCTATTTGGTAAAAGTGAGTACGAAACTTGCAAGCCGTCTCGAGAAATTCGACGAAGACAACGACATAGACGATATCGCAGAACCGATCGATTCCATGAAATTGGAAATCGAGGACGAGGATGCGCCATCGGCAGACGATGAGGAAGAAGAAGATGAAGACGACGCCGACAAGCCAAAGCGCAGCCGAGGCGAAGATGGTGACGACGACGATGACGATGACGACGATTTCGACGAGGACGAGAAAGAATTCGACGACGAAGAAGATGATGAAGAAGACGAAAAATAAAGAAATGGGAATCCGGTTTGGGTTCCTTTTTTTTGGAGTGCCTGAGTTCGGAGTTCCTGAATGCCTGAGTTCGTACAACGCAAAAACTAAATCGCAGTTGACCTCGATCTGATTCCCGATTCCCGATTCCCGGACGCTGATTTTAACAGATTTGCGCTGTTCTTCCCGGATTTTATCTTTGGAATTTGGAATTTGTCATGACTGGGATTGGGTTTTGGAATTTGGTGATTTGTAAAAAAGAACTGCTAACTTTAAGCAAAGTGTTTAAAAAATGGATCCGGAAAAAGATTATCTCGAACTGAACCGAAAAACCTGGAACGACAAGGTCGATGTGCACGTCAATTCTGATTTTTACGGTCAAGCCGATTTCATGTCGGGCAAAAGTTCGCTCAAACCGATAGAACTCGAGTTGCTTGGAAATGTAGCAGGAAAAAGGATTTTGCACCTGCAATGCCATTTCGGACAAGACTCGATTTCACTGGCCAGAATGGGCGCGACCGTAGTTGGGGTCGATTTTTCGGATAAAGCTGTCGAAACCGCGACGCGTCTGTCAAAAGATCTGAATGCCGATGCAACCTTTATTTGCAGCGACGTCTACGATCTGCCAAACAAAATGTATCAGGAATTCGATATCGTTTTTACGTCTTACGGAACGATTGGTTGGCTTCCGGATCTCGACAAATGGGCGAAAGTCATCAGCCATTTCCTAAAACCCGACGGAAAATTCGTGTTCGCGGAATTTCATCCCGTGATCTGGATGTACGACGACGATTTTGCGAAAGTGACTTACGATTATTTTAAGTCGGATGCGATTTTGGAAACGTCCACGGGCACGTATGCCAACCAAGATTCCGAAATCGAGAACCGCACGATTTCCTGGAACCATTCGCTTTCGGAAGTTTTCACAAGTCTTGTCGCGAACGGATTGTCTGTCGAAAAATTCAACGAATACGACTATTCGCCATACGATTGCTTCAACAACACCGAAGAGTTCGAAGCCGGAAAATTCCGCATCAAGCATTTTGGCAACAAAATCCCGATGGTGTATTCGATTTTGGCCGCAAAGAAATGATCAGCTCCTTTCCTGCCCTGGCGTCAAAAACCTCAAAAATCCTGATTCTGGGAACGATGCCCGGCGTAAAATCTTTGGAAAAACACGAATATTATGCGCATCCGCAAAATGCCTTCTGGAAGATCATGTTTTCGCTTTTCTCCAAATTACCCGTTCCGCCTGATTTCGAGAGTCGCAAAAAAATCCTGATAGCCAACGACATCGCACTTTGGGACGTCTTGGAAAGTTGCGAGCGCGCCGGAAGTCTGGATTCCAACATCAAAAACGGAATCCCGAACAAAATCCCCGAATTACTCGAAAACCATCCGAACATAAAAGCGCTGATTTTCAACGGAAAGGAAAGCCATAAGATATTTGTCAAGACGTTCGGTTCTTCCATTTCGCTTCCGCAGATCGTCATGCCTTCGACGAGTCCGGCGAACACTATGAAGTTTGACATGAAATTGGAAAACTGGAAAACGATCCTGAATTTTTAAGCTACAAATACCGCTCCTGATAAACCTTGACATGATGGTTTTGATGGCCAATGATCGCAAAACCAAGCGCCCGAACCGAATTCGGATTCCCGTTAGCATTGCCTATCCGCGCCAAAACCTCGTCCGAAAAAGACTTGAAAAGCGAAATGTTCGAGTAGCGCACTTCGGAAAATTCATTCAGCAAAGCCGTCAAATGACGTGAATTCCCGAAAGATTCGTCAGCGTAATCATTTTCCTCGAAGCCCGGCAAAGGCGTTTTGTCATTTCTCGCGAAAGCCAGCGCGCGATAGGCGAAAATGCGTTCGGTATCGATAATGTGCTGGATGATTTCCTTGATTGTCCATTTTCCTTCGGCGTATCGGTAATCGAATTTGTCCATTGGGATTTCCCTTATGAAATGCACGAATCGGTGAAGCGAGATCTCAAGTTCTTCGACCAAATTGACTTCGTCGACCAAATCGATATATGTTTTTTGATAAGCCGGATACTCGTTCGGCTGTAATTGGCTGGGTTTCATCAGGCGGAATTTCTGGCGGCGTTGGTATTTCCAAAGAGCGATCGCGTCACGAGTTTTTCATAAACGGCAATCAGGTTTTCATCGGGATTTTCGTTTTTCTGGATTTCATTGATGCGCTGAAGCGAATATTGTTGTATCACCAGCAGCGGTAAAACGATGTGTTCGCGCACGGCGATCGAGGCTTTTCCGTCGGGATAATTTTCCATTAGCGTCTCGTGTCCGGCGATCTTCAGCAGCAAGCGCTTGGTTTCTTCGTATTCGTCCTTGACCAATTTCCAGAAAGGCCCGAATTCCGGATCGTCCTGAATGTAGTTCGTGAGCGGAAAAAACGATTTTGCGAGCGACATCATACTATTCTCGAGCAAAGTCCTGAAAAACAGCGAGCGGTCAAAAAGCTCCTGGATTTTGTCCCAATTCCCGTTTTCCTCAAAAGCTTTCAAAGCCGTTCCGACTCCGAAAAATCCCGGGATGTTGACCTTGAGCATGCTCCATGCGCCCACAAAAGGAATCGCTCGCAAATCGCCAAAATTCAATTTATCTCCTTTGTTCCGTTTGGCTGGTCGGCTGCCGATATTCAGCATTGAATAATATTTGAGCGCACTCATTTCCTGCAAGAAAGGAAGGAATTTCTCGTGGTTCTTGAAAGCGGAATATTTTTTGTAGCCGAATTCGGAAAGTTCGTCCAACAGTTTTTTGTCGTCTGCCGAAAGATCGTTTTTGCCTTTTTCGAATACCATGTTGTTGATTCCGGCACTCAGCAAATTTTCGAGATTGTATCGGCACGAATCTTTTGTCCCGAAATTCGAGCTGATCGTCTGGCCTTGGATCGTAAGCTGGATTTCGCGATTCTCTATGTCCGAACCCAACGATGCGTAGAATTTGTGGGTTTTTCCACCACCTCTTGCCGGCGGACCGCCTCGTCCATCGAAGAAAATCACTTTGATGTCGTACTTTCTCGAAACGGCCGTGATCGCTTCCTTGGCCTTGAAAATTCCCCAGTTCGCCATGAGATAGCCGCCGTCTTTCGTGCCGTCGGAAAAGCCCAGCATTACGGTTTGCGTATTGCCGCGACGTTTCAGGTGCGCGAGATATTCCGGATTCGTATACAATTCTTCCATCACATCTTCCGAACGTTTCAGATCTTCGACTGCCTCGAACAAAGGCACGATATCGACATTTGGATTTTCCCAACCCGAAAGTTTAAACATGGCAAGTGTTTCCAGGACATTGAGTGCACTTTCGTTATTGCTGATGATGTAACGGTTGCTCGCCAATTCGCCATTTTTTTGCTGGATTTCCTTCATGGCGCGCATCGAGTCGAGCGTTTGGTTGGCGATTTCGTCGTCCAGATCTGATTTTTGGTTTTCTACCTTGATGTTTCCGGCGATTTCCATTCGTTTTTCTTCGGATAAATCCTTGTAATCGTTGGGAATTTCGGAGTCTTTCTTACTGATTGTCTCGATCACCGAATTGTGGATGTGACTGTTTTGGCGGATGTCGAGCGAGGCGAAATAAAACCCGAAAACGTTGATTTTGTTCAAAAGCGAATCGACGTCTTCCACGTAAAGCGATTGGTGTTCGCTCGTGATGATCTTGCGGATTTCAATCAGGCTACTTTTGAATTCGTCGGCTGAGAGAAACAATTCGCCGTCCGGACTGAATGCCGATTTGTAGATTTTGGTTTCGAGATCGGCCACCATTTGGTCGACTTTGGAAAACGTGATTTTTCTCCTAAGACGACGCATGTCCTTATAATAACATTTGAGGATCGCGATGCGAAGCCTTTCGGCAACTTTGTGCGTGATTTCGGTTGTCACGAATGGGTTTCCGTCGCGATCGCCTCCGGGCCAAAAGCCGAGACTCAAAATCGGGCCGCCAATCTTGTCGCCCTGGTAAATGTTTCGGCAGATAAAATTCACGATGTCGCCGCAAGTCTCATAAAATACGTTTTCGAGATACCAAATCAGGCTGACGGCTTCGTCGTAAGGCGTCGGTTTTTCTTTTTTGATAAAAGGCGTTTTCCCGAGTTGGGAAAGCAGTTTCTTGATTTCGTACAGGTTGTCGGTGCGGATGGCTTCGGTAAGATCTGTGATGATTCCGAGAACCGATCCCGGATAGAATTGCGTCGGATGCGCCGTGAGCACTGTCCGAATCTTGAAATCGTCGAGGAAATCCTTGAGTTTGTTGCGCACATCTTCGGCATCGGCTGCGTCGCGAACTTCGCGCATCGAACCTTTTCCCTCGAGATTGTTCACATCGGCGAAAGCGGCATCTTCGATAGCGTCGAACAAAACGATCTGTCTTTCCACATATTGGATGAATCGGAACATCAAATCGATGCGATCCTGTTCGGACGGATTGTCCATGTATTTCGAGGCGAAGAAACCCACGATTTGCTCCGGACTTTCATTTTGCGAAAATCCTTTCTCGCAAACTTCTGTGAACAAAGGCAAAAGCGCGCCCGTGTTGTAAATGTCGTCGAAAGGAAGTGTGAGGAAAACGCTGTTGTAAACGTTGTATTTGGACAGGACATTTCGGTCGAAACGCTCCATTTTTGGCGGCGTGTACATGTTTTTAAGATTTTCCTTCAAGGTATAAAAAAACCCCGAACGAGCGTCGGGGTTTAAGAAATTCATAAGTGTGTGGATTACATCCGATAAGGAAAATCGAACACCGAAAATTACATATTCTTGAAGATCGTATGCATCAGACGTTTCTTGTCATTGATGCTTTCCTCTAGTGAAATCATGGTTTCTGTTCTGTAAACGCCGTCGATATCGTCAATCATGAAGATAACGTCCTTGGCATGTTTGGTGTCCTTGGCGCGGATCTTACAGAAGATGTTGAACTTTCCTGTAGTCACATGTGCCACAGTCACGAAAGGGATTTCGTTGATGCGCTCCAAAACGAATTTGGTCTGTGACGTATTGTTGAGGAAAACCCCGACGTAAGCGATGAAAGAATAGCCCAATTTCTCGTAATCAAGCGTTAGAGACGAGCCCATGATGATTCCGGCGTCTTCCATTTTCTTGACACGCACGTGCACGGTTCCGGCAGAAATCAACAGTTTTTTGGCAATGTCAGTGAAAGGTACGCGGGTGTTGTCAATCAGCATATCCAAAATCTGATGATCGACTTCATCTAAACGAAACTTGCTCATAATGTGTATTTGTTTTTATCGGTCTGTATAATTTGTCTTTGCAATACAAAAGAAATATTTTTTCCTTAATAGAAAAACGAAAAGACTACATTTCTTTTAAACCATTAACAATTTTAACATCGTTTCCGATAGAAAAATTTGCTTTTTGGTCAATTTCAGGAAAATTATTGATTCCGTTGGAAAAAATTTCCTGAGCTGCGTCCAGTTCGACGTGTCCGAAGTGGTGATCCAAATCGCCAACCTGCGCTATGTAAGCGTTGAATTGAATGGAATTTCCGACAAGTTCCTCTTTGTATTGTGCGGCAAAATTCGTAATTTTTTCCGTACCATCATAATTAATCTTGATATTTCTGTAGACAAAATCAAAAAATACGACCTTATTTTGAGGAATATTTAAATATTCTGCAATGGAGTTATTAACTATAACGTTTTCGGAAATCTGCTGCAAACCAGTCAAAAGGCTCGTGAAAAACAAAAAGCGGGTTTCTTCCCTATCGTAATCTTTCCCGAAATGTCCGGCTTCGATCAAAACCGTAGGAACGCCCCGGAACTGGAAGTTGTCGCCCACGCAATTGATGTTGAACGAGTCGTCGAATCTTCCCACCTGACCGGGAATCAGCTGTTGCAAGACTTCGTTCATCGCCACGATAGCATCCACCGCTTTCTGACGCGTGCCATTCATGTCGCGATCGAAATTGAATGCCGGCGCCAAAAGCGAGATCGTGGCCGGTTTGCCCGTATCCCCGACACCGAAAATCGTGCGTTGGTCGTGAAGGTTGAAACAGAAATCGGGTTCGAATTCCTCAAAAAGCTCAGTGAGCGCGCGGCTTTCGGGTTGGGTCAATTCGTGGAAATCGCGATTCAGGTCGACGTTGTCAAAATTCGCCCGCGTGTACAATTTGGCGCCGTCGGGATTGAGCATCGGAACAAAACACATCGTGAATTCCGATAAAAATTGTTTGGCCAGCGCTTCGTCGGATGCCAGAAAATTGAAAAGATCGAACAGGGCTTTGGTCGATGTCGATTCGTTTCCGTGCATTTGCGACCACATCAGGATCTTGCGCGAACCGCTTCCGACCTTCAAATAAAGCAAAGGCAATTTGTTCACCGATGTCCCGAATTGCTTCACGAGCGCGTGTCTGCTGTGATTCTTGAGTAACGGAAGTATGTCGTCGAGCGTAATGTATCGGCCGTGAATGGCTTTTTCTTTATGGCTGTCGAAAACTTTTCTGTAATCCATCTTTGTGTTTTGAACCGCAAAAGTACGCATACTGCCAAAAATGAGAAACCCCGGAACGTGCCGAGGTTTCAGAACCAATAAAACAAACACAAATATTTCGAACCGCGTTTAGGGACGCGGATCTCTTGTCTCTTTTACATTTACGGCTTTGCTTTGGTCTTGGTTTTGTAAACGCTGAATTTTAACTAAATACCGTTTTTGTTCCAGCGGAAACATTACTACTTCTTTGGAAAATTACCTTTACGATCAATCTTCCAGTCGTGGCAAAATTTTAACCATTAAGAACATTAAGGCGCTTCGCTTATGTTCAGCCAGAAATACACAGTCTAACGTTTTTAAACCATTAAGTAGTTAAGGAAAGTTAAGGGTGGCTTTGGATTGAGTTAATCCGTACGATCCGATAATATGTGAAAATTTGCGATCTGTAATAACGCGCGATCTGTGAAAAATCCGCCCATCCGCGGCAAAAAAATCAGCGGCGCGTATCATTCGTCTATTCGTGGCAAAAAGCGAAACCAAAAATTATTTCAGCCGCCAATTCGCGAATTCCTCCTGACATCCGTCACATAAATTCGCGAATTCGCGGTTACATAAACTTCGAAAACCTACAAGGTTGAAAAAACCTTGCAGGTTAACCCGAACTGAAATCCGTGCGATCCGTGAAAATCCGTGCATCCGTGGCAAAAAATCAGCAACGCGTGACATTCGTCCATTCGTGGCAAAAAAGCGAAACCGAAAA
>NZ_SEBR01000013.1 GCF_004295795.1 Flavobacterium sp. | reverse complement strand
TCCCGAATTTCCAAGGCTGTCAGGTCGCCAAAATCGGTCGTGCCGCGCGCCTTTTTGTTACTTTTGCGGCGAGGCAAAAGTAAGCCCCGCTGGCAGGCGACGAATCAAAATCAAAGCCTTCGGCAGCGCAGCTGCCGAAAGAAGCAAAATGAGCGAAGCTCATTTATCTAGGCTTCGAGAGCGAGTAAAAGTTCCGGAAAAAAGAATTTCTTAAAAGAAAAAGGATCGTCTTGCGACAATCGTAGCCCGGATGACGGCAACTAGCCTTTTGCAGAAAAAACCGAATTTTTCTAAGTTTAAAACAGCGACCGCAGGAAGCTCGTTTTAAACCCAAGAAAAACCGGTTTTTGCAAAAAAGCTAGTGCCAGTCAGCCGGAAAAAGCTC
Organism: Flavobacterium sp.; assembly: GCF_004295795.1. Classification (GTDB taxonomy): domain Bacteria; phylum Bacteroidota; class Bacteroidia; order Flavobacteriales; family Flavobacteriaceae; genus Flavobacterium. The sequence goes on along the minus strand of NZ_SEBR01000013.1, from coordinate 165,887 downwards.
CAAAACAAAAAAACAACTAAAGTGAATAATTTCAGCACCTTTCGCTATTTTCAAATGGTGAACTTTACCTAAATTTGCGGCTTCAAAACACCCGCCTATGCTGTTCATTACTTTCTGCGTCTTCGCTTCGGTAGTTTTTCTGCAATTCCTTTACTACGTGGTGGTTTTTGGGAAATTCGCATTCTCGAATCCTCAAACGAACGCTCCAAAACGCATTCCGGTTTCGGTCATTGTGTGTGCAAAAAACGAGGAAGAGAACGTGCGGAGATTCGTGCCGCTTTTGGCCGAACAGGAATATCCGGATTTCGAAATCGTGTTGATAGACGACGCATCGAGCGACGGCACACTCGACCTTTTCGAGGAATTCGAGAAACAATATGCGAATGTCAGGCTCGTGAAAGTCGAGAATAACGAGGCGTTTTGGGGCAATAAAAAATATGCTTTGACGCTTGGGATCAAGGCCGCCAGAAAAGAATATCTGTTGTTTACCGATGCCGATTGCCGTCCGGCGTCGAAAGATTGGATCAAGGAAATGACCTCTCGATTCACCATGCAGAAAACCTTCGTTTTGGGCTATGGCGCTTACGAAAGACTTCCGGGATTTTTGAACAAACTGATCCGTTTTGAGACGCTTTTGACCGCCGTGCAGTACTTTTCTTGGGCGAAAATTGGCAATCCTTACATGGGCGTCGGACGAAATCTGGCGTATAAAAAAGACGAGTTTTTCAACGTGAACGGATTCATCGACCATATCAAGATCAGGTCAGGAGACGACGATCTTTTCATCAACCAAGCCGCGACTTCCAAGAATACGACGGTCTGTTATTCACCAGAAAGTTTCACGTATTCCGAGCCCAAAAAATCGTTCAAGGAATGGTTCGCCCAAAAGCGCCGCCATGTGTCGACTGCGAAGCACTACAAACCGTTCGATCGTTTTCAGCTCGGCTTCTTTTTCGTGCTGCAAATCGCGTTCTTCATACTGCCGATCGTGCTTTTGGCGTTTCAGTTCATGTGGATCTACGTTTTGGCGATCATCGGTTTCCGCTACCTTTTCACTTGGGTCATTTTGGGATTGTCGGCCGGAAAACTCAAGGAAAAGGACGTGATGTACTTTTATCCGATCATGGAAATCGCACTAATCTTCAACCAATTGAATATCTTTATATCCAACATCGTCTCAAAACCCGTGCATTGGAAATAAACCAGTATATAGAAAAAGCGAAACACGGCGACCAATCGGCGTTTACGTTTTTGCTTGACCGTTACTGGGACGAGGTTTTTGCTTTCATGCTCAAGCGAACCGAGAACGAAACCGATGCCGAAGACATTACCATAGAGACATTTTCGAAGGCCTTCGACAAAATTTCCGCGTATAATCCGGAATTTCAGTTCAACACTTGGCTCATCGCCATTGCCAAAAATGTCCACATCGACCTTATCCGAAAAAGAAAAAAAGCATTGTTTCTGGACATAACGGACGAAGACGATGAGTTGGCTTACGATGTGGCGGATTCCGCTCCATCGGCCGAGGACAAACTGATCACGGAACAAAATCTGTCGAGCTTACTGGAATGTATCAAACAGCTCAAACCGGCTTATCAGGAAGTGATCCAACTTCGGTATTTTCAGGAACTTTCTTATAATGAGATTGCTGAAACTTTGACCGAACCACTTTCGAATGTCAAGGTAAAATTGCTGCGCGCCAAGAAATTGTTGGCCGAAATCATCCAGGGCAAAACCAAGAAATAACGCCTGGCAAGTTTATGCCAATAAAAAAGCCGGACACTTCTGCTTTGCCCGACTTCTTTGGTAATAGTGGTGTTTTGCTTATTTGCTTTTGGCTTCGTAGATTTTCATCATCTCGGCAGCCTTTGCATTTTGGTTTGTCGCCTTGAGACATTGTGAGTAGCGAAAGTACATGACCGGCTCGATTTCTTCTTTGGCCAATCTGAAGTAGTGTCCGTACCATTTTGCCGCGGCTTCCAAATGTCCGTCGAAGAATCTGGCGTTGGCCACGCGTTTGAGCATGTCGACAGACTCGTATCCTTTTTCAAGTGTTCTTTCGTAAGTGTCGATCAGGTCGATGTTTACCGATGTGACTTTTCGTTCCGCCTTCACGACTTCGACCGGTTTTGCGACCGTCAAAGTAGCCGGAGCAAGCGTCAGGGCCGAAATTGGCGTTTCCACTTTCGCGATTTCGTTGGTACTCGATGCAGGTGCAGTCGCAACGGCAGGTTTTGCCATCATCGAGATTGCTTCTGCCACTTTTGGAGTTGCTTTTGCTTTTACTTTTCCGTAGATCGGAGTGATTTTTCTGCTGTTGTTCGGACCCAAATCTACTTTACTTACCATGCTTAGGTTCGATACGATATACGTCGTTACGCGTCCGCCGAAGTTCAGGTTGATTCTTTCTTCAACGCGGTATCCGACGATGTTCTCGTCGCTTCCGCCGGCAAACGTTCCGGAAACCAGACGTGTGATTCCTATTTTGATTGGAGCACCGTTTCCTTGGGCAAAAGAGTTGACCGAAAAGACACTCGCCATCATCACCATCAAGAATGTACACTTTTTCATGAGTCCTCTAAATTAAAATTGTCAGTTTTTGCTTGAATTCTGATGTAAAAGTAAAAAGAGTGTATTTCGCCCGAATATTTTGCCCGTAACTAACCTCAAAAGACGTTAAACTGCATACGGATTGTCGTTTATCGATATTAAATTCCGATTATCGACGCGTCCTATTGAAGAATTCCCACGTAATCACACTCCTGACTGGTTATTCCATATTCGTCAGAATAAAGTTACGCCTGACATTTCCGGACAAATGAAGAATCGGATTAAAAAAGTTAACAAGTACACAATTTTTCCTTTCCATTAACAGTTATTAAATCAAACACTCAAACGATTTCGAAAATGTAGCATAATTACGCAACCTTTTAAACTGAATTGATTATGTCTAAAACAAGTATTTTTGAAAAACGCTGGCTCGACTTGGTGTTCGAGGGAAAAAACAAAGCATACGGCGCATACCAGCTGCGTCTTGAAAACCGAAAAACGACGCTGTTGGCGCTGCTTTACGGATTGCTTTTCGTAGGCGGGATAGGCGGCGGCGGATTCTTCCTGAGCTCGTTCGGCAGTCATCCTTCGCCAGTAGATTTACCTCCCAAAATGCCAGACGATGTCATTACGATTTATGACGCAACGATCAAACCGCCAATCCTAAAACCGATCGAACCGATAGAAAGCAAGCCGGCAACAGCTACCGACAAACCGGAACCAGACTGGAGAAACGATCCAACAGTTGCGCCTCCAACCGACACGAACACGAATCCGGACGACGATACAAAACCGTCAGCGCCGTCCCAGCCTGAAGGCAACAACTCCGGAACAGGAACCGATACCGGCAACAGCGGTGGATCGACAGACGGAAATGATGGCGGAACATCGACCGTTGACGAAGGTCCGGCCTTGATATCGACACTCGACAAAAGACCGGAATTCCCTGGCGGAATCGAGGAACTTTACAAAAAAGTCGCCCGCGAATTCGAAAAACCGGAAATGTACGAGAGTGTAAGCATCCGGATTATCGTATCGTTCGTGGTCGAAAAAGACGGCAGCATGACAGACATCAAAGTGCTGAACAAACCAGGACAAACACTTGAGCGCGAAGCAATCCGCGTGATGAAAACATTCAAGAAAAAATGGGAACCTGGCATCAAGAACGGAAAAGCGGTGAGAACTTTGTTCACGCTTCCAATCGTGATCAAACCCGAATAACAATAAAACACGAATGAGATTTAACGAAGAAGCAGGCCTGTAAGCCTGCTTTTTTTATGCATGAATTTTGGGCGAATCAGACTTTCTTGACGAATTCCGTTCTCAAGACCATCGCGGTTTTATTGACGCGGCAGTCGATTTCGGCCGGATCGTCCGTCAAGCGGATGTTGCTCACTTTCGTGCCTCGTTTGATCACATCACTCGAACCTTTCACTTTGAGGTCTTTTATCACGGTTACCGAATCGCCGTCGTTTAGGATGTTTCCGTTGCTGTCTTTTACTTCCATTGGTTTGATTTTGGGCAAAGTTAGGGCTTTTTGGAGTTTTATTTTGGTGGTTTTGCGAAGTCTGTGACTTCGCGAAATGTGTTTGGAAGTCTGTGACTTCCTATCTGAAATCGCATTGAAAGGTTTTCCGGACTGCGCACGAAATCGATGTAACCATTCTTTTACTACATTTGGCCAATCAACCAACGACAATGCAAACTTTTACTTTTCAGGAAAAACTGAAATACCTTTTCGGATTTCCCGTGATAGTCGCCGCCCTTGGCTATTTCGTCGATATTTACGATTTATTGCTTTTCGGGATCGTTCGCATCCGAAGTCTTGAATCGCTTGGGCTTAACGCCGATGAAGTCGGAACAATGATCCTGAGTTGCCAAATGACGGGATTGCTGCTGGGCGGAATCCTTTGGGGAATTCTCGGAGACAAAAAAGGCCGTCTCTCCGTGCTTTTCGGATCGATTCTCGTGTATTCGCTGGCCAACATCGCTTGCGGATTTCTGCCCTACATAGAGACTTCCAATATCGCAGTTCTTTACGCCGCCCTGAGATTTATCGCCGGAGTCGGACTTGCAGGCGAACTAGGCGCCGGAATAACCTTGGTGTCTGAAAGTCTTCCAAAAGAATTGCGCGCCATAGGGACGTCAATGGTCGCCGGGTTCGGACTTTTGGGCGCAGTCGTGGCCTATTTTTCGGTAGAACTTGTCGGAGATTGGACGACGGCCTATTTTATCGGAGGCGGATTGGGATTGCTGCTGCTTTTCCTGAGAATCGGCGTGCTCGAAAGCGGCATGTTCGAACACATCAAAACCAAAGAACACATCGCCAAGGGAAATTTCCTGTCGTTTTTTACCAACGGAAGGCGTTTTGTCAAATATCTCAAATGCATAGCCATCGGATTGCCTACGTGGTTTTGCGTCGGAATTCTGGCAACAATGGGCAACCAATTCGCACCTTCGTTCGGAATTGCCGCAATCGATCCGGGACGAGCGATCATGTGGACGTACGCCGGAATCTCGATTGGTGATTTCGCCAGCGGATTCATTTCCCACGCTTTGCATTCGCGCAAAAAAGCGATCTTCTACATGATGGTTTTTACGGCAATCGGAATTTGTCTGATGTTGTTCGGAGGTTCGAAATCGGAAAATTGGTATTATGGATTTTGTGCGTGGCTTGGACTCGGAACGGGTTATTGGGCACTTTTTGTGACCGTCGCCGCTGAACAATTCGGAACTAACATAAGAAGCACGGCAACGACGACAGTGCCAAACATGGTGCGCGGCCTTTTGCCTGTCATGTTGCTCGGATACGACTTTTTCAAAACGAGATTCGACGTTGTGCATTCGGCATTTTTCGTCGGGATCATCGTTTTTTCACTCGCGATCTATTCGACATTGACGATCCAGGAAACGCATGGACGCGACCTCGAATTCACCGAATAAAAGCCAAATCGGAATAAAATCCGGAAATCAATCCTCGAATAAAAAGGCGGCGACCTGCCCGTAAAGTTCGTCGCTGTGCAAACTGTGTCCCAAACCGGACGTTTTGATGTGTTTCACCTTTGACCAAAAGGTCGCGATCTTCTGCGATTCGGTAAACAAAACCACGTCATCGGCTTCGTCGTGAGCGACCAATCCGTTAAGATTCAAGGTTTCACCGAAAATCCTGATGGAATAGGAATCGGGATGGAATTTGAAGTTTTCGACAAAATAATCGTTGAGCAGATTGCGCGATTTTTTCGTCAGACCCAAAAGCCTTTCATAATTATCGATTATCGGATTCAACTCGGCCGGAGAACCCAAAATGACCATTTTCCGCAACTTCTCGTTTTGGTACAAATGCTGGAAATACAAACTCGCCGATCCGCCAATAGAATGTCCGACGAGGTAATCGGGTTTTACCTTATCCGCGACAGCGTTGATAAAAGCAGCATATTTGGGCAAACTGAAACTGCCTTGTGACAAACCGTGGTCGGGCGCGTCCAATGCCACGATCGTGCACCCGGAAGCTTGAAGAAACGGCAGGAATTTTTCCCAACGCCACGAATTCGAATCCCAACCGTGAGCCAAAAGTACAGTCGCTCCGTTGCCTTTCCAAGTGTAAGTCTGAATCGTATCGCCGTTTAACGAAATCGTCTCGCGATGCGTTTTGGCCAACAATTCGGGTAAGGTCTTGTGGTAGAGTTTCCCGTCACGCGGCTTGCTGAAAAAATAATACACGACCTGCTTGCCCTTTTTCGGAGCAAGAAAACACAGCAGGTTCACGTAAAACCCGATCGATTTGGTCAGTATGAAGTATTTTATTTTGCGCATGCCGTCTCACAGAAAAAACAATGCAATAAAAAAGCCCCAATTAAGGGGCATGAATCTTAGTGTTTGAACTCTGAAAAGAGTTGGTCCATTTTCTCGCGCTCTTCGGCCGAAAGCACATTGTCGATCAAGATACGGCCTGAATGCTCGTCGGTGATGATCTTCTTGCGGGATGCGATCTCAACCTGCGTTTGAGGCGGAATCGTAAAATAAGAACCGGCAGAAGCGCCACGCTCGATCGAAACCACAGCCAATCCGTTGCGGACGCTTGTGCGAATCCTGTCGTAAGCCGAAAGCAAACGATCTTCGATCTGGCTTCTGTATTCCGCCGATTTCTCAGCCAGGAAACCTTCTTCCTTGGCCGTTTCGTTCATGATGTCTTCCAACTCCGATTTCTTGTGCTTCAAGTGGGAAGATTTCGTTTCCAATCTCTCTTTAGACTGCGAAATCACCTCTTTCTTGTGCTCGATCGAAGCTTTCATTTCCTTGATCTGCTTTTCAGCCAACTGGATTTCCAACTCCTGGAACTCAACTTCTTTTGTCAAGGCGTTGAATTCGCGGTTGTTGCGCACAGTTTCCTGTTGCTTCGAATATTTTTTGATGGCTTCTTTGTGGTCATCGATTGCCGTCTTGCGGGCTTTGATGCTGTCCTCGATAGTTTCGAGCTCGCTCTTCAATTTGTCGAGACGCGTGCTCAAACCTGCCACTTCATCCTCGAGGTCTTCCACTTCGAGAGGCAATTCGCCGCGCACGTTGCGGATTTCGTCGATACGCGTATCGATGAGCTGCAAATCGTACAATGCTCTCAACTTGTCTTCAACACTCAATTCTTTCACGGATGTCGCCATATTTTTAAAAGTACTTAACTGGATTGGTATTAACTTCGGATAAAATGATTGCAAAATTAGGGATTTTTTCCTTAAGAAAATCAACCATATAGTTTTTTGTAAAACGCTCGCTTTCAAAGTGGCCGATGTCGAGCAGAAGCAACTCGTTTTCGGCTTGGTAAAAATCGTGATATTTAAGGTCAGATGTCACGAAAGCATCAGCGCCAGCGCGCTTTGCAGCCGAAATCGCAAAACTTCCCGATCCGCCCAGAACAGCGACTTTTTTCACGTTTTTGCCGACGTATTCCGAGTGGCGGATTCCCTCGGCCTGCATCGCATCTTGCACCAATTGTATGAAATCGCGTTCGGTTCTCGCCGTTTCAAGCTCGCCTATCATTCCCAAACCGATGTTCTGGTGCTCGTTTTTGAGCTCATAGATCTCGTGCGCGACTTCTTCATAAGGATGTGATTCGAACAAAGCCTTGAGTATTTTCGACTTCAGGTGTTTCTCGAAAGTGACCTCGATTTTGGTTTCGTCGGCTCTCACGAACTCGTGCTTCGCTCCTATTTTTGGATTGCTTTCGGAATTTCCCTGATACGTTCCGACGCCTTCCGAAGTAAAGCTGCAGTTCTCGTAATTCCCGATTTTTCCGGCTCCGGACGCGAATAATGCATTTCGGACTTCATCGGCATTTTCGGTCGGAACAAACGTCACCAATTTATAGATAAAGTCTTTCTTCGGAACCAAAATTCTGGTATTGACAAGTCCTAACGCGTCGCAGAAAATCTTGTTCACGCCATTTTTGTGGTTGTCGAGTGCCGTGTGAACCGCGTAGATCGCAATGTCGTTCTTGATCGCTTTCAAAACCGATCTTTCGACATAATTCGCGCCCGTGATTTTCTTGAGACCCGAAAATAAAATCGGATGGAAACAAACCACGAGATTGCAATTCTTGGCGATCGCCTCGTCTATAACCGCTTCCAAAGCGTCGTGACACACGAGAATTCCCGTGGCTTCGGCATTTGCGTCTCCAACCAAAAGCCCCACGTTGTCAAAATCTTCGGCGTAAGCCAACGGCGCCATTTCCTCGAGAACGGCAAGTATGTCTTTTATCTTCATCAAGTGGACCAGGAATTTAGGAAGTCTTTGATCGTCCAGCCGTTTTCGCCTTTTTCGAGCAGTAAAACCGCGCCGTTGTTGTGTTCGATCGTTCTGTAAAACGTGACTTTGACGAGTGCCTTTTTGCCGTTTTCAAAAAACACGGGCTTACTTACGATCATCAATCTTTGGTTGTTCAGGTTGAGTTTGGCGCGCCTTTCCTGATATTGCTCGACCGAAAGGCAGTCGTTTATTTTTTGTTGTAGCTTTGTTTGGTCGAGCTTGTAGATCGTTTCCAATTCCGGAAGCCAACTTGAAGGTTGAATGTCAGTATTGACCTGATTTCTGATACTTTTAACTTCAGATGCAGGCAATTTCAGACCTTGCACGGCCTCGAAAATCTCCTCGTTGTTGTTCGCCTTCTCGCAATATGTAAAAAGCAGTTGTTGGCGGCCCTTTACGACGACTTTCTCGTTTTTGTAATAGTTCTTCGCGATGACTTCCAGAATCGAAGCCGCGTCAGACTGCCCGAAAACCGACCCTCCGAAAAAAGCAAGAACAAGCGTAAAAAAAACTTTGGAATTCATTTCAACCCGCGATTTCGTTCGGTTACCAAAGATAAAAATTATATTTGCGTACATGATGCTGATCCGTAAAATACTGTTCCCGTTTTCGGCGATTTACGCACTGGTTACGGGTTTGCGCAATTATTTTTACGATAAAGGATGGTTTAAGTCGACCGCTTTCGACATTCCCGTGGTCGCCGTCGGAAATCTCAGTGTAGGCGGAACCGGAAAATCGCCACAGATCGAATACTTGTTGCGGTTGCTTTCGCCGACTTACAAAGTGGCGACTTTGAGCCGCGGTTACAAGCGTAAGTCGAGTGGTTTTGTTTTGGCCGATGCAAATTCGGATGCGGAAATTTTGGGTGACGAACCGTTTCAATTCCATCAAAAATTTCCCGGTGTTTCGGTCGCGGTCGACGCCGATCGCACAAATGGCATCCAAAACCTCATCAAACACGTGAATCCAGATGTGATTTTGCTTGACGACGCGTTTCAACACAGAAAAGTCAAGGCCGGATTCTATATTTTACTGACGACTTTTTCCGATCTGTACCTGGACGATTTCGTGCTTCCGACGGGAAATCTGCGCGAAAGCCGACGCGGCGCCAAACGTGCCGATGTGATCATCGTGACGAAGTGTCCGAAGGATTTGTCAGAAAAAGACCAAGACGCGATCCTACTAAAAATGCGTCTGAAACCTCACCAACAGTTGTTTTTCAGCTTTATCGATTATGACGATTTCGTTTTTTCGGATCAAGGAAATCTTCCTACAGACCAAATCCGGAAGCAACCCAAACTGCTGATTGCCGGAATCGCCAAACCGAAACCGTTTTTCGGCCATCTGAAATCGCAAAACGACGACATTCTGGAATTTCCCGATCACCATCATTTTTCGGCTTCCGACCTTTCCAAAATTTCGGAAAAAGCCGATGGAAAACCAATCGTGACCACCGAAAAAGATTACGTCCGGCTTCAAAAAAGCGGACTTTCAAACCTTTATTTTCTTCCGATCAAATCGACTTTCATTTCCAATCGCGATTCGTTCGACCAAACCATTTTAGACTATGTGGGAAAAAGTTCAGGAAACCGTTGAATTCATCAAAAGCAAAATCGACATTTCACCCGAATACGGCGTGATCCTTGGTTCCGGCCTTGGCGGATTCACCGAAGACATCGAAATCGAATACACTTTGCCGTACCGCAAAATCCCGAATTTCCCGACTTCGACGGTCGAAGGCCATAAAGGTGCGCTTGTTTTTGGAACGGTCGGCGGTAAAAAAGTCGTCGCGATGGCCGGAAGATTCCATTTTTACGAAGGCTATTCGATGCAACAAACGACATTTCCGGTGCGCGTGATGAAGTATTTGGGAGTGAAAACCCTGATCGTTTCGAATGCTTCGGGCGGCGTGAACGAACAGTACAAAGTTGGCGACATTGTCGTGATCCACGATCATATCAACATGATGCCCGAACATCCGCTAAGGGGAAAAAACGACGACAGATTCGGGCCGCGCTTCCTGAATATGGGCGAACCTTATTCGAGAAAGTTGATCGCAAATGCCAAAACAATTGCCGCAGATTTGGGAATCGAGGTCAAAGACGGCGTTTATTTGGCGCTTCAAGGCCCGACTTTTGAGACGTTGGCCGAATATCGCATGGTCAAAATCCTGGGCGCGGATTGCGTCGGAATGTCGACCGTTCCCGAAGTTATCGTGGCGCGCCATATGGATTTGGACGTTTTTGGTGTCTCTGTCATAACCGATATCGGACACGAAGATTCTATCGCCGAAGTGAACCACAACGAAGTTTTGCAGGCCGCGGCCAAAGCCGAACCGAAAGTCAGGGCGTTGATCAGGGCTTTTGTAGAGCGAGGTTCTTGAAGTTTGAATGGACGGATTCTTGTTTTTGGGCAGCCTTTAACCGTGAATTCCTTTGCGCGCTCTGGAAAAGTTAGCACTTTCAGGAATATTCCAATTACAGATTTTCTGTAGTTTTTGTTAAACTTCGAAAGCAGCGAATTACCCGATCGTCTGGGCAATGACGCGATAAAAAACGTTGGGATCGAAAGGTTTCGTAACCACGTCATTCATTCCGTAGGAAAGCAACATCTCGCGGTTTTCGTTGAGAGAAATTGCCGTAAGCGCAATGATTCTCGTGTGTTGGTCGAACGTTCGGATCGTTTGCGTGGCAATCGTCCCGTTGATTCCGGGCAAGTGCACATCCATCAAAACCAAATCGTAATAATTGTTTTTCACGGCCTCGATCGCATCTTCGCCATTGTCGATGATTTCTACCAACATCTGCTTTTTCTCAAGCATTTTCGCCGTGATCATCTGGTTGATCTTGTTGTCTTCGATGAGCAGCACTTTCTTGTTCACGAACACATTTTCGTCGTAATCCTCGTCCTGTTCGACCAATTGGCCTGAACTTACCTTGAAATCCAGGTCGAATGAAAATGTAGAGCCTTGCCCGATTTTGCTTTGCAGGAAGATTTCGCCTCCCAAAATATCGATCAGTTTTTTCACGATGTTAAGGCCAAGGCCGGTTCCGCCGTATTTTCGGTTGATTTCGATCGAACCTTGGGAAAAACTGTCGAAAATCGCTTCTTGTTTGTCTTCGGGAATCCCGATTCCGGTATCGATGATCTTGAAGTGGACTTTCGCGATTTCCTCTTCTTCCGACATCAACTGCGCAACGACCTTCACCTGACCGTTTTGGGTGAACTTGAGAGCGTTGTTTATCAGGTTCATGAAAATCTGGGACAACTTCGTAGGATCGCCGATCAAGATATCGGGAATGCGTCCGTCGATCTCGATCGTGTATTTGTTGCTGTTTGCCGCGGCAAGTTCCTTGAGCGAATTCTGGATGTTCTCAAGAAGCAACTTGAGGTTGAAATTGATGTGTTCGGCCACGACATTGCTCGATTCGATGCGGTTGAATTCGAGAATCTCGTTGATGAAAGTCAGCAGATAATTGCCAGAAAACTGAAGCGACGTCAGGTAATTCAGCTGCGATTTCTTCGGATTCTCATGCAAAAGCAAGTGCGTGATCCCGTTGATGGCGTTCAAAGGCGTGCGCAACTCGTGACTTACGGTCGACAGGAATTCGGCTCTGGCTTTGGACGCTTTCTCCGCCCGGTCTTTGGCAATCTGAAGTTCCTTGTTTGTCTCTTTCAGCAAAACGTTCGACTGATTCCGGATGATATTGTTCTTGTAGAGCGACAAGCTCAAAAGCGAGAGAATCGAGATCAGCGCAATGGCCAGGATCGAGATCAGTTTGGCGAATTTGCCGTTTTTTTCCTGCACCTTGTTTTCCTTGTCGAGTTGTTCGATCGTCTTCAAACGCTCGTCGTCCTTGAATTTGCTGTAATCTTCGGCCCCGAGTTTGGCCGCGCTAATGCCGGCGATGCTGTCTTTTAGGGCAAGGTGTTTTTTGAGGTAAAAATGCGAGGTCTTGATGTCGGAAATTTTCTCATACGCCTGACTCAAAGCGATGTAAAGCCGCGCCTTCAACTCGTAATTCTTGTATTGCTCGTTCAATGACAGCGAGCGGTTCAGGTAATTCAGCGCGAGATTGTTGCGGTTTCTGCCAAGTTCGATTTCACCCAAATGATACAGCGCTTCGGCCTTGATCTTGTACGCGTCGTCCTTGTCCTGTTGGGAAACGATCCGGCTGAAAATTTCGGCTGCTTGGTTGTTTTTGCCCTTCGTACGGTACAAAATCCCTTTCTGAAGATTCAAAAGCTCGATCGCATCCGGAATTTTGAGCGCTTGATAGATCGTTTGCGCTTTGCCGAAAGCCGTCTCTGCCTGGGAATAATTTTCCTTTTCCATGTAGCAAAGCCCGAGATTGTAGTAAGCGTAAGCTTGTTCGGCGGACGGTTTCAAAGTGTTGAACAAAGCAATCGCCCGGTTCAGAACCTCGATCCCATCGTTGAATTTCTTGATTTCTATGTACAGATTCGCGAGTGACAAGGACGCGCTGGCTTCGGCCTGAATATCTTTGGACCGCTTTGCGTAATCGATCGCTTTCTGGGTGTTGTCGAGAGAATTCCGGTAATTGTTGATGCGCTTGTTGAACTGGGCGAGTTCGAGATAGTACTCCGAACTGTCGGCCGGTTTTTTTTGGGAATGGACGCACGCACTCACCAAGAGCACTAAAATCAGCAATCTCCTCATTAGTCCTATCTGTTCGGTTTAGGGAGGCTAAATTTAGATAATTATTTCCGAATTAGGGAAATAAGGTCGACAAGACGCGCGGAATATCCGATTTCATTGTCATACCAACCCACGACCTTTACCATCTTTCCTATAACGGACGTGAGTTGTGAGTCGAAAAGACAAGAGTTTTGGTTGCCGAGAATGTCCACGGAAACGATCGGATCCTCGGTATAAGCCAAAATCCCCGCCAATTCGCCCGAAGCCGCGTTCTTGAAAGCCGCGTTGATTTCTTCAATGGAAACTTCCTTTTTCACATAACAGGTAATGTCAGTGAGCGAGCCGTCCGGGACCGGAACACGGATTCCGCCGCCGCCGATCTTTCCTTCCATTTCGGGAAAAATCTTGGTCAACGCTTTCGCCGCGCCTGTCGTTGTAGGAACAATCGATTGGGAAGCGCCTCTCGCCCGACGCAGATCCTTGTGAGGTTGGTCGTGCAGGCTTTGGTCTGTCGTGTACGAATGCACTGTAGTGATATAAGCGTGCTCGATTCCGCAGAGTTCGTCGATTATCCTGATCATCGGGGCCGCGTTGTTGGTCGTGCAACTCGCGTTCGAGATGATGGTTTCCGATCCGTCGAGAATCGCTTCATTCACGCCCAAAACCACTGTCTTGATCTGGTCGACTTCGCTTGGCGCGGACAAAATGACCTTTTTCGCACCCGAAAGGATATGCTGGTTGATTTCGTCGAAAGTCTTGAATTTTCCGGTCGATTCGACCACGATATCAACATCGAATTTCGTCCAATCGATGTTCTTGACGTCTTTTTCGTGTACGAACGCAAAATGCTGTTCATCGACAAGAATCCCATCAGGATCAAACGAAACCTCGTGTTGCAAAATCCCGTGAATCGAATCGTATTTCGTCAGGTGCGCCATCGTGCGATTGTCGGCGATGTCGTTTATCGCGACGACCTCGATGTTCGGATGGTTCAAAAGCAAACGGAAAAGATTTCTTCCGATACGGCCGAAACCGTTGATGGCAATTCGAGTTTTCAATGGCGATGGATTGATGGATTGTCAGATTTGCGGATTGGCAGATTGTCTCAAACTCCGACGATCCGAAAAGCCGAAAATCGAGAATTCAATTAAAGGATATGCTTTTGCGCGTGATAAGAACTTCGAACCAAAGCGCCGCTTTCCACATGCCTGAAACCCATTTCCTTACCGATTTCCTCGTATTTTTTGAATTGTTCCGGCGTGATGAATTCTTTTACCGGCAAGTGTTTTTTGGAAGGTTGCAGATATTGCCCTATCGTGACCACATCAACATTCGCGTCCCTAAGGTCGCGCATCGTCTGGATCACTTCTTCCTCGGTTTCGCCCAAACCAAGCATGATGCCTGATTTTGTGCGTCGGATGCCTTTTTCCTTGAGGTATTTCAAAACTTCGAGACTTCTGTCGTACTTGGCCTGGATGCGAACTTCGCGCGTCAATCTTCGCACGGTTTCCATATTGTGTGAAACCACTTCGGGATCGGCCGCCACGATCCTGTCGATGTTGCGCTCGTTCATCTGGAAATCAGGAATCAAAGTTTCCAAAGTCGTTTCCGGATTCATTCTTCGGATGGCTTTAACGGTTTCATACCAAATGATCGAACCCATGTCTTTCAAGTCGTCGCGATCTACCGAAGTCACGACCGCATGCTTGATTTTCATGAGTTTTATCGAACGCGCCACTTTCTCGGGTTCGTCCCAATCTACCGTTTCCGGACGACCGGTTTTCACGCCGCAAAATCCGCACGAACGCGTACAGACGTTTCCTAAAATCATGAACGTCGCCGTGCCTTCGCCCCAACATTCGCCCATATTGGGACAACTTCCTGAGGTACAGATCGTGTTGAGTTTGTATTTGTCGACGAGTCCGCGCAGTTCGGTGTATTTTTGACCGATCGGCAATTTTACCTTGAGCCATTTTGGTTTGGCCTGAGGCGCGGCAGATTCGAGAACGGTATTCATGTCGTCTTGGTTTTAGATCGCAAATTTACGCAGAAAGTTTGTTAATACGATGTTAGTGTTGCCTTCGACCTGCAAGGTTTTCAAAACGTTGCAGGTCTGCATTTTGGATTCTCTTGTTTACTATCAGAGTGGCGAACAATAACTCCGACACGACAGATCGTATTTTTTGAAAAACCTAAAGGTTTGAACAAACCTTGCAGATTAGGTAAGGAATTTTCTAGAGTTTCACCAACCGCTTCACGCCGATTTTCGCGCCATCGGAAATCCGGACGAAATAAACGCCAGACTGCAAATCGGAAACGTCCAAATCCACGGAGCCGGATTTCAAAACGGTTTGCCCGAAAGTATTCAGAATCTCAACTTTCATAGCATCGGAAAAAATGCCCGAAATCGCAACTTTCGCATCAGCCGGATTCGGATACAAAGCAAAAACGAGATTTTCTGATTTCTGCACCGCGAGATCGTTCACAGCCGTAAGTGCCGCGACCATATTCGGGATCGGGCCGATGTGTCCGCCCGAGCCTTGGGCGATTCCCGTATTGATCAAAATTTGGCGCAAAACCGTCGGAGCGAGATAGTTTCCGGTCAAATTGCGGTAATGGCTTTGCAACGCGATCGCACACGAAGCGACGATTGGCGTGGCCGAACTTGTTCCCGTAAAAGTGCAATAGCGCTGGTTGAAGTCGCCTCCGATCTGCGAAAAAGTACCGTAACCCGACGAACGCACATTGCTTCCCCAAGCCTGAAGGTTCACGCGATTTCCGAAAGTGCTGTACGAAATCCTGTCGTGTTGCAGATTCGCGGTTCCGGCGCCAACTATGATCGCGCCGCTGTCACCGCGGTTCATGTAAGCAGCGTAATTCGCTGAATCGAGATTGGCGTTTCCGTTTCCGGCGGCCGCGACGATCAAAATTCCCGAATTGGTCGCCGCATTGGTCAAATCCCAGATCGATTGCAGATATTCGGAAGGCACGAACTGGTCGTTGACGCCATATTCCTGCATTTCCAATAGAATCACATCGCCTTGGGACGAAGCCGAAATCGCGTTCAGCACGGCCGTTGCCGGACTGTAGCCGAAACTTTGCGTCCACTCTGGAAACTGTATCATTTCGGATACTCCGTGCGCCATTCCCGTTACGCCATACGTTCCGTTGTCGGCTGCGATTATGCCAAAAACCGCTGTTCCATGTTCGGAATAATCCTGGGAAACTTCCGGATTTAAAGCAACGCCGGATTGCATGAAAATGCTCGGGTTATCAACGAATTCCTCGTGGTTCTTGTTGAATCCGTATTCTACGTCGCGCACTTTGATCCCATTGCCGACGATTCCCAAATTCCACGCTGCTTGCATGTTCACGCCAGGATTCGCCTGAATGTAAGTCTGGTTGGCGAAGTAATTCGGCGTTGTTGGCGCGATGTCGGCTGGAGGCGGAACGGGTCTTGACGACAAAATTTCACAATAACGAACGCGATTCGACATTTCCAGTTTTGCCGCCAATTCGAGCAAAATTGCATCGGTCGGATTTTGGAGATCGACTTTGTAGATGTTCCCGATAAGCTCCAGCGCTTTTCCCGAATCTGTCGAAGTTCGGGCGAGTTCGGTCTTTTTTTCTTCGGACATCGGAAATGCTTTCCCGAGCGAAAATTGGTACTGCGACTGAAGTTCGTCGACGTCGAAATCCGCATCCGCGAAAGCGACGATAAGCGAATGTTTGAAATCCTGATCCTTGATCCTGAATTGGCCTTTTCGATTTTGGGCAACCGAAAAAGCGAAACTAAACGCGAAACAAACCAGTAAAATTCGATTCATAGCCAATAAGTTATGGTTCAAATCTACAACAATATGTGAAAGCAGGAACCGAAATAACGGCCGAAAGCTTACCTTTGCGCCATGGAAAATGAACTCAAACGCCTCAATAAATTCATAGGAGAAACCGGCTATTGTTCCAGACGTGAAGCCGATGCGATAATCGAAGCCGGACGCGTGACCGTTAACGGGAATGTGGCCGAACTCGGGATGAAAGTCTCGGGCGCGGACGAAATTCGCATCGACGGAAAACTTATTGTCGAGAAAACCGGAGATTTCGTGTATCTGGCGCTGAACAAACCGCCGGGAATCGAGTGTACGACCAATTTGGACGTGAAGGAAAACATCGTCGACTATGTGAATTTTCCAAGGCGCATTTTTCCTATCGGCCGACTTGACAAAGCTTCCGAAGGCCTCATTTTCCTGACCGACGACGGAGAAATCGTCAACAAAATCCTGCGTGCGAGAAACAACCACGAAAAGGAATACGAGGTCGTCGTCGACCAGCCCGTGAGCGACAGGTTTATCGAAAAAATGAGCAAAGGTGTCCCGATTCTCGACACGGTGACACGCGAATGTTTCGTCGAAAAAACGGGCAAGGATTCTTTCCGGATCATTCTGACGCAAGGCCTGAACCGACAGATCCGCCGCATGTGCGAATATTTGGGCTACGAAGTGGTGAAACTGAAAAGAACGCGAATCATCAATATCACTTTGGATTTGCCTGTTGGTCGCCACCGCGAACTGACCAAAGAAGAAGTCGACCAACTGCAGCTTTTGATTGCGCCTTCGAGCAAAACCGAAGATGCGAGTTTCGCCAAGAACGAGTTTGGGGAACGTCCGAAAGAATTCCAGAAACGCGATTTCCAGAGACGCGATTCATCCGACAGAAATTCCGCTGGCAGAAACGCTTCGGACAAACCGAAACGCGATTTTGAAAAACGCGATTTCCGTCGCGATGATTCGGATACTAACCGCTCAAATTCCGACGCTCCGAAGCGAGATTTCCAGAAACGCGATTTCAAACGCGACGATTCCGACAGAAGTTCGAGAAATTCCGATGCTCCGAAACGCGACTTTGAAAAACGCGATTTCCGACGCGACGAGTCTGATACGAATCGTTCGAATTCCGACGCTCCAAAGAGAGATTTCCAGAAACGCGATTTCAAACGAGACGATTCCGACAGAAGTTCCAGAAATTCCGATGCTCCGAAACGCGACTTTGAAAAACGCGATTTCCGACGCGACGATTCTGATAGAAGTTCCAGAAATTCCGACGCTCCGAAACGCGATTTCAACAGGAATGACGACGCGCAACGTCCGGACAGTTTCAAACCTGGGCCGAAACGTTCGATCGAAATCATCAAAAAAGACGATCCGCGTTACAGGAAAGAAGGCGATTCATAATACAATTTCGGGCTTGGTTTTGCGTTAAAACTGGAACCAACCGAATAAAATGAACACGAAAAAACTACTTCTGCTTACGCTTGCCATACTTATTTCAGTGGTCAGCCTTGCCTTTTTGGGCGTGAAAACTTTTGTGACGACTGTTGCCGACAGCCGCGATTGCGATTGGGCGAACATCGATCATATCGAGATGCGCGCCGCGGTCGACATTCCGCCGGTTCTTGACTCGGAATGCGATTACAATCCGGCGCGAAAGCGAAAAACCACGATTTTTACTTTGGACAAAGAGAAGTTTGACGTTTCTGGCTATTCGAAAAAGTTCGGGTACGAAAAAGTCGATCTGGCTCCCAAAAATTTCTTCGATTTCGACGGTGCGATCGCGAGTCTGGATGCGCCTCAGTTTTATGTCCGCAAAGGAAAAACCGAAACAACCGCTTATCACATGCTGTTTGACGCGAATTCGGGCAAACTTTGGGTCGATTTGCAATACCTTTACGACTAGCCCTATTTTCATGAGATTCTTTTTTGTCTTCCTTTTTGTCACTTCAGGCTTGTTCGCCCAAAAAGAATCCGCTTCGGTTTCCGAAACTTTCAAACTCGTCAACGATCTCAACGCCGCCGAGGGAAAACCCGCGATTTTCATGTGCCGCGAAGTCAACGGATTCTGGAACGAATACCTGACGGCTCCAAAATCGGAAAACGTCTTCGACATGGAAAAACGCAATTTCCAAAAGCGCGTCGACACGATTGCCAAATATGTCGGCGGAAATCTCGAGACCTGGAAGAAAAGTTTTGCTCCTATCGTCTTGTGGCAAGCGCCGCAGATCAAAGCAAAAGGCTTCGTGAGCTACCGAAATCTCGAGATCGACGCTTTTTACGAAAAGAACAAAACCGGCGTTTACCTTTACTCGCTTCCGCTTTTTGACGCCATGCGAACCAAGGCCTTGATTTACGTTTGGTACATGGGCGCACACGGCGTCACGCTCAACAATTACTACTATTGCGAGAAGGATTTGGGCGTTTGGAAAAGGAAATCGGTCGTGCTTATCGGCGGCTTCAACAACAATTGATCAAAACCATCTTCTTCGTCTGAAAAGCAAGACTCCGAACGTCGAGAAAATCAGCGAAATCCCTACTATGATCCAAAGTCCGAACGGATTTTCCTGAAGTGAATTCGGCACGTTCATTCCGTAGAAACTCGCGATTACCGTCGGAATCATCAAAATGATCGAGATCGACGTCATCTGTTTCATGATGTTGTTCATGTTGTTGGAAATCACCGAGGCGTACGCGTCCATCGTTCCCGTAAGGATATCGGAGTAAATGTTGGTCGTTTCCTGGGCTTGGCGCAGTTCGATCTCGACGTCTTCGAGCAATTCGGCGTCGTAATTTTCCCTTTGGCTTCGGATGTTCTTGAGCCGATGCAGCAAAATGTCGTTGCCTTTGAGCGAGGTCATGAAATACACCAGACATTTCTCGATTTGCAAAAGCGCCTGCAATTCCTCGTTTTTTATCGATTTTTCGAGGTTGTCTTCAGCCAGTTTGATCTTTTGGTTGACTTGTTTGAGGTATTTCAGATACCAAACCGACGACGAAAGCAGCAACTTGAGCACAAAATCGAAATTGTCGTGCATGTCAATTTTCTTTCTCGCCGAATAGTTCACGAAATCGTCGAGCATTTCGGTCTGACGGAAAGCGATCGTCACGCGAACGTCGTCCTTGAAAACAATCCCGACCGGAATCGTGTAAAACGGCAATTTCACATCGTCGCTCTTGAGCGGAATGCGCATGATGATAAGCCACCAACCGTTCTCGACCTCAATGCGCGGGCGTTCGTCAATGTCTTTGATGTCGTTGTAAAAGGATTCGGGAATGCCCAAATCTTCGAGCAGGAATTTTTTGTCCAGTTTGTCAGGCGATTCGACGTTTACCCAGCAATTTGGTTGCCACTCGCTTACGGCCACAAGTCCGTTTTGGTTTTGGTAAAAGGTTTTCATTTTTGCACGGCTTTATCCCGAAGCCGCGCAAGGTGCGGATTCAGGTGAGATTCAACAATTTGGGATGGTCGTCCATTTAAGGATTTTCTTGTGTTTTGCGGTGCAAAAGTAGTTTTTTATTTCGGTTTGGATTTTTTCTTTAGGCTTTTTTTGGGATTGGGTTTTGCCGTCGTGCGGCGCTGGTTTTATTGCTGATGGACGAATCTTTTGAATGGGTAGCAAACGTTCGTTTAACTGCGAATTTGAGAATTTCATGGTTATTCGTGAATTCGTGGCTTTGATTATTGCCGCTATGGAATTGGCCTACAGAATGAATTTGAAAGATGTCGCTTTCGCGGATTTTGGAGAGGAATTTGTCAGTTTAGGCGGTTGCGGTTGCGGGCTTTTGGAATGGGCTGCGTGCGGATGCTTTTGGCGATTTGGGAGAAGTTTGGCGCGTTTGTTTGGTGGTAACGGAATCTTGCACTTTTGATGCAAAGGACATTCAAAATCAGACTGAGAAACGGACAGAAGTTCTAAGAAACGCCAACACCTACATTTAGGATTTTTTACAGATTTTCTGTATCGCGACATCCCATTACCGAACTAAATTTAGGGCGGGTGGTGGTGGTATTTTTGACGTTGGAAATCTGAAAAACATCAAGTCGTTTTCTTGAGGATTCCTTTCTCGACACTTTCCTTGAGCAACCGCTCGGCGAACTCCCAAATTGTCTGCGAACCTTCAGCAATCACTTTCTTCTTCTGGTAAACTTTCTCGTAAGGAACGTCGAATTCGGACCACGTTCCGCCGTTGTTGGAAGTATTTTGCAGCAATGGCTCCAGTCTGTCCATTGTCCGGGCGAATTTGGCCTCGTTGGTTTGGCTGGCTTCAAACTCCTTCCAAATCGCTATGAATTCCTGCGCCTGCTCGGTTGGCAAGAGCCCGAAAATCCTTTCGGCCGCGAGCTGTTCCTCATCAGTGTTCGTGTGGCTCTTGACCGAGTCGTAAATGAAAGTATCGCCCGCATCAATCTCCACAATATCGTGTAGCAGCACCATCTTCAGCACTTTCACAACATCGATTTCTTGGTTGGAATGTTCGGCGAGCACGATCGTCATCATCGCCAAATGCCAACTGTGTTCAGCATCGTTCTCGCATCTGTCGCTGTTCAGCAACTTGGTCTTGCGCAAAATGTATTTGAGTTTGTCGATTTCTTTGATGAAAGCGATCTGTTGAAGCAGTCTTTCCATTGACGACATTTGTTTGAAAAAACGAAACTGGTTGAAACAGCAAGAAGTCAAAAAGAATCAAGACTTTTCTGACCTTAATTATTCTTAACTTCTCACTTGTAAAAATAAATTCTCTACTCCTTATCTCTTCTGCGTTCTCGAGCCAAAAGCGTGTTTTTTAACAACATGGCGATTGTCATAGGACCAACACCACCTGGAACAGGCGTAATAAAGGAAGCCTTTTTGGAAACGTTTTCGAAATCGACGTCGCCGGTAATGCGATATCCTTTTTCGGACGATTCGTCGGCGACACGCGTGATTCCCACGTCTACGATCACCACATCGTCTTTCACCATTTCGGCTTTTAGGTAATTCGGTACGCCCAATGCCGAAATGATTATGTCGGCCTGAGTCGTAATCTGGGCGATATTTTTGGTGTAACTGTGCGTCAAGGTCACGGTAGAATTGCCGGGAAAGCCTTTTCTTCCCATCAAAATACTCATCGGACGACCAACGATATGGCTGCGGCCGATGACAACCGTGTGTTTTCCTTGTGTCTCCACTCCGTAACGCTCCAAAAGTTCGAGAATCCCGAATGGCGTCGCCGGAATAAAAGTCGACATATCGAGCGCCATTTTCCCGAAATTCTCCGGATGGAATCCATCGACATCTTTTGTAGGATCGATCGCCATGATCACTTTTTGGGTGTCGATTTGCGGAGGTAACGGCAACTGCACGATAAAACCGTCGATGTTGTCGTCTTCGTTGAGTTGTTTGATTTTCTTGAGAAGTTCCACTTCGGAAGTCGTACTTGGCATCTTGACCAAAGTCGATTCGAAACCGACCCGCTCGCAAGCCTTGACCTTACTTCCGACATAAGTCAGGCTCGCGCCGTCATTTCCGACAATGACTGCCGCCAAGTGAGGCACTTTCTCTCCATTGGCTTTCATTTGGGCCACTTCGGCCGCAATCTCGATCTTGATGTCTTCTGAGGTTTTCTTTCCGTCTAAAAGTTGCATTGTTGTATTTAGTATTTAGTTTTGAGATTTTTAGTATTGTGGTTGTTGGCTTGGAGCCGTTTCCGACAGTCCAAAAAAAAAAGACGCGTTCACACGCATCTTCCCTTTTTATTTCATTCCTGGCATTCCGCCGCCCATCATTTTCATGAGCTGTTTTCCGCCCGGACCTTGCATCATTTTCATCATTTTGCTCATTTGGTCGAACTGCTTCATGAGTTGGTTGACCTGCTCGATTTTCGTGCCCGAGCCTTTGGCGATTCGGTTCTTGCGCTTGACGTCTATGAGTGCCGGTTTTTTTCTTTCTTTCGGAGTCATCGACAGGATTATCGCCTCGATGTGCTTGAACGCATCGTCCTCGATTTCCACGTCTTTCATGGCTTTGGATGCGCCCGGAATCATTCCGACCAAATCCTTCATATTCCCCATTTTCTTGACTTGCTGAATTTGCTGTAAAAAGTCGTCGAACCCGAATTCGTTCTTCGCGATCTTCTTTTGCAACTTGCGCGCCTCTTCTTCGTCGAACTGCTCTTGGGCGCGTTCCACAAGCGAAACGACGTCTCCCATTCCGAGAATCCGGTCGGCCATACGATCTGGATAGAACACGTCGAGCGCTTCCATCTTCTCGCCTGTCCCGACGAACTTGATTGGTTTGTTTACTACCGATTTGATCGACAAAGCCGCACCACCTCGCGTATCACCGTCGAGTTTCGTGAGGATTACCCCGTCGAAATTCAACCTGTCGTTGAACGCTTTGGCCGTATTGACCGCGTCCTGTCCTGTCATCGAGTCGACCACGAACAATGTTTCCTGCGGATTCACCGCTTTGTGAACGTTCTCGATCTCGTTCATCATTTCCTCGTCGACCGCCAAACGACCCGCCGTATCGATGATGACCACGTTGAAACCGTTGGCTTTCGCGTACTTGATTCCGTTTAGGGCAATCTCTACCGGATTCTTGTTTTCCCTTTCCGAGAAAACCTCGACGCCGATCTGTCCACCAACAACATGCAACTGATCTATCGCCGCCGGACGATAAACGTCGCCCGCGACCAAAAGTGGTTTCTTGTTCTTTTTCGTCTTGAGGTAATTAGCAAGCTTGCCCGAGAAAGTCGTCTTCCCCGAACCTTGAAGTCCCGACATCAAAATCACCGTCGGATTTCCCGAAAGATTGATTCCGGCGACGTCTCCGCCCATCAATTCGGTCAATTCGTCCTTCACGAGTTTTACCATCAACTGACCTGGCTGAAGTGTCGTAAGCACGTTCGCCCCGATTGCTTTGTCTTTCACGCGGGAGGTGAAATCTTTGGCGATCTTGAAATTCACATCGGCATCCAAAAGGGCGCGACGTACTTCTTTCAATGTTTCGGCCACGTTGATTTCGGTAATCTTGCCGTGCCCTTTGAGTATATGGAAAGCCTTGTCGAGCTTTTCTGATAAATTATCGAACATAATCGTAGAAATGAAGTCGCAAATATAGTGTGAATTAGCGAAAGAGGCAATTGGTTTTGGGATATGATTTCGGGCGCCAGTAGGCTGGGAATTTTTTGAGGTAAATCGCTTTTTGGGTTCGCTGTCGCGCGGCTATTTGCTGAAAGCGAAGCAAATTGTCGAAACACATTTTTTTCGAATGGTTCGTGTTCGAAAACTTTTGCGCTAGTTCCAAAGCATATGGAAATTTCTTTCCGTGGCGCATTTCTGATGTAAATCGAAACCCAGTTTCCAAATCTGGATTGAAACTTTCGCAAAGCTTCGCCCAAGTCAGCTAGTTCGAAAATGTCGAGGCAAATCGTGATGGCGAAATAGCCATGCCAGATATTGATCGCGCATAGCGTACGCACTCGAAAATGTCATGAAAAGATTTAACATTTTTTACAGATTTTCTGTAACGCGGATTTTCCGCTTTTTCGTAGGGATAACACTCGCCCTTTCCCCTTAGAATGCAAAGTTCGGAGTTCCCGAAATACGGTGAATACAGAAAATCTGTAATTTTTGTTAAACGTAGGTTGTGATTGAAAACTCCAAACGTAATTTTAAAGTTTCAAATTTAAAACCAGGTAACCCAAAGAATATTAATACTTTAGATTGTGTATTCCTTAAAAACTTGTGAATAAGTAGTTCGAAATTGGTGAAGTGCATAAGAATTATTGCGGAACAAAACGAATTCATGCATCCGTGACCAAAAAACTGACGATGTTCGCGGTACGATTGACGGCGAACGAAAATTCGTGAATTCGTGGCAAAAGATGAACCACGGATTCACGAACCGTCTCAACGCTTGATTTACGAATCAAAAGGAGCATTTAGGCAAACAATATCTTTCATAGCTGAATTTTAGACGCTTTCGAGGATCGCGTTAGGGATTTGAGGCGTTATCCTTTTTCAAGGGCGGCGCAGCGAGCCCGTAAAGATAAAGTCCGGAAGCCCGGCGCCGGCACGGGTTTGAAATGGGCTGGAATTTTGATCCGGCGCAACGCCATAAAAAAAATCGAAATTCCCAAACTGGACTGGAGACTTTGGCAAGGTTTCGCTTCGTTCAGTTGGCATAAGACGGCGACAGCGATTTCCATCCAATAAAATTTTGGCGATTCTCTGTGATATCACCGTATGGGAAATCCGGAACCAAACCAGAGAAACTTTTAACAAAATTTACAGATTTTCTGTAATGCGGATTTCCGCCGTTTTCGTAGGGACAACACTCGCCCTTTCCCCTTAGAATGCAAAGTTAGGAGTTCCAGAAATACGTCAAGTACAGAAAATCTGTAATTTTTGTTAAACGTAGGTTGTGATTGCAAATTCCAAAACACCAATTTCAAATCCAAACTGAGGAATTTCGGCATTAGCGCAACCGAGGTTTGAATCGTACAAGTTTCCGAACAAAACCTGTACGACAAATCGCTGGTCTCCAAGGTAATTTTAGAGGAACTCAAAATCTGACTACCATGAAAACGAGAAACACACTCAGAACAGCAGTGCTACTTGGAGCGACGTCGCTTTTTGTCGCCTGCAGCGGATTCAAAGGTTCGGCAAGCGATAGAACCGGAACCAACGGAGCAACCAACGGAACGGGAAAAGTCATGTCGACGAGCGCCCATGACGTGAAAAACTGAAATCGGCCGTAACGACCGATTTTTTTATAAACAAGTATTGTTGTCGTTCGCGATTTCGAACAATGTCCCGACTTCGGTAGCATTCAGCGCTTTTTTGTAAACCCGCACCTGATCGATGATTCCGCCAGGGAAGTTTCCGCCTA
Source organism: Flavobacterium sp. (assembly GCF_004295795.1). GTDB lineage: Bacteria > Bacteroidota > Bacteroidia > Flavobacteriales > Flavobacteriaceae > Flavobacterium. The sequence goes on along the minus strand of NZ_SEBR01000013.1, from coordinate 140,169 downwards.
TCGCACTTGGTGGCATCGTGCCCGGCTGAAAAAAGAACTGCAACTGACCAACAAGGTTCGCATCCCTATACAGAAGCAGGTTTTGCCCGTCGTAAGTCAGGACAAGGTGATGCCAGACGTTCAACGATCCGCCGAGGCCTTGATCGAACCAACTTTGGTCTGTGATTACAGCTCCGTTTACGATTACTGTTGGGCTTTTAATATCTATACTCTGTCCGTCGAAAGCGATGCTGAATTGATTCGCCTGAAAGAATGTTTCGGGCGTCTGAACAAAATTGTCCTGCGTTCGGTTGAACCACATACTCACGGTGAACGCGTTGTTTTGCAGCATGTCGTTCTGATCATTTCCGTTTATGACAATTTGGTTGTCGGGCGTTCCGTCGACGAATTGCAAAGCTCCGGATGCTTCTCCGATCCTATCCGGCACGAAACCGATTCCGCCATTTGCGGCCGGCGTCGAGAATCCGGTGAGGTCAGCGATCTCATTGGCAATCGGCATATAAAAAATCAGGCTGTCTATCAGAATATCCGGATTGGCACACGCGCAATTGGCCACCGCGGCTGTCATCGCAAGGTCGAATTCGTCGTTTGACGCGATGGAAATCGGCGCTCCGCCAACTCCTAAAACGGTTATCGGATATTGGATTTCGTAAAATTCCGAATCGCTCAGATTTTGTATAAGCAGAAAAAATTCCTGATTGTTGTCAAGCGTCTGCGTGGACGGATTTTGAGATCCCGTGTCATAAGTCGTGACCGATATCGGATAACTCACAGACAAACACCCAATGGTTTCAAAACCCGCGCAATCGGCAACGGCACCAGGCAATTGCGATGCATTGTTGACGACGATTTCCTCGTAAGAACGCGTAATGACGGTAATCGGGTAAACGAATTCCGCGAAAGTGCCCGTTGGTGTCTGTTGCAAAAGTGCCGCGACGGTTGCGTAATCTTCAGTGCTGTCGACCGTAAAACTTTCGCCGTTTATGAGAATCTGTACAGGCAATTTCACGCTGAAACAATCGGTAGTGTCGAGCACGTTGTCGATCGAGGTGTTGTTGGCCGTAAGATTCTGCAGTCGTTGGGACAAAGCCGAAGTCTTGTTAAGCAAACCGGCACTTTGTCGGCTCTCGTTTTCCTCGTCCTGACAAGAAACCAAAAAGCCAAGCCCGACGGCCAGCGCAACAATAAAATAGGTGACAAATTTTTTCATCGCAATTCTGTTGGTTGGAATTAAAAACAATCTGAAGTAAAAAAACCCTACTTCAAATGATTAAATTTAGCCTGAAAAATCTTTTTCGCTAAGGTAGGGTAAATTCTTTTTGACCTGTTTTAGCTATCGAATTCAATCTTATATGGACAATTGTTCGATTCACGGCGTTTGCGAGGAAAGCCTTTTCTCGAAGATTTTCAGGCAACACGCCAAATCGTTGCGCAATTACATCGTCTACAAATTCGGGGACGACGAAAAAGCGCAGGACGTAACTCAGGACGCGTTCGCGAAATTGTGGGAAAACTGCGCCGACGTGCCTCAAGAAAAAGCCAAGTCGTATTTGTACACGGTCGCAAACAACGCCGCATTAAACAAAATCGCGCATAAAAAAGTGGTTTTGGCCTATGCACAAACTACGTCGGTAAGAGCCGTGACAACCGAAAGCCCGGAGTTTGTCTATGAGGAAGAAGAATTCCGGAACAAGTTGCAAAATGCCATCGGAAACTTGAGCGAAGCCCAGAGAACCGCGTTTCTGATGAATCGGATCGACGGGAAAAAATACCACGAGATTGCGGAAATCCTCGAAATTTCGGTGAAAGCCGTAGAAAAGCGAATCAGCGGAGCACTCGTTTCGTTGCGACGCGAAATCAAATCGATATGAAAATGGAAAATAGGGAAACAGACGAAAAACACGATTTGGCCAAATGGCTCGCCGGGGAAATGAACGAAAACGAACTCGCGTCTTTTCAAAATTCGCCAGAGTTCGACGATTTCGAAAAAATTGCCCAAGCGAGCAAGGATTTCCGCACATCTGATTTTGACCAAAACGCAATGTTGTCGAAAATTCTTTCGGGTGAAAAAAAGGTTGCACAACCCAAAGTCGTGTCTTTGTACAATAAGAATTGGTTTCGGGTCGCCGCCGTTTTGCTGATTTCCGTCGGATTGTTCTTTGCGCTCAAACCGAGTTCAGAGGTGTCGAAAGTCTTGGCTTCAAATGGAGAACTGGCATTGGCCACACTTCCAGACCAATCTGAAGTTGCACTCAATTCGGGTTCGGAAATCGCATTTTCAGAATCAACTTGGGAAGAACACAGACAATTGACGCTCAAAGGCGAAGCGTTCTTCAAAGTCGCCAAAGGCAAAAAATTCGACGTGAAAACCAATTTGGGAACCGTGACTGTCGTGGGAACGCAATTCAATGTGAAAGCGCGCGAACAAAGGTTCGAAGTCGAGTGTTACGAAGGAAAAGTCAAGGTTTCGGCAAACGGGAAGTCACAATTCCTGACGCCTGGCCAACAGTTAGTTTTCGAGAACGGAAAAGTACCGAAAATCGCGGCTTTATCAGACAAAAAACCGGCTTGGACGAATGGCGAGCTCAAATTCGAATCGGCTTCGCTTGAAGAAGTTTTGCAGGAATTTGAACGTCATTTCAACATAAATATCGAACTTAAAACCAAAATCGACCAAACCGTAACCGGACGTTTTTCTGGAAAAAACCTCGATGAATCAATCGAAAGCCTTTGCAAGCTTTATAAATTGCAGGCCAAAACAGAAAACAACGTCGTGATTTTGTCTGCCGATGACTAGAATTTTTGCCACACTGCTGCTATTGCTTTTTTCCGTCGGCCTTTTTGCCCAAAAAGAAAAGCCCGTCGTCTTGCGCGCCATACTGCAATCGATTGAAAAACAGCACGATGTAAGTTTTATCTTTCTGGATGCCGATGTCGAACCGTTCAAGATCGTGCCTCCGCCTCCAAACGAAATATTGTCCAACAAACTCGATTACATCCGTCAGCTCACTGGGCTGACTTTCTCGTTTTCTGACACTTCGCGAATCACGATCCTCAAACCTTATGAAACGGCCACGGTTTTGATGGACACGCTATCCGAAACCTTGAAAGAAGTTGTAATCAAAAACTATTTGGCACGCGGCATCACGAAAAATTCCGATGCTTCGGTTCGCATCTCGACACAAAAATTCGGGCTCCTTCCGGGTTTGATAGAAGCCGAGGTCTTGCAGACTTTGCAACAACTTCCGGGCGTTTTGAGCGTGGACGAAACCATCTCGAACATCAACGTCAGAGGTGGAACGCACGACCAGAATTTGTTCAACTGGAACGGCATCAGAATGTTCCAGACCGGACATTTTTTCGGACTCGTTTCGGCTTTCAGTCCGCAATTGCCGCAACAAATCGACATTTACAAAAATGGGACGCCGTCGTTTTTTGGCGAAGGCGTTTCGAGTACGGTGAACATCGCAACCAAAACGCCCGATTCGACGCGTGCCGGTTTTGCCACGAACTTGATTTCTTCGGAAGTTTTTGCCGAATTCAAGCTCGGGAAAAAATCGGGGATTACGGTTTCGGGCAGGCGCTCGCTTACCGATTGGTTCGATTCGCCCACGTATGAGAATTATTCCGACAGGATTTTCCAAAACACACAAGTCACTGATCTACAAAACAATGAAACCGTAAAATACAGCGCTGACAAAAACTTCCGCTTTTACGATTTCTCGTTGCGCTACGACCAGCAAATCGGGACCAAAAACCATCTTTCCATTTCGGGAATCGGGATGTCCAATGCGTTGGATGTCACGCAGACGATGGACGATTCGGGCGCGATCACTTCCAAGAACAGCAGTCTCGACCAGCGCAATTTTGGAGCGTCGGTTGATTGGAATACACGCTGGAACGACAGGAACGAGACTTCGGTTTCGGCTTATTTTTCGAGTTACGACCTTGAAGCCACGAACAGATCGGTTGCGAACAATCAACAATTGGATCAGCAAAACAAGGTTCTCGATACGGGTTTGAAACTTCGGAACATCCATAAATTATCCGAAAATCTGACCTTGGAAAATGGTTACCAATATAACGAAACCGGGATTTCGAACTACGACAACATCAACAATCCGGAATACGACCGCAAGGCCAAGACGGTTTTGAGGAATCACGCTTTGGTCGGGCAGATCGGATGGAAATCGCTTGACGGGAAATTCGCGATCCAGCCCGGATTCCGATTCAATTATTTCGACAGGTTCGGCAAAATCCGCATCGAACCGCGCTTGCAATCGAGCTATAAAGTCTCAGACGCGTTCCGGTTGGAAGCACTTCTCGAGACCAAAAGCCAGACTTCCTCGCAAATCATCGATTTGCAACAGGATTTCCTCGGACTCGAAAAACGTCGTTGGACAGCTTCGAATGACCGCGACATTCCAATCCAGGAAAGCTTGCAGACTTCCGTCGGCGCGACTTACGCCAAATCAGGCTGGCTTTTGACTTTGGACGCTTTCTATAAAGAGGTGAAAGGAATCCCGAGTGCGAGCCAATCGTTCCAGAACCAATTGGAATTCGTGCGCGTAAACGGAAATTATGAGGTTTTGGGAGCCGAATTGCTCGTCCAAAAGTCTTTCGCGAGTTACTTCCGAACTTGGGTCGCTTACAGTTTCAACCGAAACGAATATACTTTCGACGGACTCAATCCTCAGAATTTCCCCAACAATTTCGAAATCGTTCACGCTTTTACGGGCGCTTTCAGTTATGAGGGAAATCGGCTGAAAGCTTCTCTTGGCGCGCGTTGGTACACGGGAAAACCGCAGACGACGCCTTTGGTTGGCCAGTCGATCCCGAATTACGGGGAAATTGGGTACAACGATCCCAACAACGGGAATTTGAGCGATTACTTCCAGGCGAATTTTTCGGCGAGCTACTTTTGGAAGTTGTCGCGAAAAGCGCAGTTGAATTTGGGTGTTTCGGTTTTGAACTTGTTCGACAATAGGAATATCATCAATCGGTATTATCGCTTGAATGATTCGAATTCCGTCGAGCGTGTCAATACTTATTCTTTGGGGCGCACTCCTAACTTGAGTTTGAAGGTGACTTTTTGATTTTTGGATTGCCCATCATCTGAAATCTGTAACAAATATTCTTGGTTTTCTTTCCGGCTTATTTGGCCACGAATACACGAATGACAAAAATTCGTGTATTCGTGGCCTTTAAAATCTAGTCCCGCAGATTCCACTAAAAATCAAATATGAAAACGGTCTGAGTAACGAAACAAAAAAGCCCTCCGTTTCCGAAAGGCTTCCTGTAATGAAATTTACTTAACTAACTGAATCAAAGATGCGACTTAAAAATCCGTTCGCAAAAATGATTAAGAAAATTATAAGAATTAACTGTTAATAAATCGACCAACGACATAATTCACAATCACTTGAGATTAGCGTCGGACATAAAAAAACCAGCCTTCAAGACTGGTTTTTCATTCAGAGAGCATTCCAAAATCAATTGGTATTTCGTTCAAAAGTGAGGTAATCGGTGCTGCCGTCGCCTCCGCTTGTGTGACGCAAACGCACTTTGTTGCCCGTGCGTTCAATCGGATCCCAATCTTCGGTGAGTTCAGAAAAACTGTCGGGCGAACCGAAAGCCAAATTGAAATCAGGATTGTTGTTCGGATTGTCATCATCGTCGTCGTCGTCAGCTGTTACTGTCCAAACGCCTTGGTATTCGTTCGTACCGTTCGTGGCAGTAACGGTGTTGTTCGGGTTGAATGTGAAATTGTAACCCGTGAAATCTGACGTTTCGTCGATGCCGTCTTCGGTGAATTGCGTGACGCGCCAGCTTCCGTTTGTTACCGTGTTAGTCAGTGCTTGGGCCGTGATCGTTCCGTTGCTGTTGTTTCCGCTGTCGTCGTCCGAGCAACTCGCGAATACCAAAGCCGCCGCAAGCATGGAAAAGATTCCTTTTTTCATTGTGTTGTGTTTTTTAGGTTAATCCTGTCTAAACAACGGGCGTTTTCAAAGTAAAAGTGTATCCGAAGTGACGTTTTGGCAAAATTTTAGGGATTGTTGCGAAATGCGACAACAGGCTCAAACAGTCGAGAAATCTGCATAATCCATTCAAATTCAGTCAAATAAAAAAGAGCTTCCAACTTGAAAGCTCTTCTATATGTATTCGGAATTTTTTTAGAACTGGAAGTAAATGAACGGCTGCGGACCGCTTGTGGCCGTCGCGTAAACGACCCAATAAGTGAGCGCGAGCACAAAAGCTTTTCCTATAATCGGCATTTTGTCGAAAGCCGATTTGAGGAAGTCGATCCATCGAGAAGGAAGGAAATGCCACAGATAACCGATCGCCATCACGATAAAAACATTTCTGTAACCCGACAATATCGTAAGCCAGTCGTTTGGATTGAAGCGTACCAGACCGATGTTCTTGATCACCTCGAAAGCCGTCGCGAAATCTTTGGCGCGGAAGAAAATCCAACAGAAAACCACGAAATGGAACGTGAGGACGACTTGGATCGCGTGTACGAAAAAGTTCTTAGGAAGGTTCAGTCGGCCTTTGAAAAGGCGTTCAACGACGAGTGCCAGTCCGTGGAGACAGCCCCAAATCACGAACTTCCACGACGCTCCGTGCCAAAGTCCGCCGAGTAGCATCGTCAGGAAAAGGTTCAGATACGTGCGGAATTTGCCTTTCCGGTTTCCGCCAAGGGAAATGTACAGGTAATCGCGAAGCCACGTCGAGAGCGAGATGTGCCAACGTCGCCAGAATTCGGTTACGGAAGCTGATTTGTAAGGTGTTCGGAAGTTGGTCGAAAGCCTGAAACCCATCAACATCGCGATCCCGATCGCCATATCGGAATAACCCGAAAAGTCGCAGTAAATCTGGATCGTGTAGCCGTAAGACGCCATGAGGTTTTCGAACGGCGTGTAAAGGTTCGGTTGGTCGAAAACGCGGTCGACGAAGTTGATGGAAATGTAATCGGAAATGACGGTCTTCTTGAGCAATCCGCCAATTATCAAGAACAAAGCATAATTGACTTCTTCTCTCGAAAGCGTGATTTTCTTGTAGATCTGAGGCAGGAATTCAGAGGCGCGAACAATCGGGCCGGCGACCAATTGCGGAAAGAACGACACGAAAAACATGTAGTCGAGGATGTTCTTGGTCGGTTGCAATTCCTTTCGATAAATGTCGATAATGTAACTCATCGACTGGAAAGTGTAGAACGAGATTCCGACCGGCAAAATAATGTCGTGGAAAGCGATGTTTCCGCTAAAAATGCCGTTATAGTTGTCGATCAGGAAATTCGTGTACTTGAAATAGCCAAGAAAAGCCAAGTTGAGCACGACCGACAAAACCAGATAGAATTTGCGGTAAGCCTGTTGGGTTTCCTGATAGAGCAATTTCGCGAGATTGTAATCCGTAACGCCCGAAATCAGTAGCAAACAAAAGTAAACGCCACTCGATTTGTAGTAGAAAAACAGTGAGAAAGCGAACACGTAAAGGTTGCGCAACGCATGTGTTTTCGACTTCAACGTCAGCGTGTAAATCGGATAAAAAATAAGGAACATGCCCAAAAATAAAGGCGTGTTGAACAAAATCGGTTCTTTTTTGTTGAACAGGAACCAACTTTCCCAGTTGTCCAAAAACCATTGCTGGATTTCCATCAGACTCATCATTTCGCCGCCTTTTTAAAATCCTTGAACCCTTTTAGGATCGCTTCGGAAAACAAACTTCCCATTTTCGCATAACCTTCGTGCGTATAATGCACGCGGTCGCCGCCGATAATTCCTTTTTTCGCGTTTCTTCCGACGCCGTAAAGTCCGCCAAGTTGGGAATACAAATCCCAGACTGCGTAATTTTTGGAGTTCGCGCCATTTATGATTTTTTGGGCATAATCGGCCGCGAACGTATTCGGATAACGTCTTCTGAACAAAGATGGCGGTGGCGTCAAAACCAAGATGTCGGCAGTTGGATTGCTCTTTTTGACGCTCGCGATGAATTTGTCCATTTGGCCGATGTAGTCGTCTCCGGACATCTTGTCGAAAGATTCGTTCGTGCCAAGTGTCAAGATCACCAAATCTGGCGCAAGCGTTCTCAATTCCTCAAAAAACGCGGGATATTTGCTGTAATCGGAGAATTTCGCGCCGTTCACGCCAATCGAATGAAAGACGATTCCTGGCAGGTTATTCTCGATCACGACACCACTCAAAGCCACGTCGAACGCGCCTTCAGATGGAATCAGATAAATTTCGCCAAGCGGATTTTCAGATCTGTAATAGTGGGAAACCTCGTCTTCCTGCATTTGCAACGGAATAAACTCGGAGCGATAGATTTTCTTGGGCTGTTTCTCGTTTGTCGGAATCTTGAGCGTTTTTCCCGCGCGAATCCTGTCGTTCTTCATGCCGTTGGCTTTCTTGATAGCCGAAATCGACACGTTGTATTTGTCGGCGATCGAGCCCAAAACCTCGCCGTTTTTGATCTTGTGCGTGATTTTCTTCGGAATTTCAGATTCCATCACGATCGTTTTCTTGGCCGTGGCCACGTCGAACAACGGACGATTTTGCGGTGTGATTACGCGAATCAGGTTGAATTCGTTATCAGGTGTTTTGGCATCGAACTCGATCGCGAAATCCTTGGCATTCGTGATCAGACCGATTCCGCTGAGACCGATCGGATAATCGGGATTCACCGAATTGATGTTGCGCCAGCCTTTCCAGTTCGCGTTCGAAGTGAATTTGTAGTCAGACGAGCCGTTCGTGCCGGCCAGCCTGTGCGGGAACACGAAACCGCGTCCGCCGTTGCCGAAAGCCGCTTGCAGGTCGAGTCGCGTGCGGTGCGAAAACAAATCGGCCTGAATGTGCGAATCGCCTATCATGACGATGTTGATTTTGCGCTTTTTATTGGTTTCGAGATCGGCCAACTTGCGGTAAAATGTCGTGATCGCGTTCGTATTCTCGAAATGGTTATCGGGAATCGGGACTTCGGTCGTGTCGAGTTCCACTAAAGCCGAATCGGTTTCGACCTTGACAGAATCTTTGACTTGCGCAAAAGCCGAAATCGAGAACAACGAAATGATAATCAATAAACTAGCGCGCATCGAGAGAGTCATTTTTTCTGTTTAAAGTATCGACCGCCGCCGACGGTTTCTTGCTCGCTTTGAGTCTTTTGTATTGGTCGTAACCGCTTTTCATTTGTCCGTAGATTAACGTAGCGAAACGTTTTGCGCCTTTAAAATTCGGGTGCGTGTAGTCTTTTCCGGCCAATTGCGGTTCTTCTTCGACCCATTTGACCATGGAATTTTTTCCGCCCATCAACTCAAACAGGTTGACGAAGCCCGAATGTGTGTTCAAGGCATAGCGTTTTTGGGCTTTCGAAAGCGGAACGACGGCAGAATCTGTCTTCATTTCCATTTCATATTTCGTCGATTTGTCGGCAGTTGAAATGATCAGGACAGCCGCGCCGGGAAAACATTCGTGGATTTTCTCGACCGTTCTGGTCATGGCGCGCTCGTACCATTTGTAGTCGAGCGTTCCGTAGTTCAACACGTTTGTCCCGTAATGCAAAATGATCAGGTCGTAGCCGAGTTTTTCCTGGAAAGCGTTCATCAAACCCGGATTGAACTTCGAAATCGGGATTCCCGAATTTCCTCTTTGCGAGAAATTGTCGACATGCACGCCTTTTCCGTCGTCGAAATTGAGTCCGTAAACCGGAATCGAATCGGCTTTGGCGAAATTGACTTTTATGCTTTTCATCGATCCGTTAGCGAGTTGGATCGTGTTCAAAGTCGCGCCTGTGCTCATTTTCTTGCGGATCGTGTCCTTGCCAGAAATATAGTAGACGATCCCTTTTTTATTGTTCGAACTTCCGAAGAAAACTGTCGGATTGTCCAATTCCTGATTGAATTTTCCTTTGCCCGACGAGAATTTCACCCATTCGGTCTTGGTCGTATCATTGGCGAAAAACACGTGTCCGTTCACGCCGAACGAACGCTTTGGCCATTTCGTGTTCAGGTACGACTGCATTTTCCAGTTGCCGCCATATTCGTGCTTGATGGAATTTCGCGAAGCCGCAGATTCTGATGTGATCGAAACGAATCCGACGCCTCGCCCACCGAATTGTTCCTGCATATTGGTTCGGAAATCCTGAACGATCATGTCGCCGTCAGTCATCGAATCGCCAAAATAAGCGATGCGAACATTGCCTTTTCCAGTCGTTTCAAGTTGGTACAATTTCTCGTAAAACGGAATCAGGTATTGGTCGCCTTTGTATTTCTCGAACGTTTCCTCGGGAAATTGGATGCCGTCTGTCGGATAATAGACCACGGGCTGGTTTGGCATGCCTTCCCCGGCTTCGGCTTTTCCGTCGATTCCGTTGGCCGAATCAAGGACCGCTTGTTTCTTTTCGGCCTCGAAGGCGTCGATCAGCATCGAATCGATCAGCACGTTTTTGGTCGTTCCGGCTTTGTCGGAAAAAATCTTGTTCGGAAGCACTCTCTTTATCCCCAAAAAGAAAACCGCCGAAAGCAGTACGATCAGAAACGACGAGAAAAAATAGGATTTGGGATTCTCCACAACCAATTATTAATTATTAACTATTCATTATTAATTACGCATTATCAATTGGTTACATGCGTTCCGGGACCGAAATCCCAAGCAATCCGAAACTCGCCTCGACGATATCCGCGACCTTTTTGGAAAGTTGCGTGCGGAAGATTTTTTCAGACTCGACCTCAGCGCCCAAAATCGGGACGGTTTGGTAGAACGAATTGTATTCCTTGACGAGATCGTAAGTGAAATTCGCGACCAAAGCCGGACTGTGATTGTTGGCCGCATCCTGGATAACCGACGGGAAAGTCGCCACCATTTTCAACAGCTCTTTCTCCTTTTCGTGCAAGTCGTACCCTTTTATTTCCGAAGAAAAATCGAAGTCGGCCTTTCTCAGGATCGAACGGATCCTCGCGTAAGTGTATTGGATGAACGGGCCGGTATTTCCCGCGAAATCGACCGATTCTTCGGGATTGAACAAAATGCGTTTTTTCGGATCGACCTTGAGGATGTAATATTTCAGGGCGCCAAGTCCTATGATGTCGTACAGGCGCGCTTTTTCTTCGTCCGAATAGCCGTCGAGTTTGCCGAGTTCTTCGGAGATTGTCTTGGCTGTCGCCGACATGTCGTCCATCAAATCGTCGGCGTCGACCACCGTTCCTTCGCGGCTTTTCATCTTTCCGGATGGCAGATCGACCATTCCGTAAGACAAGTGAAACAAATTGTCCGCCCAATCGAAACCGAGTTTTTTGAGGATCAGGAACAACACCTTGAAGTGGTAATCCTGCTCGTTTCCGACGGTGTAAACCATTCCGCCAACGTCCGGGAAATCCTTGGTTCTCTGGATCGCCGTTCCTATGTCTTGCGTCATGTAAACCGCCGTTCCGTCAGAGCGCAGCACGATTTTGCGATCGAGTCCGTCGTCTGTGAGATCGATCCAGACCGAACCGTCGGGATCTTTCTCGAAAATGCCTTTTTCAAGTCCGAACTGCACGACTTCTTTCCCCAAAAGGTAGGTGTTCGATTCGTAGTAATATTTGTCGAAATCGACGCCCATTTTCTTATAAGTCTCGCCGAATCCAGTGTAAACCCATTGGTTCATCTTTTCCCAAAGCGCGATGACTTCGGGTTTTCCGGCTTCCCAATCGCGTAGCATTTCTTTTGCCTCCGCACCTAACTTACTTACTTGGTTGAAATAAGTGTCTTTATAGTTAGATCTAAATTGTTTAAAGACGCCTTCATCGGAAAAGTCGATTTCATAATTTGCTATATTATCGATATCCTCCAAGGCTAAAATATGGACTTCTCCATCTTCATTAACCAACTTTTCCGCCAATGAAGTTTGTTTGTCCTTGAGAAAGGCTTTTTTACCATCTAGCGTCTCAAGCCAAGCAGAATATTCTAATTGAAAATCCTTTTCAAATTCAACGTAATATTTCCCGACGAGCTTATCGCCTTTCACTCCGGCGGTCTCGGGCGTTTCACCGTTTCCGAATTTCTGCCAAGCGACCATCGATTTGCAGATGTGGATGCCTCGGTCGTTGATGATCTGGGTTTTGTAGACTTTGTGTCCGGCGGCTTTCAGAATTTCGGCCACGGAATAGCCAAGCAAGTTGTTTCTGACGTGTCCGAGGTGAAGCGGCTTGTTCGTGTTAGGCGACGAATATTCGACCATGACGGCTTTTCCATCTGCGGAAGCGTCAACGAATCCGAACTTGGGATCGTCTTTTACCCGTGCGAAAAAATCGGTGTAAAAATCGTCGGCGATCACGAGGTTGAGAAAGCCCTGGACGACGTTGAACGCCTTGACTTGGGCGACATTGTTCTGGAGATATTCCCCGATCGCATTGCCAATTTGCGCCGGATTTCCCTTGATGTGCTTCAAAAGCGGGAAAACCACGAGCGTGATGTCACCTTCGAAATCGCGTCGCGTAGCCTGGAACTCAAAGTGTTCGACGGCAACTTGGTACAGCTCGCTTACGGCTTTCTGCACGGCTGGCAAAAGGATTTTCTGTGGTGTCATTTTAACTCATTTTTTTAGGCGTGCAAAGATAGATAAATAATTCTTGCAGAAATACCCGCGCGTGAACAGTTGTGGCGCTTGCCGAAGATTTGTGAGCTTTTTGGTGAAATATCCGATGAGTTGACCTGAAAACGATGAAAAACACGGCGTCGGCAGGATTGGAATGTGTAGGAAAAAATGCGTCGGTGAAAACGTTTTCGGATGTTTTTCGGTGAATTACGGCTTTGTGTCGGTAAAATAAAATAATAGGCTAAGTACACGGTTTCAGCGACTTCGGCAATTTCGGTCAAAAAACGTCCGTAGAAATCCTACTTGTAAGAATTTATCCCGTTAAAATAATTATTTTATGTATTTCATCGACTTTAATTGCTTTTAATCGATGTTTTATCACATATTTGTCACGTCAAAACAAACGAAAGGAAAAAGCGTCCCTAATGCTTTATGTCATGAAAAAATTCTTACTCATTTTAACTGTTGTCTTTTCGCTTCCAGTTTTCGCACAGACGATCACTGTGAACACGAATGCGTACAGCGTGCCGCAGCTCGTGAACAATGTGCTGATCAACTCGCCTTGCGTGGAAGCCAACAACATCACCTGGAGTACCGGAACCAATTTTGGGTCTACGAACGGTATCGGCTACTTCCAGAACTCAAACCCGAATTTCCCTATGCAGGCGGGCGTGATCCTGAGCACCGGAAACGTGCTTCACGCGTCTGGCCCAAATACGAGCCTACTGAATGACGGCGCCGCAAACTGGCCCGGAGATCCTGCGCTTGAAGCCACTTTGGCACAGGCCGGAATCTCGATGAATTCGGTAAACGCCACACTTCTTGAATTTGATTTTACCCCTATTTCGCCCCAGTTCAATTTTGATTTTGTGTTCGCTTCAGAAGAATACGGCAATTTCCAATGCCAGTTCTCTGACGCATTCGCCTTCCTACTGACGAACATGAACACAGGTGTCACGACCAACCTGGCCGTCGTTCCCAATACGACTTCGCCTATCTCGGTTGTGACGATCCGCGACTTTTTGTACAACTCGTCCTGTCCGTCGGCGAATTCCCAGTATTTCGGGAGTTTCAACGGCGGATCGGCCGCTGCGGGTTCGGCGACGAACTTCAACGGACAGACGGTTTTGATGAACGCGAGCTCGACTTTGGTTCCGAACACGCCTTATCACATCAAGTTGGTCATCGCCGACCGTACCGACCCGGAATCGGATTCGGCTATTTTCATCGCATCGGACAGTTTCAACATCGGACAACAAGTGCTTGGCCTCGATTTGACCGTCGCCAACCACACCGCGATCTGCTTTGGACAAACTTATGTCCTGAATACAGGATTGAACGCCAGCCAGTACACTTTCATCTGGAAAAAAGACGGAGCGGTCCTTCCGGGACAAAACGGTCCGTCGCTCAACGTGACTTCGCCTGCGACTTACAGCGTGACTTATGCGCCTATATCAAATTCATGTCAGGCTACGACCGATTCGGTTAAGATCGAATTCTATCCGGAATTCGTGGCTCCGAGTCCATCGACACTTTACAAATGCAACACAGGCGCGGCCAACTACACTTGGAACCTCGCTTTGAATACACCTTTGATGATGGCCGGAATGCCAGCTGGAACGACTTTGTCTTACCACGCAACGCTCGACAACGCCAACAACAACCAAAGTCCTTTGCCTACGACTTATTCTAGTCCGGGCAACCACAACGTCTATGTCCGCGTGAACAATCCGGCGAACGGCTGTTTTACGGTGAAGTTCTTCCAATTGGCAGTTACCAATGGACCGGCAATCACGATTCCGCAAAATCCAGTCGCTTGTGAATTGTCACCGACACAGCATTTCGCTTATTTCAACCTTTCGGGATTGACAAGTGGCGTGCTCAACGGACAATCGCCTGCGCTGAACCTCGTGACTTATCACGCCAGTCAAGCCGATGCGAACTCCGGAGCGAGTCCTTATCCGCAATTTGCGATCATGTACAACAACCAGACGGTTTACATCCGGGTGCAGAATGTATCTGACACGACTTGTTACACCACGGCTTCTTTTCAGGTAACGGTAAATCCTTTGCCGCCTGCCGATTTGATGGAAGACGTTTTGGTGTGCGACAGTTATACTTTGCCTGCACTTACGAACGGAAACTATTTCACGGCTCCGAACGGATTTGGAACGCCAATGTTTGCGGGCGACACGATTACTCAGACCACGACGATGTACATATACAACCAGCCTGGCGGTCCGCCGAACTGTGGTTACGGAACCCAGTTCCAGGTGACGGTCCTCAATCCGCTTACGATGTCGCCTTCTGACGGAACGTATTGCGGAAGCTATGTCGTAGGAACGCCAACTTACGGACATTACTACTACCAACCAGGCGGCCAAGGCGGCGCAATTCCTGCCGGCACGCAAATCACCGAATCAACTACGCTTTACTATTTCTTCCAAACCGAAGAAGAGCCGTTTTGCGTCATCGATACTGATTTCGACGTGACTATCGTCGATTCGCAAAGCGTTGGGACATTCGCGAACGTTTACGACTGTACATCTTACATTTTGCCAGCGCTTACGACAGGTCAGTATTTTACGCAACCGAACGGACAAGGCGCGCCGGTTCCTGCCGGAACACAAGTTACCGCGACCACGACTTTCTACGTTTTCCACCAAACCGGGAACGCGAGTTTCAGCTGTACTTCCGAAGCCAGTTTTACGGTTTTCATCGGAGTGACTGTGCCGGCTAACGTAACACAGTGCAATGGTTATGCCTTGCCTGCACTCGCTGTCGGGAATTATTACACCGGACCTGGAGGAACAGGAACAGTCCTGCCTGCGGGAACGCTCATCAATTCTTCACAAACGGTTTACATTTACGTTCCGGGCGGAAGCGATTGCGATCCTAACCGCTCGTTTACATGCGATATTTCGCAACCGGCCGTCGATTCGTTCCCGAACCAGACAGTTTGCGGCGGATTCGTCTTGCCAGCGCTCACGAACGGAGAATATTTTACGGGACCAAATGGATCGGGCACGCCACTTTTCGCAGGAGATTTCATCGGCACGAGCCAACTGATCTACATCTTCAAAAGACTCAATCCGACTTGCGCCAACCAGAGCAATTTCACGGTGACTATCAATCCGGCGCCTGCAATCGATTCGCGCTCCAATATCGACGTCTGTAATTCTTATGAACTCACGGCTTTGTCTATTGGAAAATATTACACCGGACCAAACGGAACAGGACAAATTTTGCCTGCGGGAACGGTCATCACGACATCTCAGGTAATCTACATTTTCGAACAAAGCACTGTCGCGCCTTTCTGTACGGCAGAAAACAGTTTCCAGATCACGATTTATTCGATCGAGGCCGACAATCCGGCTGCCGTTACGGCCTGCGACAGTTATGTCCTGCCTGCGCTTACCATCGGAAACTATTACAAAAATCCGGGCGGACACGCCAACAACGGCGAAAATGACTCGCTTCACGCCGGAGATCTTATCACGCAATCGACGACTTTGTTCATCTACACGGAATCGGGCGAACGCATCAACTGTACTGACGAGAACGCTTTCATGATCACGATCAACCAGTCGCCTCAATTGGCAGCGGTTCCAAACGTGAACACCTGCAATTCTTACCAACTTCCGGCTTTGACGCTGGGCGATTACTACACCGGACCTGGAAAAACGGGAACGTTGCTGCACGCCGGAGACGTTCTGACGCAAAACCAGATTTTGTATGTGTATGCCGAAACGGGCACGACACCAAATTGTACCGATGAAGTTTCGTTCCAGGTAACGATTTTCAATGTGGATGATCTGGCAGATGTGACAACCTGCGACAGTTTTACGCTTCCGGCCTTGACCGTTGGAAAATACTACACCGGACCGAACGGCACCGGAACACATTTGAACGCCGGAACACAAATCAGCCAGACCAAGACGATCTACATTTTTGCACACGCGCCTTTCAGCCCGAGTTGTACTGACGAAACTTCATTCGAGGTGACGATCGTTCCCGAGCCAATTGCACACGCAGTTCCGGCCGCTATCGCCACGACTTGCGACGAAGACGGAACCAACGACGGAATTTTCGCCTTTGACTTAAGCACACTGAACGCAACGGTTTTGGGAAGCCAGACGGGAACTGAATTTGCGGTGACTTATTACGAATCACTATCGAACGCGAACGCAGGAACAAATCCTGTCACGACTTCGACCCAAACTACGGTTTACGCCCGCGTCATGAACAATTTGACGGCGAACTGCTTCAACGTACGTTCGATTTCGCTCCACATCAATGTGTTGCCGGAACCGACTCCTCAAGGCGGTATCGTTTGTTTTGATTCGGAAACACAGACTTTGTTGAATCCTTATATCATCCATAGCGGATTGAGCGCATCGAGCCACACTTTCCAATGGATGGACGAACTTGGAGCAACCGTCGGAACCGGAAGCACTTATACCGCGATCGTTCCCGGAGATTACACCGTGATCGCGATAAGCAATGCGACGGGTTGCGTTTCGATGCCTGTGACGGTGAGCGTAATAGGATCTGAACCCGCGGTCGTGACTTATGAGACAAGTCCGGATTTCAGCGACAATATGTCGATTACGGTGAACGCCGCCGGAACCGGGAATTACGAGTATTCGCTTGACGGGGGCGGATGGCAGGACAGCAACGTCTTTGAGAACGTTTCCTCAGGGACGCACATCGTGACTGTTCGCGACAAAAATGGTTGCGGCACGGCCGAGACAAGTGCTTTGGTGGTGAATTATCCGAAGTTTTTCACGCCAAACGGAGACGGTTTCAACGACACCTGGAACATCAAGGACTTGAGCGACCAACTGCAATCGAAGATCAATATTTTCGACCGATACGGAAAACTCATCACGCAAATCATGCCGAACGGCACAGGTTGGGACGGAATGTACAACGGAAAACTCATGCCATCGACAGACTACTGGTTTACCGTTTCGTATCAGGAACGCGGACAGGAAAAGGAATTCCGCGCCCACTTCTCTATGAAAAGATAGTTTTTATAGTTTCTCATATTAGGTTTCAAGAGGTTTCGCTGAGCACGGAACCTCTTTTTTTTTGCGTCCGATGTAACAATGGGATCCGCACTTAGTCTTATTTCGGATTTCATCTCTAAAATTTCAATGTTCTAAAACGCCACTTTTCAGCGATACACTAAACGTTGGGGCGCACGTCGTCCGCAGAATAAATTAGGAATTGAGTTAAAGAATTTATTTTGTTTAGTCAGAACCTCGGGCGTAATGCACCCGGGGTTTGTTTTTTCTGTAATGATCCAAAGCTGACGATTTCGCAATCCGAAGCCATGAAGAACAAAACACTCCAAATAGCAAAATCGCACAGCGAAATCGATATAATACGCAAATTTATTATGCATGCATAGTACATTTTTGAAAAAACTTCCTTACCTTCGGCGACGAAAATTCCTAAAACTTCATCATAAAAATGAAAATATTAGTCTGCATCAGCCACGTGCCTGATACTACTTCAAAAATCAACTTTACCAACGGAGATACCGAATTTGACACCAATGGCGTTCAGTTCGTAATCAACCCGAATGACGAATTCGGGCTCACGCGCGCCGTTTGGTTCCAGGAACAACAAGGTGCCAACGTAACGGTCGTCAATATTGGCGGTCCCGAAACCGAAGCGACCTTGAGAAAAGCACTCGCGATTGGCGCAAACGAAGCCATCCGTGTGAACGCGAATCCGTCTGACGGATTTTTCGTAGCGAAACAATTGGCCGAAGTCGTCAAGAATGGCGGTTACGATCTGGTCATCTGCGGAAAGGAATCGCTCGATTACAACGGCGGAATGGTTCCGGGAATGCTTGCAGCCTTGACGGGATCGAACTTCGTGAACTCGTGCATCGGCTTGACCGTTGACGGAACAGACGTAAAAGCGACGCGCGAGATCGACGGCGGAAAAGAGACTTTGTCAACTTCGCTCCCGCTGATCGTTGGCGGACAAAAAGGTCTTGTCGAAGAAAAAGACCTGAGAATCCCGAACATGCGCGGCATCATGACGGCTCGTACGAAAGCGCTTCAGGTTTTGGAACCCGTTGCCGCCGACCAAAACACCAAAGCCGTGAAGTTCGAAAAACCGGCGGCAAAAGGTCCGGTAAAGTTGTTTACCGTGAACAATCTTGACGAGTTGGTCAGCGCTTTGCACAACGAAGCCAAGGTCATATAGGGAAAATCCAAATTCCAAATCCCAGTCGTTTTTGGAATCCGGATTTGGTTTGAAACAAAAAATAGTTTAACAAACAATCGACTAAAAATGTCAATCTTAATATACGCAGAATCTTCTGAAGGGAAATTCAAAAAAGTGGCTTTCGAGCTGGCTTCGTACGGAAAAAAAGTGGCGGAATCGCTTGGCACGACAGTGACGGCCGTTACCATGAACGCTTCAAACGTTTCGGAACTGTCGAAATACGGAGTGGACAAAGTGCTGAAAGTGACCTCTGAAAAATTGGGCGCTTTCAACGCAAAAGCTTACGCCGACGTGATCAAACAGGCAGCACAAAAAGAAGGAACAAAACTGGTTTTGCTTTCCTCGACAACCGACAGTTTGTATCTGGCGCCTCTCGTAGCCGTCGGACTCAACGCGGGTTACGCCTCGAATGTCGTCGGGTTGCCGATCAGCACCTCGCCTTTCCAGGTCAAGAGAAACGCTTTCTCGAACAAGGCTTTCACAGTGACCGAAATCGCTACGGACGTGAAAGTTTTGGGTCTTGCCAAGAACTCTTACGGTATTTTCGAAAATGCGGGTTCGGCTTCTGAAGAAGATTTCGCGCCTTCGTTGAACGATGCCGATTTCAATATCAAAACAGATTCAGTTGACAAAACGGCCGGGAAACTCACGATCGCCGACGCAGAAGTTGTCGTCTCGGGCGGACGCGGTTTGAAAGGTCCTGAAAATTGGGGCTTGATCGAAGACCTCGCTTCGGCTTTGGGCGCGGCTACGGCTTGCTCGAAACCCGTTTCCGATTTGGGATGGCGTCCTCACAGCGAGCACGTTGGCCAAACCGGAAAACCTGTCGCGACAAACCTTTATGTCGCCGTGGGAATTTCTGGAGCGATCCAGCACATCGCGGGAATCAACGCCTCGAAAGTCAAACTGGTCATCAACGCCGACGCCGACGCGCCTTTCTTCAAGGTCGCAGACTACGGAGTTGTTGGTGACGCTTTCGAAATCGTTCCGAAACTCACTGAAAAAATCAAGGAATTCAAAGCAAATAATGCATAGTTTACTAACCCAAACTGGCATTGGAGCGGTCTCGAGGTATTTCGGGGCCGTTTTTTTTTGCGAGGTTTCGCGCTCTTTTTTGGAGCTTTTTCCGGCTAACCTGGCACTAGCTTTTTTGCAAAAACCAGTTTTCTAGAGGCTGCAACGAGCTTCCTGCGGTCGCTGTCGCAACCTAAGAAAAATTTGGTTTTTTCTGCGAAAGGCTAGTTGCCGTTATCCGGGCTATTTTCTTTTATCACAAAATCTTTTTTCTTTATTTTTTTCTGTGAAACCGGAACTTATCTCACTTTCGAAACCTAAATAAAAAAGCTGCGCTTTTTTTGGTGTTTGCGGCAGCTTCGCTGCCGGATGTTGTTGTTCGTCGCCTTCCGCGGGACTACTTTTACTTCATTGATTTTTATTGTTTTTTAAAGGATTCAGTGAACCTCGTCCCTCGGTTTGCTTGGCCGCAAAAGTAGCAAAAAGGCCTTGCGGCTGAACCAAAAACGCGACCTGACAGCCTTGAAATTTGGAAAAGAGGCGAACAATGCGCTGTGCCGCTGACGCCTCTTTTTTCCCAAATTTCAAGACGTCAGGTGCCCGCGTTTTGTGCTTAGGCCGCGGACTAATTTGAAGTGTATATTTGCTTTTTAGCTTGCTTCGCAGCGCTAAAAACGGCTCCGTAGCGAAAAACAGGTGTGTCTTTGACGGAAACAGTCGGTTGGCTTTGATCGAGAATCTCGGTTTTTACGTTTGCGCAAAACAACCATTTGGATCAAAAACCTTAACATTTTCTACAGAAAATCTGTAATCAAATCCCAGTTTTTTCCCCGAACTTCGGCCAGACCTAACAAATCTCCGAGATTTGTTAGGTCTTAGAAAAATGCGGCTTCCCAAGGATTTCGATATTTCGAAGCACGGATTTTAGAAGATATAAAGTTCCTATTGTATACATAGAAAAAACAGCTATATCATTGACGCGAAATTGGTTGGCGTTGATTGAGAATCTAGGGTTTTGACTTTGCGCGACACAATCATCCGGATCAAAATCCTTAACATTTTCTACAGAAAATCTGTAATCGACTCCCGATTTTTTCCCCGAACTTCGGCCAGACCTAACAAATCTCCGAGATTTGTTAGGTCTCAGGAAAATGCGGCTTCCCAAGGATTTCGATATTTCGAAGCACGGGTTTTCGACGCCAGAAGTGTCCGGCAAAGGTCGCCAAAATCGGTCGTGCCGCGAGCCTTTTTGTTACTTTTGCGGCGAGGCAAAAGTAAGCCCCGCTGGCAGGCGACGAATCAAAATCAAAGCAAGCGACGGCGCAGCCGGCGAAAATCACCAAACGAGCGCAGCTCGTTCTTTTGACAAAGTGAGGAAAGCTTCCGGTTACACAGGAAATTATAAAGAAAAAAGATTTCGCGGTTAAAAGAAGATAGCCCGGATGACGGCAACTAGCCTTTTGCAGAAAAAACCGAATTTTTCTTGACTTGAAACAGCGACCAACGGAAGCTCGTTTCAAGACATAGAAAAACCGGCTTTTGCAAAAAAGCTAGTGCCAGTCAGCCGGAAAAAGCTCAAAAAAAAATTATTTCTTCACCACATCCCAAGACTCCACTTGAAAAGTTCCAAGAATCCCTGTACGAACCTCGATCTCGAGCAAGTACTCGTTAGGATTTTCCTCAGCGAAAGACAGTACCGTTTCCCGATCGGTACGAAAATATTCAATCTTTCCATCAAACTGGAATTCAATGAAATTACTATCTCTCGACCCCTTTTTTTTGTGGAAATACGTCACTTGGCACTGCCTGATTTCGGGCTTGTTTTGGTTGGCCACGTATCGGTTCACTTCATAAAAGACAATGTCGAACGGCATCGCGACCATTAGATATAAGAAAACGATCCCGCAAGGAACCAGGATAATGTAGCCGATGAGTTTTTGGTGCGGTTTGTCTCTGGAAAGTGCGAGTTCCCTGAGCCATCCGAGACACAAATAAATCAAAAAAATCGCTCCCAAAGTCATTGGAATGCCGTTGAAATACAGGATTCGGTTGCCGTCGTTGATTACGGTCGGCTGAAAAATGGCACGGTAGGCGAAGCTTATCACGAGAATCGTGCCGAACAGCCAACCCAGCAATCGTTCACGCCGTTTGTCTTTGGCATTTTCGCGCGACCGCTGTTTCTTGCCGAGTTTGGTGTGCTTGCCCATCTTGGGAGTTTTCGGAAAGATAAAAAATTAGGCTCGGATCTCGATTTGGCAATTGTCGGTTACGCGGTCGAAGAGTTCGTCCATTTCAGGATTTGTAACCGCGATGCATCCGGCGGTCCAGTTTTTCCAGCGATGGAATTTGCCGCGCCTGCCTTTCCCGTTGCGAAGTCCGTGGATTTTTATGTCGCCGCCTGCGGGCTTCCCGATCGAGATCGCGTATTTCTTATCGGATGCATTCGGATACGAGATTCCTAGATTCTTGTGGAATTGGCTGTTCGCGTTTCGGCTTTCGATAACGTAAAAACCTTCGGGCGTTTTGTTGTCGCCTTCTTGCTGCTTGTGCCCGACGGGATTCTTGCCCAACGCGATTTTGTAGGTTTTCAAAAATTTCGCGTGTTCAAAAACCTGCATTTTCCGCACTGATTTATAGACGACAATCTTGTCGATTCTGGCGTGCTTCGGAAGTTTCGCATCGGGCCAAAAGTAGTAGCCCGAAACGATTCCGATGGAAATCAGCAGCAAAATCCAGATCATTTTACCAGCGGATAACGGCGCTTGCCCAAGTGAAACCTGATCCGAAAGCCGCCAGAACGACCAAATCGCCTTCGTTGATTTTTCCGGCTTCCCAAGCTTCGGTCAAAGCGATCGGAACCGAGGCCGCGGTCGTATTTCCATACTTTTGGATGTTGTTGAAAACCTGATCGTCCGAAAGCTGGAATTTCTGTTGGATGAACTGGGAAATGCGCAAATTCGCCTGATGTGGAATGAGCATATTGATGTCGGCAACCTGTAAATTGTTCTTTTGCAAACCTTCCATGATCACTTCGGAAAAGCGCACCACCGCGTTCTTGAACACGAATTGTCCGTTCATGTGCGGCAGGTAACTTTCGTCCTCGGGATTGTTGTCCGACAAGATATCGGTAACCCAACGTCCGCCCATTCCCGGCGCTGTTACGGTCAGTTCAAGAGCGTGTTCGCCTTCGGAATGCAAATGTGTCGACAAAATTCCTTTGGTCAGATCTTCTTCGCGCGTCAAAATCGCTGCGCCCGCTCCGTCACCGAAAATCACTGAAACCGCACGTCCGCGGTCTGTCATGTCCAAACCTAGCGAATGCACTTCGGAACCGATCACCAAAACGTTCTTGTACATTCCGGTTTTGATATATTGATCGGCGACCGAAATCGCGTAGACGAAGCCCGAACATTGGTTTCTCACGTCGAGAGCGCCGACGGTCCTGAGTCCTAGTTCCTTTTGCACCAAAACGCCCGGACCCGGAAAATAATAGTCAGGGGAAAGCGTCGCGAAAACCACGAAGTCGACTTCCTCTGGCGAAACATTGGCGCGTTCCATGGCGATTCTTGCGGCTTTCACGCCCATAGAAGTTGTCGTGTCTTCTCCTTTTATGATGTGTCGGCGTTGCTGGATTCCGGTTCTTTCCTGGATCCACGCGTCGTTCGTGTCCATAATTTTG
This sequence comes from Flavobacterium sp., assembly GCF_004295795.1. Taxonomy (GTDB): domain Bacteria; phylum Bacteroidota; class Bacteroidia; order Flavobacteriales; family Flavobacteriaceae; genus Flavobacterium. The sequence continues at coordinate 116,660 of NZ_SEBR01000013.1, read as the reverse complement.
GAGAGATCGTCGTTGGTGACCACGTTTTCGGGAACATAAAAACCGAGGCCTGATATTTTGGAATTGTACATATTTTGTCTTTTTGATAAAATTCGATCTCCGATTTTGAACAATCGGCAATTTCAGCGTACAAGATAACAGTTTTGCGTCTAAGCCGAAAATTTTTACCGTTTCGGTAACAACGCGCCCATTTTTGCCACTTATTTACCGAAACACAATTTGTAACTTACGCTTCCAAAACCACAACATCATGATTAAAAACCTTTGTATCGCTTTGCTGGCTCTCGTTTCCGTTACTTTGTCGGCTCAGGAAAACCTTGCTTACCAAAAACCTCCGAAAGAAATTCTGGATCTCGCCGATTATGAGCGCGCGCCATCCGTACAAATGGATTCGAAAATGCAGTACATGCTACTTTCGTACCGCGACACTTACAAAACGCTCGACGATCTGAATCAGGACGAACTGCGTCTGGCCGGGCTTCGCATCAATCCGGTGACGAATATCGGCAGTACGACGACTTTTGTAATCAACCTCAAATTGCGCAAGCTCAAGGACAAAAACGAGGTCCAGATTTCGGGATTGCCGCAAAATCCGAAGATTTCCAACATTTATTGGTCGCCCGATGAAACCAAGATCGCGTTTGCGAATACGACCGCTACCGGAGTGGAACTTTGGGTTATCGACATCGCATCCGCGAATGCGACAAAACTCACCGAAGCCAACGTGAATGCAGCTTTGGGAAGTCCGTTTTCCTGGTATGGAGATGGAAAACGCCTTTTGGTGAAAATCTTGCCGAAAGACCGTCCGAAGTTGATCGACTCCAAAAAAGACCTTCCGACAGGCCCGATCACGTCCCAAACCGACGGTCAGGTTTCCCAAAACAGAACGTATCCGGACATGCTCAAAAATGTGCAGGACGAGAAGAATTTCGAGACGGTCGTGACATCTGAACTTTACACCGTCGACCTTTCCGGAAAGGCCACTTTGTACAAACCGAAAGACATTTACGCATATGAAAGTTTTTCGCCAGACGGAACTTTGCTCATGCTGACGACAGTGCAAAAACCGTTTTCGTACATCGTGCCGCTTGGCCGTTTCCCAATGAAAACCACGATTTACGATTTGTCCGGAAACGAAATCAAGGTCGTGAACGAAATTCCGCTTACCGAAACGATGCCCAAAGGTTTTATGGCCGTGCGCAAAGGCAAGCGAAATATGGGCTGGAGAAGCGACAAACCTGCGAGTTTGTATTATGTCGTGGCTTTGGACCAGGGAAATCCGGCGAATAAAGTTGATTTTCGGGACGAGATTTTTGTTTGGGACGCGCCCTTTTCATCTGACGCAAAATCTTTGCTCAAGACCAAACAGCGTTTCTCGAACCTGATTTGGGGAGACGAACACACGGCGATCGTGACCGAAGATTGGTATGACACGAGAAATACGAAGACGTTTTTGATCGATCCGTCGAATCCTGCGAAAGCCGCCGTGACGATCGAAGACCGAAATTCTCAGGACATTTACAGCGATCCGGGGAATTTCGAGACCGTGAAAAACCAATATGCGCGCTATGTTCTGGCGCTCGACAACGGCAATGCTTTCCTGCTTGGAAATGGATTCACCGAAAAAGGACAGTTTCCGTTCATCGACGCATTCAATGTGAAAACGCTCAAGAAAAAGCGCCTTTACCAATCGGCTTATACCGATAAGAAAGAGGATATTTTCTCGATGGAAGATTTCAGGAATGGGATCGTTCTGGTTCAGATGCAGTCCAAAACCGAGTATCCGAATTATTACCTGAGAGACATCAAAAAGATGAAACTGACACAATTGACCTCGTTCGCCAATCCTTTCGCGAGCATAAAAGACGTTCACAAGGAAGTCATCAAATACAACAGAAAAGACGGAGTTGCATTGTCGGGCACGCTTTATTTACCGAAAGGTTACGACATGAAAAAGAAAGAGAAACTGCCACTTTTGATTTGGGCTTATCCCGAAGAATTCAAGGACAAGGCCAGCGCCGGACAGAATTCCAAAAACCCGAACGAATTCACTTTTCCATACTACGGATCGTTCGTGTATTGGGTAACGCGAGGTTATGCGGTTTTGGACGATGCGTCGTTTCCGATAATCGGTGAAGGGGAAATCGAACCGAACGACACTTTCATCACGCAATTGGTCGACGATGCGGCGGCGGCAATCGATGCTGTGGACAAACTCGGTTATATCGACCGCAAAAAAGTCGCTGTCGGCGGACATTCCTATGGCGCTTTCATGACCGCGAATTTATTGACGCACTCGAATCTTTTCGCTTGCGGAATCGCGCGTTCTGGCGCTTACAACCGTACTTTGACGCCTTTCGGATTTCAGTCGGAACAACGAAATTACTGGGAAGTGCCTAACATTTACGACGAAATGTCACCGTTCATGAACGCCAACAAGATGAAAACGCCGCTTTTGCTCATTCACGGTGAAGCCGACAACAATCCGGGCACTTTCACTTTGCAGACCGAAAGGTATTTCCAAGCGATAAAAGGCCTCGGCGGACCGGCGCGGATGGTGATTCTGCCAAAGGAATCGCACGGTTATGCCGCGAAGGTCAACATTTTGCATTTGCTTTGGGAACAGGATCGGTTTTTGGAGAAATATCTGAAAGGTACAGACGATGCTACTGCCAAGAATTAAATTTAGTTTTTAGTCTTTAGCTTTTAGTTTTTAGTCGTTAGCGTTAAACATTAGCCTCTACTCTTTTTGAACCATTAAGGGCATTAAGTTCATTAAGTTCGTTAAGATTAGACTGACAAATTTAGCCGCGACTCGAATCAAAGGACTGGCGAAGCAACTCACGAATCTCTCCGTGCATTGCTTGCGCAGGTTTGCATCGCTCGAGTCGTAGCTTTTTTAGTATTGACTTAAGGATCGGAAGGATTGTTTGTGACGATTTTAATGCTCTTAATGCTCTTAATGTTCTTAATGTTCTTAATGTTCTTAATGTTCTTAATGTTCTTAATGTTCTTAATGTTATTAATGTTCTTAATGTTCTTAATGGTTCAAAATAAAAATCTGCCGTTTCGACCGCAAATAACCTCAACTTCTTACCGGTAAAAAATCACTGGTTCAAAGAAAGAAAAACGCCTTCCCCATCCAAAATCGGAACGCGATTCTCAAAATAAAGTTTCCCGCCTTCATAACTTGCCTCGATCAGGTAATGGCTTCCGAGGAAATAAGATTGTTTTACGATCGCGCGAAGTCCGGAACCTGAAATCTTGAGTTGGTGCGCGTAAACCAAAAGGGTCTCATCCGAAACGACGGGTTTCAGCAAACGAAGCGGAATCTCGCTCACTTCGCCGAACATTCTCGCGATGTAGAACGTTCCCGGATGCGCGTAAATCGCCTTCGGACGTCCGGTTTCTATGATTTTGCCTTGTTTCATGATTATGACCTCATCGGCAAACGACAGCACATCGTTTCCATCGTGAGTCGCAATGATGCATGAGATCTGTTTCTCGCGAAAATATCGGAACAAATTGCGTTTCAAAGTACTTGCTCTAAAAGCATCGATCTGGCTGAATGGTTCGTCGAGCAAAAGCAGCTCGGGTTCGACTGCCAATGCTTTCGCAAGTGCGACTCTTTGTTGTTGTCCGCCGCTCAGGAATTTGGCTTTTACGTTGGTGTATTCGCTCATTTCGACCATTTCGAGAAGTTCGGCAATGCGCTGTTGTTTCTTGTCTTTATAGATGTTCGACAGATAATTCCCGACGTTTTCCGCCACGGTCGTAAAAGGCATCAAACCGAAATCCTGGGCGAGGTACTTGAATTTGTCGTCACCCGGAATCAGGTTGAACTTCGGGCCCAAAATCGCATTCCCATCGTAAAAAATCGCTCCCGAATCGAGGTCGTATTGTCCGTAAAGCAATTTGAGAAGCGTACTTTTTCCGCAACCGCTTTCGCCTATAAGCGCCAACTGTTTGCCTTTTTCGAGCGAAAAATTTACGTTGTCGATGGTTTTGTTGGTTCCGTAGGAAAATGAGATATCGCGTACTTCGAGCATGTAGCAAAAATACGCATTCGGCATTTGGGAAACGCATAAAAAAAGCAAGAGCGTCATCGTGAGAAAACGCTCTTGCCAACCTAACCAATAAATAAACAAACTAATGTTCTTGTGACCAGGTTACACTTAAAGAAGTGCAATGCACTAATCACACTACAAAGATAAGGGTCGTTTTTCTAAAAGAAATTCAAACATCTGTTAAGTTTAATGCAAAATTTTCATTAACAGATTCCATTTTGGCCCAAATCTGCCAAATATTGAGATTTCAAACGTTTTCGAATACATTGTCCAAAAGCGCTATTGCTTAAAACAGAAGCAAAAACTAAGGAAACCCGTACGAATCAAAAACCTGCTTGCTTCAAATAGGTTTTGTATTGCACCGTATCGACCTTCGCTTTCAAATCGTGCAACAAACTGTAAAGCCCGAAAAACGTACGATTCACATACAAAAAGTGTTTCGAGCCGCGGTTTCCGTTCATTTTTCGGAGTTGTGAATCTTTGGAAAATTCTTCGCCCATTGCCGCCAGTCTTCCGAAAAATTCCTCGTTCGAAAAATCGAAGTTGTCAGTTCTGTAAGGCATTGTCGAGACGTCGAGCAATTCCTTGAAAAGCTTTATCAGATAAGCCTTTTCGGACGGTTTGTCGTCGTGGCGCAAAATCTCGAGCTCGAACAATTTGGCCTCGAACTCTATCGGATTGTCGAAAATTTCGGGGCTGACCAACTCAAAATAAGGGTCGTAGAAATCTTCGGGCACTTGCTTTACGCAGCCAAAATCGATCGCGATCAGATTGGCGTCTTTGTCGACAAGGAAATTCCCGGGATGCGGATCGGCGTGAACGGCTTTGAGTCCGTGCATCTGGAACATGTAAAAATCCCACATCGCCTGTCCCAACTTATCGGCTTTGGCCTGATCTGAGTTTTTGGACGCGAACTCCGATATGTGCTCGCCCTGCATCCAATCCATCGTCAAAATCTTGTCGTTTGACCAATCCGGATAATATTCCGGAAAGCGCAAATTTGGGATCAACGCGCAAGATTCGGCAATTTCCTTGCCTTGACGCAATTCGTTCACATAGTCTGTTTCCTCGAAAAGCTTGTCCTCGATTTCCTTGAAGTATTTTTCGGAATCTTTTCCCTTGATGTTGAACATCCTTATCGCAACCGGTTTCACGATCGCCAAATCGCTCGAAATGCTTTCGGCGACACCCGGATACTGGATTTTCACGGCGAGTTGTTTTTCGTCTTTCTCTGCTTTGTGCACTTGTCCGATACTCGCGGCGTTGACGGAATCTGGCGTGAATTTGTCGAAAAGTTCATCTGGGAATTTCCCGAAATATTTCTTGAACGTCTTTCTCACCAAAGGCGCGCTCAAAGGCGGAACCGAAAACTGCGAAAGCGAGAACTTCTCGACATAGGCTTGCGGCATGATACTCTTGTCCATACTAAGCATTTGCGCCACCTTGAGCGCACTTCCCTTGAGGTTCTTGAGTCCGTCGTAAATGTCTTCGGCGTTGTTTTCGTTGAGTTTGTCTTTGGTCAGTTTCGGATTCACCATTTTCTCGCCGTAATAAGCAAGATAATTGCCGCCAACCTTGAATCCCGTCTTGACGAGTTCGCTGGCACGGCCGATTTTTCCGGTGGGAATTTTATCTAAAGTTTTCATAGTTTGGAATTTAAGCTTGTAACCGATTGGCCATAAGCTGTTTTTCCGATACTTGTGTCGGATTTTTGTTTTTCGGATGCGACGGCGGTTTCCAGAAGCAGCTGCCGGATCAAAAGCGTGTGGCCTGCTTCTGCTTCTGCTTCTGCAACTGCCACTGCTTCTGCTTCTGCAACTAATTCTTCCAGAGAAACTTCCCCAGGTCGATCAAATTTTCAAGCGGTTTGGTGTCAAGCAAACTCACGACCGTATTCACCGATTTTTCGATGATGATATCGGTTTTCTCAAAACCTTTGGAATTGTCGTCGAGCCAGAATTTGAGGATGAACAGGAATTGCACCCACGCGCCTTCGCTCAAAACGGGTTCTGTCAAATCGCGTACTTTCCTGAATTTCTCGGGATTCTGCGTTTTCAGCAATTCCTCGACATACTCCTTGAAGCGATTCCTGAATTGTTTTAGGTCAGTGAGATTTTTGAGACCTTGTTTGTTATCGCGCAACGACCACGAAACATAAGTTCTGTTCAAGGTCAGGATCTCGAAAATCGTGTAGTACAAAGTGAGCAATTTGTCTTTTTCAGAATACCCTTGATAATCTTGGGATTGTGCCATTATCGCTTCGGCATTCTCGAAAAACTTGACCCAAATTTCTTGTCTGATCGAGCCCAGCGAATTGAAAAACTGGTAAAACTGGGTTTCTTCTATGTGGTTTCTTTTGCAGAAAATATAAACGTTTCCAGGTTCGGAATTGTGTTGCAGCACGTCATTCATATAAAGTTCGACAATCTTGTCGTCCGTAACGAATTGATTTTGCTGATTGGGTTTGTTTGCTGTCGCCATGATGTGTTCTTTGGTTGTTCAAAGATAAAAAGGACAGAGTTGGCTGATTTGCAAAACGTTGTTAATATTCGTTCAAAAAAAATGAAAGATCGGGACACAAAAAAAGCCGCACGAGGCGACTTTTGATGTTTTATGCGATTTGGTTTACTGTCCGTTTTGGGCGTCCTGAACCATTTTCTGGTTGGCGACGATCGCGAATTCCACGCGTCTGTTTTGGGCGCGTCCGTCAGCGGTTTCGTTAGTTGCGATCGGGTCGGCGATTCCGTAACCTGTTGTCGTGAATCGGCTTGAAGACAACCCTTTTCCGGAGAGATAACTTCTTACCGAAGCCGCGCGCTGCTCTGAAAGCGTCAAGTTGTGCTCGACCGTTCCTGTGTTGTCGGTGTATCCGAAAATCGTGATGTTCGTATCTGGATAATTGTTGAAAACCGGAATCAGCTTGTCGAGATTGGCCTTGGCCGTTGGCGTCAAAGTCGATTTGTTCACGTCGAAACGCACGGCATTTTCCTTGAGCGTCAATTTGATTCCCTCGCCTACTCTTTCCACTTCGGCTCCGGGAACGGCGTTGTCGATTTCACGCGCCTGTTTGTCCATTCGGTTCCCGATGACGCCACCCGCGACACCACCGATGATTCCTCCGGCAATCGCTCCGAGCGCGCCTCTTCCGCCTTTTCCTACGTTGTTTCCGAGAACGCCGCCAATTACGGCTCCACTTACGGCACCAACGGCGGCGCCTCTTTGGGTTTGATTCGTATTCTGTACGGCCTCACATCCGGTAATCGACATCGATACCGTCGTGATTATCGCCATGGCTATGATAGTCAGTTTTTTCATTTTGTTCAATTTTAGTTTAGTTTACTTTTTGGAACTGGTACACGACATCGGTCATTTTTCCGCCCACATCGATTTTGTCGACCAATTGGAACGAGGTTTCGGATTGGTTGGCGATATTCAGCACGTATCCGTCGCGCACTCGTTTCGCTTTCTCGCCCGCACTCAACACTTTAAGCACGAATTGTCCGTCTTTGTTGACAAACCACGTGATTGGAGAACTGAAGGTGCAACCCGATTTGGTCAATTCCATCGTACCTTTGTTGTTGTTCGACACGAATTTCCACGCGCTTCCCACGAAACACTGTGAGTCAGCGATTCCGAAAGAATTCACGGTGATGTAATTTTGTCCGGGATAAGAAACCGAGGCGATTGTCCAGTTGCCTTTGATGTCCGATTGGGACGATCTGTCGAGTTTTGTCGTCGTGGCCGAAGTGGATTTGCATCCGATGGCGAATACCGCCAAAAGGCCAATAAATAGTAATCGTTTCATTTTGTGACGCTTTAGATTTAGGTTATTTTGCTAATTTAAAGATACGTCGCGTGGCCGATTTCTGTTAAATTTTCGTCCGACATTTAATTAAAGATTAACAATGACAGACATTTTGTCAGAAGCGCAACCAATGGTATTTTTTTTGAAAAATCCCAAATCCGAATACGAATCCAATTAAACAAAACAGATATGACAACAGGAAAAATCAATGTTTCGGTAGAAAACATATTTCCGTTAATCAAGAAATTCCTTTATAGCGACCATGAAATCTTCCTTCGCGAATTGGTTTCGAACGCGACCGACGCGACTTTGAAGCTGAAACACCTCACAAGCATAGGCGAGGCGAAAGTCGAATATGGCAATCCTGTCATCGAGGTCAGGATCGACAAGGAAAACAAGAAAATCCACATTATCGACCAAGGTCTTGGCATGACAGCCGAAGAAGTTGAAAAGTACATCAACCAGGTCGCTTTTTCGGGTGCGGAAGAATTTCTTGAGAAGTACAAAGAATCGGCTAAGGATTCAGGAATCATCGGACATTTCGGACTCGGATTCTACTCTGCGTTCATGGTAGCCGAAAAAGTCGAGATCATCACCAAATCGTTCAAGGACGAACCGGCGGTGCACTGGATTTGCGACGGAAGTCCTGAGTTTACACTCGAACCATCGGACAAAACCGACCGCGGAACCGAAATCGTGCTTCACGTAGCCGAAGATTCGCTCGAATTCCTCGAAGACCACAAAATCTCGGGATTGCTTTCCAAATACAACAAGTTCATGCCGGTTCCGATCAAATTCGGGACAAAGACAGAACAGCGAGCGTTTGGCGTTGGCGAGGACGAAAAAATGGAAGATGTCGAGGTTGACAACATCATCAACAACCCGAATCCGGCTTGGACGAAACAGCCTTCGGAATTGTCGAATGACGACTATCAGAACTTTTACCGCGAATTGTATCCGATGCAGTTCGAGGACACGCTTTTCCACATCCATTTGAATGTCGACCATCCTTTCAATTTGACGGGAATCCTTTATTTCCCTAAGCTCTCGAAGGATTTGCAGATTCAGAAGGACAAGATCCAATTGTACCAGAACCAGGTTTTCGTGACCGACAATGTCGAAGGAATCGTGCCTGAATTCCTTACGATGCTTCGCGGCGTGATCGATTCTCCGGACATTCCGCTAAACGTGTCTCGCTCGTATCTGCAAGCCGACGGGAATGTCAAGAAAATCTCGAATTACATCACGAGAAAAGTTGCCGACAAACTCAAATCTTTGTTCAACGAGAACCGCGCAGATTTCGAGCAGAAATGGAATGACATCAAGATCGTGCTCGAATACGGAATGTTGAGCGAAGACAAATTCTACGAAAAAGCGGGCGCATTCGTTCTTTATCCGACGGTTGACGACAAATTTTACACGCTCGAGGAACTCAAGGAAAATCTCAAGGAAAACCAAACCGACAATGGCGGAAAACTCGTCGTTTTGTATGCCCAAAACAAAGATGCGCAACACTCGTACATCGATGCGGCAAAGACGAAAGGCTACGAGGTTTTGCTTATGGATTCACCGATCGCCTCGCATCTGATCCAAAAACTGGAAAGCGACAACGACAGCATGACTTTCGTTCGCGTCGATTCTGATCACGTGGACAATCTTATCAAAAAAGACGAGACTTCGATCTCGAAATTGTCGGACGACGAGCAGGAAAAACTCAAAACGGCAGTTCAAAGCATCGTTCCTTCGGCGACTTACACTGTTCAGCTGGAAGCGCTTGACAGCGAATCGGCTCCGTTTATCATCACGCAACCCGAATTCATGAGAAGAATGAAGGAAATGAGTCAATCTGGCGGTGGCGGAATGTTCGGAATGGGAAATTTTCCGGAAATGTACAATCTCATCGTGAATTCGAATTCCGAACTCGCATCGACCATTTTGAGTACGGACGATAAATCGGCTCAGGAAAACTTGGTAAAACAGGCGTTGGATTTGGCCAAACTTTCGCAGAATCTGCTAAAAGGCGAAGAACTGACAGCTTTCGTAAAACGCAGTTTCGGGTTGATCCGATAAAAAAACATAATTTCAAAATTGAGCTCGCGGAAAACTGCGGGCTTTTTTTTTGAATCTGCGGGATCGGGAAATTTGAATTTGAAGAAATGTTGAACAACGAATAACGAACAACGAATGTTGAACGAAAAAGGTCGAAGGCAAAATGATCGTATGAAAAACCTTAATGATCTTAACGATCTTAATGGTTCAAAAAAAATCAAGGTTAAAATCGGCAGAAGCAGGGAATTTGAATTTGAAGAAATGTTGAACAACGAATAACGAACAACGAATTTTGAACAAAATAGGTCGAAGGCAAAATGATCGTCTGAAAAACCTCAATGATCTTAATGATCTTAATGGTTAAAAAATTTAAGGTTCGCATCTGCGGAAGCGGGAAATTTGATTTGAAGAAATGTTGAATAACGAATAACGAATGTTGAACAACAAAAGACGAAGGCAAAATGATCGTATGAAAAACCTTAATGTTCTTAACGATCTTAATGGTTCAAAAAAAACCAAGGTTAAAATCGGCAGAAGCGGGAAATTTGAATTTGAAGAAATGTTGAACAACGAATAACGAATGTTGAACAACGAATAATGAATGTTGAACAACGAACATAATTACCCCAAAATCCAAAGCAAAACCGGTTTCCTGGTTTTTTGCAAACGCACATCCAATTGCTCCATAAATGAATCGGAAACCGCCGGACAACCCCAACTCAAAGGCGAGAATTCCGGATAGATTTCCTTGTTTGCCACGGCTTCCCACGAATGCAATACAATAACGCGTTTCTCGGCGTTGTCGTTCGATTTTTCCAAACCTTGCAGCCAATATTTGACCTTGATTCCCCAAGCGCTTTTGTCGCGCGCGCCAATCTTGTATTTGCCAAAGGCCGAGCAATGACTGTCGTTCGTATTGCTGAAACGCGCCTTTTCCCACATGTCCTGATGTTCCGTCGGAATGTCGCAGGTTCCGTGTGTTACAAGGTTTTGCCCAACGATCTTTTTCTGGTTGAAATCGTAAATGAAAAATCGGTTTTTGCCCGAATGGATGCTCAGATCGACCAGGAAATAAAAATCCTCGTTGAAGCCTTTCTTCTTACAGAAAGCCAAAGCCTCGTCGTTTTCAGAGGAATAATTTTTCTCCGGAAATTTATCCGCCAAGGCAGAATCGGCCGAATTACAGCACACAAAAGCGATAAACGCCACGAAGACCGTGAGTTTCATATTGGAAGGTTTCTCAAATAACTCCAAAATTTCACGTTTTATTTTAAACCCGATCGGGAAAATCCGGTCTTACTAAAAAAGATGCCATGAACCGCAACACGCTTTGGTCGCTACGCCTCGGATTTTCGGGCAAACATTCTGACGCCATCGGCAAGAAAGGCCTCGAAAAATTCCTGTCTGATTCGTTTTCGGCTTCTTACGACAAGTCTGGTCCGAAATGTCTTGATGACGATCCCAAAACCTTGGCGGAATTTCAACAATATCGGCAAAGGATAAAAGATTCGGCAAGTGAAGAAAACAAGAAAGCGCTTCGCAGACAACTTCGCAATGCTTTGGAACTGCGTGTTTGGTGGCTCGACAAAATGACCTCGTCGGAGTTTCCGCTTCGTGAGAAAATGACCGTTTTCTGGCACAATCACTTTGTTGCATCGGCCCAAAAAGTCAAGATGAATTGGTGGATTTACCAGCACAACGCGATTTTGCGCCAGCACGCTTTCGGCAATCTAAAGACCTTGACCAAAGCCATTCTCAAGTCGAATGCGATGGTGCGTTATCTCGACAATACTGACAATCGCGTCGGGAAAATCAACGAGAATCTGAGTCGCGAATTACTGGAACTTTTTACTATCGGAATCGGGAATTATTCGGAAGACGACATCAAGAACGGGGCAAAAGCGCTCGCCGGACTCCATCTTGGAAACGACAGCGCGGTTTATCGTCCTAAATTCGAAGACAACGAAGTTATCGTTTACTTTGGAAAATCCGGGAAATTCAAGGCCGACGATCTCGTCGACATCATTTTCGATCAGCCGAATGCGCCTTACCACATCACGAGAAAAATCCTCAAATGGTTCATTTACGACAATCCCGATGAAAAACTCGTCAAGTATTACGGCGATTTCCTGCGTGAGTCGAACTTCGAACTCAAGCCATTTCTGACCAAGATCTTTACCGAAGAATTTGCGAAAGACAGCGCCGGTTCGAAAATCAAGGATCCGCTGACTTACGTTTTGCAGTTGTGGGACGAACTCAAAATCAAGCGCAAACCATCTTATGCCGTTGCGGTTTTCCTGCGCCAGCAAGGCATGGATTTGTTCAACCAACCAAATGTGAAAGGTTGGGATGGCGGCAGGTCGTGGCTCACCTCGCAGATTTTCCTGCAACGCAATACCGTAGCCGATGCTTTGTGCGCCGGAAAAAACATCAACCGCGGAAAGCCCAAGGAATTGATGGACGAAAACGAGACGCCCGACAAAGAAACGCGTTTGGACATCGAACTTAACTTTCCAAAGAACGGCGACAATCTCGAGATCATTTCGGCTTTGACCGACCGTTTGCTATTCACGACCGACAAGAATCTTCAGGACGATTTCGAAAAATTGCTCAAATATGACTTCGACCCAAAATCGCCCGGAGCCGAAAATACCGTTTTGAGGTTGTTCAACGATATGGTCAAAACGCCCGAATTCCAACTCATCTAAACGCAAAACCATGAACAGGAGAAAATTTTTGACGTTGACCGGAACTTTTACCGGAGGCACTTTGCTCCTTCCCGATTTCCTTTACGCCTTCGGCAACCAATCGAATTTGGTCGTTGGCGAACAAAGCGTGGTTTTCGTCCAACTCAACGGTGGAAACGACGGGCTGAACACTTTCGTTCCTTATGACGACGTTTTGTATCAGGAACTTCGGCCGGCGATCGCATTGCACAATTCCGAAGTCATCAGCGCTCACAAAGGCATGGCTTTTCATCCGGCTTTGTCGGGTTTTGCGCAGCTGCAACAGGACGGAAATTTGTCGATCGTGCAAAATGTCGGGTATCCAGAACCTGTTCGCTCGCATTTTCGCAGTCAGGAAATCTGGCAGACGGCTTCGGCTTCGAACGAATATCTCACGCAAGGCTGGCTCGGCCGTTACCTCGATTTGCAGTGCAAGGATAACGAACTTACGGCTGGCGTGAACATCGATTCCATTGACAATCTGGCGCTCAAAGGCGATGAGCCGAATGCGATCACGGTCAAAGATCCGTCGCGTTTTGTGGTTCGGAACAAGGAAAATTCGGGTGTGAAACTTTCGGACAATCCGCAGTTGGATTTTGTGCGCAAAATTGCGGGTTCCGTTGTCGAAGGTTCGGACGACATTCAGAATGCTTTGTCGAAAGCCGCCGCGTCAGACGTTTCGTATCCGAAAACCAACCTTGGAAAAAACCTCGAATGGATCTCAAAACTCATCAAAGGCAATCTCAATTCCAAGGTTTATTACACGTCCTTGAACGGATTCGATACGCACGACAACCAACTGGCTTTGCACAAAAATCGCCTGAGTGAACTCAATGATGCGGTTTTCAGCTTTTACTCCGACTTAAAAAAATCGAATCAATTACAAAACGTGACAATCGTCGTTTTTTCGGAGTTCGGGCGACGCGTGAAAGACAACGGCCGCGGCACCGACCACGGAACAGCCGCTCCGATGTTCGTGATTGGCGGACAGAACAAAGGCAAAGTCATCGGCCAAAACCCGAACCTTTCCGATTTGGACAATGGCGATTTGAAACACCAAATCGATTTTCGCAGTGTCTACGCGAGTTTGTTGCAGCAAAAACTGGGTTTCGATTACAAAAAAATCGGCATTGAAAACCAAGTATTGGCCGGACTTTTCTGAATTTAAAAGCCGGAGTTGCAAACTCCGACACACAGTCCGCGGAGTTAAAAACTCCGCGTCACCAAAAAACTTTATGATTTCTGTAACATTTCGGCACGATTTTCGTCTACTCCGAAACATCAATCAACCTAATCATGAAAAGAATCTTCAACACGCCAAACTTCCTGATCCTGGGAATCGCCGTCGCCGCGGCAGGTTTGCTTTATCTCGGGCTCATATTCAATTGTTCGGCCAAGCACGATCGCGTGGTGAACAACAACGATTTTACCACCGAAATTTCGGTTCCCGCCTAAAATGGGTTTGCGCGAAGCCATTTTGGCAGACATCGAACAAATTCAAATCGTACGAAATGCCGTAAAAGAGAATACGCTTTCCAATCCGGCGTTGGTTTCGGACGACGATTGCCGCGAATTTCTTTTTGAACGAGGAAAAGGCTGGATTTTCGAAATCGGTTCACGAATTGTCGGCTTCTCGATCGCCGATCTCAAAGACGAGAACATCTGGGCGCTTTTCGTGCATCCGGACCACGACCAAAAAGGCATCGGCCGACAACTTCACGATGTCATGCTCGATTGGTATTTTTCCCAAAACAAAAAATACGTTTGGCTCGGCACTTCGCCCAATACGAGAGCCGAAAAATTCTACGAGCTTTCCGGATGGTCGAAAAATGGCTTCCACGGAAGTGAAATCAAGTTTGAAATGACAGCCGAAAACTGGAAAAACCGAACAAACATCACATAACTTTCCTCGAGTAAAGCAAGTTTCTTCAATGCTTTGTTAATTCTGGAGCGCGGCCTTTTTTTGTGATTTACCTTTACGGAATGACAAAACTCCAACTTTCGGTTCTCGACCAATCCCAGATAAGACGCGGCTCGAACGCACGCGAAGCACTTGAGGAATCGGGCAAACTCGCCCACCTTGCAGAACAGCTCGGTTACACGCGTTTTTGGGTCTCCGAACACCACAATTTCAAACTTGTGGCCGGAACCGCGCCCGAAGTCCTGATTCCATATCTGGCTTCCCAGACTTCAAAGATCCGCGTTGGTTCGGGCGGAATCATGTTGCCCAATCACAGCACTTTGAAAGTTGCCGAGAACTTCGGATTGCTCGAGACTCTTTACCCGAACAGGATCGATTTGGGAATTGGACGCGCGCCCGGCGGCGACAGGTTGTCGGCTTATCTTCTGAATCCTTCGAACCAGTTTTCGGAAAAGGATTTTTATCAGCAATTGATCGATCTCCAGGCGTTTTTCAGAGGCGATAGCGAACCTGATTCGGTTCAGGAAAAAGTGAAATCGTATCCGCAACCTGACGAATTGCCAGAAATGTGGATGCTTACCTCAAGCGGCGGAAGCGCCCAATTTGCTGCACATTTCGGTTTTGCACTGTCGTTCGCCCAATTCATAAATCCCGAAGGCGGACCGGATACCGCAGAATTCTATCGGCACAATTTCAAGCCATCGAAGGAACTCAAGACACCAAAGGTGAACGTAGGGATTTTTGGCTTCTGTTCCGAAGACGAACAAAAAGTGCAGGATTGGATCACCGATTTCCAGTTTCGGATCCTGTACATCGAAATGGGCGGACAAGGCGACTATCCAACGCTGGAAGAAATCAAGAAAATGAATTTCTCGATGCAACAAAAAGCGCGAATGGCCTTTAACCGCGGACGTTTCGTGGCCGGAACGCCAGAAAAGATCAAGTCGGAATTCCTCAAGATCGCCGACAGGTACGAAACCGACGAGATCATGATCGCGACGCCCACCGAAAGTTGGGAAGACAGAAAACGGTCTTACGAATTGATGGCCGGACTTTTTCTCTGACGCGTCGTCACGTCCAAAATAACCAAACACCGAGTTTCGTGCTGCCGAATGCTTATTTTTGCGAAATGGCATTTACCGCAGACCAAACATTGGATCGCAATTTCGAATTCAAAAAAGGCGAATACGACAATTGTACATTTGAAAACGTCGATTTTTCGAACGTCGATTTTGGGAATTCGAGCTTTGTCGACTGTGTTTTCCAGGACTGCAATTTCAGCATGTCGCGCGTTTCCAAAACGGGTTTTCGCGACGTTACTTTTCGCGGTTGCAAACTTTTGGGCTTTCGGTTCGACCAGTGCAACACGATGATTTTCTCGGCCGAATTCGAGAATTGTCAACTCGATTTCGCCTCGTTTTTCAGGATGAAACTTCGCAGGCGACACTTTTTGGGCTGTTCGTTGCGAGAGGTCGATTTTTCGGAAACAGATCTGAACCAAGCCGTTTTTACCGATTGCGATTTCTCGCGCGCGATTTTCGACAACACGAATCTCGAAAAAGCCGATTTTCGGTCTTCCCGAAATTTCACGATCGATCCTGAGAACAACTCCGTTCGCGGCATGAAAATTGAGCTTGCGGCCACTCTCGGATTACTTCAGAAATATGGCTTGGACATCGAAATCTAGTTTTGGATTTTCGCTTCCGCGGATGCCTTTTTTGGTGGTGCTATTTTTTGTCTTCGGATGTTCCGATGCCGAAAAACGCACGATTTTCCTTCAACCTTTTTCCGATTTCTCAGGTTCCGATGCGGAAAAAATCCGGACGGAAATTTCAAAAATCTACTCCGATGTAAAAATCCTGCCCAGCATCGATTTTCCGAAAGACAGCTGGAATGCATCCAAAACGCGCCGTCGTGCCGATTCCATCATTCGTTTTCTCGAAAGACGCACGCCGGGAAACCAGCTCGTCATCGGACTCACCAACAAAGACATTTCGACGACAAAAGGCAAGTTCAAAGATTGGGGCGTGATGGGTTTGGGATTTTGCCCCGGAAAATCTTGCGTTGCCTCGACTTTTCGGCTGTCCAAAACCAAAAAACCCGAGCAACTTTACAAAGTCGCCATCCACGAACTCGGACACACCGAAGGCTTGCCGCATTGCCCCGAAAAATCGTGTTTCATGCGAGACGCGAAAGGCAAGAACACCAAAGATCTCGAGACAGGATTTTGTTTTGGCTGTAAGCGGAAGTTGGTTGCTTCGGGTTGGAATCTCAAATAAACTGCATTTTTCGTGAATCGGAATTGCCTATCTTTGCAGGCTTTTTTAAAAATTCCGATGTCAAACAACAACATTCTCAAAGGCGTATTTCTAGTCGGGCTTGGTGCCACGAGTTACGGCATGCTCGCCACTTTCGTGAAACTCGCTTACCACGACAAAGGCGTCACGGGATTGCCTTTCACGCCTGCCGAAGTGATTTCGTCCCAATTCATTATCGGGATTCTGGCTTTGTTGCTTATCAATGCTTTCCGCAAGAAAAAAACCGATGAGCCAAAAGCGACAAAAACCGATATAAAACAATTGCTGCTCGCCGGAACTTCCACGGGGTTGACTAGCATTTTCTATTATATGGCCGTGAAGTTCATTCCGGTTTCGATCGGTATCGTGCTTTTGATGCAAACGGTTTGGATAGGCGTGCTTCTGGAGATGTTTCTTGACAAAAAGCGTCCGTCTCCGCTCAAGATTGCGGCCGTCTTCGTGGTTTTGATAGGAACGGCTTTGGCGACGAATCTGGTCGAAAACGTAGCCGGACTCGATTGGCGCGGACTTGTTTTGGGGTTGCTCGCCGCGGCTTCGTTCACGACGACAATGTTCACCTCGAACCGCATCGCCGTTTCGCTTTCGTCTTCGCTGCGAAGTTTGTACATGCTTTTGGGCGGCGCGGTCGTAATCCTGTTTTTTGCCTTGGCCACGCAACACACGCCTTTCAACTACGACATTTTCTACAAATGGGGATTGTTCGTGGCGATTTTCGGGACGATCATTCCTCCTATTCTGCTCAATATGGGTTTTCCGAAAACGGGAATCGGGCTTGGAAGCATCGTTTCTGCTCTCGAATTGCCGGTTTCGGTGACGATGGCCTGGCTGCTTTTGCACGAGAAAGTGACGGCATTGCAGTGGTTTGGGATTGCGCTGATTTTGTTTGCCATCGTGATCATGAACGTTAATTTCCGAAAGGGCAAACGCAAAAACACTTAACTTTCAAGAAAACCGATTATGGAATTTGCGTGGCATTTGTACCTGATGGCAGGTTTGTACATTTTGGCGGGTCTGAACCATTTTCGCAAGCCGAGGCTTTACGCCAGGATGATCCCGGACTATTTGCCGAATCCGAAGTTGCTGAACATTTTGAGTGGCATTGCCGAGATTTCGCTTGGCATAGGACTTTGCATTCCTGCCGTTTCACGATATTCCGCAGTTGGAATCATTGTGCTGCTGATCGCGATTTTTCCCGCGAACGTTTATATGCTCACCAATGAATCTGCCGCTTTGGGACTTCCGAAATGGGTTCGGCTCGTGCGGCTTCCTTTACAGCTTTTGCTTATTGCATGGGCTTGGCAATACACGATATTCGTCGGTTGAACCTATCGGTTTTTAGCATTTATCCGATAAAAAGCAAATAGTTTTCCACATACTTATTATCGGTAAAAAATCGAAAATCGTCTAACATTCCATTGATCTCTAAACCGATAATTCGCAATTCGTCAATCATATTACAAATTTTCTTACAGTTTCAAATTTCTGAGGCAAAACCAAACGGGCTTTCCTCTCGTACATCGGTTTTTACCCAAATGTTTTTTGCCCTAAATTCGCTTATCAATCGGAGTAAAGTCCGATGAAACCATCCAAACACAATGAAACCTTTATCGCTTAAAAACAAGATAGACCTCGCGTTTGCGGCCGTTGCGATCGTGTTCTGCATTCTGGTCTATTCAACTTACAACCGAGCTGCTTCGGTTACCCAAAATCGCGCGGCACTTGTCCGGACCTACAATTCCAACACCGTTCTCGAAAAAATCCTTTCGAGCATGACCGACGTCGAAACGGGCGGCCGCGGTTACACAATCACCGGAAAAGAAAATTTCCTGTCAATCTACGAAAGTGGCAAAAAAGACGTCGACCACTGGATCGATTCGCTCGAAGATATGCAAGGCAGTCACAAGGAAGACGTAGATCGTATCGCCGAACTCAAAAGCCTGATCGAACACAAAAAGGAATTTACGATCCTGACGATTGCAACCCGACGCGAAAAAGGCATGGATGCGGCCGTCGACTTGATTTCTTCTGAAAAAGGAAAGGAAATCATGGATTCGATCCGCTAGAAAATCGCGGCTTACCAAGAACTTCAGGTGAACATCCTCAATGAGAAAATGGCCGATACGGACGAAAACGTCAAAGCGCGCAACATCAACTTCGTCTTGTTCGTGATCGCGACGATGATCTTGGTCGTTTTCGCTTATTCGAGAATCAGACTGAACGCCAAACAAATCATTCTCGACGGGCAAATCCAGAGCAAGCTTGGCGAAGAATTGGCTTACCAGAACCAACAATTGAACGACTTCGCCAACATCACTTCTCACAATCTGCGTTCGTCTTCGAGCAATATGCAATCGCTGGTTTCGCTTGTGGACGAAGAGAGTTCGATCGAGGAATACAAGAATATTTTCGCGATGATGAAAAAGGTCGCGCACAACCTTCACGAATCTTTGAATGATCTTATAGAAATTCTTCGGATCAAGAAGAACAAGGCTTTGGAGAAGGAATCTGTTTCTTTTGACGAGGTTTTCGACAAGGTCGTCGGAACGCTTCAGGGCGATATCCTGAACCACAAAGCATCGGTCACTTCTGACTTCGCCCAGGTAAAGACCGTGATGTTCTCGAAAATCTATCTTGAAAGTGTGTTGCAGAATCTTATCGGAAATGCGATGAAGTACAAATCGCCCGAACGTTTGCCCGAAATCAAGGCGTGGACACAATATATTGACGGCGAAATCGCGCTCCACATTCAGGACAACGGACTCGGGATCGATCTCGAAAAACACGGAAACAAGGTTTTTGGCATGTACCAAATGTTCCACAAACATCCTGAAGCCAAGGGAATCGGGCTTTTCATCACCAAAGCGCAGATTGAAAACCTCGGAGGAACGATCTCGGTGGAAAGCGACGGGAAAACCGGAACGACTTTCATCGTGAAGTTCGGGCGTTAAAATTTGCGCGAAAATACGCTGGCGAATACGATTTCGTTACTTTCGTAAAAGTCCTATTTTCGCTATGCAAACCATAATCGACTATTTTTCGACGATTCCATCGGCTCACCGCGCGGCCATTCTCGCTGGCGGCATCGCGATTTTCTGGATTGTCGAGAACGCTTTTCCGCTGTTTCGCTTCGACTACAAAAAGTGGCGCCACGCGTCGATCAACATTTTCTTTACGCTTACGACCGTCGTGGTGAATTTCGTGCTGGCTTTCGTTTTGCTCAAAGCCGCCGATTTTGTGCATTCGCAGAACTTCGGAATCCTGAATTGGTTGCCCGAAATGAACATTTGGCTGTACGCGATTCTGGGATTGCTGATTCTGGATCTTATCGGAGCTTGGCTTGCGCATTTCGTCCAGCATAAAACCCGGGTTTTGTGGCGTTTTCACCTGATTCACCACACCGATACCTGGATTGACACGACTTCGGCCAATCGGCATCATCCCGGCGAAAGCGTGATCCGATTTTTGTTTACAGCTTTGGCGGTGCTGGTTTCGGGCAGTCCGATGTGGCTGGTTTTTTTGTATCAGTCGCTTTCGGTGGTTTTTTCGCAGTTCAATCACGCCAATATTTCGCTTCCGCGGACTTTGGACAATTTGATAAGCTACATAATCGTTTCGCCCGACATGCACAAAGTCCATCACCATTATGTCTTGCCTTACACCGATACCAATTACGGCAACATTTTCTCGATTTGGGACAGATTGTTTGGGACATTTTCGAAACTCAAGCGCGAGGAAATCGTCTACGGCGTCGACACGCACATGGATCCGAAAGACAATAACGAGGTTGGCAATCTGCTCAAAATCCCCTTTCGGAAATATCGTCCGGCGACGCGAAATCCATCGGAATAAAAATTTTTGAAACCCTTGTCAACCGATTGGAATTTTTATTAATATTGGAAAAATAAAACTGGTCACAATTACAATTTTCTTCTGATTACCAATGAGAAAGAGCAAACGCCCTGAAATCTCCTCAGCGCAAACCGCACGCGTAAAAAAACTGGCGCTTGAAGAACGCAACCCCTTCGAGGCCATCAAAAAAGAATTCGGGTTTTCTGAACAGGAAATCATCGAAATCATGAAAACGCTGCTCAAACCCGATCCTTTCGAAGTTTGGCGCAAAAAAGCCGTTGCCGCGAAGCCAAAACCGAAAGCTCCAAAAATTGACGATTTCGACGAAGATCTCGATGGCAAATATTACATAAAAAACAAATTCTGATAAACGAAACCCGCCCGAAAAGCGGGTTTTTTCGTAAATTCCCGCTTCTTAACAACCAAACGACAAATGAAGAAATTACTGCTTATTTTGCTGCTTCCGATTGGATTGGCGGCACAAAACACGTTCAAAACGGCTGAAGTCGACGTGAACGCAACGCTAAAAGGAACGCTTTACACGCCTGACGTCACCAAAAAAACACCATTGCTGATCCTTTTTTCAGGATCTGGCCCGACTGATCGCGACGGCAACCAACCCGGAGTGAAATCGGATAACCTCAAATTGCTCGCCGAAGCTTCGGCCAAACAAGGCATCGCGGTTTACAGTTTCGACAAGCGTATCATCGCCATGATAAACTCGGGCAACATCGACGAGACAAAACTCTCTTTCGACGATTATGTCAAGGATGCCAAAGACGTGATCACGTTTTTCAAGAACCAGAAAAAATATTCCAAAATCGTACTTGGCGGGCACAGCGAAGGTTCGCTCGTGGCAATCCTCGCTACGACAGGTTATGCCGACGCGTTGATCTCGATTGCCGGTCCGGGGCGAAGCATCGACAAGATCATCACCGAACAAGTCGCCAAACAAGCTCCGAATCTGCAACCTGAAATCGAGAAATACTTCGGAATCCTCAAAAAAGGCGAAACATTCAAGCTCGAAGACCAAACGCTGGCGATGCTTTTCCGCGAAAGCGTGCAACCTTACATGATTTCGTGGATGAAATATGATCCGGTGGCCGAAATCAAGAAGATCAAAGTTCCGACGTTGATCATCAACGGAAGCAAGGACATTCAGGTTGGCGAATCGGAAGCGCAATTGCTCAAAGCCGCAAAACCCGACGCCAAAATCGTGATCGTGCCCGATATGAACCACATTTTCAAGACGATAAAAGGTGACGAAAGCGAGAATTACGAGTCTTACAACAAACCGGAATTGCCCATTTCCGAGGCTTTTGTGTCGGCCGTTAATTCATTCATAAAAACCCTCTAGCGCTGTAACTATTTTTTACCTTCGCGCACTAACGTTAAAATAAATCTCAACTTAAATGAAAAAAATAGCGCTGGCGCTGGCTTTTGTGGCTTCTTTGTGGAGTTTTGAAGTTTCGGCCCAATCGAAATCAAAGGCGAA
This sequence comes from Flavobacterium sp., assembly GCF_004295795.1. GTDB lineage: Bacteria > Bacteroidota > Bacteroidia > Flavobacteriales > Flavobacteriaceae > Flavobacterium. The sequence goes on along the minus strand of NZ_SEBR01000013.1, from coordinate 94,430 downwards.
TCCTATCAAGGTCGCGATCGATCTCAACGGTGTCAAGGACGACAAAGTTCCCGTGACGCTCACGGCTCCGTCGATTTCATCGGACAAAATCGTTTACCACATCCCGAAAACCGTTCCGGGAACTTATTCCACGGACGATTACGGAAAATTCGTCGATGATTTCAAAGCCTACGACGCAAAAGGAAAAGAGCTTGTAGTGGCCAAAACCGACGACAATTCGTGGGAAATCACCGGTGCGAAAAAACTCGCGAAAGTTTCCTATTGGGTGAACGACACTTACGATATCGAAGAAAAGCACAAGGTTTTTTCTCCTGCCGGAACGAACATCGAAGCCGGAAAGAACTTCATGCTGAACATGCACGGATTCGTGGGTTATTTCCAGGACAAAGGCCAATTGCCTTACCAGATTTCGATCACGCATCCAGCCGATCTTTGGGGCGCGACGTCATTGACCGATACGGACGCTTCGGACACAAAAGATATTTTTGAATACAGCCGCTATTTCGAGGTTGGCGATCATCCGATCATGTATTCGAAGCCGAATTCGGTGACTTTCAAGGTCGACGATATGGACATCGTTTTGGCGATCTATTCTCCAAATGGCGCTTTTGACGCGAAAGACATCGCTCCCGAAATGGAGAAAATGATGAAGGCGCAAAAGGCGTTTTTGGGTCCGATCAACTCTACCAAGAAATATGCTATCATTTTGTATCTGTCAGATATGACGAAACCCGATGCGCACGGATTTGGCGCTTTGGAACACAATACTTCGACGACCGTGGTTTTCCCTGAGCAAATGCCAAAGGAACAATTGCTTCCGGCGTTGGTCGACACGGTTTCCCATGAGTTCTTCCACATCGTGACGCCGCTTACGATCCACGCCGACCAAATCCAGTTCTTTGATTATGCCGCTCCAAAAATGTCAGAACACCTTTGGATGTACGAAGGCGTAACCGAATATTTCGCGAACCTTTTCCAGGTGAACCAAGGTTTGATCGACGAAAACGAATTCTTCGAGAGGATGTCCGGAAAAATCCAGAACGCTTCGAGAATGAACGATACGATGTCGTTTACCGAAATGAGCTCGAACGTACTGGTCGATCCTTACAAGGCGCAATATGTGAACGTTTACGAGAAAGGTGCGCTAATCGGAATGTGCATCGACATCATCGTCCGTGAGAAAAGCAATGGAGAACGCGGCATTCTCGACTTGATGAAGAAACTATCGAAAGAATACGGAATGGAAAAATCGTTCAAGGACGCCGATCTTTTCCCGAAAATCGTCTCGTTGACTTATCCTGAAGTGGGCGATTTCCTCAACAAATACGTCAAAGGCACGACTCCGATCAACTATGACGAGTATTTTGCCAAAGTCGGTGTTTCGAAAGAGACCAAAAAAGTTCCCGGAAATGTCTTCATCAAAGGTCAGACGCCATACGTGCAGGTTGATCCGGATTCCAAAGCGATCAGTGTCGTTGCCGGAATCGAGTTGAACGACTTCTGGAAAACGCTTGGCCTTAAAGGCGGAGACGTGATTTCTGAAGTAAACGGAAAAGCTTACAACCTCGACAATATCTACGACCTTGTCATGGGAAGCCAGGCTTGGAAAGAAGGCGACGACATCACGATCGTTTACAAGCGCGACGGAAAATCTGCCACTGCGAAAGGAAAGGTGAAATTGCCTTATGAGGACGCCACAGGTTATGCCGTTACAGATCACAGCAAAGACAAACTCAGGAAAGCTTGGCTGAAAAAGTAATCTGAATCCGGTTTTTAAAATACATCCGCGAACGGGTTTCCTGCGTCGCGGATTTTTTTATTTTTGCGCACCAACGAACTTCACATGAAAAAGACACTGGCGGCTTTGTTCGCATTCACGATACTCGCCTCTTGTTCGAAAGAGGAAAAAAAAGGCAATCTCGAAATTTCGGGCACGATCAAAGGCCTTAAAAAAGGAACGCTCTATTTGAAGCAGATTCAGGACACGGTTCTGGTCAACATCGATACGATCGTTTTCGACGGAAAGTCTGATTTCAAAACCGCAGTCGACATCAAGGAACCGGAAATGCTTTATCTGTTTTTGGACAGAGGTGAAACGGCCTCGATCGACAACAGTTTGCCGTTCTTCGCCGAACCTGGCAAAATGACGATCGATACAGATTTGGAAACTTATTACGCCAAAGCCAAGATCACAGGTTCGAAAAACCAACAACTACTCGAGGAATACAACCAGATCAAGTCGCGTTTCGTGGGTCAGGAATTGGAGATCAAGGTCAAGGACATGGAAGCCCAAATCAAGAACAAGACTTTGCCGGACACCGAAATCGCCAAGTACGAAAGCGCAATGAAACGCCGCTATCTCTACACGGCAAATTTTGCGATCAACCACAAGGATTCTGAAATCGCGCCCTACATCGTGATTGCCGAAACGCCAAACCTCGGATTGCCTTTCATGAAACAGGTAATCGACGCCATAACGCCAAAAATCGCCGCATCGAAATACGGCAAAATCCTCAAGCAACTTTATGAGGAAAGACTCAAACTCGAAACGCCTGTCGCGATGAATTGATTCACACCTGAAAATACAAAAGCCGTTCTATTTGGGACGGCTTTTTCTTTTGACGGAATTTTAGAATAGAAAATCTACAGTCGCAAAGAATACTGGCTTAAATGGGAAAGTGCCTTAAACGAAAAAACCACCCCGATTTGGAGTGGTTTTTTTAATGAGCCGATAGAGGGACTCGAACCCACGACCTGCTGATTACAAATCAGCTGCTCTAGCCAGCTGAGCTACACCGGCGTCTCATTATTTCGGTGCAAATATAGAAGTCAATTTCATATCTGCAAAAAAATATTGCCTGTTTTTTGGCTTAAAGTGCATTAATTTTTGCAACCAATTGGTTTGCAGATGCTTCAAATTCCTTGCGGATTTCGGCAAAATGCGCTTTTTTGTTCTCAACACCTTTTGCGTTGATTTTTGCTACCAAAGCATCGAAAGTGGCGATTGCCTCGTCGATCACAGCGTTGCTTTCTGAAGTTGGTTGTCCTGATGAAGTCATCTCGTGGATGTAAACAGCTTCAATGATGTCGCTAACGACGTAATTGATTTCTTTCTTAAGGTTCTTAACGTTTGCCATTTCTCTTTTTATTTTGAATTGCGGTGCAAAAGTACACAATCTTTTCGTTACGGGACAAAAACTTCGAGAAGCGTTCCGTAACCCGTGATTTTGAAGTGCTTCAAAGCCGCCGGAATCAAGACCGTATCGCCAACTTTATATTCGTATTTGGTTTCGCCCAACTCAATCGCGAAGTGACCGTCAACACACATATAGACCGTAAAACTTTCGCCGTCTTTTGAAACTTCCATCTCGTGTCTCAGCGGAATGACGCTCGTGTGAAAATACGGGCAATCCACGATCGTATTGGCTTGGTCTTCGCGGTCGGAGTACGATTTTTGGGTATCGGTCAGGTCGTAGTTGATCGCGTCCAAAGCCAGATCGACATGCAGTTCTCGCTTGTTTCCGTTGGCGTCTTTTCTATCGAAGTCGTAAAGGCGATAAGTTATGTCAGATGTTTGCTGGATTTCGGCGATCAGGTTTCCGGCGCCAATCGCGTGGACCGTTCCCGTTTCAAGGAAAAAAGAATCGCCTTTTTTGGTTGGAATCGTGTCGAGAATGTCGAGAAGCGAGTTTTGTTCGAGGTTGAAAAGATATTCCTCACGTCGCGATTTGTTCTTGAAACCGACGATGATCTTGGCATCGAAATCGGCTTGCATGACGTACCACATTTCAGTCTTTCCGAACGAGTTGTGGCGTTTTTGGGCCAAGTCGTCGTTTGGATGCACCTGAATGGACAAATCCTCGCGCGCGTCCAGGAATTTGAACAAAAGCGGGAATTCTTTTCCGAACTTGTCGTGGATTTTGGCTCCGAGGAGTTCGTTGGGGAATTGTTCCAGAAGATCGTTGAGCGATTTGTCTTTGTATTCTCCGTTCGAAACCACGCTCACGTCGCCTTTCACTCCAGAAAGTTCCCAGCTTTCGCCGGTGATGTCGCTTGTTATTTCTTTGTTCAGGACAGATTTTAGCTTGGTTCCGCCCCAAATTCTTTCTTTTAGTATCGGATGGAATTGAATGGGATATAAGTTCATTATTGGAAATCGTTTGGTTATTCGTTGTTCGTTGTTCAACATTCGTTGTTCGTTGTTCAACATTCGTTATTCGTTGTTCAACATTCGTTATTCGTTGTTCAACATTCGTTATTCGTTGTTCAACATTCGTTATTCGTTGTTCAACATTCGTTATCCGTTGTTCAACATTCGTTATTCGTTGTTTAACATTCGTTATTCGTTGATAAAAATCAAGATCTTCGCTTCCGCGGATTTACAGCGAGAACCAAAATTTTGAAACATTAAGATCATTAAGGACATTAAGATTTTTGAGTTTTTATATTTTGGCCAATTTTGATTTCTGCCCTTGATGCTGGGACTTTGTCTCGACACTGCTTCTTCTGCCACTGCAACTCTACTGCCACCGAAATAGCCCTGATGCAAGCGGTCAGCCTTTTGCAGGAAACGGCCAGATTTTTCGCTTTTGCGACAGCGACCGAAGGAAGCTCGTTGCAAAGGCTGAAAAAACGGTTGTTTTCAAGAAAGCTGAAAGCGGGTCAGCAGGATTTTGCTCCTAAAAATAAAAACCTTCGACAAGTTACCAATTTACCCGCCTTTGTAGGTTACAAAATTTCGAGGTGTTTCGTAAAGCGTGATCTCGAGCGAAAGGCCGGCGTCGAGGCGCGGACGCATTTTTTGCCAGATGATGTAGGCGATGTGCTCGGCCGTTGGGATCAATTGGGCGAATTCGGGCACGTCGAGGTTGAGATTTTTGTGGTCGAACGGCACCTCAACTTCTTCATAAATGATGTCAGCCAGGGTTTTGATGTCTATCACGTATCCGGTTTCAGGATCGACTTCGCCTGTCACGCTTGCGATGAGCTCGTAATTATGTCCGTGAAAATTCGCGTTGTTGCACTTGCCAAAAACCGAATCGTTCTTCTCGAACGACCAATCCTGGCGGTGCAAACGGTGCGCGGCGTTAAAATGTGCTTTTCTGGAAACGGTGGCTTTCAATTAATAATTGATAATTAATAATGAATAATGGGTTCTGAGACGTCTTTTATGCCGACTCTAAACCTTGTGCTCGTCAAGATAGTGATAAAATTCATCGAAAATGATGCGCGTCCAGATCGTGTAAAGTTCGGGACGTCTTTCCATGTCGCGTTTCACGTCGTCGATCGCCATCCATTTCCAATCTTCGACCTCTTCTTCGTTGATCTTGGGTTCGCCTTTGTAGAATCCGATCATGACATGGTCGAGTTCGTGCTCTGTCAAACCGTTGTCAAAAGGCGCTTTGTAGATGAAATGGAAGAGTTCGCGCAGTTCTGTCTCGAAGCCCATTTCCTCGCGAAGTCTTCTGGTTCCGGCCTCGAGGTTCGATTCACCTTCGCGTTGATGACTGCAGCAAGTGTTCGTCCACAGCAAAGGCGAATGGTATTTTTGGGCCGCGCGCTGTTGCAGCATCAATTCGTTTTTGTCGTTTAGGATAAAAACCGAAAACGCTCTGTGCAACACGGCTTTCTCGTGGGCCTCGAGCTTGGGCATAAGGCCGATTTGCTCGTCATTCTCGTTTACCAGGATTACTTTTTCTTCTTGCATGCTTGGTCAAAAGTACGGATTTGTGAGAAATGGTTTTTTGGGATTTTTTGGGTTTAACAATTTTTACGGAAAATCTGTATTCCGGATGTGTTTCGACACCTGGATTGGATCGGGAAACGACTTCTCATCCGTAAGAAAAATCAACCTCAAATCTTGCGGAAATTCAAAAATCCACAGGTTACTCGCTCGCGTAATACTTTTTCTGCTAAATTTACGTTTCCCAAAAATCTGCTAACATGCTGAATTTTACTTTAGTACATAGCGAGCCAAATCAACGTCACACCTACGCCTCCATTTCTATGAAACGATTTATGTTGAGCCTGAGCCTTTTATGCGCGATAGCCTCGAATGCACAATTGGCCGGCGACACCAATCTTGTTGCCGAAAACGAGCCCGGAAGATCGGCGAGAAGTTCCAGAGGCGGATCGACTGCAATGGAACTCAAGACCTTGACCGAAGCCGAACTGCTCCAAGCGATTTCCCAATCGAATGCCGAAACCAAGATCGCGATTTCCGAAGAACTCGTGGAGCGCAAGTCTGGCAAAGTTTACGAGCTTTTCACCAAACTGCTTACCGAAGACGATGTGGCAGAGCGCAAAATTGGGGTGATTTCGTATCAGACGAACGCCGCAAGCGAATTGTATGTCGCCGTGGCGCATCAGAAGGAAAAAGCCGACCGAAAAAAATATTACGAGAAAACGACCACAAAAGGTTTGCAGAAAGAACTCAAAGGCATGTTCGGACGCGATTACGACACCAAATGGACGCAGGCCGAAACCGATGCGTGCCTGGCCAAACTCACGGCAATCGCGCTTGCAGACAACAACGTCGCGCCCTTAACACTCAACACGATTTTTTATACGAGTAATTTCAAGAACAAGAATTACTCGCGCGTCAAATTTTTTGCACAAAAGTATCCGACAGCCGAGATTTTGGCGACTTTGGCCAATTTCAGGAATCCGTCCGATATCCAATATCTCACGAAACACGCGCAGGCTTCCTATCTCTCGTATTCGGTTTATCCGCACGCCGCTTTTTATCCGACCTTACAGATGAACGTCGACAAGGATTTCGAGAACAAGGATTTCCAGAACGCGATCACGGCATACAAAAATCTGGATTCGAAAGTGCTTTTGGATAAGGTTTGCAAGAATATTTGCAGCAATAACGCGGTAAAAGTGAATCGGGACGACAAATTGTTCCAGCTGTATTCAATCATCGAAAAACGCAATTGCCGACTTTACGATCCGATTCTGAAACACATCGACAAGCTTTTGCAATAACGCATTTCCCGCTATTTTGGCGGGATTTTTTTTGTGGATTTGTTCCGACCGATAAAAATCTGAAAACTACAATTTTAGCGCTTCCGCGATCTTGAGCGCACATTTTTCACCATCGATTGCCGCAGACACGATTCCGCCGGCGTAACCCGCGCCTTCTCCGCAAGGATAAAGTCCTTTTATTTGTGTGTGTTCAAGCGTTTCAGGATGTCTCGGAATGCGTACCGGAGACGAAGTTCTCGACTCTGGCGCGTGCAAAATCGCGTCGTTGGTGAAGTAACCTTTCATCGATTTCCCAAATTCCATAAAACCTTCTCTCATGATCTGCGTCAAAAAGCCGGGAAAAACCTGACCCAATTCGACCGATTCCGTTCCCGGGACGTAAGATGTTTTTGGAATGTCTGCCGAAACTTTCGACTGCGAGAAATCGACCATTCTTTGGGCCGGCACTTTTTGGGTTTGTCCGGCCAGTTGGAACGCGCGTTGTTCGATGCTTTTTTGGAATTCCATCCCGGCGAGCGCCCCGAATTGGGCGAAAGGCTTGAAATCTTCAAGTTTGAGTTCGACGACGATTCCCGAATTCGCCGTGATCTGATCGCGTTTCGAAGGCGACCAACCGTTTGTCACGACCTCGCCCGGACTCGTGGCACAAGGCGCGATCACGCCGCCCGGACACATGCAAAACGAATACATGCCGCGGCCGTTGACTTGTTTGACGACAGAATATGGCGCCGGTGGAAGAAATTCGCCTCGGTAATCGCAACTGTACTGGATCTGGTCAATCAATTCCTGCGGATGTTCGGCACGCACGCCCAAAGCGAAAGGTTTTGCCTCGATCGCTACTTTTTTGCGATGGAGCAATTCGAAAATATCGCGAGCGGAATGTCCGGTGGCAAGAATGAGTTTGTTGGCCGAAATCACATCGCCGTTTTGGGTCACGATTCCTCGTATTTCGCCCGATTTTATCAAAATGTCGTCCACTCTTGTGTCGAACAGAACCTGTCCGCCGCATTCGATTATCTTTTCGCGAATGTCCTCGATGATCTTTGGAAGTTTGTTTGTTCCGATGTGCGGATGCGCCTCGACGAGAATTTCGGGAGTCGCGCCAAAGGCCACCAAAAGTTTGAGAATCCTTTCGACATCACCGCGTTTTTTGGAGCGTGTGTAGAGTTTTCCGTCCGAATAGGTTCCAGCGCCGCCTTCTCCAAAACAATAATTGGAATCCGGATTTACGATGTGGTCGCGGTTGATCGCTTTGAGGTCGCGACGACGGCCTTTTACGTCTTTTCCTCTTTCGACCACGATCGGCTTCAAGCCTAGTTCGACGAGTTGCAAAGCGGCGAAAAGTCCGGCCGGACCGGCTCCAACGACAATCACTTCCTGAGCATTCGCCACATTTTTGTAATCGGGAAGCGCTATTTTTTGTTCGGATATCTTTTCGCCCGAGAAGAAAATCTCGAGTTTGAGATTGATCTTGATGGCTTTTTGGCGCGCATCGATCGAACGTTTGAGAATGTTGACGTGCTGGATTTCGTTGACGGACGTTCGCAGCAACTTGGCTGCGTGTTCCTTCAAGAAAGCGCTCTGGGTCGCCTGTTCTGGCGAAACTTGAATGAGAAGCTCTTTTGGCATGCGGCAAAAATAGTCAAAAAGTGCGAATGTGACCGAATGCCGAAGTGATCATGAATCGGTCAAAAAACGAGTACCGACATTCGATTATCTTTCCTCAAAAGCGTGAAAAGCGAAAGATGCCAGCCAGTGTTCGCCTTCGTAATTGCCGTCGACGACTTTCGGAAGTGAATAGTTCATGTGCGTGTCGGCGAGCGTTTTCAAGTGTCCGAACTCTTTTGGGTATTGTTTGATAAGCCGATAAAAATTCCACGCGCGCGAAAAGTTGAGTCCGTAAAGGTGCACGAGCAAACCATCTTGGGCATCGGCGACTTTTCCCGTTTCCCAATCAAATTTCGTCCGAAATAAATCTAGCATAAAAGCACGCAACCATTTCAGGAATTCGTCCTTGGGCAAAACCCGCTGCATGATCCCGATTTCTTCAAGACATGGCGACAGGAAATCAGTTCCCGAAGGCTCGAGGTGATACGGATACTTTTTGTCCTTTTTGAAGAAACGCACGGCATTGTCGCGAATCGTGTTCTGGAGCGCTTCATCTTTGCTCCAGACGGCGTAATCCCAAACGAAAGTCAGCCCAAAAGCCGTATTGGAATGGGTTCCGACACGAATCGGATAAAGCAATTTGGGCAGATATTTCTTGTAGCGCTCGCCAAACATCTGGGTCAAAGGCCGCAAGTTGGCTACCAATTCCTTAGCATAAGGTTCTTTGGATTGCTCGAGTTCGAGTTGGAGTTTAAAAATCCAGTTCCAGCCGTAAGTGCGTTCAAAAGTTTTCTCGAATTGGCGGTCGAGATAGGCCATTTCAACCGCGATATTTTGCTTGGACAGATTCGTTTTGAGCTTTGAAATAATTTCATCCCGACTTGAAATTTCGGGAAACCGATTGAGCAAATACACCAAACTCCAATGCCCGTGAACCGACGAATGCCAATCGAAACAGCCGTAAAAAGCCGGATGGATTTGTTTGGGATTCTTGATTTGCGTGCTGTCGGCGAGCGTTTGTCCCAACATATTCGGGTATTCCTTTTGCAGACATTTGAGCGGAAGCGTCGCGAGATGGCTGGCTTGCTCTGATGTAAGTTGTTGTGCCGACGAAAACTTGAAGATCAGGAGAAATAATACGAAATACTTCATAACGCGTGTTTTTCCAAAACTACTGCTTTTCGAAAAAAAATTTTACGTCTATTCCCTGGTTGAGATAAGGTATTGTTTTTTTATCCGATGGGGAAAAAAACCAAGAAATTCGTGGATTTACACATAGGAAATTATCTTTGCCCAATGAGAAAAATCAAAATGATATGGGATTTTCGTGGTCCGGCGGCGGCAAAAACGGCTGAGCATCATGAAATTCACCTCAAGGAATACATTGCCATGGAAAAACTTCCGTTGGAAATCACCGGATTTGAAATCTTGAACGAAATGCATGCAATTGCTTATGTCGTTGTCACCGATGCCGAAATGATTCAGGTTCGGGATGCTTTGAAACCGCATCGCGGCGAGCTCTACGAGGGATAAAAACTTCGTTGTTCAACATTCGTTGTTCGTTGTTCGTTATTCAACATTCAATTGCTCGCTTTCGCGGATTTTACATTGAAACCTTTAAATTTTGAACCATTAAGATCGTTAAGAGCATTAAGGTCTTTCAGCTTAGCTTTTTGGTAAATTTTAGTATTGGCTTTTACTCATGGAAATCAACATTCGCTGTTCGTTGTTCGTTGTTTCTTGTTCGTTGTTCGTTGTTCGTTGTTCAACATTCAATTTCTCGCTTTCGCGGATTTTACATTGAAACCTTTAAATTTTTGAACAATTAAGATAGTTAAAAGCAGTTAAGGTTTTTCAGCTTAGCTTTTTGGTAAATTTCAGTTTTTGGCTCCTAACTTGCTTCGTTTTCTGAGGCAAAAACTGTTTGCTGCCATTCGCAGACGTCAATTGTCTCCGTTGGAATTTGATCCCGATAGACTTCGGGATGGAATTTGGGTTTTGGGATTTGGGATTTGGAATTTTTTAGGAATTTACCCTTAGTTCGCGACTTCGGAAATAAACTTCACCCGCATCAGCCTCAATTCCTCAATGTCGTAATCGCCTTCGAATTCCTTGAGCGCATCCTCGATCTTATCGGTTTCCGAACCCATGAAATAGTCCAGGATTTCCTCTTGTTGATCGTCGTCCAAAAGATCGTCTATCCAGTATTTGATGTTGAGTTTGGTGCCCGAATAAACGATGATCTCCATTTCCTTGAGCAAGGCATCCATATTCATTCCCTTTGCTTTGGCGATGTCGTCGAGCGAAAGTTTGCGGTCGACGCTTTGGATGATGAACAGTTTGTTGGCCGAATTGGCTCCCGTAGATTTCACCACGAGATCGTCCGGACGCGTGATGTCGTTATCCTCGACGTATTTGGCGATGAGTTCGACAAAATCCTTTCCGTATTTCTTGGCCTTGCCCTCGCCTATTCCGTGCACATTCGAAAGTTCTTCGAGCGAGATTGGATATTTGAGCGCCATGTCTTCGAGCGAAGGATCCTGAAACACCACAAACGGCGGCACTCCAAGCTTTTTGGACACTTTTTTGCGAAGATCGCGCAACATTCCCATTAGATTTTCGTCGGCGACTCCGGTCGATTTGCTCTGGGTGACGATCGTGTCGTCTTCGCCACCTTCGTATTCGTGATCTTCTGTCATCAAGAACGACGTAGGGTTCTTGATAAAACCCAAACCTTTTTCGGTGACTTTTAGAATGCCGTAAGTTTCGATGTCCTTGGACAGGTAATTTTCTACCAAAACTTGTCTTATGAGCGCCATCCAATGTCTTTCTTCCTGATCTGATCCCGTTCCGAAAAACGGCTGCGTGTCTGTTCTATGGGCTTTTATGACAGCATTTACCTTTCCGATAAGCGTAAAGACGATTTCCTTGGCTTTGTAAAGATGCTTGGTATCGCGCACGACTTCGAGCAACAACTTCACGTCGTCTTTCGCCTCTTTTTTCTTCTTCGGATTACGCATGTTGTCATCCATGTCGCCTCCGTCCCCGGTTTCCGGATCGAATTCTTCCCCGAAATAATGCAGCAGGAATTTCCGTCTCGACATCGAAGTTTCGGCATAAGACACGACTTCCTGCAAAAGCGCAAACCCAATTTCCTGTTCGGCGACCGGTTTTCCCGACAGGAATTTCTCGAGCTTCTCAACGTCTTTGTACGAGTAATAGGCCAAACAATGACCTTCGCCTCCATCGCGTCCGGCGCGACCGGTTTCCTGATAATAGCTTTCGAGAGACTTTGGGATGTCGTGATGAATCACGAAACGCACGTCAGGCTTGTCGATTCCCATTCCGAAAGCGATCGTGGCCACGACGACCTCGACGTCTTCCATCAGGAACATGTCCTGGTGTTTGGCGCGCGTTTTGGCGTCAAGTCCGGCGTGATACGGAACCGCTTGAATTCCGTTCACTTGCAAAACCTGCGCGATCGCTTCGACTTTTTTGCGGCTCAGGCAATAAATGATGCCCGATTTTCCTTTGTGATTCCTGATGAAGCGAATGATGTCGGCTTCGATATTCTTCGTTTTCGGACGTACTTCGTAATACAAATTCGGTCTGTTGAACGAAGCTTTGTAAACGTCGGCGTCCGGAATGTCCAGATTTTTGAGGATGTCTTCCTGGACTTTCGGAGTTGCGGTCGCGGTCAAGCCGATGATTGGGATATCTCCGAAATTCTTGATGATCGAGCGAAGATTGCGGTATTCCGGACGGAAATCGTGTCCCCATTCTGAAATACAGTGGGCTTCGTCAATGGCGACGAACGACAGTTTTTGCGTCTTGAGGAAATCAGCGTACTCTTCCTTTATCAGCGATTCCGGGGCGACGTATAACAATTTCGTCTTTCCGGCCGCAATGTCGCTCTTGACCGTCTGGATTTCAGACTTGGTCAACGAGGAGTTCAAAACGTGGGCCACGCCGGGTTCGGCAGAAATTCCTCGTATGGCGTCAACCTGGTTTTTCATGAGCGCGATCAATGGAGAAACGACGATGGCCGTTCCGTCTTCGATCAGCGCAGGCAATTGATAGCAAAGTGACTTTCCGCCGCCCGTTGGCATGATCACGAAAACGTCGCGTTTTGCTAAAATGCTTTTGATGACTTGCTCCTGCAAGCCCTTGAACTGGCTGAAACCAAAATACTTCCGTAACTGCTGATGTATATCAATTTCGGGTAGATTCATTCTAAGGGATAAGGGTAATTTGCGTACATTTGCTTTCCCTAAAGATAACATTTATTTTTACGGATACAAAACTTTCTAGCATCACAATCTTTTGATGAATACCGAAAAAATACTGGCATCCGCCAAGCGAACCATCCTCGCTGAAAGCCAAGCGATTGCCACACTTTCCGATTTACTTACAGACGATTTTGTCAACGCGGCGCAGGTTATTTTCAGCGCCTCGGGACGCGTCGTGGTAACGGGTATCGGCAAGAGCGCGATCATCGCCCAAAAGATCGTCGCGACGCTGAATTCCACGGGAACGCCGGCTATGTTTTTGCACGCTTCCGAAGCCATTCACGGCGATTTGGGAATGGTGCAGCCCGAAGATGTCGTAATCTGCATTTCCAAAAGCGGAAACAGTCCCGAAATCAAGGTTTTGGTCGATATTTTGAAGCGCTTCGGAAACAAGCTTATCGGAATGACCGGAAACGTGACTTCGTTCCTCGCGAAAAGTTCCGACCTTGTTCTCGATACGACGGTCGCAGCCGAAGCCGATCCCAACAATCTCGCGCCAACGAATTCCACGACGGCTCAACTCGTCATGGGCGACGCGCTTGCGGTTTGCCTGATCGAGATGCGCGGTTTCGGCCCCGAAGCTTTCGCCAAATACCATCCGGGCGGCGCACTTGGCAAAAAACTGCTGCTCAGGGTCGGCGATATGCTCGATCAGACGCATCGTCCCGTCGTTGGTCCGGGTTCGTCGGTCAAGAACGTCATTGTCGAGATTTCACAAAAACGACTTGGCGTGACGGCAGTTGAGGAAAACGGACACGTCATCGGAATAATTACCGACGGAGACATCCGCCGCATGCTTGAAACCCAGGATTCTTTCGTCGGCTTGACCGCAAAAGACATCATGACCAAAAACCCGAAATATGTATCTTCCGTAAGTATGGTCGTGGATGCACTGAATACTATGGAAGATTTTTCGATCACACAACTCATTGTCGTTGATGAAGGCGCTTACAAAGGCGTCATCCACTTGCACGACATTTTAAAAGAAGGCGTCGTATAATGGCCAAAAAACCTAAAAAACCAATGAACGAAATGACGTTCATGGACCATCTTGAAGAATTGCGTTGGCTTTTGGTGCGCAGTACAATCGTAGTGCTGATCATGGCTATGATCATTTTCTTTGTCAGTGATTACCTTTTCGACGAAATCGTGCTCGCGCCGTTGAAACCGGAATTCGTGACTTACGGCTTCTTTTGCGATCTCGCCCAGCAACTCAACGTTTCAGACATTTGTGTAACGGCGAAAGACTTCAATTTCATCATTCAGAATACCGATATGGAAGGCCAGGTCAACATTTTGGTCTGGATGTGTATCGTGGGCGGATTCATCGCCGGTTTCCCTTACATTCTTTGGGAATTCTGGAAGTTCATCAGTCCGGCTTTGTATGAAAAGGAACGCAAGGGCGCCAAAGTTTTCATTACCGTTTCCTCGCTTTTGTTCTTTATCGGAGTGCTTTTCGGATACTATCTGATCACGCCGATGTCCGTGAACTTTTTCGCGACCTTTACTGTGAGCGATTTGGTCAAGAACCAGTTCAATCTCGATTCCTATATGAGCATGTTGAAAACCTCGCTTATCGCTTGCGGACTGTTTTTCGAACTTCCCGTAATCATCTATTTCCTCGCGAGATTGGGATTGGTCACGGCCGAATTGCTGAGAAAAACACGCAGATGGTCGATCGTGGGGATTTTGGTCGTAGCAGCGATCGTAACGCCTCCGGACGTTGTAAGCCAAGTCATCGTTTCCATCCCGATGATCATCATTTTCGAAGGAAGTATCGTGATTGCGGCACTCGTCGGAAAAAAGAAAAAAGCAGAAGAACTCGCCAACACGTAAATCATGTCAGACTCAGTACAGGAATTCAACGATTACCGTTCCAAAATGAACGAGAAGCTTTTGGCCGACAACAACAAGGTCATCAAGCGCATTTTCAATCTCGACACCAACGCTTACGCAGAAGGCGCTCTTGACGTGAAAACCAAGGAATTGCTAGGACTTGTCGCCTCTACGGTTCTGCGCTGCGACGATTGCGTGAAATACCATTTGGAAACCAGCCACAAAGAAGGCGTGACCAAAGAAGAAATGATGGAAGCCATGGGAATCGCGACTTTGGTTGGCGGCACGATCGTGATTCCGCATTTGAGACGCGCTTATGAATTTTGGGAAGCGCTTGAGCAATCGAAATAATTGTTTGTTAAAGACATAACACCTTTGGCGCGCTAATTCGTTTATTTGTCGCGCGGCATCGTTCGACATCCTGACATTTGACATTCGACTTACACATGAAACTAAGAGCTGAGAATCTGATAAAAACCTACAAGAAAAGAACTGTCGTAAAAGGCATTTCGGTTGAAGTGAACCAAGGAGAAATCGTGGGTTTGCTCGGGCCGAACGGAGCCGGAAAAACGACTTCTTTCTACATGATCGTAGGTTTGGTCAAGCCGAATTCGGGCACGATCTACCTCGATCAGACCGACATTACCGATTTCCCGATGTACAAACGCGCCCAAAACGGAATCGGATATCTGGCTCAGGAAGCGTCGGTTTTCAGGAAACTCAGCATCGAAGACAATATCATGAGCGTGCTGCAGCTCACAGACCTTACCAAGGACGAACAGGAAGCCAAGATGGAATCTTTGCTGGACGAGTTTTCGCTTCAACACATCCGCACCAATAGAGGCGACCTTTTGTCAGGTGGCGAAAGACGTCGTACCGAGATCGCGCGCGCCTTGGCAACGGATCCCAAATTCATCCTGCTTGACGAACCGTTTGCCGGAGTCGATCCTGTCGCGGTCGAGGACATACAACGAATCGTCGCCCAACTCAAGGACAAGAACATCGGAATTCTGATTACCGACCACAACGTACAGGAAACTTTGGCGATCACAGAGAAAAGTTACCTGATGTTTGAAGGCGGAATCCTAAAGGCCGGAACGCCGGAGGAATTGGTTCAGGACGAAATGGTCCGCCGCGTTTATTTGGGTCAGAATTTCGAGCTTCGCAAGAAAAAGCTGGATTTCGCCCCAAAAAGCCAGGACGCCGACGCTTCGCATTGATCCGAAAATTTCCCTGACATGAAACTTGTGAGTCGCTTGAAAGTATTTCTTTTGATTTTGGCGATTGGCAACACTTCTTGCCACTTGGTTCCATGCGGGTGGAATGCAGACTACGATATCGTCATTCAAAAACCTCTTCCGGGAAAAGTCGAAGGAAAGTATGTCCTAAGCCAAAAATCTCAGGAGTTTCTCAAGTTCGATTTTTCGAGGTGGCCAAAATATCTTCATCTATCGCAAACCGGCAAATACACATTTTTCAACAATCCGAAGCAACCGTCAAAACAAGGAAATTGGCGACTGTATTGCGATGGCAAATCCAATTGTAAGATGGAATTGGAAGGTATCACGGTCGAGGACTTGGGCGAGAAAGACTCTGACATCGCCGTTTTGGTCACGATCGGTGACCCCGACAGTTGCGAAGGAATCGCCTACGAAAAAGTCAATTGAACAAAATTTCCAATCAAGGAATTCACCATTTTTCCTTTTCCATCAGACTTCTCAAATACAGCTCGTCCTGTTGCATCGCGTCAGGTTTGCTTTGCTGCTGATATTGTTTGATGACGCTGTGCGCGTTTACGACCGCGTCTTTGTAGGTCGGGAATTCTTTAGCGACCGTGACCAAGTTGTTCAAAGCTTTCAGGCCTTTTCCGCTTTTTATCAGATAGAAAGCATATTGCGACCGGAAATACGGGCAATGATGGAATTCCGGTGCCACTTTTTCCCATTCCGTTTCGGGCGCATCCGAACTTTTGAGCAAACCGACGGCGTAAACCGACGAATGCGCAATATCATTCCGGAAACAGACCAGGTCGTAAAGTCCGAAATTCTGTGATCCGGATTTGGCCAGTTTGCTGCTTGCGACCACGGCTTTGTAAATCTCGTGAGCGCGCGATTGGTTGCCTTTCAGATGTAAAATATCGGCTAGGACCAATTGGGCGCGACGCGATCTCGAATCGATGGAAACCGCTTTTTCGGCATATTTCAAACCTTCGTCCAAACGCGAAAGCACGAACATGCAGCGCGCGTAAGAAGCCAGGAATTCGGCGTCGTCGAAATCTTCGGGCTGACCGAATTGCTTGATGAACTTGAGCGCTTTTTCGGGAAAACGATCCACGACGAAGCGTTCGATTGCCTGCCATCTCTCGACGACCATCAAGTAATGCTGATCGAGCGCAGCAAACAGGATCGCGCGTTTGTCCCAAGGTTTCTCAACGTTTTTGAGTTCCTCGTAAACCGACGGAAAAGCCTGCTGCGGCAAAACCGGATCGCCGAATTTATTGTCGAGATCGGCCTGAAAATCTGGATCGGCTATGCTGAAATAGCGCGCGAACTCGCGGTTGAAAAAATCGGTAAAAGTCTTGTCTTCGTCAAAAGACGACTTGTTCTGGAAAAGTGAATCGAAAAATCCCATCTATATGCGAAGATTCTGGAGTTGGGATTTTGGCCCATTGTAAATATTCAAGTCGATCGGCGTTGGAATCCCGGGAATTTCGGCACTTTCGGTGAATTGCCAAAACATCCATTCGTCCTCGATTTCCTCCACGAAAAAATTGTAGTTGGCAATCCAAAAGACGTAACCTTTGAATTCGTCCTTGAGAAAATCGTCGTAATATCTTTCGCCCGAATAGATTATCGGAGCGACTTTGTAGTGTTTTTCGATTGCGTTGCACCAGCGGTGAAGCCCGACGATCAGGCTGTCCATCGATTGGTTTTCGGGAATTTTCTCGATGTCGAGAACCGGTGGCAGATCGCCTGGTCTGAGTCTGACGTTGAGGATAAAATGCGCCGCTTGCTCGAGCGAATTCTCGTTCGGACGGTAATAATGATAGGCGCCGCGAATGAGTCCGCGCTTCCCGGCCGCTTCCCAGTTTTGTTTGAAACAGGCGTCGATGCGGTTTTTTCCGGCCGTCGAGCGGATGAAAACAAAGTCGAGCGGATACAGATTCTCTACCGAATCGATTTCCGCCCAATTGATCTCGCCCTGATATTCCGAAATGTCAAAACCGATGGATTTTCCGTGGTGACGCGTGAGGACTTCGACATTTCTCACGTCAGACAACCGCTTTTGTTCGGCCGTCATCTTTTTATCGGTCTTGAAACTGAAATAGTACAGGATCGCGTTTCTGTAATGCCATCCGACCCCGACGAAAAGTCCGAGCACGAAAAGCGCGATCACCGAGCGAACGACGATTTTTTGCACCGACGATTTCTTCGACCTGGAACGCGAACGCGATGTAGGTTTGCGCGTCGCCATTTATTTTCTGTTCATTCGGTTGTTGATGACAGACATCGCTATGTAAGTCAGGATTATGAGCGGAACGCCCGCAAATTGGAAGAAAGCCAGCAGCAAAACACAGATGGCAAGGAAAACGAATTGTATCGAATTGTCCTTGAAAGAGAATTTCTTGATCTTGAGCGAAAACAGCGGGATTTCGGCGTTCAGCATAAATGCGCTCAAGGCCGTGATGGCGAGCAGCACCAAAACTTCGGTGAAAACGCCGTAAAGGATGAACGATTCCCTGTCGCGGATTATCGGCAAACTCAGTATTACCAACGTATTGGCAGGCGTAGGAAGCCCGATGAACGAGTCGGTTTGTCTTGTGTCGATGTTGAATTTGGCCAATCGCATGCAAGAACCCAAAGTGATGATGAATCCGCAAAGGCAAATCCAGAATTTGGGATCGGACAGTGAGATTTCTTTCAATTGAACGGCTTCGTCCAACATAAAAAACATAGTCAATCCCGGAACGACTCCGCTTGTGACCATATCGGCCAACGAATCCAACTGCAAACCCAATTCGGATGAAGTCTTGAACATTCGCGCGAAAAATCCGTCAAAAAAATCGAAGAAAATGCCCAAAGCGACGAACAAAAACGCCAACAGATAATTGTGCTCGAAGGCGAAAATCAGGGCGATGCAGCCCGAAAACAGATTGAGAAGCGTAAGCAGGTTGGGCAAATGTCGCAAAAGGCGCATCAAATGTGTTTTTTATTGTCAGGATAAGCGCAAATGTAGTACAATAACTTCACGCCGAACGCGTTTTTAAGAGAGTTTTTAACGCTCGTCGCACGCCTCGAATTTGTGCGTCTTTACTTGGAAAAAAGACTATTTTTGAAAAAAATTTCGCTTTGAGAAAACTGCTGTCGCTATTGTTCGTCTTCGGATGCGTGAATGCCTTTGGGCAAGTCGTGAGGAAGTATTCGAACGAATTCATGAATATCGGAGTCGATGCCGCGGCTCTTGGTATGGCGAACGCGGTTACGGCTTCTTCGAATGACGTAAATGCGGTTTATTGGAATCCCGCCGGAATCCTTAATCTCGAGGACGGACAGGTTGGCGCGATGCACGCGAGTTATTTCGCCAATATCGCCCAATACGACTATCTCGCCTACGCAAAACCGATTGACGATCGAAGCGCCTGGGGCATTTCTGCCATCCGTTTTGGCGTGGACGATATCATGAACACGACGCAACTTATCGACGACCAGGGAAATATCGACTACAACCGCATCAGCCTTTTCTCGACTGCCGATTATGCTTTCATGTTTTCTTATGCCAGACATTTGAAAGTGGAAGGTTTGTCGATTGGCGCCAACGCGAAAGTCATTCGTCGCATCATCGGGAAATTCGCGAATTCCTGGGGATTCGGATTCGACCTTGGAATTCAGTTCGAGAGAAACGGCTGGAAATTCGGGGCGATGGCGCGCGATATCACCACGACCTACAACATTTGGGCGATCGACGAAGACGAGTTCGAGAAAGTTCAGGATGCGGTCGAAGGACAAAATCAGGAATTGCCGGAAAGTACAGAGATTACGCTTCCGAAATTGCAACTCGGGGTTTCCAAAAAATATGAATTCCACAATGAAATGACGCTTTTGACGGCCGTGAACCTCAATTGCCGTTTCGAGCAGACGAACGACATCATTTCCTCTTCGGCAGTGAGCATCGATCCGGCTTTGGGATTCGAGTTGGGTTACATCGATCTGGCTTTTATCCGCGCAGGCGTCGGAAATTTCCAGAATATCACGCAACTCGACGGTTCGGACCGACTTGGTTTTCAACCGAATGTGGGCGTCGGCTTTAAATACAAAGGCATTCAGGTCGATTACGCACTGACTGATTTAGGCGACCAAAGTGCGGCTTTGTACTCGAACATCTTTTCTCTTAAAGTCGATCTGAGCATTTTCAGGTAATTCGTAACTTGCGCTAAATTCCCTTCGGATGCGTCACATTTTCGTTTTACTCCTAGCCTTTTTATCGCTTCAAGTTTCGGCACAATTCACGACGCTTTCGCCCATGGCTGAAGTTTCGGTTTTGACCTGCGGAAAAGGCAATGAATTGTATTCGCTTTACGGACACACGGCCATGCGAATCCACGATCCGGCCAACGGGATCGACAAAGTCTACAATTACGGCACTTTCGATTTCGCCACGCCAAACTTCGGACTCAAATTCGTAAAAGGCGACTTGCAGTATTTCGTTTCCACCAGCACTTTCGATGATTTCGTTTACAATTACGACGACGAAAAACGGTCGGTTTTTGAGCAGGTCCTGAATTTGACGCAAAGCCAGAAACAACAAATGTTCGACCGACTCAACAAAGTGCTTATTTCGCAAGAGCGCTTTTACACTTACAAGTTCATCGACCGGAACTGCACGACAAAAATTGCCGATCTGGTCAACGAGGTCGTCGGTCCGAATACGGCGAAAAAAGTCGGGAACACTGACCTCACCTATCGCGAGATCATCTATCCCGAATTCGACGGGCATTTTTACGAACAATGGGGAACGAGCATGATTTTTGGGACGAGAGTCGACGAGAAAGCTTCGCAATTGTTTCTTCCGATAGAACTTTACCAAAGTATTTCGATGGCGAAAAATGGCAATATTGCGCTTTTGAAGTCAAACAAATCCTGGCTGGTTTTTGAAGATCAGCCCGCGCCTCGATCGCTTTGGAACAACGTCTATACTTACATCGCGATTCTGCTTTTGCTCGTTTTCGTGAACAACGACAAATTCACTTTGGTCTACTTCACGTTGATTTCGCTTCTCGGGCTTTTCTTTTGCGTGGCCGGATGGTATTCGTTTCACACGGAAGTGCAATGGAATTACAATGTTTTGCTTACAAATCCACTTTTACTTTTGGTCGTGATCCAATACGGAAGGCGCAAAGCCAGCGGTTTGTACATCACATCTTTGCTGTGTTTGGGCTGCTTGGGCGTGTATCTGATCTACATGCTCAACAAGATTCATTTGCTGATCGTGCTTCCTATGATTGTCGCCCACGCGATTTTGCTTTTGAAATTCGCGCTCAAGGTGAGACGCAAAAAGTTGTTCGCGTGATTCTTCCCGTCTTTTTTGGCATGGCCGCGCTGCAGGTTCTCGCTTATGCGTTTCTTCCGAAATTCAGATTCGGGAAATTGCTTATTTGCGCTGTTTTGATTTTGGTAAACTTATTCGTCTTACCAGAATTTTTTCTACCCGAATACGGTCCGGACGATACGAAATGCGGATTGCCGATCCTGAGCCTGTACATCATTTTCGGAATTCTGGGCAATGGGATCGTGCTTGGAATCCATTTGGGTTACGTGCTTTTCAAGAAATTGCTTTGAGCATCGGAAGTCACAGACTTCCCCACACGCGCCGCGAAGTTAAAAACTTCGCGCCTACTGCCCGCGATAAAACAAAACAGTACTCAAAGTCTTAATGGTAATACTGATATCCAAAAAGACACTTCTATGCTTGATGTAATACAGGTCGTATTGCAGCTTCATCAAACTGTCATCGATCGAATCCCCGTAAGAATAATTGACCTGCGCCCAGCCCGTAAGTCCGGGTTTTATGACATGGCGCGTTTCGTAAAACGGCATCACTTCGGCAATTTCCTTGACGAAAACCGGTCTTTCAGGACGCGGCCCAATAACGCCCATATCGCCTTTCAGTATGTTTAGGAACTGAGGAAATTCGTCGATTCGGGTCTTGCGCAAAAATTTTCCGAAAGGCGTGATCCTCGCGTCGTTCGTGGTCGTGAAAACCGCTCCGTGCTTTTCGGCGTTCTTGATCATCGTCCGGAATTTGAGAATCTCGAAAACGGCACCATTTTTCCCGACTCTGTCCTGCGTATAAAACAACTTTCCGCGATTCCCGACCAAGTTTCCGACCAATATCAACGGTAGAAACAAAATTCCGACGAGAATTCCGCAAATCGAAAAAATGATTTCCAGAAGGCGCACGGCCACAAGATACAATTGGTTTTGGTTGCTTCGGCTAAACGGAAAATAGCGGTAAAAATCGCGGGCCACGTATTGCACCGGAATCCTTTGGGTTATGGCTTCGTAAACCTGAGTGTATTCGCGGATGATAAAGCCCGATTCAAGCAAGTGGATCAATTGGTTGTAGATGGAAACCGTAATCCCGTCGGTTTTTTGGGAGGCGATCACGACTTCTGAAATGCGGTTGTCGTTGACGAATTTCTCGAGTTTGTCCGATTCTATGTGCTCGACGAAATTGAAATCCTGGGTGTGCACCGAATTGCTGTCGGTATTGACGTATCCCAAAACCTTGTAGTGCGGATCTGAACTTTCAAGCCCGACGATGAGTTCCCTGGCCTGATCGCGGTCGCAAACCAGCACGACTTTCTTGAGAAAACGCTTTGAGGCGAGGAATTTCACATAAAAGAAACGCCAGACGAAAAGCGCGACAAGAACGGCCAGGTAGAAATACAAAATCTGGATGCGGTTTGGCAATGTCGGCGAGTAGAACGGCGTCAGCAAATAACAAAGCACCGTCACCGAGGCCGTTAGCACGATACTTTTCGTGACCTGGAATTCGTTGCTCGAAACCTGAAGGTTGTACATTTCGAAGACCGTTCCGATGATCGTGATGTACAGCCCGAGCACGATTGTCCAGATAAAATTGCTGTCTGTAATATCGAAGTAATTGAAATTAAAGACTTTACCCATCAAATACAAGACGAGTAAAACAGACAGGATATCGAAAACCCTCAGAAGGATTTTTCGTTCCGAAACCTCGAAATGTATCTTTCTGCCGTTCATGTTGTGTGGGAAAATTGAGGCCGCAATTTACGAATTCCTCCTCAAGAAATCGGCTATTTCAAAATTTCGACCCATTTGTATTTTATTTTGTGCCAGTCGAAGGTTTCCACGAGGCTTCTGGCCTGATTTGCAAGACGTTGCGACACATCCTGATCAGACACGAGTTTGACGATATTGGCAACCATCGCCTCGACATCTGAATCTTCTACCAACAAAGCCGTCTTGTCGTGCTCGAGCAGAAATGGAATTCCGCCCACATTTGTGGAAACGACAGGCAAACCCAGCGCCATGGCCTCGATCACGCTTACTGGCGTGTTGTCGTAATGTGTGGTGTTGATAAAAATATCGTACTCACGCGAAAGTTCGTGCCATTGCGGCTTGCTCAATTTTCCAGTGAATGCGACCGCAACATCGTTTTGCCGCGCATACGAGACAATCTCGCTTTGAAAGCCATTTTTATCGGGTCCGACCATGCAAAGCGAGGCGTCAGGAAATTCTCTCTTCAAGATCTTGAGAACGTCTATGGCCATTTTCGGATTGTAGATTGGCGAAAACGAACGCACCCAAAACAACTTCGGACGCAAATTCGTGCGTGGCCAAAACTCGTAATTGTCGACTTCGAGCGTATTCGGGACGTAGGTCAGATTGTCGAATCCGGCCTTCGCGAATGCGTCCATCAGATAACCCGATGGCGCTATGTTCTTGTACGAATTCGCGAAAATCATCTTGCAAAGCTTTGGGCTTTTCGCGAGGCGTTCGGGCAAATTCCCGCCTCTAAGCACCGGAATATAGCTTACGTTGAAAATCCGGCAAATCTGGCTGACGCCGAATGCGTACCAAAAATTGACCGTGCTGTAAGTGTCGATAATCACATAATCTGTCGAAAGGGAATAGCGCAACGTCGCGGCCAACATGTCGATCATGCGGAAAATCTTGTTCTTTTTCGAGGAAGCATATTTTACCACAAATCCTTCAGACGCAAGCAAAGGTCCCAAAGTTTCTATCGAAGTGGCCGTATTTCCGTGTTTGGAAAGCTTATTGCCTATGTAGAGAATTCGTTTCTTTTGCATCGGGGATAATCTTGAGGACGGCCAATCCGTAAATAAATGCCGGTGCGGCCAATCGCATGGCGGCGTGGTTGATTGTCATGAACCAGAAAATCAGGAAGGAGAACATGAGAAAATGGTGGCGGTTGTCGAGGTAAAGTATCAACGGCGTGATGAAGAGAATTGCCAGTCCAAGGATTCCGAATGCGCCGTGCTCGGCCAACATTCTCGTGACCTCATTGTGGGAAAGTCCTCCCATTCCCGACAATATCCGCATTTCGGCACCTCTGGCCACTCCAATCCCGAATATCGGATTTTCCAGAAAGTCCTCGATCTCGGTCGCGGCAAGTTCTTCGCGTCCGCTGAAATTGCTTTCTTTCACGCGTCCGGCCGCATCTTGGTTCTGGTAACGTTTTTCGATAAGTCCTCCGGTTACATCGGTCGAATACAGCCAGATTCCGATCGCCATCCCGACGGCGCAAACCGTCATGAAATTCAGTTTCCAACGCCCCGCCGAGTTGAGTCTCATGTAGACAATTGCCATCATCACGCAAATCATCGCTATGCCGGTGATCATTCCGCCTCGCGAAAACGTGATCAAAGTACGGAATGCGATATTGGCGGTGATCAAAAGATTCACGATCAGCATTATTTTGCCCGGCGAACAAAAAACGATTCTCGAAAAAAAGATGAACACGCCCAATCCCAGAATAGTGGAAACCTGATTGGGTCCGAAACCGCCTGAAGTCGCGTAGTTCGAACCCGTACTTGTGATGGATTCGCGAAGGTCGGGCGTTTTGAATATCAGATAAATGGTGATGGAAAGTATCGGCAAACCGATGTACTTGAGGAGCTCGTAAATCTGTTTTTGCGTAATTGGCCGCATATAGCAATACAAAGCGGAAACGCCAAGGCAAACCGGACCGGAAATGTTGAACGCGATCGTCTTTCGCATTTCCACGTCGTGTCCCAGTGTTTGGGTTGCCACGATTATTCCCGGAATCAGCAGCAAAAGGAAAATCCAGTATGGCGAACCATTCTTGGAAAATCCTTTGTAATACGTTCCGATCAAAAGCACGAAAACCACAGAGTATTTCCCGAGCTCATACAAAAGGTTTCCGCCTGTCATCCTAAGCAAAACCTCAGCCCCGACGATATAGCCCGCGGCGTAAAGTGCCTCGTTGTTCTGATTTCTGGAATTCACGATGACGTAAGTCCAATACACCAAAAAACTTACGGCGTAGATCTTCGATGCGATACCGCCCGCGAGCATTGCCACGGCCAGTCCGGCGTGGATGATCAGGAGTTTGTAGTAATTCTTGTCTTCGGCGGTCATAAATCTTTGAGCCATTTGAGATATCGGTCAATCACGACGGTCTCGGAAAATTTGTCGATTACGGTCTTTTGGAAAGCTTTCCCAAAAGTTGCACGCAATTCTTCGTCCTGAATCAACTTTTGGAGTGCTTGTGCAAATTCCTTCGGATTTCCGGCCGGCACCACGAATCCGTTTTCACCATTCCGGATCATGTTCGGGATTTCTCCAACCGCCGTAACCACGACAGGTTTCGAACGGATTCCGTATTCGAGCAAGGCAAGCGGCAAACCTTCCGCATCCGAACTCAGCACGCAAATGTCGCAAGCCGAAACGAAGGCAGATGCATCCTGTCGAGCTCCGTACAAATATATCACATTGCCGAGGTTTCGCTCGCCAATAAACGCCTTGATTTCTTCGGAATATCCGTCCTGACTATCTTTCCCGACCAAATGCAAAGTCCAGCCGAGCCTGGCGATTTCTTCCATGGCGCGCAACAAAGTCATGTGCCCTTTGGGAGTCCTGAGATTGGCCACGCATAAAATTCGCTTTCCGGCCTGTCCGTTCAGGTCATTGGGAATTTGGGTTTCCTGAGGTTCCGCGACAAAATTCGCCAGATAAGCCGTCGTCCTGCAACACAAATTGTCGATTGCCCACCGATCCAATTTTTCGTTGACCGACAAAATCCCTGAAAAACGCTTCGAGGCGAATCGCATCAATTGGAGGCGCAAACCTTTTATGGCCTGAGATCGTCCGTTGTGGTTGTGCCAAATGAGTTTTATGTCGGATGCCATCAGTTTTACCATGAGAGCGGTGAAAAACGACGTACCGTGAGCGTGGATGTGCGTGATTTTTTCAGACTCGCAGTACCTTTTGAGTCGTCTGCAAGCCTTGAGGCCGAGTTTTCCCGACTTTTCCAGAAACACATAACCAACGCCCGAAGCGACTTCCGACTTGAGAACGCCTTCCTTTCGCGTCGTGGCCAAAGCCGAAAACGCCACTTTTCCAACCAACGAATTCGCGAAATTCACGGCGACCCTTTCGGCTCCGCCCGCGTCAAGCGAATCGATAAGTTGCAGGATTCTCATCGGAACAGATTCTTGAAGTCGTAAATCGATTGTTTGACGGCATACCACACCGACAGTTTCTTTCGCGAAGACTTCACGCGATTTCCGTCGAAAACATAATAATAGCCGTTGCCTACTTTTTGGATGTCGAATTGGTGCATTCCAAATGAAAGCTGAGGAATTTCGGGGTGTGCCTCCAGGTAATCGTCGGCGATTTTTTCGAGTCGCACTTCGTCTTTGGCAAACTGGAATTCGTAGAGCGAGAGCGCCGAACCGTATCCGCGAGCGCCGTCCTGGACTGGCAAAATGAGCTTTCCGTCGTGCTCGAAAATTCGTCCGCCAGCTCTGGCTTCCGATCCTTTGAGCAACCAACCCATTTTTTTCCATTGTCCGCCAAGTGAATCGGCTTTGAAAAAATGCAGCGTCAAAGCGTCGTCGCTTGCCACCATGATATTCAAGGTGTCTGAAACGTAGATACTCGGATCTTTGAAATTGCCTTTCACCAGTGTGTCGACAACTTTCCATCCGCTGGGGAATTTGTCGGATTCATACAACAAAATCGCTCCTGCGTGCGCACTTTCAGGCACCATGTACGTCTTTCCGCCTTTCTCGAAAACTTGCGGATACGACAAATGAAAAGGCTCGTCAAGCACGACTCCGCCGTATTTGTAATGGATGCCGTCGGGCGATTTCAACACCGAAATGTTGGCCTTGTGTGGCGTGAAATGTTTGTGCTCGAAGAAAATGTAGAACGAATCCTGGTGTTTCACGAAAAACGGATCGGCCAGAAATTCGGTATTTTTCTCGTCTTTTTGAAGCATTTCGGGCGTAAACAGATTGTCGGTTTTGACCTTTGGAAGCGACGTTTCCGAAAATCCGAAACCAACCGACCAAGGACCGCCTTGCTGTAGGAAAAACGGCGTGCGCGAATTGACGAACAAAACGACTGCCACCGACAAAAGCGCCAAAGCAATCAAAATCCTGAGTTTATTTTTCTTCATGAACCAATTTTTTTATGGCGTTACGGAATTCATCCAACGTATATTCCCGCGACCAATTTAGTGCGTTCGCGGCCATTTTTGCATATTTTTCGGGATTTCCGACAAGACCCGAGATTTTCTCGACATCCTTGTCCAGATCGAGATCGAGCAACACGCCTCTTTCGCCCTGACCGAGCATCCACGAAACGCAAGAAATACGCGTGGAAACCGGAACACTCGCCCAAAACATGGCTTCGGCAACGACTTTTGGCCAACCTTCGCTTTTGGACGGCAAAAGTAGGAAATGCGAATTTTTGTACGCTTCCCGAATTTCGGGTTCGGCGTGATTTCCGCGAAGACGGATGTAATCTGATAATTTATTGTCGCTGATGTAGTTCTCGAGATCCGGACGCTCTTTTCCTTCTCCAAAAAGATCCAAAGTTGCGTCTATGCCTTTCTCCCTAAGGCTTTTTGTCAATTCGATTGCATACGAAGGGCGTTTTCCGGCAGCGAGCGAGCCCACGAAAAGCAACCGGATTCCGTCTGAAAAAATCCTTGGCGCAATTGGCTGTTTGTCATCATCGCGATACGTCGCCGTAAAAAACGGTTTGATGTTTTTGGAACTTCCTTCCCATTTTCCGTAAACCAGCACTTGCATGTTTTTGGTCAGCAAAGTATTGTTCAACAGCCATTTCTGGACGCGATAACTGCGAGGTTGTGCTGCTTTCGGATCCCAATTCCCGGCGTATTTCGCAGTCTTTGGCTTCGAAGGGAAAAAGATTTGGGCAACGCATCCTACAAGCCCTATATTTCCGGGACAGCGCAAATGGATATGATCGGCGCGACGCATGGCCGAAACGATCCTGAAAAAGACGATCGGAAGCGACAAAACAGCTTTGAAAAACGATTTGGCACTGAGCAAATCCATACCCGGAATCGCTGTAAAACGGATATTTTTACTGGAATAGGCAAGATCGATCGCATTTGGATCCGCTTGCCGCAAAGGCGCGACAATCTCGACCTCATCGACGAATTCGCCCCAAACGTTCATCTCGCGCACGTAAGGTCCGTAACCGAAATAGCGGTCTTCGTATTTTTTGTGAGGCGTGTGGGTGATGATCGCAAACTTCATTCGCGTGTCTTGTTTGTCGGCTTGGAAAAAAACAACTCGAACCAGGCTGAA
The DNA here is from genome assembly GCF_004295795.1 of Flavobacterium sp. Lineage (GTDB taxonomy): Bacteria > Bacteroidota > Bacteroidia > Flavobacteriales > Flavobacteriaceae > Flavobacterium. The sequence continues at coordinate 65,840 of NZ_SEBR01000013.1, read as the reverse complement.
AAACGTCCCAGACTTTCGGTAAACGCCTTGGCTTTATCCTTGCCAAATATAGCGTTTGTGAGTCGTATCGAGGCCAACAAAAGTGTAATTAAGTGCCATTTTATGCTGGCTTTCGCCGATGGTTTGGGCGTCCTGATTCTCCAGACGTACCAGCCGTTGCGAACGACCATGCGTCCGTAAGCGAATTGGTTCGGTCGTCCGCCCGAAGCGTGATGGTGTTCGAGTCGCGCGGCGGTATTTACGTAAAGCTTGCCGTGGCGAAGCAGTCGGAACGAAAAATCGGCATCTTCGTATAAGCCGTAACCTTCAAAATAAGTCGAGAACTGTAGTGTTTTGAAAACTTCGGTCTTGAACGACGAAACGCCGCCCATGACTTGTTCGACCTCGTAAACCTTTCCGGACGGCGGCAAAAACGCCACGCTTCGTCCGTTCGAAAATTCGGGAGCCAAAGCCGGAGCGCGATCGGAATCCAATCCCAATCGCTTCCTTATCACGAATCGGCTGCCGTCTTTTCGCTTGTAGCCGTCGTAAGCGAATTCCGAAATCGCGGGTCTGTAATCGGCCGCGACCTTTTGCCACCTGACTTCGTTCACGATGTATCCGCCAACGGCCAAAGCTTTGGGATAATCGTTGTAGGTCGAGATCAGTTGTTGGAAATAATCGCTTTCGAGAATCGTATCGTCGTCCAGAAAACACACGATCTGCGAGGATTCATCTGCATTTGCGATCCCAAAATTTCTTTGGCGCGTCAAACCTCTGTCATTTGGGTCGACCTTGAAATACTTAAGATTCCGGAACGTGTTTTGCGACAGCATTTGTTGCGTGAGATCATCCGTCGATCCGTCGACGATAAGGATTTCATCGGGGTAAAGCGTTTGCAGGCGCACCGATTCGAGCAACTTGAGCAGCTGCATCGGCCTCATGTATGTACAGATGATCAGCGTGAATCGCATCATTATAGTTTGCCGAGTTCGTTTGCCCAGAAAAGGCTGCGTTGCCACGATTTTTTGAAGTTGGCATAAATCCTGAACGGATTTCGACCGCGTTTGCGCCAGTTTTTGAAAAAATAGACCGTTTTGTAGCCTTCGAATTGTTCAGGCGTCATATTTCGGGTCATGTGCAACATTACCGTTGGCGAAGGTTTAGGCTGGATTTCTTCTCTTTCCCAAGGATGCGATGGCTTGGAACGGAATCCGCCCATTGGCGCCTTGAGATGCAAAACGTGGATGAACGGCACCAGAAGTATGTCGAAACCTTTTCGCCTCAGTTGGATCCCGAAGTCTTTGTCTTCTCCGTATCCGAACTCAAAACCGGGATTGAACCAAACGCCGTCAAGACATTTCGTCTTCATGAAAACCAATCCTGAACCCAAGGCAGTGTGTTGTACGATTGTCGAACCTTCGATTTTTTCATTGGATTGCGGACCCGAAATCTGGATGATCTCGTTGCCTGTTTTCCGGAAATATTCGAAAACCTGTTCGATCAATCCCGCCTGGAAACGGATATCGTCATCTGCCATGAAAACGAATTCGCTTTGGGTTCGCATCAGTGCGACATTTCGCGCGGCACAAGCTCCGGTTCTATGGGTAAAGACGTGGTCGATCTCGAAAGGCCATTTTTCAGATCGGATGAAATCGAGGTCGGAAACGCTTCCCGGTTCGGGATTTTGCTCCACGACGATCACGCGTTTTGGCAAATAAGTCTGTAATGCCAAATCCTTGAGTACGTTGTGGAAATGATCGCGTCTTCCTATGGTGGGAATTACGACGTCCAACGTTCCCAAATTGATGATATTTCGCGTCGATTGCATCGGAACGGTCGAAATTACCTCGCCGAGACTCTGCCTCTTCCTGTAAAAAACCGAAAAGAGATAAGGCAGGATCGGGAAACGTCGCTTGTAAAGCAGCATGTCGAGCAATACCAACGACGTCCAACGCATTCTGTAATGTTGTCGGACGAACTTGAAAATCGGGAAAATCCCCGCTTTTTTTTCTGCAAGGGACGGGAAATCGGCTTTCAGTAAATTCGGATCCGAATAACAGATTAAACCAGACCGCATGGCGCGTTTGGCGAACGAATTCAGAAAATAGTCAAAATTGTCCTCGACGTGCAGATAAGGCGCGAAAACGTTGATGGTTTCAGCGTGCATCGCTCCAACTTGCCCGCTCATTTGCCAAGTCGGGTATTTTACGTCGAACCTGACTGCTATGAAGGGCGTCGTTTCTTCACAAAATCCTACGGTCGGCCCAAAATATTGTTCCTTCGACGAATTGTACGAGAACATCAGGCGCTTGTGGTGCAACAGGTCTGGAATTTCCGAAAGGTTCAAAAAGTTTCTCAGGCGTTGGTCGCACCAAACCAAAATGGCCTCGGGAAAAAGCCGCGCCGCATCTACGAAGGCTTCGGTAATTTTTTTTCCTGTTAGACTTTGGGCGCCGTGAGTGTCGACGACCCGCCCGTTTTGGTGGTATAAAACTATCATTTACTGCTTCCAATAACCTTTTGGTAAAACGCTTCGTTCTTAAGGGCGACGCTTTCTGCAGAGAAAACGGCAACCGCTTTTTCACGGGCATTCTTACCCATATTCTTTCCGTGTCCCGGATTTTCGAGCAACTCGCAAATGCGGTCGGCGAATTCCCGGTGACTTTTTGGATGTACGAGAAAACCTTCGTTCCGGTTCGCGATCATTTCACTTGCCCAGCCTATGTTAGAGGCGACAATGGGTTTTTCCATCGCCATCGCCTCGATCCATGAAACGGGCAAAGCTTCGGCAAAGGTAGGAAAAACACATACTTCGGCTTCGTCGATTTGCTGTCTCACCTCGGAATATTTTACGGTTCCGCGGTAATTCACGCGCGAAAGCGCTTCGGGCGTAAACAATTCCTGCATCAATTTCCAGGTCGATGCGGTTTTTGTAAGAATATCTGCGGAGTCTTTTCCTACAAGTATCAATTCGGATTCCGGATGTTTTTGCACCACGAGGTTGAAAATCTGTGCCAGCTCGAGCAAGCCTTTCTTGCGGATCAACGTTCCGAAGTACAAAATCACACCTTTTTTGGGCAAAGCCGTCGAAGGTTCGAATTTCGCGATTTCGATTCCGTTGGGAACGACCGCGATTTCAGGTTGCAAACCGAAAAGTTCCCGCGTGACGTTGGCCGTAAATTGGCTTACCGAGACGATCGCATCGGCGTTTTTGAGTGCTTTTTCCTCGCGACGCCTGTTTATCGGCTTGACCGGACGTTGATCGAGGTGGCAAAAATAAGTGTCGCTGCCGTGAAGTCTTACCACAACCGGACATTTGGGTTTGATGTTCGAAGTCATCCCAATCCAGTCCGGAGCTTCCATCAAATCGAGATTTTCGTTTTTTACGAGTTTGTTGATCAGACGCTGCAATTTCCGCTGCAAAAGCAATCGCGAAAAACCTTTGAGTTTCGGGCTTTTCACGAAGTAGATCTCAATGCCTTCAAAAGCGATCGCCTTGTCTGATTTCTGGGCATACAGAATCACCGAAACTTTGTGGCCGCGCGCCAAAAGTCCTTTCGAAAGGTTGTAGATGCTCGTTCCGATTCCGGCCGATCGCGCCACTTCAGGATGCGGAAATTCCGATGCAAGAAAACCTATGTGCATTTCAAAATAGATTTGATTCCTTCAAAAATGCGCTTCGACGCGAGCGTTTCGGGTGTTTTGTTAATGACCTTGAACCAATCTTTGGCGTGTTTTACGTTTTCCGAAGGATTGTCCAAAGCCGATTTTATCCTGAATGCGATTTCGTCTGGCGAATTGAGCCAAACCACGGCTTTCGCATCTGGCATCGAACGAAAATGCACGTAATTGTATATCTTTTTCACCGACCAATTCGCGCGCGCATTGTTCACCGGATCATAATTCACGAACGCGCAAGGTTTGCCGTGGCAAGCGTAATCGAAAACCATGGACGAGCCTAGATTTACGACCATTTCGGTGTGTGCGATCGTGTTCGATTGCAACGCCAGATCTTCGCGCATGGGCAAAACGGTATTCCACATCGCGCCCATTTTCTTCCATGCCGGAACGATCGGAACGATCAAATCCTTGTTTTTTTCGAGTACCGAATCGAATCTGTCGGAAAAATCGACAGGGCAACGACGGAAAACGATCCCGAGGTTTTCGCCCGAGGCATTGAGCTCGCGAACGGCATCACACACATCGGCCAAATACTGCGGATCGTTGGGCGAAGTCGTGATATCATCACCCGAATAGCAGATATATTTTTTGGAGAGATCGAGATTGTGTTCGTTGAAAAAATCGTCTCGTGACTGCAGGATCGTCTCGTCGAAATGCGATTCGAATTGAGGCGTTCCGGTCACTATCGTGTTCTGCGTTGGGATGTACGGATAGTAAAATTCGAGCTCGTTTTTCATGTGGTCGCTCCAAACCATATAGTGGTCGGCTTCGATCACCATGGTTGCTTTGGGAAGATTGTCCCAAGAAAAAACAAAGGCGACCGTCGGGATTCCCAAGTCTTTTGCAGCCAAAATCGGGGCGATTGCCGTTAGCGGACGCTGGTTCGTGCAAAAAACGAGATCGGGCTTTTCGCGTTTGAGCGTTTCCAGACATTGTAGATAATACGCGCCTTTGCGTTCGGATTTGGCAATTTTGCCGCGAAGTTGCGTCAGTCCTTTTTCAGAATCGTGTTGGGATGCAAATTTGTTGACCAAAAAAGTCTTGAACTTGTTTTTCCAGCCGACATTCGACGGTTTCTGACGATAAGCATCGTAAACATTGTCGCCCGTCCTCGCTGCGTTTCTATTGAGATCGACGATGCTTCTGGCGCGTTTGAGCAAATCTGTTTTCGGTCTCGGACGCGCCTTCTCGACCTTGATCTCATCCAAACCCAAAGCCTTGAGGTCGAAAGGCGTATTGTTCCAGAACTTGAGCTTGAAGCCTTCCGATTTGGCGATTTCGGGAAATCTGCTGAATGCAAAATTCCGCAAACCGACGCCATCGGGAAGCAAAATCAAAATGGAACGTTGTGACATGGTTTGGATTTGCGGCAAATATCGCTATAATAAACCGAAAACGAAAAGGCCAAACCGCTATGTGGCGCTTTAAATCCCGAAAATTCGCGACGCGATAGCTTCGGCTTTTTCCCAATCTTTCAAACTGTCGAGATTGACATGGCATTCGGGATCATTTTCTATGAAAGCGGTAGATTTCCCGTACAAACTGCCACTTTTAAGCACTTCAGTCTTTGTGATATAAATCGATCCGTCGCGGTGCCAGGCTTTTGGCAAATCCTGACGGCGGCCGATTATCTTTTCGTCTCCGGTTGCAATTTTGAGCAAACCGTCCTTTTCCTCAAAAACCCAATGCGGATTGTACTCGTGAGGAACGGCGAGCACGCTGACCAAACTGTCGGCTCCGGAAGCTTCGAATTTCGCAATCGCTTCGTCGATGAAACCGCTTTTTCGGAAAGGCGTCGTAGGTTGCAAAAGACAAACCGCGTCGAAAGTTTCTCCTAATTGCTCAAGAAATTCCAAAGCGTGCAAAATCACACCAAGCGTTGGCGAGGCGTCTTCGGCCAAATTTTCGGGACGCTTGAACGGAACCGAAAGCCCGAGATTTTTCGCGACTTCGATGATTTTGTCATCGTCTGAAGAAAGGATTGTTTTCGTCAATTTTTCGGAATCCGATGCAGCGAGTGCAGTGTAAGCCAAAAGCGGCTTCCCGAAAAGCACTTTCACGTTCTTTCCCGGAATGCCTTTCGAGCCGCCGCGCGCCGGTAGTAGTCCGAGGATTCGCATCAGTAGGTTATCGTTTTATGGAATTGCAACGGAAGTGAATGCAGCAATTCGGCGATTTTCTTGCCCGCGTCTCCGCCACCGTAAACGTCAGATTTCGGTCTTTCGCCATTTTCGACGATCGCTTTCACGGCATTTTCTATCGCGCTCTGATCGTAATCGACATCGATGACGTTCGTGCCGCGATCGCGACGGTTTTGTCTTGAGCCGATGTTCACCACCGGAACGCCCAAAGACGAACATTCGCGAATCCCGACACTCGAATTTCCGATAAGGCAAAGCGAGTTGTCCAGCAGATTCAGGAAATCGTCACCTTCCATATTCTTGAAGAAATGCACGTTTTCCATGTCATATTTTTCGCGGAACGATCGAATTCCCGTAGAAGTTCCGTCGGCGCCCGCATCAACATTGGGCCAAAACAATAATGTTGGCAAATTCAGCGCGCGAATGGCTTCCAAAGTCGCATTGATGTGCTTTCGCGAATCTTTGTACTCTGTCGTCACCGGATGTTGCATGACCACGATGTAGCCTTTGTCGAGATTGGGTTTGTTGCCCACGCCTCCGTATTTTTCGTACGGATCGAAAGTCAATGCTTTGTGTTCGGCAACTTTGTGCGCAATATCGATAGACGGACAACCCGTGTTGAAAACCATTTCGGGACTTTCTCCGAGTTTTATTACGCGATCGGCTGCGTTTTGGGAAGCGACAAAGTGATAATCGGCCAGTTTCGTAATCGAGTGCCTCACCTTTTCGTCAATGTTTCCAGTCACTTCGCCACCTTGCACATGCGCCAGCGGAATGTTCATGTAAGCTGCCGAAATCGCCGTGGCAATCGTCTCGAAACGGTCGGCGACAGTCACGACAATGTCAGGTTTTAGGTTGTCGAAAACGGTAGAAAGTTCGAGAATCCCGATTCCTGTAGTCTTGGCGGCGGCCGTGAGGTTTTCGCCTTCGAGCACATTGAAAACCCTTGCGGCGATCTCGAACCCGTCTTTTTTGATGTAATTGACCGCGCTTCCGTAGCGATCCAAAAGTGCCGAAGCGGCGACAATGAGTTGCAATTCGAGCTGCGGATGTTCCAAAATGGCCGAAAGCACGGTCTTGACGCGGCTGTAAGACGGGCGTGCGGTAATGACTACGGCGATTTTTCTCTTCTCGTTCATGAAAGGTCTTCTTGCTGTAAAAAGTCCCACTGACGCAGGTCTTTGTTTGTTTTTTTTCCGATTGCCGATGCGAAATCAGAAGCCGGAATTCCCATTTTTGCGGGTTTTTTGCCTTCGAGATCGTCCATCGTAAGCATATGTCCGGTTGGCAAGTTTTTGTTCACTGCCAATGTTTTCTCGAAAATTGACTTGAGTTCGGCGTAAGCGGAATTGTCGTCTTTGTTTATAGGATTTTTGAGCGATTCCGAAATGGCGTTCACGTCCTGAACCAATTGGGTCGTTTCTTCCAACGTCAATGATGCTTTGGCGTCAGGCCCGAAAAGTTCGCGGTGGAAAACCACGTGGAATTCGAGGATTTCGGCTCCGAGCGCGACGGCGGCAATTCCGGCGGCGGTTCTGGCCGAATGATCCGAAAACCCGATTTTCACGTCATAGCGATCTTTCAGTTGTTTGATGACATTGAGTCCGTATTGTGCGGGTTGCGTAGGATAAGCCGTCGTGCATTGCAAAATCGAGAAGTCGACGCTTTTCGTCTTTAGGAAATTCACCGTTCTGTCCAATTCGGACAAATCACTCATTCCGGACGAAAGAATCACGGGCTTTCCGGTTTTGGCGATGCGTTCCAAAAGCAAAAGATTGCTGACCTCGCCCGATCCTATCTTGTAAGCCTTCACTCCTATTTCCTCGAGCCAGTTCACGGCCATGTTGCTGAAAGGCGAACAGATGAAATCGAGATTTACCTCGTCGCAATGCGCTTTGAGGCCTTTCCATTGTTCCAAAGTGAAACCCATCCGCTTCCAATAATCGTAGCGCGTTTCGTCCTCATATGAGAATTTTATCCGGAACGGTTCGCTGGCGCTGCTTTCGGCTTCGGCTATGTGCAGCTGGAACTTGATTGCCTGAACGCCGGTTTTGGCCACGGCATCGATATATGAATGCAGAATGCCGAGACTTCCGTCGTGCGCCTGGGCGATTTCGGCGATCAGATAAGGTTTATCGGTGTTTGGAAATGACATGCGGTAAAATTAGTCAATTTGGGCTATCGGTTTTCTTTTTTCGGATGCCAGTAAATTCGGGCTTCGGGCAATTTCGAAAACGCGGCGAATTCAATTTTGGTCAATCTGTTCGATTCTTTGGAAATACGACCGAGATTTACAACAAGGTCAAAAGTGCACAAAAACAGGATTTTGAGTGCCTGGAATTCGCCTCTGAAAACGTGGTTCCTGAACTGGCTCCAAACCGAATAAGCCATTTTCGCAGGAATTTTTGAAATCGGGAAATACAGGAAATACATATACCAACCGGCGCGAAGCGAACGTCTTTTGCGAAAACCCCGATCGCTTTGCGTGCGGCGCAATTTTTGGTCGACACGATGGTGCACGAGCACTTCGGGAACATACGAAACCTGCCAGCCTTTCTTGAAAAGTTCGAGAGACGCCGTATTTTCCTCTCCGTAAAATTCGAACCATTCCGGATATGGATTTATGGTTTTCCAGGCCGACATTCTCCAGGCGTGTCCGCAGCCGACGAAGCTTTTTACGGGATGCGATGTTTCGGATGAAAACGTGGTTTCGGGCGCGTCTTTTCCCCAGAAAATCCTAAAGGCAACGAGTCCGCAGTTTTGGTTTTGATCGAAGAAATCCGACAAACGCGAAATTGGATCGTCTGACAGGAAATGTGCATCGTCGTCAAGCGAAATCGCGAAATCGGCGGTTGTCGTATTCAAAAGATGGTTTCTGCAAAACAGGTAACCTTTCGATTTATCGTTCCGAAGCAACCCGATTTGCGGGAAATTCGCTTTTACGGCATCGGATGTTCCGTCGTCCGAACCATCGTCAAAAACGCGGCAAGTGACGTTTTGCGACAACAATCCCGAAATGCGTCCTAGCGTGAACAGCAAATCATCCCGTCTGTTTTTGGTGGAAATCAGAAGCTCGAATTGGTGCATATCAGGAGTGTTTGCGAAGAATCCTGTGCTTTATAAACAGCTTTATCTTTTTGCGCCATTTGAACAATCCGTCCTTGAAAATCTTGTGGTTTCTCGTATTGGCGCGACTAAGGCCGAAACTCTCGATAAGGGCGTTGATGCGATTGGTCTGGGCGACGTCCTTTTCGTAAGCGCGCGAGTACCAGGTGTGGCAGACGATCTCGTTTCCGGCGTGATCTGACACGACGTTGGCCACGGCATCGTCCTTGACGTCTCTCGAATCGAGGTAAAGCGGTTTGAGGCCTTTGCGTCGCATCCAAAAATAAAAGCAGTAATAAGGTTCGTACAAAACATTGGTGTCATACGGATAGCGCAGCTGCGAAAGGTCGTCATCGAATTCGTCGGGAACCGTGAATTGTTGGGCAAGACATTCCTCCTCGTTCCAGATTTGCTGCAATTTGGCAAAGTTGATCACCGAGAAAAAAGTGTTGATCGCATACGGACTGAACGTTCTGTGCCTCACCATTCCGCCGTCTCTTACGCCGCAAAACATATAGTCGTTTTGTGACATGTGCTCGATGAGACCTTGTATCTTGTCGGGCGCGATAAAAACGACATCTTCATCGGCCATTATGAGCCAGTCGATTTTCTCGTTCCTGAGTTTCCTCAACATGTACCGGATGCTGTTCATCGCATACATCTTGTCGCGTCCGTCAATCACGAACCGACGGTAATCCGGATAAAGCTTGCTGGTTTTATCGTACAGGTTGAAGTTGATGACAGTGCTCAGGATCGCGACCCTGGAAGTATCTATTTTGTTTTGGGAATTCATGGTCTTGGCCTCAACTTAATTTATTCTTGGCATTCGCTATTATGACATTCATCGACTTCACCCATTCCTGCAATGTATAAACCGGATTTTCGACGACTATGGGCTTGTCTTTGCCTTCTATGAAATCTTCCATCGCGGTTTGCCATTCGCTCACAAAATTCGGTTTTTCGATCAGACGCCCGAGCTTTCCGAACTGCAACACTTCGGGCACGCCGCCTTGTTCTGAGGCAATACAGTGGCATCCGCAATTAAGCGCTTCTATCAAAGTAAGTCCGAAACCTTCGTGGCAAAGCGTTGGGAAAAGATAGCAATCGCTGGCCTGGAAGTATTTTGGAAGTTCGTCGTTTGGAATTTTTCCGACAAAACGAACATTGTCGAAATCGCCTCTTTTGTGTGTGCCGATGATCAACAGTTCATGTCCCGGATATTTTGCACTGACCGATTTCCAGGCGTCCAAAACGATCGCGAGACCTTTTTTGGGCCGATCCTGCGAACACCAAACAAAGACCTTGTCGCCTTTCAGGCCAAGATCTTCACGGATTTTATGTTTTTCATCGGCATTGACTTTGGAAAATTTCGAAGTGTCGATGCCGTTGTAAAGTATGGAAACGCGCACCGGGAAAACCGTGTAATAGGCCAAATGCGCTTTGTAGCTTTCGTTGGTAAGCAAAATAAGTTCGTCCACTTCCTTGAAGAAACCCGAAGCACCGCTGGCCGGAACAAAAGGTTCGTATCCGTGGTAAAAAAACTGCACGTGACAGTTTTGGCGAAGCCCTTTCAAAACGAGCTTTTCGTGAAAATGCCGCGCGAGCACGTAGTTGTCGACAAATTGTATCACATAGCGCTCGTTGGGTTTGATTTCTCCCAGAAGTGCATCGACATAATTTACGCGGTAATACTGTAGCTTTTTTCGGATTTTCGACCAAAACGTATTCTTCACCAAAGCATATTTTACGCCGTCGAATCGATTTTCGGGCGCTTCACAAACGATGGTATCGATTTGGTTTTGTCCGCTTTCGAAGTAATTGCGGTACATGTTCGTCCAGCTTCCGATCTTGGGATACGGCAACGGAAACGTTGAAACGAGGATTACTTTTGGCATGTCGCTGGAATTGCCGCTAAAATACACATCTATTTTTACAATACATACTTTTGGGCGTCGGCTGCCGACATTCCTTTGTAAACAAGCAATCGGGCCGCCAAATTCTTGCGTGTGAGCAGCGTCGTGAAGCATCTGACGACGATTTTTTCGAAAAAGTTGGGTTTCGCTCCCGCAGATAGCACGACCTTCGTGGCAACAGGTTTGGTTTTCCCGACTTCGGACAAGGTTTCCGGCATCCAATCTTCGCGCACATTGCCCATGTGACACGTGAAATTGTCAATTGTGGACAACCTGTAAAATCCGTTTTGCTGCACGGGTTTGTCGAGAATGTCGTTCTCGCTTTTTCCGCCGAGCTTGAATTCGGAGAAACGCTTCTGCAACGACTCAAAAATATCGCCTCGGTAGGTTGCACAGAAATGTCCCGCGCCCAAAACCGCTTTTTTTCCGTTGGACGAAAGCGTGAGATAGCGATCGAGCTGGGCTTTTGAATAATAATTTGGGTTGCCGATACTGTGTGCGAATGCCTGCAAAGCATCCGGATTCTCCACGGCAGAGAAACCGATTTTCTTCGAAAACAGGAATTTCGCCCAAATATTCGCCGTGTGGTTCCGGAACGATTTGGACGAAGGAGTGGTGCAAACGGCTCCGGCTTTGGCGAAATTGGAAAAGACTTCGCTAGCGGCTTTTTGCCATCCGTCAAGGAAAAGCACATCAGCATCTGAAATCGTGACAAGATCGAACTTGTGGCCTATCAGACCTTTGAGCACCGCATTGAGTTTGCCGATGTTGGCACTGTGGATCAATTCATGGATTTTCCCGTCTGCAAACAAACCGTCGAGATAATTTGCTACTCTGGCCGAGCTTCCGTTGTTGATTACGGTAATGAAAGTTTGCTCGTGAACGGTCTTGAACAGCGACTCGAGGCAATACGAAAGAATCTCGGGTCCGTCGCGAAAATACTCGCCTTGTTCTGGAATGTAGACTGGAATGATGACTTGGTGGAAAAAACCGGAAATGACTTCTCGCTTGTCTTTGTGCGGATTATGGCCTTGCCTCATCTTAGTGTTTTTTCGTGAATTTGGTGATTTCCTTTGGAAGATACAAACTTGGAACTGGCGAAATGCTGACTATCTGTTCACTTTCCCGCTTATTGGATTGTGCGCTAAACACATATCGTGTGCACTTTATTTTTGATTCCCAAAACGTTTCTCACTACCGCTTTGACGACTTTTGACAAAAAAGAGAACAGTTGCCTCACACGGCCTTTTCTCAAATATAGCGCTATTATCTGCAGCAGCAATCGCCAGTTCGACTTGCGGATCAAGTAAGTTTTGTCGAGTTTTTCAAACAGAAGAACTTGTTGCCAAGGAAGAAATTTTTCAAGATAGTTGTCGCAAAGGAGTTTGTAATAAATTGCCCTGGCCTCGAGTTTCTGCTTGCCGTGAGCCGGGCTTCCGGAAATACTTTGGCTGCTGATGCGCACGTTTACTGTAGCGTCGTTTATAGTCAAGACATTCCCAAAACCGGAAACTTCCAAAACGGCCAAAACATCAGAATACCAGCCGAGCGGCAATTCACGGAAATTGTTTTCCAGCAATTTTTCGGTCCTGAAAACATATTCGCTCAAGGAACTCCGGCTTTCGCGGAAAAGGAAGTCTCTTGATGTTTCTAGTTCGGGATGCAGGTAGACCGGCGAAGTCGCCACCGAGGATGCGTCAATCTTTTGGGTCGCAAAACGCATGACGTCCACTTTGGGATTTTTTGCCAGTTTGTCGTAAAAAGCTTCGACTACATTCGGATCGAGCACATCGTCATCTCCCAAAACCAGCACCCAATCTTCGTCTGCCAGAAGATCCAGGCAACGTTTCCATTGCGACGGCAGGTTTTTTCCGCCCACATTTTCATGAAACTTTTTAAAGTGTATGGGAATTTCCGATTCGTATTTCCCAATTTCCGATTCGGGATTTTCGGGACTCGAGTCGTCGCCAATGTAAAGCCTGAATCGCTTATCAGTTTGGGCGGCAAGTGACGAGAGTGTCTCGGCAAAAAAAGCCTTTTTGTAATATGGGATTACGATCGCGAGCATCTACTGTGCATTTAAGCGACTTAGGGAAGCATTCATCTTCTCGTCATCAGAACGCAATTTGCTGCGTCCTTTGATGCCTTCGATATACAGATTCGGCAAATGGTGGATGATGTTCTGGTCAAATTCCGAAACGCAGATGACCTTTTTCATGCCCGCGTATTGATAAACATCGGTATTCACTTTGCATTTCACGCTGTATTTGTTCGTACGGTCGACCGCAAAGTTCAATTTCCGTTTTAATTTATTGACGGCTTTTTTGACCAAAGAAGGCTCGAAATCGTCTACCAATTGCGTAAAATCGAAATGTTTGCCCGCCTTTTCCAACTGTTTTTTTGTCAGTATGAACGTCGCCTGATGCAAATTGGAGAACGATGCGAATTTCTTGCCTGCGAATGTACGTACCGACTTGAAATCCCATTCGAAATCGAAATGGTAGCCGGGATAGAATTTCCCCTGACCGTTTTCCTCATATTGAATGAGACCGGAAATCATGTTTTCCGGCAGAATTTTGGCATATTCCAAATGCTTGTCGATGTGATTTTCGGTAAACAGATGGTCGTTTTCGCCATAGATGAAAATGTCGTATCCGTCCTTTGCGTCCCAAAGCACCTTGCGGCACGTCAACGGAAGAAGCTGGTAGTTTTCGAGTTTTACCACATTTACCTGGTCGATTCCGTCGATCGCCAAAGGTATATTGGAATTGACGATCACAGTGACGTCATATTTTACGAAAGACTTTAGCCCGGTGACCACCTGTTCAAGATACTCGAGCTGCTCGTCTCCGTAATTTACCAACGCGGCGATGACTTTTTGTTTCATGACCCTTATTTTTCGGCTAGGACTGATTCGTTATGTTCCTATCACTTTTTGAATTTGATGCCATACGGAGTCGCGTCGTTTTTGCGAACCGAGAACAAGTGCATGTATCGTTTGTAGTTTTTCCACTCGCACTTCAGTATATCGCGCCAATCCAATCCCATGCTCTTTTCCTCTTCGCGGAAGGTATCGTCCACAAATATCGAAAAATCTTCAGCAAGCTTATCTTTGAGGAATGGTATGGCCGAGTAGCGGGCGTGAGGAGAAATTGCTCCCGTCGGGCCGTCTACCACGATCACATCGATGTTCCTGACGTCGGCGAACACTTCCGAAAGGATATCGGTGTTGTACCATTTCGTCTGATTCTTCTTTGAGATGGGCAATTTGATTTCGCTGGCCGGTGCGTGAACGACCGTAACGTAGTCAGACAAACCTTGGCTTTCCAGTATGCGTTGCAGTTCCGAAGCCCATCCTGTACTTTCCTCGACCGTGTAGAAAGACACTTTTTTGTCGTGAAGTTTCAACATCCTTGCAATACAGACGGTCGAAAATCCAGACCCAAACTCCACGATGCACTTGCGGTCGTTTACCAGGATGTCATTGCACACGTGCACGATTTCCTTCGGACTGACCGACCAAGTCGTGAGCGGCATGAAAAAAGCATCCGGAAACATCTTGTAAAGTTGCGTCAGCGCAAGCTGATCTTGTTGTAACTCGTGCGCATCTTCAAGACGAGTATCGTTTTGCTTTACCTTTGCCTTTAGCCTGTTTAGCATAGTGTTCTATTTGTTATATCCAACATTGAAATCGACGAGAATCCTACTTTGTCCCGGCGCCACTTTTTGGCCCGAACCGTAGAAATCGCCGAGACTGACCTCGAATGAGAATGCGTTTTGCACCCAATCTGCCACCTTATTGTCGACGGCGATCCAGGTAGTCACGTAATAAATACCCTCGTTGAGATTCAGCCTGTCTATGGAAAAGGTCACTTTCTCTACGCAATCGCTGCTTTGTGTCTTTACGACGCGGTTGCTCATCCAGATGATGCGTTGCCCCATTTGATCGTCTATCCTCATGTCGAAAACGATTTGGGAAGACGGCAACCGGTTTTTATTCTCGAGCGTGAATTCAAGATTGAACGGTTTTCCTATTTGCGGCATATTGTCCGGATTGGTTCCGAAAGCTTTCGCAGATATGACTTTCACGATACCGCTTCCCTGCCTATCGGTCAATTCTGCCAGTGAAACTGCCGAAGCCGTATCCTTGAGGTATTCCTGAACCGAAACATCTACCGAACCTTCGTATTTGACCATTCCGTTCTTGAGCACGATTCCGGAAGTACACAAATTTTGTATGGCGGCCATATTGTGGCTCACGAACAAAATGGTACGGCCTTGCCCTTTGCTGATCTCGCCCATCTTACCGAGACATTTCTTCTGGAATTCGGCATCACCTACGGCAAGTACCTCATCCACTACCAATATCTCGCTTTCGAGGTGAGCGGCCACGGCAAAGGCCAATCTCACATACATTCCGCTGCTGTAGCGCTTTACGGGCGTATCTATATAGCGCTCAACTCCAGAGAAATCAATGATCTCGTCCAGCTTTCGCGTAATCTCTTTTTTTCGCATGCCCAGAATGGCACCGTTCAGATAGATGTTCTCGCGTCCGGTGAGTTCGGGATGGAATCCTGTTCCTACCTCGAGAAGGCTCGCAATTCGGCCTTTTACTTTTATATCGCCTGTCGTTGGGCTCGTAACGCGTGAAAGCAGTTTGAGCAATGTGCTTTTTCCGGCTCCGTTCTTTCCGATGATTCCTACCGCATCGCCTTGGCCGATTTCAAAATTGATGTCGCGCAAAGACCAGACGATATCGCTCGATCCTTTGACGCTGCGGTCGTTGGTTTCCCCGATTTTCAGAAAAGGGTCTTCCTGCCGCAACACGCGTGTACGCACGAAACGTTCCAAGTCGCGAGATACTGTGCCGGTTCCGATTTGTCCTATCTGGTAGGCTTTCGAAATATTTTCGGCTTTTATGACAATGTTCTGACTCATATCGTATCGACGAAATTTCGCTCTGTTTTATTGAAGATGACGATTCCGGCGAAAAGAACACCTAAGGTCACCAATGCCGAATAGCCAATACTCGCGGCAGAAAATTCGCCTTGTCCCAAAAAGGCATAGCGAAAGGCTTCTATGATTCCCGTCATCGGATTCATTTCGATGATCCACGCGTAATCGGAGAATTTGGCCCTTGCTTCGCTCAACGGATAAATCACCGTGGTTCCGTACATTAGGAGTTGCACGCCAAAAGTGACCAAAAACGTCAAGTCGCGATATTTTGTCGTCATTGCCGTAATGATCAGACCTGTTCCCAAGCCGAGTGCCGCCATGAGAAGCATCAATATAGGAAACAAAGCCAAGGCCGGCGTGATCTCGAAACTGCCGGGTTTGATCACGGCGAAGTAAATCATCATCACCACGAGAAGCAGCAATTGCACGGTAAATCGCACCAAATTGCTCACGACAATGCTCAAGGGCATGATGAGTCGCGGAAAGTAGACTTTGCCGAAAATACTCGAGTTGTCGCGAAAAACCGTGCTGGTCTTGGTCAGACAGTCTGAAAAATAATTCCAGGCCGTGATCCCGCACAGGTAGAATAGCGGCTGCGGAAGCCCGTCAGTCCTGATTCCGGCGAGATTCCCAAAGATGAAAGTGTAGACTAAAGTCGTAAAAATCGGTTGGATAAAGAACCAAAGCGGACCGAGTATCGTCTGTTTGTAGAAACTGATGAAATCACGCTTTACGAACATCAGAAGCAAATCGCGGTAACGCCATACGTCGGCGAACTTTAGGTCAAAGAGCGAAGAATGACCTTCAATTACAAGGTCCCAATTCTCTTCATTTTTAGTTTTATCCATTTGTCTGTTTAGCGAAACTGCGCGCAAAGATAACAATTTGAGGTGATGAAACTTTAAAATAAACGCGTCCGAAATCGCCTGTTTTCGAGTATTTTTGTAACTCATTCCACAAAATGTTTTCGTTTCTCAAGCAAAAGCCGACCCTTAAGGAACTCATTCCGCAAAACCACGTCGATTTCCATTCGCACGTACTTTTCGGCATTGACGACGGAGCCAAAACACCAACGGATTCAATCCACCTGATTGCCGAACTGCAAAAAATGGGTTGCAACCAACTTATCGCCACGCCACACGTGATGTATTCGGTTTGGGAGAACACATCCGAAGGCATTCTGTCAAAGTTGGAAGAAACGCGCAAAATACTTCTCGAAAACAACGTCGACATCCCGATTCGGGCGGCCGCCGAGTATTTGATGGACAGCTTTTTCCTCAAACGGTTCAAGCAGGAAAAATTGCTTGCGATTCACGAGAATTACGTCTTGGTCGAGCTTTCTTACCTGAATCCGCCAATCCAGCTTTACGACATCCTGTTTGAATTGCAACTCGAAGGCTACATTCCCGTTCTGGCGCATCCGGAGCGTTATCCTTATTACTACGGACGTTTTTCGGAATATGAGAAATTGCGGAACGCGGGCTGCCGATTTCAGGTGAATCTGCTGTCGACTGTGGGCTATTACGGAAAAGACGCCGCAAAAATCGCCGATCGTTTGCTAAAACAGGATTTGATAGATTTTGCTGGATCTGACGTGCATCACGAAAGACACATCGCCGCTTTCGACAAGAAACTTATCGTCGAGGGTTCGTCCCAACTCGAGAAAGCGATCGCAAACAATCAGCTGTTCCGGAATCCTTGACCGACTTATTTTTCTTTAGAGAAAAGTTTGCCAAAAATCGAACTTAGGAACGACTTGCGCTCGGATTCCACTCCGTAGCCGTAGCCGTAACCATAACCATATCCGTAGCCATATCCGTAACCGTAGCCGTACGTTTTGCCCCAAACGGTGTCGTTGAGCAACAACGCCATGTTTGGCAATTTGCCTTCGGTGTGGAAACCTTCGACCAACCTGATCAGGCGTTTGTCGAAATAATTGGCGCGCATCACGTAAAGGAAGGCATCCATGTATTTGGCAATCAGCAAAGTATCTGTAACCAAACTCACCGGAGCCGTATCGACTATTATGTAATCGTATTTCGATTTGAGTTCAGCGAACAAAACGCCCAACTTGTCGTTCAGCAACAAATCGGCAGGATTTGGCGGAATCACGCCCGACGGCAAAACGTCAAAGTCGTCATAACCGTCAATTTTCACGATATAGTCGGAAATGTCTTCGTTGGCTTTCACAAGGTAATTCGTAAGTCCTTTCGAAGGCAATTTGACATATTGGTCGATTTTCGGATTTCTGATGTCAAGCCCGACGAGCAATACTTTTTTGCCTGACAAGGCGATCGTACTCGCAAGATTTATCGCCACGAAGGTCTTTCCTTCTTTCGGGATTGTCGAGGTGATCGCGACGGTTTTGGCTTGTCCGTCAGGTACTTTCGACAGCAAGAATTCGAGGTTCGTGCGCACGATCCGAATCGCTTCGGCAGAACTCGAACGACTGCTGGCGTTGATGATCTCGTTTTCGGTTTCCGATTTTGGGATGTCTCCGATGAAAGGTGCCGAAATTCGGCCTTCGATATCGCGGACACTCTTGACCTTCGTATCGAAAAGCTGTCGCAGATATACGATAAGCGCCGGAATAGCAAGTCCTAACGCGATGGCCAAAAAGTACATGTTGCGGCTTTTTGGAGAAACTGGCCCGACCGTAGAAATGGCCGAATCGATCACTTTCGCATTCGGAGCCGTGACCTGAAGCTGAATCCCGATTTCCTCGCGTTTCTGCAGCAAATACAGGAAAAGTTGTTCTTTGATCTGTTGTTGGCGCTCGATGTTTCTTGAGATTCTCGCCTGACCCGGAATTTTTGAAATCCGGCTCGAGACCATATCGACCTGTTTTTGCAGATCGGCGCGTTTGATCTTGAGTCCGGCGTAAAGCCTGTCGAGACTTTCCTTGATCGTGGCGCGCAAATCGACGATTCTCGCAGTCCAGTTTCTTAGCGTGGAGTTTTTTTCTGTCGCCCCGATCGCCAGTCTGTCGCGTTCGATGACGAGTTTGTTGTGTTCGGCAATCAATTCTGACGCGGTAAGATCTTCCGGAATGATATTGCTTGGAATCAGTCCGGTTTTATCGGTGGCCAAAAAGTGCTGCATTTCCTCTACCACGCGAATCTGGGTTTCGGTCATGATCAGGCTTTTTTCGAAATCCGATGAATTTTTGACGAAAACGTCGGCATCCGATGTGATGTTCGTAAGACGGTTTCTCGACATGAAAGCCTCTTTTCCGCCTTCGACGTCACCAAGTTCCACCTCGATATTTTTGAGTCTTTGATTGATGAATTCTTCGGTTTGGAGCGAAACCTGGTTCTTGTCGCGAATGGCTTCGACGTTGTAAACCGCGATTACCATATTCAGCAGGTCTTCGGCTTTTTCCTTGATCGGATCTGACAGACTAAGTTCGACCACACTTGAGTTTTTATTCAAGGCCGCCACCGAAATCCGGTTTCTGTAAGCTGTCGCGACGCTTCTCAAAGGATTGATCTCGACCTTGAGAAGAAAATCGTCAGAAGCGTCTTTCGGATGCGCTTTCTTGGTCGCGATCATCTTGAAGGTTCCCATATCGACGATGTTCCCGTAGCCGTATTCTCCCGTTCTTTTGCCGTCCGGCGTTTGGATCGCGAACGTCTTGTCGTTGCCCGAAACGATCGTGAACGACTTGTATTTCTTGTTGAAATCTTCGGTTTTCTGGAAAATCGCGATCTCGATTGGCGTGTCTTTGTAAAGCTCAAGACTTTTGACGCGACCTTCGGAAAAATAAGAAACATTGAGTCCTAGGGAATCCACCGCTTTCTCGATGATGGTCCGCGAACGCACGACCTCGATTTCATTGTCTACGTTGTTTTTCACGCCGCTTGCCAATCCCAGATCCGCGAAAGCACTGAGTTCCGACTGCATTCCACCCTTGCGCTCATCGCGAACCATGATCGTCATGCTCGCCATGTATTGAGGAACAGCATATCTCAGGTAAACCCACGCCAGTGCAAGCGAGACGAAAACGCCGAAGACAAACCATTTCCAGTGCACGAGATAAGCCTCGAACTTGTCGCGAAAGTTTAGGCTTTCATCGGGTTTTGCCGTCGTTTTTTCGGGTTTCAGTTGCGGATATTCCTGCATATTAACGTATTGAAAGGATAAGAACCGTGGCCAGGACGGAAATTCCCGAAATGATCAGCGAAATATTTGGTCCAACGGCCGAAGCGTTCACTCTGGCTTTGTTGGGCTCGACTACCACGACATCGTTTTGCGTCAAGTAGTAGTAGGGCGAATTCATGAAGTTACTATTCAGGATGTTGACGCGTGTGAACGTCTTTTTCCCATCGGCTTCGCGGATCACGAGAATGTTGTCGCGTTTGCCGTAAATCGTAAGATCGCCGGCCATTCCCAAAGCTTCCAGCAAAGTGATTCTCTCGCTTTGGATGCTGAAGGTGTTGGGTTTGGCGACTTCACCAAGCACCGAAATCTTGAAATTGAGGATTCTCAGGTTTACGATAGGATCTTTTATGTACTCCGAAACCGAGGACGAAATTTTATTGACCGCTTCGGCGCGAGTCAATCCGCCGAGTTTCAGTTTTCCGATAACCGGGAAATCGATGTTTCCGGCGTTGTCGATAAGATAGGTCTTGATACCGTTTTGGTTGTTGTCGACCTGATAATTCCCTTGGATTGCGGGAATGTTGAACATCACGGTCGCTTCTGGTGTTTCGGCGGAAATGATTACGCTCAAAAGATCGTCCGGCTTGAGCGTAGGTTCGTAAACGCCGCTTTCCATTTCGCCTGAAATGCCCACATTCTGCAAATACGCAATATCTTTTTTGGAAGCACAGGAAGTCATCATTGCCAAGGCCAAAATCCAAAGCGGACAAACTAATCTAAAAATTCTCATATGGTAAGGTTGCCTGCAAATATAGGGTTTAGAGCGGAATATTCTTTTGAAGATCCAAGGTTTCAAACACCGAATTCATGCTTTTGAACTCCGGAACCATGCGTTTCATGCGGAAAACGACTTCCTCGCTCGTGAAAGAATTGCCTTGCGTCTGAAGTTCCTCGATTGCCGATCTCAGCGTTTCATAATCGTCGCAAACGTCTACGGCAATCATGATTTTTTCATTATGTGTCGTGAGCGTTTTCGAAGTGTCGTTGAGCAGTTCCTCGTAAAGTTTTTCGCCCGGACGCAAGCCTATGATCTTGATTTCTATGTCTTTGTCCGGAGTGAATCCGGCGAGTAGTATCATTTTTTTCGCCAAGTCGATAATCTTCACGGGCTGGCCCATGTCGAAGATGAAGATTTCGCCGCCTTTTCCCATTGCGCCGGCTTCGAGCACGAGCTGACACGCTTCAGGAATCGTCATGAAATAGCGGATGATTTCAGGATGCGTGATCGTGAGCGGCCCGCCTTCCTGGATTTGCCTGGTGAAAAGCGGCACGATCGATCCGTTGGAACCGAGCACATTCCCAAATCTCGTGGTAATGAATTTCGTATGCGCTTTTTTGTTGCTGACCGAACGATAATGGAACGATTGCACATATTTTTCGGCAATTCGCTTGCTTGCGCCCATGACCGAACTTGGGTTCACGGCTTTGTCTGTAGAAACCATCACGAAAGTGTCGACGTGATATTTGTGCGAAAGATCGGCCAGGTTTTTCGATCCGATCACATTCGTATAGATCGCCTGAAGCGGATTGTCTTCCATCAAAGGTACGTGCTTGTAAGCCGCGGCGTGATAGACGACATCTGGTTTGTACCTGGCAAAAACGGTTTCGATCGCATCGCGGTGACGAATGTCGGCCAGCACGTTCACGATCTCGACGTTTTCCATGTTCAGGTCGGCGATTTCGAGCGCCAGATTGTGCAAAGGTGTTTCGGCCTGATCGAGCATGATGATGCGCGAAGGCTTGAATCCGAAGACCTGGCGTGTAATTTCACTGCCAATCGATCCGGCAGCGCCAGTGATCAAAATCGTTTTTCCCGCGATTTGTGACGAAATGGCATTGGTATCGAGTACGATCGGTTTTCTTCCCAACAAATCCTCGATCTCGAAGGTCTTGACTTTTTTGGAAATTTGTTGTTCGTCGTGCCAGTCAGTGATCAAAGGCACGGTGTAAACCTTGAAATTGTATTCGAGGCATTCCTCTACCAAAGCGACCGTTTCTTCTTTCGACAGACTTTTTTCGGCAATGATCAAAGCATCGACTTTCATGGCGCGCAAAATCACGTGGACGTCACGGTTCTGGCTTATCATCGGCAAATTCAGCAAACTCTTGGAAGTCTTGTCCTGATTGAACTTATTGATGAATCCGACGACCTTGAAACGGCCGGGAGTTTCGGTCATCAAAGCGTTCGCGACGGCGATCGAATTCGCATCGGCACCATAGATCACGGCCTTGAGCAACTTGCGATCGTCTTCGATCGACATGTACTTCTCGAACAGATATTTGACGAGAATCCTGAAAAGGAACAGCAAAAGAAATGAGATCACATAACTTATAAAAAGTCCCGTGCTCAGGTAAAGTCTTTGGTCGGTGAGATATTCCCAGGAATAATTGATGACCAAAAGACAAATGAATGAAGACGAAGCCGAAACGAGCAATTTCACACCATCGATAAAAGTGGAATGCCTGATGATTCCGGAATAGGTGCGGTAGAAAAGGAAAAATGCCGCGTTGGTCAAAATGACGAGTCCGTACCTAATCGGCATGTTCATCGTCTGGTAATTCGGATGGAGTTCGGTAAGGCTCGAAACGATCACATAAGTGATGATATTGGCTACCAAAACGATGAATACGTCAATCATGAAGATGATCCACCTTGGCAGATATCCTATATTGGCAAAACGCTTTTGGGATACTTGAGTGACGATATCCCTAAAAACAGCACTGATCTTCATTCTCCTTCGCTTAAACTGTTAAGACAAATTTAACAGTTATATTATATCTTCAATCGAAAAACCAACTTTTAACTATTAAAAAACACATCAAATACAGATTTGATACGATTTCTGTCTTCTTCGGAAAGATTCGATCCGGACGGCAGACACAACCCGTTTTCGAAAAGCCTCTCGCTGACGCCGTTTCCGTAAAAAGCGTATTTTTCGAAAACCGGCTGCAAATGCATGGGTTTCCACAACGGACGACTTTCGATGTTTGCCGCCTCGAGCGCAAGCCGCAAATCTTCCCGCGTCTTCCCGCCTGACGTTTCGGGATCGATCGTGAGCGCCGAAAGCCAATAATTGCAAAAGTAGTCCGAATTCGGCTCTTCGAACAAGTTTACGTATGAAATTTCGGTAAAATAGTGCTTGTAGAACGTATGCATTTCGCGGCGAAACCCGATGTGTTTTTCAAGAACTTCCATTTGTCCGCGGCCAATTCCGGCGCAAATGTTCGACAACCTATAATTGTATCCGATTTCGCTGTGTTGGTAATGTGGCGCATTGTCGCGGGCTTGCGTGGCCAGAAAAACGGCTTTTTCCTTGACCGATTTGTGCTTCGAAACCAAAGCGCCACCGCCCGAAGTCGTGATGATCTTGTTTCCGTTGAAGGACAATATCGCGATGTCGCCGAATGTTCCGCACATCTTTCCTTTGTAGGAACTTCCCAGCGCTTCTGCACTGTCTTCGAGAATCGGAATCTGGAATCTATCGGCAACTTTCCGCAATTCATCGGCTTTGAACGGCATTCCGTACAAGTGAACCGCGATGATCGCTTTTGGTTTTTTCCCTTTGGATATTTGGTCTTCGATCGCTCTCTCAAGTTGAATCGGACACATATTCCAGGTCTCCAGTTCGCTGTCGACAAAAACCGGGTTGGCGCCTAAATACAAAATCGGGTTGGCCGAAGCCGAAAAAGTGAAACTCTGGCAAATAACCACATCGTCTTGCTCGACGCCAAGTTGCACCAAGCCCAAATGCAAAGCTGCCGTGCCCGAACTCAACGCCGCGACGTGATTTCCTTCGCCCAAAAACGCTTCGAGATCCGTTTCGAATCCTGTTACGTTCGGACCGAGTGGCGCAACCCAATTCGTATCGAAAGCTTCCTGTACGAATTTTTGCTCGCTTCCGCCCATGTGTGGAGACGAAAGCCAGATTTTAGCGTTGTTTTCAGTCATGCGAGAAGAAAATGTTTGGAGATCTTTTGGTCGCGTATTGGGAATAATCGGCGATTTTTTCCAGTTTGTCGTTGTAGACCGTGTAGCCGTTCGAGATAAAAAACTCGAGGATTTCCTTGGCGTTGGCCTGAATTTCGACCATGACTTTCGGTTTGGCTTTGGCAATCGTTTCCGCGAAACCTTTGAGCACGTTCCATTCGAAACCTTCCACGTCTATCTTGACAAAATTCGGAAGTCGGTCTTTTCCTTCGAAATACGAATCGAGCGTGATCACTTCAATGCTTTCGATCTTGGTCTCGGCTTGCGCTTCGGCCGAATTCTCTCGCGTCGACAAAAATCCGTCGAAATCTTTCACGAAAGAGTTGTTCTGGCCCGAAATCGGATCGATGTAAAAATCGAGAACCGTGTTGGAATCGCCCGCGCCTTTTGCGACAAGCGTCACGTTTTCACGGATTCCGTCGGGAAGCGCCGCCACGTTTTTGACGAGATATTTCGCGTTTTTCTCGCTCGGTTCGAACACGTCGACTTTTCCGGCTTTTCCGGCAATGTTGGCATAGAACGTCGTGAAATACCCGATGTGTCCGCCAATCTCAAGCACGTAATCGCCCGGTTTTACCCATTTCTGGAAAATCGAGATCGTGTCGCCCTCGCGGTTCGCCCCGTAATACCAATACCCTTTGTGGTTGTAGGAATTCAGGAAGAATTTGCGCTTCGTGAAATGGTGCGTGATGGCCGTATCGAAGGCCGTCGTTTTAAGAATTTTGAGTGCTGTCTTGCGCAGTAATCCCATTGGTCAAGTTTTTTATGATGCCAGACAATCCGTCGAGCGAGTGAATCGTGAAAGCGGGCAAATATAGGTCATTTCGGTTGAAATCCTGGGCGTGGACGTTGCGTCCGTCGTCGATTAGGCAAATCGTCGTCCAACCCAGTTTTTTTGCCGTGACGAAATCCTTGTTCAGGTTGTCACCGACGTAAAGATAATTTTCAGTATTGAATTTATGGAAAGCCGAATAATTGCTCTCGTGCGGCTTTTCCGATCCGAATTCTTCTGAAATCACGATCAGATCGAGAATGTCTTCGATGCCCAAAGCGTTGATCTTGTTGCGTTGCGTGACCGAGAATCCATCGGTTATCAAGCCGAGGAAATGTCCATCGGATTTTAAATCTGACAAAAACTCACGCACTTCGGACACGTGGGAAAAATCGGGTAAATGATTCCTGTAAAGCTTTTTGAGTTCGGAAACCGTCGCATGCGGATAGCTTTGTTCGAGTTTTCCAAAGACATTTTCTTTGTTCGAATGCCAATCCAGCATCTCTTCCAAAAGATCAGATTTTTGGGAATCGGCGAAAGAAGCGATTTCTCCAAATGCCGATTTGAGGTAATCGATTTCCTTGACCAAAGTGTCGTCGAGGTCGAAAACTATGGTGATTGGCTTGCTCATTTTGCGTTTCTTACCAAAACTTCGTCGTCATAGCGCAACATCATCAGGTCTTTTTCCCAAGTGTCGCAATTGTCGATTTGCTCGTCCAGAAAATACTCGCGGATAAGCCATTGCGGGAAATTTCCGCCCGACAGATAACTCAAAGGATAACCGCCGCCAAATCTCGGATTGATCTCGATCCCATAAAGATTTCCATTGGAATTATTTACGAAGACCTGAAACGTGATACAACCGCGAAATCCTTTGACAGAAGCGAGTTTTTGCGAAAGCAAATCGCAAAAATCGGTGAATTTCGTCACGGCTTTGTTGACTTCCCCGTCGCGAACTTCAATGCGCTGACGCGGAATGAAACACTTGAGGTCGCCATTTTTGTCGTAATAGAGATCGATCGTGAATTCAGTGTGGCTCGCGTGCTCGAGATATTCGAGAAACATGAGTTTTTCGTTCGAGAAATGGTAATCTGTAAGTTGATTTTCAGACAGGATCACGTAGTTGTCGACGCTTCGGCTTCCGTCGTAAGGCTTGATATAAATGGGAAGCGAGAAGTCCGTTTTTGAAAATTCAGTGGCGCGTCCGATATTGTGTTGGTCGAAGAAACTGTGCGTTTTTCGCTTGTCGCGGAAGATCGAAACCATATTTTCATCTGAAACCACGACTTCGATTCCGTGTTGTTTGAACAAGTCGCGATTTTGTGCTAAAACCAACAATTCCGTGTCGATCGTCGGAACGATCATTCCCACGTTTTGCGCTTTGGCCAACGCCAACAATTGGTCGATATACTTTGCGTCGGTCACTCTCGAAATCGCGAAAGCTTCGTCCGAAACCGCGCATGCAGCCGAGAAATCAGGATTCAGATCTGTAGTAAAAACTTTGGCATCCGGAAAAAAACGCTTCAATTCCTTTTGGAAAAAGCGCACCAGAGAAACGCGTCTTCCGGCTGAAGTGATGAGAATATTGTTCATGTCGTGGTATTCGAGGCAAATTTAAAAAATGTGCGAACCAACAGCCGAATGTCTCCAAAAAAACTTCGGTTGTAGTAATAGTCGAGGTTCATTTTGACTTTGTCGGGAAACAAAACCTCGTCGTTGTATCGCAATGGATTCGGCTGACTTTCGAGAATCGCGTCCTCGTTCGCATATTTGATCGCGGCCAAACTCGTCAAACCCGGACGCAACTCGAGAATCTTTCTGTCGTCGCCTTCGAGCTTGTCGTAATAACCCGCAATGTCAGGACGCGGCCCTACCAAACTCATATCGCCTATCAAGACGTTCAAAAATTGCGGCAACTCGTCTATTTTGTAGCGTCGGATGAATTTCCCGAAAGACGAGACGATCGGCTTTGCATTTTCCCAACGCATCGACCGAAGCTTGAAAATCGTGTAAAACTTCGCAAAACGCCCAACTCTTTTTTGCAGGAAAAGTCCGTTCGAACGCGTGTCTATCGCGGCCAAAATCCAAAACAAAACGATTGTCCATCCGAAAAAAAACAGCACTGCGATCGAGACGAATATGTCGAAAAGCCGTTTTGCGAACATCAGCGCGTGTCTTTGGCGTTTCCTTGGAAAAACTCCATCGTCGATTCTTCCGAAGCGTTGATTCCTTCGGCCACGACGACTTTTTTGAGCGTGAGGAAAATGATCTTAACATCAAGCAGCAAAGTTATGTTGTCGACATACCAAACGTCGTATTCGAATTTTTGTTCCCACGAGATCGCGTTTCGTCCGTTGACTTGCGCCCAACCCGTGATTCCGGGACGAACTTCGTGTCGTCTCATCTGGAAATCGCTGTAGAGATTCTTGTATTTGGCGATGAAAGGTCGCGGCCCGACGAGCGCCATTTCGCCTTTCAACACGTTGAAAAGACTCGGCAATTCGTCCAGGCTCGAACTTCTCAGGAACTTCCCGAATGCCGTCAAGCGGATGTTGTCCGGCAACAGGTTTCCGTCGACGTCGCGTTCGTCGGTCATCGTCCGGAACTTGTGGATCCGGAAAATATGTCCGCCTTTGCCGCATCTGTCCTGGGAAAACAAAACCGGTCCGCCGAGTTTGAAATACACCAAAAGCGAGACGACGAGATAAGCCGAAAGCCAGAACGGCGCGGCCAGAATCACGATAACAAAGTCGAGAAAGCGTTTGATGGAAGCGTACATTTACAGGATTTGTTTGATTTTATCGACGGCTGAAATGCTGAGAACCGCGCCGCCCAGATTCGGGAAGTCGAGCGCGAATGCCACCAGTTCTTTTGGCGTTCTGGCGTTTGATTCCAAAGCTTTTCCGCCGAATAAAGGCCGGATTATGAAATTGGTCTTGCCGAGATCGGAAGCGCGTTTCAGGACTTCATCGGCTTCGGTTTCCAACACGTTCCGGTACACGGCCAATCCGTCGACGAATTCCTGGGAAATTGCCGCATCGGCGAAAGCCATATCATACGGAAAACAGTGAAAATTCTCGATTTTTCCGTTGGATTTCGACTTGGAAACGGCCTCGGAAATTGCATCGGACGCGTCCAGAAACAAGGACTTCCGCTTTTCGTTATCGGACAAATCGCCTCGCCACATCCATTGCACGCAAAACAGCGAATCCGTTTGAAGTTTGTCCAGATATTCCTCGATTTTCTCTTCGAATAATTTCGGATCGAATTCGTTCACGTGGAAATGCGGCTCGGCCAATTTGACCATGTGCGCGATTTTCTTTTCGGGAAAGGTTTTGTAGAATTCGTCCAAAACTTCGCAGTAAAAACCGAAACTTTCGTACTCGGTCGAACTGTGGAAAACGCGGATTCCCAGATCGTGCAGATCTGAAAAAAGTTTGACCCAATACGCCTTGGAATAGTCGTATTCCAGCATGCGCATTGAGCCAAATATGATTTTTGAAGGTGCCAATCGGCTGTTTGTTTCCAAATTAAACTACGCCTACATCAATGGCACATTTCCAGATAAAACGCTCGCTTGTCTCATTGGCTACGAACGAATTACGGCCGTGAAGCACGTAATTGTCCTTCCAGTAAACCGCATCTCCGGGAACGAGCTTCACTCCTATCGTTTTTTCTTTGATAAGTGGCGAATGCAACAGGAAATCCTGGAATTTCTCAACCTTTTCACGAAGATCGTCCGAAATCGTCTTGTCGACGCAATAGTAATTCCAGTTCACGAAAACGTCGTTGCCTTCCAAACGGATCACTTCGTCGTTTCTGAAATCGCCCGAACGCGCGTGCGGAATTTTCGTAGTCAAAAGGAAATCAAGCAATTCCGGTTGTTCGCTTCGCAAGGCTTCGAGAACATCGAGTGAATCGATGAAAGTCGTTTCGCCTCCCTGACCCGCATTGGCTTTGCAAATAAGAATCGTCGAAGATGGAAAATCCGGGATGTACGAACCGTCAGTGTGCAAAGGTTGCGCGTTCGCCGAGTGACGGTAAGCGTCCTGAAAACTAGGATCGTAACGCACTTCCATCCAAATCTGTCCGCTGCGTTGGTTGTCGCGATCGCCAAGTGTGACGTCTTCGGCCAAAGCCACGGGTTTGCCTATGTATTTGAAATTTTCTTCGTAGAAATCGCGTACGTTATCGGGATTTTTATCGGCTTTGAGCACGTAAACTTTCAAGCTCGGATCGTTCCAGGATTCTTTGATTTCCTGAGCCGACGCGGCAAAATTGTCTACCGAAATCTTTATTTCTTTAAGCATCGTCCTAATTTTTTCGGGTTAAGGCACGTCGAGGTGACGCACTTTACAAATGTATTGATTAATGGCTAGCGACAAAGCCGCGACCGCCGATATTTTTTTACGTTTTGGTTAAGAAATCCCGCGTTTTTGCGAAGCGGAAAGCCGTTCGTACTCAAAAAGCAATGCCTCCCACAACGCTTTTTGGGCATATCTCGAAACAATCGCCTGCCTTGCGTTGGCCTTGAGTCGCAAAAAAACCGACTCGTTTTCCAACAGCGTTTTCATGGCTTCAAACAATGCCTTTTCGTCCTTCGGCTCAATTATCAAACCGTTATTTGCGTGCTCGACAATCTCGTTGCAGCCGTTGATATTCGTTACGATAGACGGCAAATCCATCGCGCCGGCTTGCATGACGACGTTCGGGAAACCTTCGCGGTAACTCGGGAACGCGAGCGCGTCGGCAATGGCATAAAACGGTCGCACATCGTTTTGCCAACCCAGTGAAATTATGTTCGGGTTGTTTCTGATGCTATTTTCAGATCGTTCGCTTATCGGATCCAAATCCTGTTCGCGATCGCCTACCAAAAGTAGTTTCACGTTCGGGTTTTGTTCCGACAATTTGTCGAAAGCCGACGTCAGTTCCTCGATTCCCTTGTCGCGCACGATCCTTCCGACGAACACAAACACGAAATCTTCGTCCGAAATACCGAGCGATGTTTTGAGATTCCGGTTTTCTTCCGATGAAAAATGCGCGTTCGAGAAAAAGTCGACGTCGATGCCGTTCACGTTTCCGTTTCCGATTACATTCAAAGGTTTCTTTGTGATCCCGAATTGCTCCAGATCGCGTTTGACGCCTTGTCCTTCGGGATAAATTGTGGTGGCGAAGCTGCACAGGATCTTGTCCATCGCGATCAGCAAAGTTCGCATCACTCCTGACTTTGACGGAAAAATCAAACCTGTAAAAGTATGCGCCCTGACCGGAACGCGCGCCATCCAAGCGGCCGTCATCGAGAGCAATCCGGCTTTTGGCGTGATGGAATGCACGAGAAACGGTTTTTCGCGTCTGAACAATCGGTACAATTTCCAAAGCGAAACCAAATCGTGGAAAGGCTTGATGTTCCGATACATCTGAACCGATTCCGTCCTGACTTTTTCGCGTTCGGAAACCACTTCCAGATACTCGCCCGGACTCGAAACGGCGACGATTTCGAAATGCTCGTTCAAAAACGCCAATTGCCCGCGCAATAAATTGGCCAGTGCGATCGGGATCGTGCTTGTGCGGATGATTTTTGGTTTAGGCGAGGCTTTCATACAAGGTGATATGGCTGGAAATCAAATGGCTGATGTCGAATTCCGAAGCGCGTTTTTGACAGCTTTCGGCAATCGAATTCCTATATTTTTCGTCAGATTGGAGTTTCGAGATCGCATCGGCCAAAGCTTTCGGATCTTTCGGATGCACGAGAATTCCGGCGCCTTGCACGACTTCTTTCAATCCCGGAACATCGGACGCGACAAAAGGTTTCCCCGACGCCATGCCTTCTATGCTCGAAAGCGACACGCCCTCGTAATGTGACGAAAGCACGATCGCATCGGACGATTTCAGCAATTGCGCCACATCGAGACGTTTCCCGAGGAAAAGTATGCGATTTTCAAGTTTCAGTTCCGAAGTCAAAATCTCGCATTCGGCTCTCAAACTTCCGTCTCCGACCAGAAGCAATTTTGTGTTTTGTGGCAAAAACTGCATCGACTGAATCAGTGATTTCTGGTCTTTTTGTTCGCGAAACGCCGCTACTTGCAACAAAATGAAATCGGAATTCACAAGCGATGAATGGATTTCCGATTTTGAAATCGGTTGTGCTTTTTGGATCGCGCTTATGTCGACGCCGTTTGTGATCACGACGAAACGTTCTTGCGGCAAACCAGTGTGTTTTACCAACATATCGCGGATTTCCGGAGAAATGCACACGATTTTGTCGTAGAATCTATAAACGATCTTGTCGATGATCCGGAAAATCGGGTTTTCGAGACGGCGATTGCTCGTGTTGTGTTCGGTGAAAACCAATTTGGTTTTGGAAAACGACAGGATTTTTGCAAAAACCGCCCAATATTGTGACGGGAACAAATGCACGTGCACGATGTCGTATTTTTTGAGATAACCGACAAGGCGAAAAACGTGCAAAGGATTGTAAACCGAACCTTTCCCAAGCGAGAAATAAGGTTGATCCGTCTTTTGCAATTGTTGCACGAATTGGTGTTCGGTTCCGTTCAAAAGCAACAGATTGGCATCGATTCCTTTCTCGCGGTAAAGCGGCAAAGTGTCGAGCAAAAGCTTTTCGGCACCGCCCGTATCGAGCGAATTTATGAGGTGGAGCACTTTCATTTTCGGGTCTTGAAAAGCAAAAAGGCGTGTAAGGCGAGTCCGAATGGGATTGCGAGAAATGTGAGACCTTTTCTGGGCGAATCGCTGATCGTGAAACGCTTGGCGAAAAGGCTGGACGAGACGAAGTGCATCGCTCGCGTAAAATGGTACTTGAGTCCGGCGGGTTGTTGCATTTCAAGGATTCTGGAGTACCTGAAACCGTTCGGATGGCGGCGATATTGCTTGTAGATGTTTCGCGAAGAACCGTCTGGCAAGTACTCGACGATACACAAAACCTCGTTTATGCAAGCATAATCGTAATCGCGGTCGATTCTCATGTAAAGCGCGTGAAGCGGCACGAAACGCTCGTTCTCGAACAACGGATATTTTGGATATTTCTTGACAATGGCTGTTCTAAGCACAAGTTTTTTGTCGCCCGTGACGCCTTTTTCGCGGTAAAGTTGCCACAGATTGGCTTCGGTCACATCTTCGGGAATCTTGGTTCCGACGATGCTTCCGTCTTTATAGGCGTCAAGTCCGATCAAACCCGCAAGATGCTTGTGGCGCACTTTTTCCCAGTGGAACAGAATGCGCTCAATAGCGGTTGGCGGCATGAAATCATCAGAATCGATACAGACGTTGAGTTCGGTTTCGATGTTATCGTAAGCCGTGTTGTGTCCGCCGTGCATGCCTTGATTCTGCTGGAAAATGTATCGGATGGAAATCTTGTTCGTGGCAATCCAGGATTCGACCAATTGCTTCGTGTCGTCTGTCGATCCATCGTCCACAATCAACCAATCAAAATCCTGATTCGTCTGCACGACAAGGCTTTCGTACAATTGCCCGAGGCAAAATGCGCGGTTGAACGTTGGCGTAAAAACGGTAATTGGCTTGGAATCGATCATGAATAAATGTAAATGGCCATGAAAAACGTGAAGGCGTAATAGGCGAATGCGATGCGTCCGACGATGATGTGCTGATTGTCGAAAAACCTGTTCTTGAGAAACGGATAAATGACGACCAAACCGAGCATGAACCACGACAAATAGGCGAATCTGTTCGAAAAGTTCGCGCGGATCACGAGAATCCAGAACGTGTTGGCGATCAAATAGGTGTGAAAAAGATGTCGGTAGAACGTGTCCTCAAGTTTCTTTTTGACGAGAAAATACCATCCGCAGAAAATGCCGACGCTGCTGTACAAAAGAAAATCCCAGCGAAAGCCCGTTTTGAAAGTCGCCTCGACCGAATCTTCGTCACCCAGATATTCCTGCAATCGCGAATCGTCGAACAAGCCAAGCGTGAGGAAGAAATTCTCGAGTGCCGAACCGAGAGCGAAAGAAACCGGGATCGCAATAGCCCACGCAATCAGGTAATTTCGGGTATTCGTGTAATAAGATGCGACCGTAAAAGCGCCAATTGGAATCAGCATCGATTTGTGGATCATCAGGGTAAGTCCGAAAATCGCGTATGTCCAGATTCGGCTTTCCCTTGAAATCGCCAGTAGAAACAATGAAGTCGCCATTCCGTTGCGGATTCCGTTCGTGCCGTAAGACCAGAATGAGAACGAGAAAATCAGCATGGCGAATCCGTAGAACCAGAATTGCCTGAAGAATTTTCGGCAAACGAAGTAAAGTGGGATCACGTAAATCGCCGCGCAAACGAAAAAGAAAGCTTCCTGCGACATCACGGTCGAGCACGCCTTCATGAAATATTCGAAGTACATATCCTTGGCTGCGGCCGAAACGTCTACCATATCGCCGGCAGCGTATCTTTCGAAAGCATCCGAATACGTTCGCATGTCGCCGAAATAAGCACCACTCACAGGTCGAAGCCCTATGTAGACAATCGTGAAAATCACCATCGCGACGCCTAAAATGTTCTTGTTCTTGAGATTGTTGTCGTTCTCCAGACCAACCGTAGCCGACGAAAGATACATGAACAGACAAACCACCAACAAGATGTAGTAGTAGACTGTCGTGTAATATTCAAGTGGAATCAAGGCTTCCATGCGATTTCGACTAAGGTTTTGGCTGTTTGGTCAGGACTGCAAGATAAGCACAAGCTCGCAATCGCGGCTCAGGATTTTGCTTTAAAAACCTGTGTTTTTATAAGGTCGTCCCATTGTTTCATGACGATTTGCGGGGAAAAACGCTTTACGAGAATTTCTCCGGCGCTTCCCATTTCGCGGCGTAAATCTGGATTTTCGATGAGCTTTTGCAGACCGTTTGCGAGTTCGGAAACGTCATCCGGCCTGACCAAAATCCCGTCTTTTCCGTTCGTAGAAATACTCGCCGGCCCGGTCGGACAGTCGAATGAAACGATTGGAAGTGCGTGCGACATGGCCTCGAGCAAAACCATCGGAAAGGTTTCGAAACGCGAACTCATCACGTAAATCGACGCTTCGGACAACTTTTCGTCAATCACGTCGGTCGCCTCGAAAAAATGGAACGGGTTTTTGAAATCGTGTTTTGACAACTGTTCGGCCAGAGCTTCGCGGTTTTCGCCGTTTCCGTAAACGTGCATTTCCCAATTCTCGATTTTCTGGTCGAGTTTCGCCCAGGTTTCGATAAGCAGGTCGTAACCTTTCTGAAAACTCAGACGACCGAGCGAAATGGCGATATTCTTGCGGTTTTCACCCGACTGTTTCTCGATTACGTTGTAGAAATTCGGGATGATGACCGAGTTTTTGCGTTTGTAGTGATCGAATTCCGCCTGGTTCAGGTAGACGATTTTCGTGTAACGGTTTTCGGCCAGCTGTTTGGCGAAATCGATGATGCTGTTTTTGGCGCGTTGCGGGAAACTGAGGCGAGCGTTGCCCAATTCGAATCCGTAGTATGAGGTGTGATACTCGAAATACGTGGGGATTTTTCCGGCTGCGAAAGGCGTTATGATGTGAAAAAGGCGTTGCGTGAGCACGAAGATCGCATCGGGTTTGAATTCGTCGATAAGCGCCTTGAGTTTTTTGTACTGTTGTTTGAACAACCCAAAATTCTTCGGATTGAAAACCGATTCTCCCGGATATTCCAACCCGAAATCGTGCACGCGAACCTTTTCGCTGATTGGCACGAACGGCGGTTTTCCTTCTTGGTTCGTCAATCCCAAAACGATGTCGTAGCCGTAAACTTCAGCCCAATAATTCACTTTCTGGATCAGGATTTTCTCGAAACCTCCGTGCAAATACACATTATCTGTCAAATACAACAACCTCATCTTCTTTTGATTAGGTCGATTACGAATTGAACTGGCCTGTCGCCGACCAAGTTCATGACTTTCATTTTGGCGATGTTTCTCCAGCGCGCGCTTCTCGGAATCCACGATTTGGCGAAATGATGGATGCAGGCCGAGTTTTTCGTGAGCTCGATTTTCCCGGTCTTATAACTTTTCGGACAAAAATAATCGTTCGGATAAAAAGCCACATAACCCGGAATTTCCTGGAAAGTATTGGTCATTCCGAAGCCTTTTTGCTTCATCATCTGCGTGATTATGAACGTGTTCGAGGTCGTCTCCATAGAACCGTCGGCATTCACGAACGGTTTGTTGTCGTAATAGGCCAAAAGTTCGCGCACCCAAACGCCGTTTTTCTCGCTCGCCATGATTCCGGTGGGCACAAAATCGTCGTTTTCGAAACCCGAAAATGCCGAATGGTGCAAAAATTCATCGAGTGATTTTAGCGTTTCCACGTCCGTGTCCATGTAAATGCCTCCGAATTTTTCCATGGCATACAATCGGCAAACGTCTGAAACAAACGCGAATTTGCGGTTTTCGAGCGCTTCTTTGGCGAAGATGAATTCGTCAAGCGGAAAATTGTCCTCGTTCCATTCGACGATTTCGTATTCGGGCAGGAATTTCTTCCACGAAGCGATGCATTTTTCGGCCAAAGGTGGAAGCGGATTGCGTCCGAACCAGCAGTAGTGTATGGTTTTTGGAATCACGCGAAGTTGTTTTTGAGAAATTCGACGATTCTTTCGTTGGCTTTTCCGTCGCCGTAAGGATTGTAGGCTTTGGACATATTTTCGTAAACCGATGGATTTTGCAAAAGTTCAACTGCGGTTTCGACGATCAGTTTCGCGTCCGTGCCGACGAGTTTCACGGTTCCGGCTTCGACTGCTTCTGGCCGTTCTGTTGTTTCTCTCATGACCAAGACGGGCTTCCCCAGCGACGGCGCTTCTTCCTGGACGCCGCCGGAATCGGTAATGATCAACGTCGCTTTCTTCATCGCCCAAACGAACGACGGATAATCGAGCGGTTCGACCAAATGCACGTTTGGCAAATTCGAAAGCAGTTCGCGAACCGGTTTTTGCACGTTCGGATTCAGGTGAACGGGAAACAGGATTTCATTGTTTTGATCGGATGCGATTTCGGCCAACGCCTTGCAGATATTCCGGAAACCTTCCCCGAAATTCTCGCGTCGGTGACCTGTGACCAAAATGAGTTTTTTTGTGTGATCGAGCAAATTTTCGATCTCGGAAATCCTTTCGTTAGAGAAACCGTTGTCAAGCTTTCCGACCGTCCACAAAAGCGAGTCGATTACTGTGTTTCCGGTAACGGTAATCGCGTTTTCAGGTGTGTGTTCCGAAAGCAGATTTTGTTTCGAGGTTTCGGTCGGGGCGAAATGGAAATCGGCGATTCTTCCCGTAACCTGGCGGTTTATTTCCTCAGGGAAAGGCGCGTATTTGTCATAAGTGCGAAGTCCGGCCTCGACATGACCCGTTTTTATGCCGCGGTGAAACGCACTCCAGGCGCAAATGCTCGAAGTCGTCGTGTCTCCGTGAACCAGTACCAGATCTGGCGTCCATTCGGTGAAAACCTTGTCCATTTCGGCAAAAATGCGACTGCTCAAGCCGTTCAGCGTTTGGTTATCGGTCATCAGATCCAAATCAAAATCTGGCGCGATCTCAAAAAAATCGAGCACTTGGTCGAGCATCTGACGGTGTTGGGCCGTGACGCAAACCTTGACTTCGAAAGCTGTTTTCTTGAGTTCGTGGACGAGTGAGCCCATCTTGATCGCTTCCGGACGCGTCCCGAAACAAACGAGTATTTTTTTCCCCATAATTATTTTACGAAACCGACGCCGCTTTTGAGTTCTTCGAACATCTGTCGCTTCATTTCGTCGGTGATGCCGTTCCTGAGCGTGTATTCTTCCCCGTAAACCGGGCGCGTCTGCATGAGCGCGTTGTTTTTTTCGAGATATTCTTCTAGCGTGCAAATGACTTTTGCCGGACTTCCCGCAGCCACCGAATTCGCCGGAACGTCTTTGGAAACCGTGCTGTTAGCGCCAATTATCGAATTGTCGCCTATCGTCACGTTTGGTAAAATTACCGTATCGGCACCGATGAAAACATTGTTTCCTATGATGACGTTCCCGATTCTCCCATAACCTGTGTGATGGTGAAAACTCGCGTCGTGTGCCAAAACGTGCACGCGCGGTGCCATCGTGACATTATCGCCTATCTGGATGTGCCAGCAATGCGAAGGATCGAGGATCACGTCGTGCATGCGGCGGAAATTTTTTCCCACTTTCATGCCAAGGCCGACCAAATCTTCGGTCGTCACGTTCGATCGCAATCTGAAGTAAATCCTGCGCAGCCAGTTCTTCATACGGTTTCAGGTTTTAGGACGGTGGCGTTTTTGGCTATGAATTCGCGGCATTTTGCTTTCAAAGGTTCGGCCAAAACGTGGTGTTTTTCGAGATTTTTGACTGTCGTGCTGCGATTGATTTTTCCTTCAAGACCGAAATTGGTCGTGAATTCGCCCGTTTTCGCATCTACGTCCACTCTGTTGAACAGGTCGAGAATTCCGTCGAATCGGCAAGAATCTACGAAGCTGTCGAATCCGTTTACGAAAATCACGGGCGTTCCCATGGCAAGACAAGGCAAAGCGCAGTGGATTCTCGAGGTTATGACGAGTTTCGCGCGCGCGTATTTCCTGAGGATTTCCTCGGCCATCTCGAACTTTTGCTCGTGAGAATGCTTATTGGCCGGCGGTTCCTGAATGACGTATTTCGCAGTTTTGAGCAACTCTTCGTCTATGAAATTCGCGATGTGTCTGTTCCTTTGGCCGAGCTTCCAGATTTTTCCGTTCTTGAACGAAAGCAACAAACTTTTCCAGTTGTAGTTCACTTTTTCCCAGGTCGGATAACTGTAAAGCGGATCAACGATGTAAATCTCGTCAGTTCGTTCGGAATCGTCGACTTTATAAGTATCGAGCGTCAAGGTGAGACAGCCCGTAAAATAAGCGTCGATTCCTTTGGCCTTCAAAGTGTCTACCGAAAATTGGTCGCGGCATCCGATAGGTTCGTGTTTCTTGAGATAAGCGATCCCTTTTTCGCTCAACATATAAGGCGCGGCCGTGTTGTTGATGTGGAAGGAAACGAACAGCGGATTGATGTCCTCGCTAGGAACCCAATTGTGGATGTTGTGCGTAAACCATCCGTTGAGGATCATCTTGGTTTCGCCTTTGTGGTAATCGCCAAGTTTCTCGCGGTTGACAAGTTCGTCCACGCGGGGCAAAAACTGTTTCGCGGCAAGGCTTTGAATATTGTCGCCTACGTTGTAGAAGCGCTTGTTTTCTTCGTATTTGAGCAGTCCGTATTTCATGTGGTGGCCATTGCTTGCCTTATTTTGAGATACCACTTGAATAAAGTCGGAAATCTATGCACGAGCATAAACTTCAGTTTCTTTTTCTGCAATTCGGCGTCAACATTGTGGTTGACCATGGTATCCAATGGCAGCGCCGCAAATGTAGCGATATTATTTTTTTCAGATTCGGGATCGGCGATGAAAAAAGGACTTTGTGCCGAAGCCGCTTTTTCCTGCAAACAACGCCATTCATAAGCGACACCGGTAGTCATCGCCACGGCGCCTTCGAAATTCCTGAACAACACTTCATAGAAATTTGACGGAAGCTTAAAACCGAATTCGTCCGGATTGGCGCCATCGAGCATGAATCCGAACATCGTGCGCTGGCATTTGGCACATTGGCAGCAATTCCTGCCGGTTCTCAGTTCGGAATAACAAACGCGCAATTGCGGATGGATTCCGGTTTTCCTGGCGAACGAAACGATATTTTCGACCTTTTGCGTGCGGCGGAACAGGAATCCGTCGTGGATGACTTGCATATTCGCCCACCTGACCTTTTCGTCGGTTTCCGATGTCGAACCCCAACCGAACGAGACTTCGCCGGTATTGGACGAGGCGATCATCACGGTCTTGATTCCCAAAATTTGGCTCAATGGCGCAATTACGCTTATCAACGCCATTCCATGCTGGATTTTTCCCCACCAACTGATGTCGGCCAAAAGGTCGACGTGATGCGTGTAAAAAGCGCGAATGTTCGTTTTCACATATTGGACACGGCTTTGGTCGATGATTTCTTCTTCGGAATTATAACGTTGGAATTCGTCCCAACGCTTGGTGTCGCTCAAGTCGATGTCAGCGCCCCAAACCGAGACCAGAAAAGGGTTTTGGTCGATATTGCGCGTCAAGGCTTCGAACGCGTCGAGTCCGCCGCTGAACAGCAAAGCCGTTTCGTTGGCGTTTATCGCATTCGGGACGATGGTGTCGGCCGTGAGTTTCGTGTCTTGTCTGAGTTGGGCGAAATGGATCGAAAACTCTTTTTTGAGTTCCGAAAGCGAGTGCACGAATGTCGCATCGGCTTCAGCCACGTGAACGTCGAAACCCGCAAACCACGAGATCGGGACGAAATTCGCAAGAAATGGGACGACCGCGAGACTCGTCGGGATTTGGCTCACATCGATCGTATATTCTACGAAAAACGCTTCCTTTTTGTTGAAATATTTCGAAAGCGAACTGTCATAAGAATAATCGTAAACGATTCGCTTTCCGTCGTTTTCAAATTTTAGTCCGTGGAGTTCAAGCATTGGAGAAACGGTTTAGGAACGGGATGAAATGGGAAAAAGTCTGGCGTTCGTAAGGGTTCATTCCGAACTTGAAAATCGCCGCGGCATAAACCGAGACAAAAATCGTCAATTTGATCGCGAGGTTGAGCCAACCACTTCCCGGAATCTGGTCAATTCCGTAGCCGATAGCCAGAAGTAAGACGAAAACAGGGAAAATTCCGGAAAGCAATTCCTTGAAAAACCGCAGCATTTGCAGTTTCACGACGCGATTGTAGTAAATGTTCATTGCGATCTGGGCCAAAATCCATCCGCCGGCAGCTCCGAAAACCATTCCAGGCGTGCCGAAATCGGTTACCAAAAACGCGCCTATTCCGGTTCCGATCGCAATCAGCGAAATGTAGACCAAAGCTTTGAACGCGAAGAGACTTCGGGCCTCGAGAATCGAATTGGCGAAAGATTGCGTGAGCGGCAAAGTGTAGGAAACCATGATTACCAATGCGATCGTCCACGAATCGGCGTAGTCGTTTCCTACCCAAAGCGCGATGAATTGCTGTCCGAAGACGAGAAATCCACCCAAAATCATCAACAATACCAAAAGTGAGAATCTTCCTATCCGGATCATCATTGACGTGAGTTCTTCGGATGAAGCTTCCTTGACGGTCATCGTGGTCGCTCTCGGAAGAAAAACCCCAGAAATCGCCGTAGAAAATGCGCCGTATGATGTTCCCAGCAAAATTCCGACGCCGTAAACCGCCACTGCGTCCGGACGCGTCAACGTTCCCAGAATCACTTGTCCACTTTGCCATTGGAATTGTCCGACGAGTGCGAAAACGAAAATCCAGATCGAATACGAGAATATCTCAAGCACGAAACTTTTCTCGAACGAGACGAGTTTGAACCGCACTTTGAGAATCGCGAAGGCATAGTAGAGATTGAGTCCGACGACCAAGACGTTCAAAATCGTGTCGAGTACGACTATCGAGATCGCGCGTCCGCCAAACATCAGCAAGGCAACGACCATTACAGACCGCATCAAATACTTGGCAATCAATACCGAACGCGGAAAAACGAAATGTTCATAAGCCGAACAGATCGCCGTAAAAGCGCCGCCGGGCAAACTGATCGCGAGATTGAAAATCAGGATCAGGAACATGATTTTGGCTTTCTCCAACTCGCTTGACGTCAAAGTGTCGAAAACCGATTCGATGTTGAGATACATCCCGATTCCAGCCAGCACGATCAAGACTGAAATCGCGGCATAAATGATCATTACTGTCGCCAGGAAATTCTGTTCGCCGACTTTATCTTCTTTCGCCCGATACTTTGCGACGAAGCGAACAATCGTATTGTTGAGTCCGAAATCGAGAACGCTAATATAGCCGACAAGCGCGCCAATCAACGTGTAAAGCCCGTATTCGTCGTTGCCGAGATACTGGATGATAAAAGGCGTGAGCGCGAGTCCGACGACGTTGGTCAGGATGATCGTGAGGTACGAAAGCGCCGCTCCTTTCTTGAGTTGGCTCATCTTATTGGTTGTACTGCTTTTCGTAGTAGTTGGCGTATTCGCCCGAAGTCACGTTGTTGAGCCATTCCTGGTTGTCCAAATACCAGTCGATGGTGATCTCGAG
This sequence comes from Flavobacterium sp., assembly GCF_004295795.1. Lineage (GTDB taxonomy): Bacteria > Bacteroidota > Bacteroidia > Flavobacteriales > Flavobacteriaceae > Flavobacterium. The sequence continues at coordinate 25,007 of NZ_SEBR01000013.1, read as the reverse complement.
ACCTTGCTCGAAAGTGACCGACGGCTTCCAACCCAATTCCTTGTTGATCTTCGTGGCATCGATAGCATAGCGCAAATCGTGTCCCGGACGATCTTTAACGTAAGTGATCAGTTTTTGGGATTCGCCTTCTTCCCTACCCAGTTTTTTGTCCATCAACTGGCACAAAAGTTTTACGAGGTCGATGTTTTGCCATTCGTTGAAACCGCCGATGTTGTAAGTTTCGTGGTTGTTTCCTTCGTGAAAAACCAAGTCGATGGCGCGAGCGTGATCTTCTACGAAAAGCCAGTCACGTGTATATTTTCCGTCCCCGTAAACCGGAAGCGGCTTGTTGTTTATGATGTTGTGGATGAAAAGCGGAATGAGCTTCTCGGGAAAATGGTTCGGGCCGTAATTGTTCGAGCAATTCGTCAACACATAAGGCAAGCCGTAAGTTTCTCCGTAAGCGCGTACGAAATGATCCGATCCGGCTTTTGAAGCCGAATAGGGAGAATTTGGGTCGTAGGCCGTTTCTTCGGTGAAAAATCCTTCGGCGCCAAGCGATCCGTAAACCTCATCGGTTGAAATGTGGTAGAAACGCTTTCCTTGCTTGTCTTTCCAAATGGATTTTGCCGCGTTGAGCAAATTCACGGTTCCGAAGATGTTGGTTTTCACGAACGCAAGCGGATCGGTAATCGAGCGATCTACGTGAGATTCGGCAGCCAGATGCAACACGCCGTCGAATTGGTGTTCGGCAAAAAGCGCGTCCATAAAGTTCGAATCGGTAATATCGCCTTTTATGAAAGTGTAGTTCGGCTTTTGGTCGATGTCCGAAATGTTCTCGAGATTGCCCGCGTAAGTCAACGCATCGAGGTTGAAAATCTGATAATCCGGATAGTTGTTTACAAATCGTCTCACGACATGTGACCCGATAAAACCTGCTCCGCCCGTAACTAGAATCTTTTTCATATTTCTACCGCATTTAAAGCGACCAATTTGTTTTTTAACCGCGAATTCGCGAATGAACTCTCTACTTTTGGTATTAAAGACAGCCGTCGACTTCTGTTTGCAACACACCTTTTACGTCATAAACCACCGCGAGCTCTTTTTTGAACTGATTGAGATCGAGCGACAGGAATTCGTTGTGGGCGACGCCGAGAATGATGGTGTCGAATTTATCGGTTGGACATTCCGTAGTGGTTTCCAGTCCGTATTCGTGTTTGACCTCTGATGGATTCGCCCAAGGATCGTAAATGGTCACGTTCAACCTGAAATCGTGCAACGCCTTGACGACATCGACGATTTTGGTATTCCTGACATCTGGACAATTTTCCTTGAATGTGAATCCAAGCAGCAAAACCTTGGCCGCGTTGACCTTGATATTCTTCTTGATCATCAATTTGACGACAGATGACGCGACGTATTCGCCCATCGAATCGTTGAGACGGCGACCGGCCAGAATAATTTCGGGATGATAACCTAATTCCTGGGCTTTTTGCGCCAGATAGTAAGGATCGACGCCAATGCAATGTCCGCCGACCAAACCGGGTTTGAAAGGAAGGAAATTCCACTTCGTACCCGCGGCCTGCAACACGTCTTTGGTATTGATTCCCATGATGTTGAAAATCTTGGCAAGCTCGTTCACGAAAGCGATGTTGATGTCGCGCTGTGAGTTTTCTATGACTTTCGCGGCTTCGGCCACTTTGATCGAAGGCGCAAGATGCGTTCCGGCAGAAATCACCGACTTATAAAGTTCGTCGACTTTTTGGGCCGCTTCCGGGTTGGAACCCGATGTGATCTTGAGGATTTTTTCGACCGTGTGTTCCTTGTCGCCCGGATTGATCCTTTCGGGAGAATATCCGGCGAAGAAATCTTCGTTGAACTTGAGTCCGCTGACTTTTTCGAGAACCGGAATACATTCATCTTCGGTCACGCCCGGATAAACCGTCGATTCGTAAATCACGATGTCGCCTTTCTTCAAGGCTTTCGCGACCGTTTCGGATGATTTGTACAAAGGCGTCAAATCTGGACGGTTGTTTTTGTCGACCGGAGTCGGAACCGTGACAACGAAATAATTGCAATCCTTGAGATCGTCGATGTTGTCCGAACAATAAAGTCCGTTTCCATCCAAAGGCGACTTCACGAGCACCGAACGAAGCAGATCGTCCTCGACTTCAAGCGTGCTGTCTTTTCCCGAATTGAGTTCAGCTATGCGATTTTTGTTGATGTCAAATCCGACCACGGGATATTTCGTCGCAAAAAGCCTTGCAAGCGGCAATCCGACATAACCCAAACCGATGACAGCTATTTTTTTGTCCATGTTATGATCCTATGGATTTATATACGAAACCGATCTCGGCCAATTTCTTTCCGTCGAGCAAATTGCGTCCGTCGAAGATGAAGGCCGGTTTTTGCATGTTCTCGTAAATCAGGTTCCAATCGTATTCCCTGAATTCGTCCCATTCGGTCAAAACCGCGATGGCATGAGCCGAAGCACAGGCTTCATAAGGACTTGCGTAAGATGTGACGCGCTTTTTCGATCTTTCGGATACATTGAGGTGATCGAGATCTTCCATGACCTGATCGTACTCGACTTTCGGATCGAAAACCGCGATATTCGCCTGTTCCGAAACCAGATCACGAGCCACGTAAATCGCCGCAGATTCGCGGGTGTCGTTCGTGTCTTTCTTGAAAGCCCAGCCCAAAAACGCGATTTTCTTGTCGGCGACCGTGTTGTACAAAGTTCCTACGATCTTGTTGGCGAAACGGCGTTTTTGGTGGTCGTTCATGATGATGACCTGTTCCCAATAATCGGCGACTTCCTGGAGTCCGAACGATTTGGAAATATAGACGAGATTCAGGATGTCTTTTTGGAAACAAGAACCTCCGAATCCCACCGACGATTTGAGGAATTTCGACCCGATTCGGCTGTCCATTCCTATTGCTTTGGCGACTTCGCTTACGTCAGCACCGGTTTTTTCGCACAATTCCGAAATGGCGTTGATCGAAGAGACGCGTTGTGCCAAAAAGGCGTTCGCGGTCAGTTTCGAAAGTTCGGAAGACCAGACGTTCGTGGTAAGAATTTTGTCTTTGTTTACCCAATTTGCGTAAATGTTGACCAGCGACTGTATCGCGGCTTCGCCTTCCGCAGAAGTATCTCCGCCGATAAGCACGCGATCCGGATTGAGCAAATCCTGGACTGCCGTTCCTTCGGCCAAAAATTCAGGATTTGAAAGAATCTGGAACTGCACGCCGTTTCCGGTGTGGTCAAGAATGCTTTTTATGGCTTCGGCAGTTCTTACCGGCAAGGTCGATTTTTCGACGACGATCTTGTCGTCTTTGGCGACCCTGGCGATCTGGCGCGCGCAAAGCTCGATGTATTTGAGGTCGGCGGCCATGCCTTTGCCCGATCCGTAAGTTTTGGTTGGCGTGTTTACCGAGATAAAAATCATCTGGGCTTCGTCTATGGCTTTGTCGACTTCTGTTGAAAAAAACAGGTTTTTGCCTCTCGTGTTGGACACGATTTCACTCAAACCCGGTTCGTAGATTGGGATTTTTTCGACGTCGGGATCGTTCCATTGGGCAATCCTTTCCTCGTTCAGATCGACGACGGTAACTTGTATATCTGGACAGTTTTGTGCAATCACGGCCATTGTCGGACCTCCGACGTATCCGGCTCCAATGCAGCAAATTTTTGTAATGTTCATCAGGTGTTAATTTCGGTTTGCAAATATACGATTGCCGTTCGACAAATCGCCTATCGTTTGTCATCGCAGGTTTTCCCAATACCACGAAACGGCTTGCTCGAGACCTTGCGCGAAAGAGAATTCGGGTTTGTAGCCCAGAAGTTCGCGCGCTTTGTCTATGCTTGCCAGCGAATGCGGGACGTCTCCGGATCTGTTCGGGCCGTAAACGATTTCCACATCTGAAATCTTATTGTCATATCCGGAAAGGAATTCCTTGAGCCGCGTAACGAGTTCGTTCAAAGAAGTCCTTTCGCCGAAAGCCACGTTGTAAACGGTATTTACGGCCTCCGGATTTTGGGTCAGCATCGCCAATTCATTCATCTGGACGACGTTGTCTATATAAGTAAAATCTCTTGAATACGTTCCGTTGCCGTTTATTACCGGACTTTCGCCATCGATCAGTTGCATCACGAATTTTGGGATTACCGCAGCATAAGCACCGTTCGGATCCTGTTTTCGTCCGAAGACATTGAAATAACGCAAGCCGATGGTTTCCAAACCGTAAGTTCTCGCGAAAATATCGGCATACAATTCATTCACATATTTGGTGATGGCATAAGGAGAAAGCGGTTTCCCGATTTTGTCCTCGACTTTCGGAAGACTTTCGGAATCGCCATAAGTCGAAGAACTCGCGGCATAAACAAAGCGTTTCACCGACGCATCTCTCGCGGCCACAAGCATGTTCAGGAATCCCGAAACATTGACCTCGTTGGTCGTAACCGGATCGTTTATCGAACGCGGCACCGAGCCCAAAGCCGCCTGATGCAAAACATAATCGCAACCTTGCACCGCGTTTTTGCAGTCTTCGATGTTTCGGATGTCGCCTTCGATTAGGGAAAAGTTGTCGTTGGAAAGCAAATGTTCGATGTTGCGCCTGTGTCCTGTGGCGAAATTGTCCAGACAGACAACTTCGTATCCTTTTGACAGAAAGTGTTCGCAAAGGTTCGAACCGATAAAGCCGGCTCCTCCGGTAATCAAGATTTTTGAAGCGGTTTGAGGCATTTGCTCTTATTGTTGTTTGCGGGAGAACATTTTCTTGACGCGTTGGAACAAAGTCGGCGGACGGTCGTCCTCGTGATAGCCTTCGGAATAATTGGCATAAGAGTAACCGTAGCCATAACCGTAGCCATAACCATAGCCTTTTCCGTATTTGGCCTTGTCCTGATAGCCGTTGAAAACGATGCTCACGTTGTTCAACTCGCCTCTTTTGAAACGGTTGTTCAACAAGAAAACCATTTCCTTTTTGGTGTAATTCTGACGCATGATGTAAAGCGTCACATCGGCGTATGGAGCAAGTTCGAGCGCATCGGCAACAAGACCGATGGGCGGCGTGTCAAAAATCACGTAATCGTAACGCGTCTTGAGTTCGGTCAGCATTTCGCGCATGGCGTCGCTGATGATGAGTTCGGACGGATTCGGAGGAATCGGACCCGAAGTGATCACGTCGAGATAGGGAATGTGCGTCGGTTGGATGACTTCGTCCAAAGTCTTTTGTCCGATAAGGTAATTCACCGCACCTATTTCGTTCCGGACCTTGAAATCGTCGAAAATCTTCGGCTTTCTCAAATCGAGTCCGATGATCACGGTTTTCTTTTCGCTCAACGCAAATACCGTTGCGATGTTTATCGAACAGAATGTTTTTCCTTCGCCCGAAATCGACGAGGTCAACATAAGCGTTTTTCCTTTTTCGGAAATGTCGCCTTTTTTCTTGTACAGGAACTGCAAGGACGAACGGATGGCGCGGAAAGACTCCGCCAAAGCCGATTTGGGTTTATCGAAAACCGCGAGATTCGACTTCGTGTGCTTGATCCCGACGACTCCAATCAATGGGATTTTCGTGTTTTTTGTAATGTCTTCCGTATTGAGGATCGTGTTTTCGAGGAAGAAAATCACGAACACCAAAACCAACGGGATTATAAGTCCCAGGAAAAACGCAAGCACGTAATTCACGCTCGTGTTCGGCCCTACGAGACCGCCGCCAACGTCTTTTGCCGAATCGATAAAATGGATATCGGAAATATTAGAGGCCATGATGATCGCGGCTTCCTGACGTTTCGACATGAAATTGTTGATGACGCCGGCACTCAGATCGAAAGCGCGTTTCAATCTGTAATATTCCTGGCTGTCTTCCGGAAGTTGACCGATTGTACCTTGGATTTTGTTGATTTTCGCCTGTACGAGATTCAAATCATAATCGGCTGCAGCCCTTGCCGCGACGATGTTTTCGAGCAATACGTTCTTCAATGTCCCGATTTCCCGATCGTGGTCGCGAAAGGCCTTTTCGTTGTGGATGCCATAGGCCATGTTCGAGCGTTCGATCGATTTGGCGATGAGCAGGGAAACGTTCACGGTAATGTTGGGATCATCGATTCCTGCAACAGTTGGAGCAGGAAGCTTCGAGAAATCGACACTTTTAAGCAAATACGACTTCAGCGAAGCCAGATATTGTATTTTTCTCACGGCCACATCTTTCTGTAAATCGTAAGACTGCAATTGCGACGTGTATTGTTCGCCACCGCCTTCTATGTCAGAAAGGTTTTTGCCTCTCGAGAATTTCTTGATTGCGCCTTCGCTCTTTTGGAGCGCCGTGTCCATAGCTATCAACGTACTGTCGATAAACCGAAGCGTGTTGCTCGCAAATTTGTTTTTGCTGCGAAGTTGGTCCTCCATAAGGATTTTCACCGTCGCGTTGAGAAAGTTCACCAAGCGCTTTTTGTTCGTGCCCTGGAGCGAGAGTTTGACCACAGAGCCGGCCTTGTCGTCGATTTCCGTGCGAATGCCTTGATAACGACCTACAACGGCGTCGAAGTTGTTGAACCTGACGAAAAACTCCTTGTTGAGCACTGCATCGGGGTTTTCCTTGAGATTCAACCTCAGGTTCAGGAACGGCAAATCGACTTTCTGTCCGACTTTGTATCTTTTCCTGAAAGGCTCCGGCGAAACATTGACCGATCCCATTGTCACCGATGTGAGGATTTTGCCCGTCTTGGGATCTTCTTCCCCATAATAGATAACGGGAACTGAATTTCCGGAAAAATCGAGCGAGACCTCATAAGTCGTGGGAGAAACAAACTTGATGCTTACCAACGTATTGAAAATCTGGCCTTTTTTCTTGTCAAGCTCGACTTCAAACGGCACCTCACCGTAAACGTCCTGCATGTAGTATTCGCTCTGTTCCAGATAATCGATGTAAAAGTCAAGGGAATCGACGACCTTTTCGTTGTGCGTTCTCGACTTGAGGGCGTAGGCAATGCCTTGTACCTCATCTGAAATACCGCCCCAATTGAAAACAAGACTCGTATTGGAGGTAAACAATTGGTTGTTTTCTTCCTTGATGGCGACCGTGGTTTCCAAGCCGTAGACTTTCTCCTTTCGCACATTTACCTGATGCGCGATAAAAAAGCACACAGCCAGACTCAGCAGGAACCATTTCCAATAGCCGAGCACTTTGACGAGAAAGCCTTTAAAGTCGAAGCTTTCACGCCCTTCCAAATTCAAGAAATCTTTATTATCAAGCATGGGTGCGATCTATCTTGCCAACAAAACGGTTACGGTTACGAGTAATGAAGCCACAGAAACGATGGTCGTAAGCGACTGCACGAGCGTGGTACCGGTGCCCAAAGTCTTTTGTGAAAGCGGTTTTACGTAAACATAATCGTTGGGTTGAAGGTAATAATATGGCGAACTGACGGCATCGCGCTGCGTAAGGTCTACGGTGTGGATTTCCGTTCCCGAAGGCGTCTGGCGTATCACCGCCACCGCTTTGCGATCGCCCACTGTCGTTATGTCGCCCGCGTTTGCGACGGCTTCCATAAGGTTCACTTTTTCCTGAAAAAGCGTCTTGGTGCCGGGATTTCCGACTTCACCATTTATAGTGTATCTGAAACCTGCGAGCTTTACGCTCACGAATAAATTGGCATCTTTGGTAAAATATTCCGCCAACAGACGTTTTTCGATGAGTTGTCGGGCTTCCTCGAGCGTGTATCCCAAAACATTGACCTCGTTGAGCACTGGCATCCTGATATTCCCGTGATCGTCGATCGCGAATCCGTCAAAATACAAACCTTGCTCGGTCTGGGAAGTTTCTCCCTTTGCGGAAGGCTGGAAAAGTGCCACGAATTTCGGATCGATGGCCTTGATGGAAATATTGAGGATGTCGTTGGTTTGCAACCTGTAAGGTTTTGCGACCACGGCATTCACGGCCTGTCCCGGTTGAGTGGGTTCGCCTTGCAGATAAATCAGGTCTTTTGTAGGAATACAGGATGTGAACAACAGTCCGATAAGCAGAAACAGATAAGCCGAAAGCCTCTTCATTCGATTCGCGAAATTTAGCAGACAAATATAGTTTTTCATTTTTAAACTCCCATAGAAACGCGGGATTTCCGCTCTAATTGTTCTTGAGGGAATTTTCGAAAGGCACGCGTTGGATGATACTGCGTCCCAAAGTCACTTCGTCCGCATATTCGAGTTCGTCCCCAACGGCGATTCCGCGCGCGATTGCCGACGTCGTGACCTCGCAATCCTTGATTTGCCGATAGATGTAAAAATTCGTCGTATCGCCTTCCATTGTTGGGCTCAACGCAAAAATAAGTTCGTTCACGTTGCCAGATTTCACTTTTTCGACTAACGTTGCAATGTTGAGCTGGCTTGGGCCGATGCCGTCTACGGGAGAAATCTTTCCGCCGAGCACGTGATAAAGTCCTTTGAATTGTCCGGTGTTTTCGATGGCCATCACGTCGCGGATGTCTTCCACCACGCAAATTATCTCGCGATTGCGTTTTGCATCCACACAGATTTCACAAATTTCGGAGTCGGAAATGTTGTGGCAGCTTTTGCAGAATTTGATGTCGTTGCGCATCGAAGTCAAGGCTTCCGACAGAAAATCGGTCTGTTCTTTGGGCTGACGCAACAGGTGCAGAGCAAGACGCAAAGCCGTGCGCTTGCCGATTCCGGGAAGTTGGGAGATTTCGTTAACCGCGCGTTCGAGGATTTTTGAGGAGAATTCCATTTTGCAAAGGTAAGGATTGGATGGCGTTTTACACTTTCGGATTGTGCGCGTCTTCGATTTTGACCTTGCGCAAAATGGTCTGAGCCTCCGAGATAAGGCCAACACCTTACTTTAACATTTTTTACAGAAAATCTGTAATCGACGAAAAACAAATCTCTTGAAATTGCGAAAGCGTTCCAACGGCGATCGATCGGACGAAAAAACAACCAAAAATCTCTTTCTATGAAAACTTTCCATGACGTGGTCGCGGCTCGCGCAGCGTTTTTAGAGCGCCAAAACAAACTTCTCGAAATCAACCTGACGTTTTTCAAAAATCTTTTGGGGCAAATTGCAAGAAAAGGCGAGATTCCTGACGACAACCTGATTTGTATGGAGTCGGGGAAAAATGTGGGAACGACCGTCGTCGAAGATTGTCTGGAACTGGACGAAAAAGGCTCGTGCCGCATGAAAATCGAGATTGTGGTGACTTCTGACAGGCACGACATCCTGCTTTCGACGCAAAAAAATGGCGACATGTTCGAGTTGTCCGCCATGGCCTGGTTCGATTACATGTCTTTCAAATTTCAGGATTCCGAAATGGAAAAGCCCGAAGAAATCGACTTCTCGAAAGTCGTCGACCAACTTTTTTCGTCGATAGCTTTCCATTATGAGGTTGTGGAAACCTAGCTTTCGGATACGATTTTTGGGTTTGGTTTCGACAATCGCCTAGCCCGGATGCAAGCGGTTAGCCTTTTGCAGGAAACAGCCAGGTTTTGTTCGTGCGCCAAAGCGACCAGCGGAAGCTCTTGGCACGCGTTACAAAACCAGGTGTTTCCAAGAAAGCTAAAAGCGGGCCAGCCGGATTTGGCTTCCAAAAAAATCCGGAAGCGACACTACCAAATTCTTCGTATTTTCACCGCTTATCAAGTTTCAAGTTAAATGACTCCAGCCGCAATTCTCACGCTAATGCTCGTCTATTTCGGGCTTCTGTTCCTGATTTCTTATGTCGTTAGCCGCAAAGACAGCAGCAACGACGCGTTTTTCAAAGCCAATAAGAACTCGAAATGGTATCTGGTGGCTTTCGGGATGATCGGGACGGCGCTTTCTGGCGTGACTTTTATTTCGGTTCCCGGAGAAGTCGGTTCGCCAAACGGAGAAGAATTCAAGTATTTCCAGTTCGTTTTGGGCAATGCGATTGGTTTCGTGATCATCGCCTCGGTGCTTTTACCGTTGTACTATCGCATGAATCTCACGTCGATTTACGGCTATATAGAGAAGCGTTTGGGCACGATTTCGTACAAGACTGCGGCGTTGATTTTCCTGATTTCGCGCACGATCGGTTCGGCTTTCAGACTTTATCTGGTCGTGATCGTCTTGCAGCGTTACGTGTTCGATTACTACGGAATTCCTTTTGCGGTCACGGTCTTGATCTCGCTGGCGCTGATTTTCGCCTACACCTACAAAGGCGGACTCAAAACCATTATCATTACTGATACTTTGCAGACGTTTTTTCTAGTGACATCTGTTTTCCTCACGATCTATTTCATCTGCGACAGCCTCGATCTGAACGCTGTCCAGGCATTCGAAACAGTCAAACAAAGCAATTATTCGAAGATTTTCTTCTTTGAGGATTTCTTCTCGAGCAAGTTCCATTTCGTCAAGCAGATTTTGGGCGGAATTTTCGTCACGATAGCAATGGTAGGACTTGACCAGGATTTGATGCAGAAAAACCTGAGTTGCAAAAACATCGGTGAAGCCCAAAAAAACATGTTTACGTTCACCGGGATTTTCGTCATCATCAACCTGTTTTTTCTTAGCGTGGGAGCACTCTTGTACATCTATGCAAGCAAAAACGGAATCGAAGTTCCCACCGACCTGATTTCGGGCAAACCCAGAACAGATTATTTGTTCCCTGAAATCGCGTTCAAACATTTGACGACGATTCCGGCCGTGGTTTTCCTGCTAGGATTGACAGCTGCGACATTCGCCACGACAGACTCGGCTTTGACGGCGCTCACGACTTCGTTTTGCGTCGATTTTCTCAATATGGACAAAGGAGCGAATCCAAACGAGCCAAAAGTAGTGCGCACAAGACATTTCGTTCACGTCGCATTCTCGTTTTTGATGTTTTTGGTGATCGTGGTTTTCAACGCCATCAACGACAGTTCTGTGGTGAGCATGATTTTCAGGATCGCGTCTTATACTTATGGGCCGCTTTTAGGCTTGTACGCGTTCGGGCTTTTTGTCAAATCGAAAACCGTACACGACAAACTTGTGCCTTTTGTGGTTGTCGCGTCTCCGGCTCTGACCTTCTTTTTGGCCGAAAATTCGCTGACCTGGTTTGGATACATTTTCGACAACGAGCTCATAATCATCAATGCCTTGATCACTTTCCTCGGACTTTTGGTTATTGGCAAACCGGCCCAGACCGAGACCCGGTTCTGATGCGAAGTTTAGTCGTAGCCTGCTTTCTTTTGATTTTCGGAATTTGCCGATCGCAACATGATTTCGAGATAAAAGGTTCGATCGATGGTGAATTTTCAGGCAAGGTTTATTTGAGTTTCGACGACAAAACCGACAGTTGCCAAGTCAAGAACAAGCAATTTCAGTTCAAGGGCAAGCTTTCCAGATCGCCCGTGACCACGGTTTTGCAATTGGAGAACAGTCCGATGGCCGATGATTTTTTTCTGGATTCGGGCGCGATTTTGGTGGAAGTGAAAGTTGGAAAAGCCAAAGACGGAAACGACAACGAAGTCGTGACGTTCCGGGCAAATTCGATAAAAGGCGGGATTTCGCAAACGCGGTACGAAAACTTTTTGGCCGATTACACGTCGTACCAAAAAGGAAGGCTATCGAAAGAAAACCTGTTTGCCAAAGGTGTCGACATCGTCGAAAATTTCCCCGAAAACTTGTCGAGTGTTTACGTGCTGGAAAAGCTCGTGCTCAATTTTTACGAATCCGACAAAACGATCCTGCAAGGTTTGTTCACCAGACTCAAACCTGACAATTCTCCCGAAATAGTAAAGTCTTATGCAAAAATGTACGACAGGCTTTTCCCCGGAAATGTAGTCGACGTAAAACGCCGGATGAAACATTTCTCGCTACCCGACCAAAACGATAAGCTTTTCAATACCGAAACGCTTTCAGGAAAATGGATCCTGATCGACTTTTGGGCGAGTTGGTGTGCGCCCTGCCGCGAGGAATTTGCCGCGTTGCGAGAATTTTACAGGAAATCGAATTTCGAGATTGTCGCGGTTTCTATCGATTCGGACAAAACCGCTTGGCTAAAATTGTGTGACAAGCTCAAAACGCCTTGGAAAAACGTAAGGTCGGATTTGGAAAGCGGAAGTGAAGTGACTTCCATTTACGCAATCACCAGAGGCGTTTCGGTTACTTATTTGGTGAATCCGGACGGCATTGTCGTGGCGAAAAATCCAACCAAAGCCGAACTGAAAGCGTATTTGGGACTTTAGACGCAAGACGGACTGTACCGCTATTACTACTACTGCTACTGCTACTGCTACTGCCACTGCTACTGCTACCGCCACTGCCACTGCTACTGCCACTGCCACTGCTACCGCCACTGCCACTGCCACTGCTACTGCCACTGCCACCGCCAAAATCCCCGGAACACCAAAACCTAGCCCCGATTGCAGTGGTTAGCCTTTTGCGCAAAACGCCTCTTTTTGCAGTTTTGCCGAAGCGACCGAAGGAAGCTCTTGGCAAAGCTTGCAAAAATGGCGTTTTGAAAAAAGCTAATAGCGGAAAGCGGGAATCGGCTTCTAAAACTGACTCGTGGAAAGCATCACCAAAGTACAGGCGATCTCGATCTCGATATTATTTTGCTTGAGAAGTTTGTACAATTCAGGATTTTCGGTTCCCGGATTGAAGATGACGCGATCTGGTTTGAGCGACAAAATGTAGTCGTAATACTGTTCCTGGCGCATCGGATTCAGGTAAAGCGTTATCGTATCGACATCGGCAAATGGCGCTGGCGTAGTGAGCACTTTCACGCCGGCGACTTCGGTTTCCTTGAGTCCGATGGCGACTACCGGATGGCCGCGGCGCACCAAGCTGTTGATGGCCAGATAGGAATAGCGCATGGGGTTGTCTGAGGCGCCGAGAACGAGCGTTTTTTTCTGTTGCATGGTGTCGTGTTGCTGATGTTGTCTCATAAAAGTACTATCTTTAACACAATGCCTGTCTTAAGGCCGACATAAATTTTGCCCAAAACCATAACCTCGGTTTGACCCAGAATTTACATTCAGATGCTGTTCAACACGCTAATTTTGCACAAAAAACGATGGATCTTTTCATTTACCTGTTCGCTGCTTTGTTTTCGGTCCTGAACCCGATCGGAACCGTACCGATTTTTGTTGGATTGACGCAGGACGACGAGAAACGCGAGCGCTCGAGAATTTCGCTTTGGGTTGGAATCAACGTGTTCATCATTTTGCTTATCGCCTATTTTATCGGGAAATATGTGCTGTCGTTTTTTGGAATCAGCCTCGAAGCCTTGCGGATTGCGGGCGGAATGATAATCGTGAACTCCGGATTCAACCTGCTTTCGGGAAGCCTGTCCAAAAAACGCGGCATCAACAAACGCGTCGAAAGCGCAGTACAACAAAGAAATGATATCGCGCTCACGCCCTTGGCCATGCCGATGCTCGCCGGTCCGGGTTCGATGTCGCTCTTGATCGCGTTCTATCAGGAACACCACGAAATGCTCGAAATGGTGATTGCTGTCGCGGCCATGGCGTCGGTTTCTTTAGTGATTTTTTTGGTTTTGAGAAGCGCGCATTATTTGTCGCGAATTCTCGGACCTTCCGGAATCGTGGCGATCTCGCGCATTGTCGGTTTTATCGTTGTCGCGATCGGGATTCAGTATATTGTTAGTGCTATTGTCAGTATTATCAAGGAATATTTGATGTGATGATTTCCGGGATAACGCGCACAACTGCAACAGCTAATTTTTTGCAGACGATCGATTGGTTTCAGGGAATGATTGTCGACTGGAACTCAGCCGGAACTGCTTACGCGTTAGATGGTTCGATACGTAAACTTCACCACTATCATTTCGGTTTTCAATGCGACGGATCGATAACATCGGCTTGCGGAAATTATGTTTTCCTTTATCAGCGACTTGGCACAAAAGGTTTGCTGCTCAAGAATGGGGAAATTTTGCGCGAGATCAATCGCAGCTATTATCATTCAGACGTTTATGAATTTCCTGCGGCTTTTTTTGTTTTTGAGGCCAGGACCTATCTCGCGCATTGTCCGATTTCCTACAAACGCCTTGATTTCGAGGACGTGGAATCGGGTGAAATAGCTACAAATTATTGCGCTCGAGAACCGCAGGATTTCTTTCATTCAAGATTGGAAGTCAGCCCGGATGATACTTTTTTGATGAGCAGAGGCTGGTTCTGGCATCCGTTCGACGCAATCAGTGTATTTGATATAGCCAAATGTTTTAAAGATTTGAGTCTACTCGATAACGGCGGAATTTCTCCAAATGTAGCTTCCGAAATCTGTTCCGCGAGTTTTATTGACAGCGATCGCATTTTGGTTTGTGCTTCTGACGAAGATCCGTTCGACGATGACATGCCACAAACGATTCCGCCCGGCCATTTTGCTGTTTGGAATTTCAGGACTAACGTAATTGCGAACGTTCTGAAACCTGAAGAAAGAATCGGAAATTTGTTCGCGATTGACGACCGCTATTTTTGGGACACTTTCAATCATCCAAAAATCATCGCCCTGAACAACGGGGAAATCGTCGGAAAAATCGAGGACGTCAATTCGGGCGAGCAAAATTCCTCCATAATTCATCATCTGAATCCATTACCTCAAATCGCTTTCAATAAAGAAACCGGGCAAATCGCCATTTCGGCAAATCAAGAAATTGAGATTCTAGGACCGACATTCAAAAGTGATGGATTTTGAAAAACCTCCCAGCCAAAATCCTTATTTTCATCCTTTCACTAGTCTCACTATTTGCATTGGATTTCTATCTCGCCGACAAAATCTTCTGCCCAAGCTGCGAATTCAACGACAAAAATTGGTTGTTCGGGCTTTTCTATAGCAACGATTCCACTTCGGGTTATCATTCAGAACCGACCTTTTTCAATGTGATTTTTGTTTTTGCTATCGGATTTTTATTGAGTCGGGTTTTCGGACGGCTTTTGAAACGGTGATTTCTTTGCACTGTTTTTTGGACAATTAAGATAGTTAAGATTAGTTAAGATTAGTTAAGAGGTCGTTCCGACCTTTTGTGTTGCCCGATTTTAGACTGTTAAGATTGGTTGTTGCTTTTTTTTGAACCATTCAGGGCATTAAGTTCATTAAGATATTTCGTGTTTCAATCCTTTGATCTTTCAATCCGAAAATCTTCCAATCTGAAAATCCAAAAATTCAAAAAAAAGGCTCCGAGGAAAAATCCCCGAAGCCTTCAAAAACAAACCAAATTTAGCTGCTTATTGCAACACAATTTTCTTTGTAGTCGAGTACTCTCCCGACTGGAATTTCAAGATGTAAACGCCCGCGTTCAGGTTCGAAAGGTTGATGTCGCTTTGCGCGAAACCATTGCTCTCAAGATTTCTTTCGAAAACTTTAGCTCCTGTGAGACTGAATACACTTACCATATTTTTTGCCGATGCGTTTGCTCCGTCATAAAGCACTGTGATTTTTTTGTCGACCGATGGATTAGGGAACACGCTGAAAGACACTTTGTTCTCGAACTGGGCCGCGTCCAGCTGTGAAGTCACGTCTTGTTGGTTGAACGTCGTAACGCCCGTCGACGAACCGACGAATGTATTGAAAGTCAATCTATAAACCGTCCCGTTGGCAAGTTTCACGAAAAACGCCTGGTTCGAATCGACCGTGTATTGGAAAGACGAGTTCAAGGCTTTCCAGTCGAATCCGATTACGTTGATCTGCTCGCCGTAAGTTGGTGAAAAGTTCGCCGGAAGTCCGCTTGGTTGCTCGTGTTGCGCAACTTGTACATCCGGATGGCTCAAAACGCCAGTCACTTTGTATTTGTTGTCGACTCCGCCGGCATAATCGGTTACGTATTGCGTGAAAAGCAAATCCCAGTCGGTGTTTACCGGCTCAACTTCTACAGTCGCGTTTGTCGTCAGGTTGAAATAGTTGAAGAAACGGTTTGCCGATGCAGCGTTCGCAACTGTTTGCGTCGTATCTGCAGTCCAGGCCGATCCGTCCCAAGTTGAGTACGTGAAAGTGTATCCGGCGAAGAAATCGTCAATCTTGATTTTTTTGTAAGTCGATGTCGTTCCGGCCGTGATTTTGAGGACGAAAACTTTCGATCCTACGACGTGGTGCGTCACTGGATTGTATTCGCCCCATCCGTAAGTTGCTGTTCCGTTGTCAAGCGATCCTACTTCCCACTCAACATCGCTATTGTACAATCTTGTCCATGTCGCTTCCTGAGTTACATCGACCGTTGGCCAAACCGAAGTCGCTCCAACTTCATAAGTCTGGATGCGGCTATCGTTAACGCGAATTCCCATAGAGAAAGCGCTTGTGCGAAGGAAAGCGATATCCCAGGAAGCCGCCGGAATCGAAGCCGTGCTTGCGTTCGAGGAAAATTTGTAGTAAACCTGGTTGGCGTAACCCGCACCTTGGGCTACCGAACCAGCTGTCTGCGCATTCGAAACGAATCCGAACATCGCCATTGCTGCAAGAAGTATTGTTCTTTTCATTTTAGAGATTTATTTGATTATTATTTACTATTTGCCGTATTATTTTGCTCCTGATTCTGCTTTCTACTGCTGCCTCTGCAACTGCTTTCCGCCACTGCTACTGCTTCTGCGTCTGCTTTCTGCCACTGCCACTGCTTCTGCTTCTGCTTTCTGCTTCTGCTTCTGCTTCTGCATCTGCCACTGCAACTGCTTTCTGCAACTGCCTTCACTGAAGAAGTCGATACTCAAACTTCGGATAACCGCGAACGCCGCTTTGGTTCAAGAAGCCAAGCATTTTGATCTTGTACCAGTTTCCATCGGAATCTTTGAGCACGTAAAACCGGTCCGCGTAAGCCGAACCCGTGAAAACGTCGCGCCAATCGGCACCGATCACGCGCTGGTCGTCCTGAAGATTGGATTCGTTCACATCCGCAAGAGCGTAAGTCGCATAATTTGCGCCCGTGGAAGTGTTCACGCGGTAAGCTTTCACTCCGGCTTTGAGGTTGTTCAGCACGAAATCAGAATAGCCGTAAGAGCCCGCACCGTCGATTATGTTGGTGAAAACGGTGAAACTCAAATCCCATTTGTCTTTTTCCGGTTCCACGCTTACGACAGCATTCGTGTTGAAGCTGAAAAACGTGAAATTGTATTCGGAATTCTTGCCGACAACGACTTCCTGATGCGTGGCCGAAGTAAGATCGGCGTATTGGAAGCGATAGCCATCTCCTTCGCGCATGACTTTCACTTTCTTCCAGCCGCGAGGATTTCCGGCGATGGCGACACTTCCGGGAAGCGGCGTCGTCGTCCCGACCGTGTACCCCATATTGACGAGATAAACGTGGTTATCAGCCTCTATTTCAGATACTTCACCCATCGCATTCCCGCCGATAAGTCCGTTGGGATTGTCGATGTAAGCCGCGTTCGCAGGATCGAAAGTGCCCACCGAAACCTGAGCTTGATATTGGGCTACACTCGCCGCCGTCACCGCGTCAATGTTGGTCGCATCGAGCTTTTTGGCCGCCATGTAGATCGAACCGTTGATCGCTACGCGAAATTCTTCTCCGCCGTAAAAGCCAAGATCCCAACTGTCTCTCAAGACCGATGTCGTCTTTTCGAGACTCAAATCGATGAAAATCTGGTTGCCTTGGTTCGGTCCGCCGACTGCAGGCTCAAGCGTTGCTCCCAAAGATGCCGAGAACGAAATGTTCGTGGTTTTGTAGCCTTGGATGTTCGAAAAATGCGGATAATCGATCTCGACGATCTCGAACAAAACCTCTTTGTCCAAAGCGTTGAACGGATAAATAAGGTTGTTGAACTCGAAAGTCGCCTCGGTTTCTCCTTTGTGGAACGGAATCAGCAAATCTGTGCCTTCTACCGCCGGATACGTATCGAAATCGACTCCGTAAACCGCGTTCACCGGCGTGATCCTAATTTTCACGAAACCGTCGGCTTGTGGCTTTTCCGAAAAAACCAGTCGCATCAATTGTGTTCCCGTGATCTCGCGGTGGTTGTACGACGGTTTTTCGAACGCGACAACGAAAGGTTGCGCGTCCATTTGGTCTTCTGATTCGCAAGCCAATAGCAGAAAACAAATGCAGAAAGCAGTCGTCAGAAAGGACGGAAATGATCTGAAAATCGTAGGTAGCTTTTTCATCATCCGAAGTTGAATTTGTATAGGATTTTAAGGAAATAAGAGCGGCCGTAACCTAGCAGAAGCGATGTCGCCGGAGCGTCGTGTGCGCCGCCTTCAGTAGCCGTCGTGTTAATTGTCGTAAGGTTCGTGAGGTTTCTCGCTCCAAGCGTGATCTCGAGATTGTTGTTGACAAAACTCTTGCGGACCGTCGCGTCGAGCATCGCGAAATCGTTCTGTTTTCCTCTTTGCAGAATCGTGTTTCCGGCATCGTCCTGACGTTGCACGAACAGATATTGCGGGCCGTTATACTTGATGTAAGCCGAAAACAAGGTCTTCCACTTCGGAACGTTGTAACCGAGATTTCCGTTCATCTGGAGCGAATAAAGAAAGTCCTCGTTTTGGTTCGTGCTGCTGTCGAGAATCTTCGACACGCCGTTCAACGTGATGCCGCCGCTCGCCATAAGGTTTCCGTAAGTCATGCTCGAAGTGAGCGACGTTCCGAAAGTGCGGTATTGGTCGATGTTTCCAAATTGGTATTGCAACGGAGTCGAATTGATGATGATGAGCTCAATGCGGTCGCGAACATCGATATACCAACCCGAAAATTTGGTGTCAAAGTTGAGTTTATCGGACGAAACGAAATTCTTGTTCAGATGGAGAAAAGCCGAATACCCTTGCTCCGGCGTCAAATTCGGATTGCCTCGCACATCGTGGTTGACGTCGACGAAATACGTATAAAGTTCCTCGAAATCAGGCAAGCGCGGACAAGTTCCGACGATTCCGCGAAGTTCGTATCCTTTGCCCAGATCGTATCTGGCGCTGACCGAAAGTGCGGTTTGCGTGTCGAATTTGGACGAAAACATCGCTCGTGCGCCGGGGCGAACCGAAAATTTCGGCGTCACGTTTATTTCCGTCGAAGCGTAAACGTCGTAATTGCCAAGATCGCGTTCCACGTTGTTTCCGTCGAACATTCCGGTCACTGCCGATGCAAAACCCTTGATGTTGTTGACTTCATATCCGAGTTGAAAATCAATGTATTTGCTGTCGAGGAAATTGCTCAAACTGCCGCGCGAATAGAAAACCTTTCGCGATTCGTACTCGAAATTCTCGATGTCGAACTTTTCGCCTGAACGAATCCTGTATTGGAATTGCTCGACATTCCGCTTTTGCTGCTGATAAGAAGCCGAAACGTCATAAGTAAGTCCAGAATTGAATTTTCCAGATGCGTTCAACAGGTGGAAAAATCGTTCGGAGGAAAAAATATCGTCCGAAGCGATCGGATCGGTAGTTTCGGTCGCCGGATTGAAATTGGGATCGACCACGGACGCGAAACGCTTGGTTTCCTCATCGAAATATTCGAATCTGTAGAAAAATCGATGGTTCGTATTTGGCGAAAATCCGAGGTAAGCTTTTGCGTGCAATTGCCGCTTCGGAAGCCATTGGTAGCCGCGCAGCCCGTCGTTTTCCAGCCAATCGCGTCCTTTTTGTCCGTCCAGGAATCCGTCGAAATCATTGGCCGTGAAGGTTGCATTGGCGTGCCATTTGTCGCTGATGTTGTGTGCAATCCTAATCGATTGGATGTGTCGGCCTTTGTCGATTCCGTTGTATTCTTTCCCGATCGTTTCTTCCTGTATGAAAGGCGTGATTTCCCATTTGGAACGCGAACCTTTTTTGGTGATGATGTTGATGATTCCGGAAATGGCGTTCGCTCCATATTCGACGCCCATCGCGCCTTCGACGATCTCGATCTGTTGGACGTCGTCGAGGTTTATTTGGGTCAGATCGGCTCTGTCGCCCAAACCTTCGTCGTTCACAAGCGGAATGTTGTCGACCAAAATCTTGAAATAACGCGAATCCAGTCCGAAAAGCGAAACACCTGATTTCCCTGTGGATGCGTTCGGCATGACCGTGATGTTCAACGTCTGGTTCAACAGATCGGCCAAGTTGTTCCCGGCTTGCCTGTCGATGTCCTGGCGCGAAATCACTTTGACCTGATAAACCGCTTTCTTGACAGATTGCGGATTGTATTGTCCGGTGACCACGACTTCCTTGAGCTTGTCGCCGTTGACGATGGTGTCGTTCTGGCCGAAAGCGCAAAATCCGAAACAAATAAAAAATAGGACTCGTAAAGTTTTGGCAAGCATGTGGTTGTCGTTTGTAGTTCAAAAAAATCCGTCTGAAATCTTTTTATTTAGACCAAGTATGAATAATTTTGTGCTGCAAATATAAAACGCTATTTTTAATTGTTCTAAATAAAAAGACTATTTTTGCACTGTTAAAAAATCAAACAACCTTATGAAATCTCAAATTCTACTCTCTTTATCGTTGCTATTCACACTGGGAATCAACGCTCAAGACGCAAAAAAGAAAGAAGACATCAAGGCCATAAAATCGATGTGTGGCTGTTATGAAGTCGAATTCAACTTCGCCGAAACGTTCAAGTATGCCAAAAACGACGACTACAAAGCGTCTCCGACGAAATATGAAAAAGGCCTCGAATGGGTCGAACTCGTAGAAGACAGCCCGAATAAAATCGTGATGCAGCATTTGCTTCAGGTGAGCGACACGATGATCATCAAACACTGGAGACAGGATTGGGAATTCGAGAACACGCGTTTGTACGAATACAACAATGAAAACAAGTGGAAATACGTCACGCTTGCCAAGGACAAAGTAAAAGGCCAATGGACACAACGCGTTTTCCAGGTCGACGATTCGCCTCGCTATGAAGGAACGGCCACTTGGGTTCACGTCGACGGTCGCCACTATTGGGAAAATACTACCGATGCGCCACTTCCGCGCCGTGAGCACACGATCAGAAATGACTACAACATCCTGCAACGCACCAATACGCACGAAATCGTGAAAGACGGTTGGATACACGATCAGGACAACGTCAAAATCAAGAGAAGTGCCGACGGACAAGATCAGTTGGTCGCCAAGGAAAAAGGATTCGACCATTACAAGAAAGTTGACGATTCGAAATGCGCCGGCGCCCGTAAATATTGGGTCGCCAATCAAGGCATGTGGAAAAACGTGCGCTCGAAATGGGCTGCGATTTTCGCCGAGAACAAAGATTTGACATTGCTTCCGAAGGTAGAAGGCCAATCGCTTTTCATGGCGTTGTTCGACAAAAAACCGACGACTCCAAAATCTGAAACCGATGCTTTGATCGAGAAGTACTGGAAAAAATCCTAAACCAATCTGATTACAAAAGTTAGTTCATTGAAAGCACCTTTTTTGGGTGCTTTTTTTGTGTGTCCGATTTTGGATATAACACTAAATTCCCGTCGGAAACGTTCTCTTTTCAACCATGACAAAAAACTACCTACTCGCTTTTTTTCCATTCATTTGCTTTGGACAGAATCTCGTGTCGAATCCGGATTTCGAGAACGTCAAATTTTGTCCCAAAGGCATCGGCCAACTCAAGGACAACGTTGTCGATTGGTCGCTTCCGAATTCGGGTACAAGCGATGTTTTCTCCGAATGCGGAAAAGGTGAAGCATTGGTTCCGAAAAACGTCTTTGGATTTCAGGAAGCCAAATCGGGCGCGAATTATGCCGGAATTTACGCCTATGTGTCGGTTGGAGCGCGAGAATACATTCAGGGAAAACTCGAGCATTCGCTTGAAGCCGATAAAATTTACAAGATTTCGTTTTGGGTAAGTCTTTCGGAGATTTCGGATTATGCCGTCGACGGATTCGGGTTTTTGTTTTCCGAAAACGAAATCAAGCTCAAAAGCGGCGGCGTGCTTTCTCCGTCCGAAGTCAAAAAAGCCAATCCCGGATTCGTGCAGATCGTCGCCGTCGGAAACGGTGCTTTCTTATCGGATAAATCAAACTGGACTTTGGTCGAGGCGACTTTCAAAGCTTCGGGACGCGAACGTTTTTTCAGCATCGGAAACTTCAGGACGAATACCGAAACGACGAAAAAATTGATCCAAAAACAAACCGATCTGACAAGCTATTACTACATCGATCTGGTCGAAATCACTGCATTTACCGAAGATACGGCATTCGAAATTCCGTCGAAAGAAAAACTCGAGATCGACAAAAGCTACACCTTGCCCGTGTCGTTCGAGTTCGACAGCGCCAAAATAACGCCGGAAGCCGAATCGAAACTCGAGGAAATCATCGCTTATCTCGAGTCTCATCCTGACATAAAACTGAGACTTTCGGGCCACACGGACAACGTCGGAAGCGAGGATTACAACCGGAAAATCTCGTTGAAACGCGTGCAATCTGTGGCGCACTATCTCGTTTCCAAAAACGTCGAATCGCAACGCATTCAAACTTTCGGATTTGGTGAGTCACAACCCATCGACGATAATGCTACCGACGTTGGTCGCGCGAAGAATCGTCGGGTTGAGTTTGTGCTGTTTCAGTAAATTCCAGATTCAAACTTCAAATCCCAAATCCCAAAATTCAAATCCCAAATCCCATCCCGATAGCTATCCGGAGCAACATCCAACTTGACAGCATTCGGAAAACGGTCTCAAAGTTGGAACTCGGAACTTTTTCGAGACTTTTATCAAGCGAGATTTCACTTATCCTGAATCCACGACCAAGCCGCAATAGCAAAGGAAATTTAACAAAATTTACAGATTTTCTGTAATGGGATGATTTGCGTTTTTCGTAGGGATACATGCGCCCTTTCCCCATAGAAGCAAAGTTCGGATTTCCCGGAATACGGTCATTACAGAAAATCTGTAGTTTTTGTTAAACGTAGGTTCGGCTCGTGGCGAAACCCAATTTTCTCAAAACCTAAACCTCATCGCGATAACTATTGGAACCAAAATCCCAAATTCCAACCCGATAGCTATCGAGACCAAAATCCAACTTGACAGCATTCGGAAAACGGTCTCAAAGTTGGAACTCGGAACTTTTTCGAGACTTCAATCAAGTGAGATTCGCTTAGCCTAATCCACAACCAAGCCGAAATAGCAAATGAAATTTAACAAAATTTACATATTTTCTGTAATGGAATGATATGCGTTTTTCGTAGGGATACATGCGCCCTTTCCCCATAGAAGCAAAGTTCGGATTTCCCGGAATACGGGCAGTACAGAAAATCTGTAGTTTTTGTTAAACGTAGGTTCGGCTCGTGGCGAAAACCAATCCCGATAGCTACCGGAACAAATCGCAACTTGAACAGCAATCGGAAATTGATTTCAAAATTGGAACTTTCCCAAAACCTATTTCCTATGGGATTTTACTAGGTCGAAACCAACACAAAACGGAGTACACACAAAATATTTAACAAAATTTACAGATTTTCTGTAATGAGATGATTGGCGTTTTTCGTAGGGATGCACGTGCCCCTCCCCATAGAAGCAAAGTTCGGATTTCCCGGAATACGGGCAGTACAGAAAATCTGTAGTTTTTGTTAAACGTAGGTTCGGCTCGTGGCGAAAACCAAAACCCATCCAAATAATTATCGGAATCAAAATCCCAATCACAAAGTCGCTATGAAAACAAGCTGAAATTCGTCCAAAAAAAAACTCCGAACCAAAAAAGTCCGGAGTTTTTTTCAAATATTTAAACCCGAGTCAAACAAGGTTCAAGCCAAGTTCTCCCGTTCCAAATTGGAATTTAGAATCCGGGATTTGGGATTTAAAAACTGTGATTTCAGGAAGTTTTTGGCAGAAAAATCTCTGCCATCATACAACGCGCACTTCCACCACCGCAAGCTTCGATCGTATCAAGGCTTGAACTCAAAATCGTCGCGTGTTTCTCAAGTTTCGAGATTTGGTCTTTCGTCAGGCTTTCGCGAGCCGCCGCGCTCATTACGAGAAAACGTTTGTCTTCGGCTCCGCGCACTTCCAGCATATTTCCCGCGAATTGGCTCACTTGGTCTTCGGTGATCAGGATGATTTCTTTTCCGTCTTGCTTCAGGCTGTCGAGAACCGCTTTTTTCTCCTGTTTGTCATCGATGCAATCGGCACATATCACGGCGAAAGTCTCGCCCAGACACATCATCACGTTGGTGTGGTAAATCAGTTCGCGTTTCCCGTTCACGGTTTGGTAAGCGCTGAAAATGATCGGGCCAAAGTCCATGTCTTCGCAAAATTCGATCAGCAGTTCTTCGTCCGCGCGAGGTGAAAGCGCGCAATAGGCTTTGCCGTTGGCGCGATCGAGCAGCAAACTTCCCGTTCCTTCGAGGAAAATGTCGTCGGTTTCGGCTTCGGTATAATCGACTATACTTTCGATCTGGAAACCTTTCTCCTCGAGCATGTCCAAAACGTCCTCGCGTCTTTCGGCACGTCGGTTTTCGGCGAACATCGGATACAAAACCACATCGCCATTCTCATGGAACGAAATCCAGTTGTTCGGGAAAATCGAGTCGGGCGTATCGGGCTTTTTGGTGTCGTCGACCACTATCACGTTCACTCCGGCCATTTTTAGCTTTCGCGCGAAATCGTCGAATTCTTCCTGCGCTTTGGCGTTTGCGGTTTCGGGCGAAAGTCCGTCGAGCACTTTTTGATAATAATTGTTTACGGCCGTTTGTTCGTTCATGCGGAACGCGACGGGACGGATCATCAATATGGAGTTGGTGGTTTGTTTCATGATCAAAACTTCAACATTCGTTATTCGTTATTCGTTATTCGTTATTCAAAATTTTCGCTTCCGCGGATTATACCTTTCACACTTAATTTTTTGAACCATTAAGATCGTTAAGGTCATTAAGGTTTTCAATTCAATTCAGTTGTATATTCGAGTTTTGTCTTTGATTCCCGGACTTCGTCCTATTGTTTTGCCGAAAAAAAATTGGTTATTCGTTATGGTCATTCAAATTGTCGCTTCCACGGATTATACCATTCACACTTAATTTTTTTGAACCATTAAGATCGTTAAAGTCATTAAGGTTTTTCAGCTCGAATTCTGATTCACATTCGGGTTTTGTCTTTGATTCTCGGACTTCTTCCTATTGTTTTGCCGAAAAAAACTTGGTGATTCGTTGTGGTCATT
>NZ_SEBR01000012.1 GCF_004295795.1 Flavobacterium sp. | reverse complement strand
CGGCGAGGCAAAAGTAAGCCCCGCTGGCAGGCGACGAATCAAAATCAAAGCCTGCGGCAGCGCAGCTGCCGAAAAACACCAAAAAAAGCGAAGCTTTTTTATTTACGCTTCGAGAGCGAGAAAAGGTTCCGGGCAAAAAGAATAAAAAGAAAAAGAAAAGGGATCGTCTTACGACAATCCATAGCCCGGATAACGGCAACTAGCCTTTTGCAGAAAAAACCGAATTTTTCTTGACTTGAAACAGCGACCGCAGGAAGCTCGTTTCAAGACATAGAAAAACCGGTTTTTACAAAAAAGCTAGTGCCAGTTAGCCGGAACAAGCTCAAAAAAAAATTAAAAACCCCGATTTTTAACCTGTTAATAACTATTCCCCAAAAACTTTTCCAAACCAAACCCTTTTTAGCATTTTACCACTTGCAAGTTGCCCTTGCGAACCCTAATTTTGCAAGCTTGGAACCTATAGAAAAATACATATCAGGACTTAACGAAGCCCAACGCGCCCCGACTTTGCAAAAAGACGGTCCGATGATCATCATCGCGGGCGCAGGCTCGGGAAAAACGCGCGTACTGACGATCCGGATCGCTTATCTGATGGCGCAAGGCGTCGACGCATTCAACATTTTGGCGCTTACTTTTACCAACAAAGCCGCACGTGAAATGAAGGCGCGTATTGCGGGAATCGTCGGGAACGCCGAGGCCAAGAACCTTTGGATGGGCACTTTTCACTCGATTTTCGCGAGAATCCTGAGGGCGGAATCTGACAAACTCGGCTATCCGTCGAATTTCACGATTTATGATACGCAGGATTCGGTGCGTCTGGTTGGCGCGATAATCAAGGAAATGCAGCTGGATAAGGACGTTTACAAGCCCAAACAGGTTTTGGGACGCATTTCGTCCTACAAAAACAGCCTGATCACGGTGAAGGCTTATTTCGCGAATCCCGAACTTCAGGAAGCCGATGCGATGAGTAAAAAGCCGCGTCTGGGCGAGGTTTACCAAAATTATGTCGACCGCTGTTTCAAGGCCGGCGCCATGGACTTTGACGATTTGCTGCTCAAGACGAACGAACTTTTGGTGCGTTTTCCCGAAGTGCTGTCAAAATATCAAAACCGGTTCCGATACATATTGGTTGACGAGTACCAGGATACGAACCATTCGCAATACCTTATAGTGCGCGCCTTGAGCGACCGTTTCCAGAACATTTGTGTGGTGGGTGACGATGCCCAGAGCATTTATGCTTTTCGAGGTGCCAACATCAACAACATCCTCAATTTCCAGAAGGATTACGAAGGCGTGCAGACGTATCGCCTCGAACAGAATTACCGATCTACGCGAAATATTGTCGAGGCCGCGAATTCCATCATCGAAAAAAACAAGACCAAGTTGGATAAGGTCGTGTGGACGGCGAACGACGACGGGCCCAAAATCAAGATTCACCGTTCGCTTACCGACGGTGAAGAAGGCCGATTCGTGGCAGGCGAAATCTGGGAAAATAAGATGACCCAGCAAATGAATAACGGGCATTTCGCGATTTTGTACAGAACGAACGCCCAATCTCGCGCAATGGAAGACGCTTTGCGAAAACGCGACATTCCTTACCGTATCTACGGCGGCCTTTCGTTCTATCAGCGCAAGGAAATCAAGGACGTTTTGAGTTATCTGCGACTTGTGATCAATCCGAAAGACGAGGAAGCTTTGGTGCGCGTGATCAATTATCCGGCGCGCGGAATCGGTGATTCCACGGTAGAAAAATTGACCGTCGCCGCTAATCACTACAAACGCTCGATTTTCGAGGTTATGGAAAATCTCGACAAGATCGACCTTCGCCTGAATTCGGGAACGCGAAAGAAACTCGACGATTTTGTCACGATGATCAAGAGCTTCCAGATCCTGAACGAGACGAACGACGCGTTTTTTATAGCCGAACACGTGACCAAGAAAACCGGTTTGGTCATGGAACTCAAAAAAGATGCGACGCCCGAAGGCATTGCCAGAATCGAGAACATAGAGGAACTTTTGAACGGTATGAAGGATTTCATCGAAGGACAAAAGGAAGTCGACGGAGCTCGTGGCGCGCTTTCGGAATTTCTCGAAGACGTCGCCTTGGCCACAGATCTTGATAAAGACACGGGCGATGACGACCGCGTGGCGCTCATGACGATCCACTTGTCGAAAGGACTTGAATTCCCTTACGTTTTTATCGTCGGGATGGAAGAGGATCTTTTCCCGAGCGCCATGAGTATGAACACGAGAAGCGAACTCGAGGAAGAAAGACGTCTGTTCTATGTGGCTTTGACACGTGCCGAAAAACAGGCTTATCTTACTTATGCCCAATCGCGTTACCGTTGGGGAAAACTCACCGACAGCGAACCGTCGCGTTTTCTCGAGGAAATGGATCAGAAATATCTCGAATACCTCACGCCTCCAGATTCGGGATATCGCTATAAACCGATGATAGACATCGACATTTTCGGAGACGTCGACAAATCGAAGTTGCGCCAGAGCAAACCTGTTGCGGGAACGCCTCCGAAATGGATCACGGACAACGAGCCGAAACCCGATGTGAGCGTGAGACGATTGAAGCCAGTGAACAGCGGTAGCAGCAGTGCCAGTGCCAATAGTGGCGCCAACTTATTCGACGGAAAACTCGTCCCCGGAAATATCGTCATGCACGAAAGGTTCGGGAAAGGAGAGATCCTGAATCTCGAGGGCGTAGGCGCGGACCGAAAGGCCGAAATTCGCTTCGAAGTGGGCGGAATCAAGAAGTTGTTGTTGCGTTTTGCCAAGTTGGACGTCATCGGATAAGAAATCGGAATCATGAAAATATTGTTGTTTTTGCTGGTGAGTTTTTCGGTCGCGGCACAAAATCCGATCCATTGGGACGGAAAATACGAGTTGCAGTTATCTGATTTCAAGGCAGCCGACACGCAAATTGGCGATACGGACAAATACGGGATCGCGCTCGGAGGCGGAATGGAATTCCTGTTCTCGATGTCGCGCGCCGAGTTCATGTTCACCAAGAATTTCAATTCCAAAGTGAGCAATACGTTCGATCCGATCTCGTCTTCGATCACTGCTCCAAACCAGGAGATCGCCAATCAGATCGTGGCTTTTGCGCGATATGCGTTTGATCTGCAGGAACTTTATGCCAGGAAATTGCGTGAAAGTCTTTACTTGGGAAAGGGCACTTTTTCGGATGCGAGTTTTTTCGAACCGTCGGCACGCGAAATCCAGCGCCAATACGACCAACGTTACAACAGCGTAGCCAAACTTACAGATTTGGGAAGGAAAGCGGAACTTCTCGCGGCACAGCACGAATTGCTCAAACGCGAAATCAACGATATGGCCGATTTTTGCAAGGAATGCAAGGTCAGGAAGAAAAAGTGATCGTATCCGGAAACGAAAATTGCCGGAAATCGAGAGCGGAGAATCGTATCTTACGCTAAAATTTTCAAGATGAGACAGGTTTTGTTTTCAGTTCTTTTTTTCGGTTTCGGAATTTGTTTGCACGCCCAGGATTTTCGGACGCAGTTCAACGATTTTCTCAAGGCGAAAGACACAGTATCGCAAAAAAAGGTTTTGGCCGAATGGGAAAAAAGCAAAAAAGGGGACGTAGAACTTTACGTGGCCAAATTCAACTACTATTTCTCGAATTCGAAAATGGAAGTGCTGCAATTCGGAAACAACCCGCAGGGCAAGGAAGCGTTCGCGGTCCAGGATTCGACGGGTAAAACGGTGAGTTATCTTTATCAGGGCGACAACCTCGGATACAATACGACCAAGGTCAATCTGGCCAAAAAGACAATCGACGAAGCGATCTCAAACTTCCCGAACAGGCTCGATCTGCGTTTTGGAAAGATTTATATGTTGGGACAATTGGGCGATTGGAAACCTTTCACCGACGATATCAAAAAGACGATCGTCCACTCGGACAAGATCAGAAATAAGTGGTTGTGGACAGACAACAAACCGCTGGACGATGCCCAAAACTTCATGTTGGGAAGTATTCAGGGTTATTTCAACCAATTGTACGAAACCGAAAACGACGCACTTTTGGTAAATATGCAGGAAATCTCGGAGACGGTCGTCAAGTATTACCCAAACGATGTGATGAACCTGTCGAACCTTGGCGCGTTGAAGCTCATGAAAGAAGACTTCGACGGCGCATTGCCATTATTCCTCAAAGCGGAAAAGATTGCTCCGGATGATACTGTTGTAATGAACAACATCGCGTATTGTTATGAAAACAAAGGCGAAAAACAAAAGGCGATCGCTTATCTTGAGAAGATTCTTGGCTTGAGTGACGCGGCTTCGCGCAAGAATGTACAGGCCAAGATCGACAGACTGAAAGCGTCGAAATGACCATTTTGGATTCGGAGGCGTTTCGGCCCCGGATGCTGGCCAATTACCCCACAGACCGAAAACCCAATTTTTTCACGATCGCGCAAAGCGACCGCAGGAAGCTCTTGAGCGGCGTATAAAAAATAGGTTTTTGGGCGAGGAGTAAGGCCAGGTAGCCGGAATCGGACGCCAAATAATTACCAAAATCTTAATAGAACTTCCCTGATTAGGTCGTAACTTGAAGAAAAACAAAGACAAGACAAAAAGTGGCTCAATTCATCAAAATTTACGAAGACAAACCCAGTGAGGCCGCCGTACAACGCGTGGTGAAGGTGTTGCGCGATGGCGGACTCGTGATCTATCCGACAGATACGGTTTATGGACTTGGTTGCGACATCACCAATACCAAAGCGCTCGAACGCATTGCGCGAATCAAGGGAATCAAGCTCGAAAAAGCGAATTTTTCTTTCGTTTGCTCCGATTTGAGCAACATTTCAGACTATGTGAAGCAGATCGACACTTCTACGTTCAAGATTCTCAAGCGTACTTTGCCCGGACCTTACACGTTTATTTTGCCCGGAAACAACAATCTGCCGAAGGAATTCAAGAAGAAAAATACGGTAGGGATTCGCGTTCCGGACAACAACATTGCCTTGGAAATCGTGCGCCAATTGGGCAATCCGATCGTTTCCACGTCGATTCACGACGAGGATGAGGTTTTGGAATATTCCACCGATCCTGAGTTGATTTTCGAAAAGTGGCAAAATTTGGTGGATCTTGTCGTCGACGGCGGTTATGGCGGGAACGAGGCTTCGACGATTATCGATTTGTCTGGCTTTGAGCCGGTTTTGGTTCGCGAGGGAAAAGGCGATCCGGATGTTTTTTGATTTCTTACTTACTAAATTCTTTTTCTTTTTTTTGAACAATGAGAGCCGAAAGTTCCCGTTGAAAATTTTAACAATTAAGTTTATTAAGAGCATTAAGGCGTTTCGCTTATGAGAGCCGAAAGTTCCCGTCGAAAATTTAAACCATTAAGTTCATTGAGAGCATTAGGGCCGGACGATTCGAGTTTATTCTCTAGGCAAAATTTATTCGTGAATTCGTGGTTAAAAAGTATGCAGGAACTTAGAGTGCTCGCGATAATTTTTTTAAACCATTAAGTTCATTAAGAGCAGTAAGACGCTTCGCTTGTGCAGAGTTGAAAGTTCCGTCGAAAATTTTAACCATTAAGTTCATTGAGAGCATTAGGGCCGGACGATTCGAGTTTATTCTCCATCCAAAATTTATTCGTGAATTCGTGGCTAAAAAGTATGCAGGAACTTAGAGTGCTCGCGATAATTTTTTTAAACCATTAAGTTCATTAAGAGCATTAAGGCGCTTCGCTTGTGCAGAGTTGAAAGTTCCGTCGAAAATTTAAACCATTAAGTTCATTAAGAGCATTAGGGCCGGACGATTCGAGTTTATTCTCCATCCAAAATTTATTCGTGAATTCGTGGCTAAAAAGTATGCAGGAACTTAGAGTGCTCGCGGTAATTTTTTTAAACCATTAAGTTCATTAAGAGCATTAAGGCGCTTCGCTTGTGCAGAGTTGAAAGTTCCGACAAAAATTTAAACCATTAAGTTCATTGAGAGCATTAGGGTGTTTTGCTTATGAGAGCCGAAAGTTTCCGTTGAAATTTAAGCTGTTATGTTTATTGAGAGCATTAAGGCCAGACGATTCCAATTTATTCTCCATGCAAAATTTATTCGTGAATTCGTGGCTAAAAGCGGGCAAGAATTAGGGTTTTCGTGGCAAATTTTTTAATCCGTTAAGAGCATTAAGGTGTTTCGTATTCTAGCCGAAAAAAATTCGCTAATTCGCGGTTAAAAAATTTGCTCAGTCGGTGTTTTATTCTCCGAAAAAAGTAAATCGGTCGAGCAGCAATCTCAGCCGCGTGATTCTTACCTTTGCCGAATGAACACAACCCGCTACTACGCCAGCGCGATCACGGCCTTCGCAACTTGGGGACTTTTTAGCTTGGCTTTGCGCCCGATCAAAGGCTTTCCGCCTCTCGAAATATTGCTTTACCGCGTCATTACTTGCCTGTTTCTGCTTTTTCTTATCATGTTCGCTTTTAGGCGCGAAGCCATTAAATCAGCCATTATTTTTCTCAAAAACCAGGAATCATACGACAGGAAAAGTCTGATTTTGTGGAACTTGCTCGCCGGAATCCTGCTGACCATGAATTGGTTCCTGTTCATCTACGTCATGAATTTCGTTAGCGTCAAAGCGACATCGCTGGCCTATCTCGTCTGCCCGATATTGACCGTTTTCCTGGCAAACATCCTGCTCGGCGAAAAAATGAAAAAATTGCAATGGATGGCACTTTTCATAGGCGCGATTGGTTGCGGAATGCTGGCTTTGGGCCATTTTCTGGACTTGTTGCTCAGCATCCTGATCGCATTTTCGTACGCTTTATATCTGATCATACAAAAAAGAAACTCGGGTCTTGACAGCTTTGTAGTGCTTACTTTTCACGTTTGCATCGCCGTGATTTTGCTATTGCCGGCAATTCCTTTTTTCGATGTCGGACTTCCTACGGAACCGCGATTTTTCGCTTTTATCGGAATTATCGCGATCGTCTTCACGATTTTGCCGATGTTCCTGAGTCTTTTCGCGCTTAAAGGCATCAAAGGTTCGGCTGTCGGGATGCTCATGAACGTGAATCCCATCATTGCTTTCTCGCTTTCTGTTTTTTACTTCGACGAAAAGGCCGATGCTTGGCAGTATGCGGCTTACGCAGTGGTTTTTGCCTCTGTCGTCATCTTCAATTTGCCTGCTCTGTTTGCCCAAAAAGACCGTTCGCTCACATGAAACGACCGTTTGCAGCACTTGTTTTTGCGCAGTTGCGAACTTCGGCTAGGTTTGCCAAATAAACCCCGATGACATGAGAGCGATTCGCACATTTTTGATTTTTTGGCTTGTAGCGATACTGTTTTCGGCAGCAGTAATGCTTTTGGACGGCGGATTTTCGGCTGGCACGAATTGGGCTGCGGTGGCGATCGTCACGTGGTTTTTTGCCATTCCGGCCTTGGGAGTCGCTTTTGTGCAGCCGTTTTTGGCAAGATTTTCCAAATGCGGATTTGTCTCGGTTTTCGCGACGATCTTTTTGGTCGGAACGACGACTTTCATTTCCGGATCGGTTTACGTCAAACAATTGGGTGAAAAGGTCGGGATCGAAATTCCGATCATGCAAACACTGATGGTGATCTCCTTTTTCCTGACCGAACTTTTCCTGTCGCGAATCAGGATTTCCCCAAAAAACAAGGTTTACAGGTTCGAACTTACTTCGAAGTTCGCGATTCGCCTGTTGTTCTGGATTGTTTTACCCGAATTCGTGCTGCTGTCGTTTTTGCTTGCGCCAGAATTCGAAACGCAAACCAGAATGAGCGGCTACAGCGGATTTTTGCTGTGGATGTTCGCTTTTTCAGTGTTGACGAATTCGGCCGCATTATTCGGAATCTGGATTGCATCACGGATTGGATTCTTGGCGCAACGGCCATTTTTGGGGGTGTTTTTCGCGACTTTTCTAGCGATTTCCGTCGGATTTTTCGTTGCGTGTATCAAGATCCAAATGGTGGAAAGCCGCATCGTCGGGATTTTGATGACGCTGCTTTTTCCGGCACTTTTTTCGGCTTCCGCCATGCTGTTTTTGGTGCGTCAAAAAGTCGAATCGGACGCGAAAGATTCGTTGATCAAGAAACTTGGGAAGTCTTTTAACAAGAAACAGTCCGAATACGAAAGTCTCAAACGACAGGTCAACCCGCACTTTTTTTTCAACAACCTGAACATGCTTTTGTCGTTTGTCGAATCCGATCCTCAGAAAGCGCTTGAATTCGGACGT
This sequence comes from Flavobacterium sp., assembly GCF_004295795.1. Taxonomy (GTDB): domain Bacteria; phylum Bacteroidota; class Bacteroidia; order Flavobacteriales; family Flavobacteriaceae; genus Flavobacterium. The sequence goes on along the minus strand of NZ_SEBR01000012.1, from coordinate 116,142 downwards.
CGGCTGTCGAATGTGTATCGGAAATTCCTCAACAAAGAAGACGAGGATTTTGTGGCTTTGGCCGATGAGATGGCATTCATCACCGAATATCTCGAGATTTACCGCGCAAAGTTCGCAACTGCTTTCTCCCAAAAAATCGAAGTGGACGCCAATTCCCGCGATTTTATTTTAGCCGATTCGCTTCAGGAAATCGTCGACAACATCTTCAAACACAACATAGTCGAGGACGAAAACCAACTTTTGATCGAGATTTTTACCGAAGACCGAAACCTGATTGTGAGAAATTCCGTCATCGCCAAAAAAGGCGTAAATTCAAACGGCATCGGACTCGAAAACATCAAAAAACGATACGAACTGTTGACCGACCAAACTTTTTCGGTTTCGAAAAACGAGGATTTCTTCGTGGTCAGCCTTCCAATATTGAGCGTCGAATGATAAGAACCGCCGTGATCGTCGAAGATGAGATTCCGTCCGCCCAAAGGCTCGAGCGCTTGCTTGTAAGTCGAGGCTTTACAGTCGTCGCTATGTTTTCTTCGGCCGCTAAACTCAAATTGTTTTTACACGAAAATCTGCATCCGGAGTGGCTTTTTCTCGACATCGAACTTCGGGACGGAACCGTTTTCGAGGCATTGGGATCGATCGCGCCAAAATCCAGGATCATTTTTACAACGGCCTACGAAGACCGCGCACTTGAAGCTTTCCGTCACGGCGGAATGGATTACCTGTTAAAACCGATAGACGAGACCAAACTCGATTCGGCCATCGAAAAAATCGAGAAACTGGGAAATTTGCTCAAACCGGAAATTCTTGTCATCGAGGCAAAATCGTTTTTGGTTTCGGCCGGAAAAACTTTGAGGAAAATCGGAATTTCCCAGATCGCGTATTTTTCGAGCCACGACAATTCGACGTTTTTGCATACCCAAGACCGCGATTATATCATCGGCAAATCGCTTGAGAAACTAGAGGACGAACTCGGTGGCGATTTTTTCCGCATCAGCAGAAAACACATCGTCAACAAGAATTTTGTCGACGGCATCGTCAAAACCGAAATCCGGTTAAAATCGGGCGATCAATTCCCGATCAGCCGACAGAGAAGGCGAGAAGTGATTCTTTGGCTTAAGGACTGACGTGAAAAAACGCGTGACTTCTGCCCGGATAATCGTCGAGATTCGCCTGAATCGTGCCGTAGCAAGGATGTTCATACGATAAATCGATGCCGGAAGCCAGCGGATAATCGGCCGCGAGTTGGTTTTGCGGATCGGTCTGAATCAAATTGTCGTAATCGGTCGGAAACGAATAGTCGCCGGGCTCAAGCATCTTGAAACCCACTTTTATGCGATAAAGGCGCTGCTGAAAAGCAAAAAACGGATGGTAAAGCGCAGTCGACGAATCATTTCCGCAAGCTTGCGCATCGTTCGTGCCCAGTTCCAGAATCTTGACGTAAGCGTTCGTGACCGCGGCGTTGTGGCCGTTTTGTTCGGGTTGAAGTTTTAGAACGAACAGGGTCAAATCGCGAGGGTTCACGTTGGCGATCGTGTCGTGTTTGCCGGACGAGTACATATTCGAGGAAACCAGGTAATTGTACCAGATCGTGTCGCCCACGTGCAGGTTTTGGGAATTTTCAATGTACACTTTTGCCGCCGGATAGTAGAATTCCGGGTCTTCGTCGCAGGACGTGGCCAGGAGAATTGGGGCTAAAACGGCCAGGAGCAGGGCTGGGAATATTCTTTTCATTTGGGGTAGATGCTTTATTTGGGATTTGGTTGCGCGGCGAAGTCTGTGACTTCGCAAGATGTGTGGCGGAGTCTGTGACTCCGATTGATTGTCAGTTGTTTTTCAGGAGCTTTTTCCGGCTCCCGCTGCTAGCTTTCTTGAAAAAACCGGTTTTTCCAGAGGTTGGCACGAGCTTCCTTCGGTCGCTGTGCCAACCCGGGAAAAACACGGCATTTCCTGCAAAAGGCTATCCGCTTGTATCCGGGCTAGGCAATCTGTCTCCGATACCCGTTTTGTTTCCGGATTTCTTGAATAATCGCCAGTTCGTCCAAGACACCCGATTTCGTTCCCATCGAATCGTTTGCGTGTCATCTGCAAATAAAAAACCCGCTCAATGGCGGGCTTGTATCAATTTCTCGCGAAAGGCGGAAGCAATTTGCTCTTGACTTCCCCAAATCCGATCCTCACTTCGGCATTCGAACAAAAACCGCGAATGATTACCGTATCGTTATCGGCAATGAATTTTCGCTCGCTTCCATCAGAGAGTTTCAAAGGGTTTTTTCCGCCCCAAGTGAGCTCTAGCATGGAACCGAAACTGTCTTCGGTAGCGCCGGAGATCGTTCCCGAACCCATCAAGTCTCCCGAATTGATTCGGCAGCCGTTCGAGGCATGGTGCGCCAATTGCTGGCTCATGCTCCAGTACATGTATTTGAAGTTCGATTTCGAGATGATATTTTCCTCGGAATTCTCAGGTTGTAGCGAAACCTCGAGACTGATGTCGAAAGTGTGTTTTCCTTTTTGCTGCAAATAGGGCAAAGGACTCGGATTTTGTTTCGGGCCTTTGGTACGGTAAGGTTCCAAGGCGTCCATGGTCACGATCCAAGGTGAGATCGAAGTGGCGAAATTCTTGGCCAAAAACGGTCCTAGTGGCACATATTCCCATTTCTGGATGTCGCGCGCACTCCAATCGTTTAGCAAAACCATCCCGAAAATGTGCTGTTCAGCCTCGTGAACGGGAATGTTTTCGCCCATGATGTTGGCGTCGGTCGTGATGAATCCGGTTTCCAATTCGAAGTCGACCAATCGCGACGGTCCGAAAACCGGCGTGGTTTCCCCGTTCGGAAGTGTTTGTCCCATAGGTCTGTGCACTGGGATTCCAGAAGGTACAATCGTGGAACTTCTGCCGTGATACCCGACAGGAATATGAAGCCAGTTGGGCAAAAGTGCGTTCTCCGGGTCGCGGAACATTTTTCCCACGTTGGTCGCGTGCTCTCGGCTGGAGTAAAAATCGGTATAATCGCCAATCAGCACAGGAAGTTGCATCTCGACGTCGTCTATGTCGAAAATCACGATTTCGCGATGGTCGGCGTTGTCCCGCAATTGGGAATCTTCGGCGTCGAAAATGTCGGCGATACGGTTGCGCACCTGTCGCCAGGTCTTGTGTCCGTCAGAAATGAAATCGTTCAAGGTGTCCTGCATGAACATATCATCCGTAAGTTCGATGCCTTCGAAGTAATTGAGTTGCTGAAGCGCTCCAAGATCGATGGCGTAATCGCCTATCCTGGTTCCAATCGTTACCACATGTTCTTTGGTAAGGAATACGCCAAACGGAATATTCTGTATGGGAAAGTCGCTGTCTTCAAGGACTTCAAGCCATGATTTCCGGTTTGGGTCGTTAGCTGTTATGAGCATATTTTTGGTATGGTTTATTTTGTGAAAGGGTTGTTAAACTGAGCAATCAAATTTAGAGGTAACATTCTTTTTACCAAACGTAATTCGTACTTTTGGCCTCACTTTAACGAAACTTTATAACATGCGCAACGACCAGGAAATTTTTGATTTGATACTTGACGAACAAGATAGGCAAATTCACGGATTGGAGCTTATAGCTTCAGAAAATTTCGTGAGTGACCAAGTCATGGAAGCCGCCGGATCTTGTCTAACAAATAAATACGCCGAAGGTTATCCCGGACGCCGTTATTACGGAGGTTGCGAGGTTGTCGATATCGTAGAACAAATCGCGATCGATCGTGCAAAAGCGCTTTTCGGAGCCGAGTACGCCAACGTACAACCACATTCCGGGTCTCAGGCAAATACTGCCGTTTACGCGGCTTGTTTGAAACCCGGCGACAAAATACTGGGATTCGATCTTTCCCACGGCGGACACCTAACGCACGGTTCACCCGTAAATTTCTCCGGAAAATTATACCAACCGGCATTCTACGGAGTAGAAAAAGAAACCGGACGTTTCGACTATGACAAAATCCAGGAAATTGCTACCAAAGAACAACCTAAGATGATCATCGCCGGAGCATCGGCCTATTGTCGTGACATGGATTTCGAGCGCTTCCGCAAGATCGCCGACAGCGTTGGAGCTTTGCTTTTGGCCGATATTTCTCACCCGGCAGGATTGATCGCCAAGGGTTTGATGAACGATCCGATTCCGCATTGCCACATTGTTACGACCACGACGCACAAAACACTTCGCGGGCCACGTGGCGGAATGATCTTAATGGGCAAGGATTTCGAAAATCCATGGGGAATCACGGGACCGAAAGGCGAGATTCGCATGATGTCGTCTTTACTCGATTTGTCGGTATTTCCAGGAAATCAGGGCGGACCTTTGATGCACATCATCGCGGCAAAAGCGGTTGCTTTCGGAGAAGCTTTGACAGATGAATTCTTCGGATACGCCATGCAGGTACAAAAGAACGCTAAAGCGATGGCGGAAGCTTTCGTGAACCGCGGTTATGACCTGATCTCAGGCGGAACGGACAACCACATGATGCTGATCGACCTTCGCAACAAAGGAATTACAGGCAAAGAAGCTGAAAATGCTTTGGTGAAAGCCGAGATTACCGTAAACAAGAATATGGTTCCGTTTGACGACAAATCGCCATTCGTGACTTCGGGAATCCGAATTGGAACGCCGGCCATTACGACACGCGGCCTTGTGGAATCTGACATGGAAACTGTCGTGGAGCTTATCGATCGCGTGCTTACCAACAAAGACAATGAGGATATCATCGCCGAGGTAGGAGAGGAAGTGAACGCTTTGATGAGCGAGAGAGCAATATTTGTTTTCTGAGTGCCTGAGAACCTGAGTTCCTAAGTGCCTGAGTTTTTAACCGAGTCGCAGACTCGGAAACGCAGCTTGCGAAGTTGCAAACTTCGCAAAACCAAATACTAACAAAAGGTTTGAAACACCCCGTTTCAAACCTTTTCCACATAAAAAACAATGTCAACGTTTCGCCTCCAACTTCCAACAGATCCGCGTTGGGTTTCGCTAGTGGAAACCAACATACAAGAAATCCTGACCGATCACGCGTGGTGCGAACAAAAAGCCGCCACGAACGCCATTTCGATCATAACCCTGAATTCGGAATACGAAGATCTTGTCGCCGACATGCTACAACTCGCCCAAGAAGAAATCTCCCATTTCGAGATGGTTTTCGAGATCATCAAAAAGCGCGGCTACAAGCTCGGGCGAGAGCGCAAGGACAATTATGTGGGCGAACTCGCCAAGTACATGAAAGCCAATGCAGACGGCACTCGCGAAAAAGGTTTTGTGGAACGCATGCTGTTTTCGGCCATGATCGAAGCCCGAAGCTGCGAGCGTTTTAAGGTGTTGTCCGAAAACGTGAAAGACGAGGAATTGGCCAAATTCTACCGCGATCTCATGGAAAGCGAAGCCGGACATTACACGACTTTCATCACATACGCCAGAAAATATGGAGGCGATATCGACGTCGAGAAACGCTGGCGCGAGTGGCTTGAGCACGAAGCGATCATCATTGCCAATTATGGCAAGAAAGAATCGATTCACGGTTGATTACCGAAAGCCCGCGTTAGGGATGGTGGCTTTGTTTGAGCTCTTTTGCCCGACGATTTTTGATTTTCATTCTTGGATTCCAAGGCAAAAAGCGAGTGCCAGCAGCCCGACGGCGGCCTGACCATCGCTTGTATCAACTGCAAAGTTTCCGGCCGCCGGAACGCCCCAAATAGAAATTTATGACGATAAAAACCGCTTTCCCTAACGAGTTCAACTTGATCCAATCGATCGCCGAGGCAACGTGGCCGGTGACTTATGCCGAAATTCTGTCTCAGGAACAACTCGACTACATGATGCAAATGATGTATTCGATCGAGGCGCTGAACCAAAATCACGAAGACGGCGTGCAGTTCATTTTAGCCGAGGAAAATGGCGAGTACTTCGGATTCAGCGGATTCCAACACGACTACAAAGACGAAAAGCGCACGCACATCCACAAAATTTACGTATTGCCGTTGGCCCAAGGCAAGAATGTCGGGCGACAGCTGATGCAATTCATGGAACAGAAAGCGCTCGAACACGGCTCGCAAAAAGTGTCGTTGAACGTGAACAGAGACAACAAAGCCCAACATTTCTACGCGAAATTGGGCTATGAGATTGCGGAAACAGTCGATATCGAGATCGGAAACGGCTATTTGATGGAAGATTTCGTGCTCGCGAAAAACCTGTAATTATTTGTCGGGAATGACCTCGAAAGTCTGGTAAGGATCGGTGTCGCGCACGCGTACCCAACATTTGAAAGTGCCGTTCGAAGCGATCTCGGAAATCCCATAATAATATTTATCGCCTTTCACACTGAGGTTTTGTCGCACGTGGTTGTTGCTTTCGAGAAACTCGAGCGTGAACTCGCAATCTTTCGTCCAAGTGAGTTTGCATTTTGAATATGTGCCGTCCACGAACGTTTCCGTCCACGAATTTTCGGTTACGACGACCTTTGTTTTAGAGCCTTCACTAGGTTCGAGGTAGTAAAAATTCCCATTCATTTTTCGGCACTCTTTTTTCTTGGCCTTTTGAACAGGACGCTCTTGAGAGATTTTCCAGCTTTCGGAATCGTTCGAAACCTTGAGCATAAAACTCTGGAACCAAACGCAATCTTTCTGCAATCTAAAGTAAAGCCTGTCAAAAACGGGCTTGAATTCCTCGTCTGTCTTGATGTTGAATTTTTGGGCGAAAGCGTAGAATTGTTCGTTGAACACGCGCTGTACTTTTGTAGTGTCAGGTTCGATCGTCTTTTTTTGGAATTCCTTGCAGATTACGACATTGAGTGAGTCGATTTGCGAAATGGTTTGGGCTTTTGTGCTTATTGCAAACAGCGTCAGGCACAATAGTAGTATTTTTTTCATCGGTTCGGTTTGGACCAAATGTATGAAAATGTTTTAGTTTCTTCTTGTCGGATTTCCGCTATCGGAAGGAATTTGCGTCGCCGGAACGGTCGCTGCCGGATTCGGGCGTTCATCGAGTTTGGGCTTGTCCTGATCGGGAACGGTCATGCCCGAACCTTTTTCATTCGGATCGGTTTTTCCGGCCTTCGAATAAGTAGCATTCTTCGACTTTGCTGCTTTTTTGGCATCGGATTTTTTTTGCACCGAGTTCTTGTCTTGCGATTGTTTTTTCGCGTCTTGTTTATTGGTTTGTGCCGATGCGAAGGTCAGACACAAAAAGGCGAGCAACAGGAAAAGACGTTTCATGGTTTTTTGTTTTAAGTTACGGATAGCGAATCGGAAGGGAAGTTGCTTTCAGTTAATTTTAACGCAAGTCGTTGTTCGTCAATATTCTCGATAGACATCGTACAACTCTTAGGATGAAAGCTGTAAGACCGCGGATTACAAAATGTCGTCACTTTGTAGAAACGGCAAAGGCCCAAATCTCGAAACGCCATGATTTCTCCCCACACTTATACCTTGATGATCAAACTAAGCGCCTCAATAGAAACGCCGCCCCTGCAAAGTCGCGAGCAGTTTCGGGAGTGTGCAATCCGGACGTTGCTCTCTGTTACCAAAAACCAGGATGTGAGCGTGGAATATATCGGATACAAAGCCGACCCGATCGGAATCCATCACCTCGATTCGCCAAATACCGAATATGAAGACAGTGTTTTCGCAAGTATCACCTTGAACCGAAATCCTTTTTTAGCAATGGACGAAAGCGGAAAAAAGGACGATTTGTTGAAGGAGTTCATTTCGGCTTTCGAAAATACGACCCATAGACATCTCGCGGTAGACTCCGAAATAGAAGACGAACGAAGCCACGAAATAGAGGTCGAACTCAGCAGCGACTGGCAATTGCATCTCAAAAAAGGCTGATTATTTTACGGTGATCCCGTATTTTCCAAGCAATCCTACAAGGCCGTCTTTCGAAAAGATGGCCTTTTTCAATTTGTTGCGTTCGGGATCGATCGTATAGTTGTAGCTCGAGAAAAAGTCGGTTTTTAGGCAAACCGTATCGACGAATGTGGTCTTGTGGAGATCGCAGGCGTCGAAAATCGCTTCGGTCAAATCGGACGCCATAAAGTCTGAAGCCACGATGCTGCAATTGGTAAAAACCGTGCGCTGTAATTTCAAGGTGTAGAATTTGGTGTAGTCGAGATTGCAATCGGTAAAACTGATGTCAAACAGCAAAGGATCGACCATGGCGAAATTGACTTCCGGAAAATCGCATCGGTGAAAGTGCGCGCCTCTAAATCCAACATAATTGATTTTGGCCGAAGCGAAATTGCAGTCGTTGAAAATGCAGTCGATGAAAGCAACGCCAGTGAAATCGCAGGCGGTAAAATCGCATCGGTTGAAAACGCAATTCTCGAAATCCGAATACAGCAACGATTCCGTTTCAAAAATGGTTTGGTAAGATTGGTTTTTGATGTAGCGAAGCATTGCGGAATTTCAGGTTTTATTTGGGATTGGAAACAATGTCGCCGTCAATTTCCGGCATAAAAAAACCCACTCGAGTGAGCGGGTTTTCGTGACCTCGACTGGAACACAACTTCGATCGTTAACCCGCTATTCATAAGCTTCTGTTTTTTTATTGGGGAGTTTTTGAGTCAGGAATCAAGAATTTGCCTTAATCTCTGCAATTTTCCGCATCACTTTAGAGTTGTCAAGCATCTTCAAGAAAAGCTTTTCTACCAATAGTTCCGATTCATAATCTTCACGCGGTTCGCAAACGTTGGATTGCGAAGGATGAAACGAATCTCCTTCACCAGAAATGAGCCAAGCCACATTGAGATTTGGAAAAATCTCAATTAGTTTTGTCAGCTGTCCCATACTTAAATCGCGCTTGTTATTCTTGACTTGATTCAAATTGGAATAATTTATTTCAGTTTTTGAAGCAAAATCCGTCAAGCTATCAAACTGTAAACCAACTAAATACATAAGTCTATCGCCCATTGTCTTCATAAATCGCAGAAAATTATATTCAAAAAGAATCTTTTTATTCCAATTTGAATATATTTGTACTCGTAACTACTCGCAACTACTCGCAACTACTCGCGAAGATAGGCAACAAAAGTGAAATACAAATAGCACTTATCTATGATTACCAAGGCCGACGAAAAAAAATTGAGAGCAGTGATTGGAACACGATTCTCCGCAGAAATCCTGAAAATTTTGGCAGAAAAAGGAATAACCAACAAATCCGGCGTTGCCTATTCGGATCGTTACGTTTCGCACGTCCTCAATGGTCGCTATGAAAATCAGGAAATCGAGAAAGCTTTCTGGGAATTACGCAATTCCAAACTTGAAGCGAGTCGCCTTATCAAAAGTCTGAAAAACAAAAAACCCGAAGCGGTCACTTCGGGTTCCTAATAATCATTAACCAATACGATTAACAATCATGCACAGCAAAACTACAACAAACGGTTCCAATCCGCAAGCTTTGGTCCATCAATTGCCGGCGGGAATTCTTTCCGGCGACAAAAGCACAGAACTTTTCGCGTGCCGCGAGACAAAAAGAGTCTTCGGAATTTCTGAAGGCAAAACGATCGCTTTCGCCGACATCTGCCCAGATAAGCGCACCCAACTTTTCGAGCGGCTTCTTTCCGATCCAATCGCGATGATGGATCTCGGAGGTCTTTCACCTGAAAAACGGCTTGAGAAGTATGCGTTCTGCGTTTTCGGAGCGCTTGATCATGATCCTGATTTCTGTAAATCTGGCAAACTCAAGGACGGCGACAATTTTCTTTGTTCCGGATCTTGTGCCTGTCTGGAATGGAAATCGAAAAGCATCAAATTAGACGGCAATATTTTGAAGGCCTGGCAAGTCAGGATGATCCAATACATCGCCGTCGGTTATCCGGATAAGGAGATTGCCGGACTGATGGAGATTTCAATCTCGACGCTCAACACGCACAAAGCCCAACTCTTTGCATTGGCAAACGTCACATCTTCCCGAGCTCTAATCTTACGTGCAACCGAACAAAAAATTATCCAATGAAATCAGACAAAATCAAAACAGAGGGATTTCCGTCAGAACTTTTCTGCCGACGCCTGATACTTGTCGCAATTGTGAGCCTGATTGGTCTGGCTTTTTACGCGGCTTACGAACTGTATTGCATCAATCATCCAAACTCGTAACCATGGCACTAGGAATCACTGGCTCAGAAGCCATCGAAATAATGAAAACGCAATTCCCGACGGATTGGCAAACCCGCGTTTCCAATTCAATCGTCAAGATCAAGACAGCCATGCGACTTTACAAATTGAGCGCTCTCGAATCTTACGCGAAATACGTCAGACAGACTGAGGATCGTCAAAATAGTATCGCTTCGTTGGCTGCTGTCCAGATCATGAACTACAATTTTATAACGCTCAAAAAAATCCGAAGCATCGAAACACAAGAGAGGCTGATAATGGCGAATCTCGAAGCTTTGGAAAAATCCAATGCCTATGACTATGAAGACAAACGACTGCTGCGAAACCATTACACTTCCAAGCAGAATGAATGCCGATCAGAAGTGCAACAATTACTTGAGTCCATCGAAGTTATTGGAGCCGACTCGATCCTCTACCAGCCCGGTATTTTCGACACGCTCAACTGAGGCGACCGTAAGCAGAGCATTTTCCCTAAACCAAACGAAAATCAGTAAACCCAAATTGAGGAATGTATAGCGAATCAAGTATTGACGATGTAAGAAATGCCAATGTCGTCGACGTAATCAAACATTATATTGATGTCAAAAAGCAAGGCAGTCATTGGTTCGCGAAATCACCTTGGACAAGCGATAAAACTGCGTCGTTGGCAATTAATCCGGCGAAAAACAATTGGTACGATTACAGCGCGCAAAAAGGCGGAGACGCGATTCATTTTGTCCGGGAGCACAAAGGTTTCACTTTCATCGAATCGGTGAAGGCAATTGCTGATATCTGCGGCATTTTGCTAATCGAGGAAAAAGTTTCGGAAGACGAACAGCGCAAACGTTCGTACCGTCAGGAACTTTTCGACCTCACCAAAGGAGTCTCGTCAAAATACCACAAGGAGCTCACCAAACTTTCGGATGATCATTGGGTGAAAGCAATGCTTTCCGAGAGGGAAATGAGTGAACAGACAGTCGCTGACTTCCAAATAGGTTACGCACCGGCCGGATTCAAGTTCGTTACCGACTTCGTTATCGAGAAGGCCAAAGTAGAGCAGGCCAAAACCGCGGGAATCGTCAAGCAGAAAGAAGGTCGCACCTTCGATTTTTTCGTCGACCGGTTGATTTTCCCGATTCAGGATCTTCAAGGTAACATTGTCGGGTTCGGTGGCCGTCGCTCAAATGACCCATCGCGGGACAAGGAGCCGAAATACATGAATTCTGCCGAAGGGGAAATGTACCAAAAGCAAAATGTGCTTTACGGTTTGTACCAGGCGCGGACTTTCATCCACAAATTCGGATTCGTGAATTTGGTAGAAGGCTACACGGACGTAACGGGAATGCACCAAAACGGATGCCCGAATACGGTCGCGAACTGCGGGACCGCGCCATTGAGCCCACAACAGGCCAAGATGTTGCAGCGTTTCTCGAATCATGTAATTCTCTGTCGCGATAATGACGGTGTCGACGCCGATGGAAACGACAAAGCAGGACTCAAGGCCGCGATGCGCGACATCAATACTTGTCTTGCCGAAGGTTTCAAGGTGTCGGTGATGATCTTTCCGGAAGGCGAGGATCCCGATAGTTTCTCTCGTCAGTTTTCCGACTTCCAAATCGAGAGAGAGCAAACCGAAATCGAGGCGAAAGGCTTGGCTTTTAGAAAGCACATCGTAGAGCATTCCCGCGACGCAATTTTGTGGAAAACCGAGAAGTTAAAAATCAAAGCGGCAAATGATCCGCACGCGATTTCTGATGCGGTCAAGGAAGTTTGCGAAATGTTGTTCGAGATCAAGGACGACATCAAACGCAACCGCTACATCGTCGATTGTGCCAAGCTGATGAAATCGACGCCGAAGGAATTTCGCGACATCATGAAAAGCTTTGTCGCCAAAGCCGAAGAAAAGTCGAAGAAAGCGAAAAATCTCGACGAAGGTAACGCTGACACGATGGGCTTGCCCGCGGGCGCCGATTTCACGCAATTCCTTTCGACGGGATTCGTTACGCACGGCAATTACATTTGGTTTCGTGGTCGCGAGAAATTCTTTCAGGGCACAAATTTTCGGCTTACGCCCTTGTTTTTCATCAAAGGCCAACAGGAACACAAACGCTTGTGCGAGATTGTCTTTGAGAACGGCAAACGCCGCATCGTCGACTTCGATGTTGAAGACTTTGTCCAGATGTCCAAATTCGAGAGCAAGCTTCTAAAAATCGACAGTTTATTTTTTATGCCAGATGTCGACGTCAAGCAATTCAAACTTTTCAAGAATAACGTGCTCAAGAATTTCATCATTGCCAACGAAGTCAAGACGCTTGGTTGGAACGACGATGGTTTTTTCGCCTTCTCAAACCTGATTTTGCATAACCGCATGATGAAAGAGCCGAACAATTATGGCATCGTCAAACTCGATTTTCCCGAACCTGAAGTCGTGGCCGAGGAAGCCGAGAAAATTTACTTGGACGAGGTCGATCATTATTATTTGCCATCATCTTCAATTATGTACAAACATGCCAAAGAGGGAGACGACCCTTACGAGAACGACCGCTATTTCGTCTATAAAAAAGCTCCGGTTTCCTTCAACGATTGGATGGGGCAGATGCACAAGGTTTACGACAGCCACGCAACAGTTGGAATCGCATTTGCGCTTGCTTCGCTGTTCAAGGATCTGTTCATGAAGAAATACGATTTTTTCCCGCTTTTATTTTTGACGGGCGAGAAAGGATCGGGAAAAACGATTTTTTCGGATAGTGTCGTTTCGCTTTTCACGTTCAACCAAAAGTCGTTCGATCTGAACTCAGGAACGCAGGTCGCTTTCAGCCGGCGTTTGGCCAGACTGAAAAACGCTCCGACGGCACTCGAGGAATATCACGACAACTTAAGCGACCACATTTTCCAATCAATCAAAGGATCTTACAACGGATTCGGTCGCGAACTTGGAAAGGCTACCGGCGACAACCGCACCTCGACAACGAAGGTAAATTGCAGTTTGATCCTGCTATCGCAATACTTGTCGTCCCGAGATGATAACTCGCTTACCTCACGATCGGTGATTTGTCACTTTATCAAACCGCAAAATCCGTACACAGAGGAACAGGCTGACAACCTAATGCGTTTGAAGCAATGGCAAAAGCAAGGATTGAGCAGTTTGCTTTGCGATTTGATGCAGTACCGCGAACTGATCGAGAAGGAAATGAACACGGTTTTCGTTCAGCTCACCAACGAATTGAAAGCCGACTTGCGCGGTAAAGATTACCAGGAAAGGATGATGCAGAATTATTTGGTTTTGCTAGTCCCGATCAAGATTTTGCAGGATCATTTCACGTTTCCTTTCACCTGGTCACAAATCTATAACCAGTTTAAAAATGCAATTCTCGACAGCAGCGACTTGATCGTGGAAAGCGAAGGTCTTGCCGAGTTCTGGCGCACGATCGAATTTCTTTTGGACACAAGAAGAATTTCCGACGGGGACCAATTCAAGATCGACAGCCCGATTTCCATCAAAGTTCAGACACGAAAAGGCGAGGCAGATCGCGAAGTCCAATTGTACGGGCAAACGAAAGTGCTGTTTTTGCGGCTCAACGTCTTGCATCAAGCTTATCACAAAGAAATTTCGACGCGTCAAGGCGCTGAAGTCATTGGCGAAGGAACGCTCAAAAATTATTTCCGAAGCAAAAAATACTTTTTGGGAAGCGTGAAGTCGATGCGCTTCAAGGACACTTCGACCAGCGCCTATGCCTTCGATTATGGGATGATGGAGCAGCTTGGAGTCTTGAACTTGGTGCGAGAAATGGAAGATGTACCAAAGGAAACAAAAGCACAACATTTTAATGAACCAATTCCGGCGGGCGACAATGAATTGTTCGGCGGGCAAATGTAACCGATATGAGAAAAATTTTGAAAAAATTACTGGGTGTTCCAAAATCTGCGGAAGAAAACCCAAAAAATGAGACTTACGAAAAGTATCGCAAGGAAATGAATTCGAAGCTCGATTTGATTCGGGCTAAGGTAAGGCGCGGGGAAATATGAAGAAAAATCGACAACACGAAAACCATCCATTGCAGGAAGCGCCGGCTACTGCAAGCCCGAAATTCATTCCGATTTTATTTTCGAGGGAAATGATAAAAGCGATTATTTCCGGGGCAAAAACGCAAACCCGCCGTGTCGTAAAGATTGGCGGATATGTGCCGACGTGTTCGACCTTTCCTTTATCTACTCACAGTTGTGGCTCAGTATTTTATTTTTGGGGCAATGACGAAATCGCATGTCCTCACGGCTCGCCTGGCGATATTCTTTGGGTTCGCGAAACTCTATATCAGAATGGTGAACTAGAATTAACATACGACGCGGATAATGAGTCGATTGATGAAGATTTGATTCCTAGCGACTTTAAAGTTCGTCTTGACAAAAATGGAAATTACAAGTTTTGCAAGATTCCATCAATCTACATGGAAAAATGGGCTTGCCGAATCTTTCTTAGGGTTAAGTCGCTTCGAGTAGAGCGGTTAATGGATATTTCTGAAGACGATGCTGTTGCTGAAGGAGTTTTGCCGATTATGTTGAACACGATGTCTGCTTATAATGACTATTCAAATCCTTCCGATTCATCAGGTTATACCTATCCTTCAGATAGTTTTCGTTCACTATGGCAATCAATTAACGGCAAAGAATCACGGGACGCTAATCCTTGGGTTTGGGTTGTTGAGTTTGAACGCATCGAGCGTCCCGCGGGTTTCCAGTAGAACGATCTTAAAAAAAAATTTTCAACCAACCGCGCGCCGCCGGGGCAATTAGGCGCGGTTATATCACGGTAAAATTATGGCACAAAATTCTAAAATTGAATGGACGCACCACACTTTAAATCTGTGGTCAGGTTGCACGAAGGTGCATGAGGGCTGCGACAACTGTTACGCAGAGAAACTTTCGCATCGTTGGGGAAACGATGTGTGGGGAAATGACAAACCGAGAAAGTTGGTTAAATCTGCTTTCGCTGAATTAAATCGGTTTCAGAAGTTGGCAGCGGCAGCGAATGAGACGCATCGCGTTTTCGTTGGGTCAATGATGGACATTTTTGAAAAACCAGTTAAGATGATTGACAGCAAAGGCGATCCATATATTGTTGATGGGATCCATTGGACAACGGGCAAAATGCGGCAGATTTTCTTTTCGATGGTCGAAATGGGAAAATTTCCGAATCTGCATTTTTTGCTCCTGACAAAGCGACCGTCAAACATCAATAAATACACTCCCGAAAGTTGGAAGGAAAACCCACCGGCCAATGTGATGTTCGGAATCTCATTGAGCGTTGAGAAAAACGTCGCCGATTTGTTTCCATACTTCATTAAAGTCAAAGGGCGAAAGTTTCTAAGCATTGAACCTCAAATCGAATCGATTGATCTTGCAGAACCAACAGAAAAATTTGGTTATCCGATTCATCATATTAATTGGATTATCCAAGGCGGCGAAAGCGGACCCGGCAAACGACCATTTGATTTAAAGTGGGCATATGAAATGAAAGAATTGTGTGAGGTAGCAAACGTGCCGTATTTCTTCAAGCAAATTGACAAGATTCAGCAAATACCGGATGATCTTATGATTCGTCAGTTTCCGGATGCTGTTGCTGTCATATAACGAGTGACGGCTTTGCGATAGTCGCGGCCAATTAAAAATTAAATTTTATACGAATGGAAAAATTACCAACTACCGGAGTACTCTCTGACGAAACGAAAACCAGCGATTTCGTAAAGCCGCGGTTACCGGCTGGCCTTACTCAACAAAATCGCATTGATATTGTGAATGAAATTATTCAGGAAATTGCAAAGCGCGGCAGAAAGTTCTTTGCGCGTGATGGCCGTGTTGCAAAAATCTTTTTACGAAACGGTCGGCTCTATATGTTCAATGAATACAACGAAAGCGAAATGTGTTTATCGACCAAAAACGGTTATCCGCCAAAAGGATGGCATCACGGCGGCACACTTTGGGCGCTCACAAAAGATTTCAAAGATTATATCACGACTGGCGATCCGTCAAATCATAATCACGGCTATGGCGGTTTGTATTGTTCACATTGGGGCTACTCAAACGAGGACATGATTGATATTCAGGAAACAGCTCGTGTACTCGGGTATTTGTAGGCTTGCCGGTAACGCGTAAGCGCTACACCGATCGTCGCGGCCCGACGAAGAAAGTATTCTCTGCTTAACAAAAACGAACTTATGGGAAACCAAACGAACATTGAAACGAAAGCCAGCGATGGCGGTGAGCGCCGGTTACTTGCTGCAAAAATTAACGGAAGGAAACCATCTTTTTTGCAAGAATGGGTTTTAAAATATATTTCAGACAATTCGCACGAGGGAGTTTTTTATTTAATGCATTTGGTGGACAAATTTCAAGCTCCATTATCGCATTTCGACACACTTTCAAAATATAGAAACTTCATCAACAATTTGGAAAATCGCGGAATGATAAAAATTGAAAGAGAATTCTTTTGTCGACTATCAGCAGAATCAAAAAAATATTTGGAAACAATATCTCCAAAAAAATACTACGAATTGTTTTGGAAACGAGATTGATTTGTAGCAAGTAACGAGTGACCGCTAAACGCAGTGGCGACTTTTGAAAATAGTATTCTCCGAAACAACAAAACGAAATTATGAAAACAGATTTATCAATTACCGAAAAACCAGCCATTGCGATTAGCGGCGGTTATGCTGCCGTTGCTGACAAACCAATTCTTGACGCTTGCTGCGGCTCTAAAATGTTTTGGTTCAATAAATCCAATCCGCTCGTTTTATTTGCCGACAAACGCACCGAAGATCACATTCTTTGTGACGGCAGGAAGTTGGAAATAAAACCTGATATCGAGGCCGATTTTACCGACATGCCATTTTCTGACAATTCGTTTAAACTCGTTTCGTTTGATCCACCGCATTTGGTCAAAGCTGGTAAAGAAAGTTGGTTGGCCAAGAAGTACGGAATTTTGCCTGCTGACTGGAAACCTTACATCAAAGCCGGGTTCGATGAATGTATGCGCGTTGTCGAAATTCATGGCATTGTAATTTTCAAATGGAACGAAGATCAAATCAAAGTTTCGGAAATTTTAAAAGTCATTGCTTACGAACCTCTTTTCGGTCACACGACCGGTCGGCACGGTAAAACTCACTGGATGACTTTCATGAAGTTACCGCAATCTTGATGCAATGGCGCATAACGACGGACGCATAACCGCGGCGGCGGACACCCGGAGAAAGTATTCTCTGCCAAACGCAAACGATCTTAAAAAATGAAATGTTCAACCAACCGCGCACCCGCCGGGGCGATTATGCGCGGTTATAGGCTGGCGAAACTACAACTTTATGAAAATAGGAACTAAATCAGTATTGTTCGGAGCACATTGTTTCTTTCTGCATCCGTTTTTTGTCGCAATGGCTTGGACTAAATTATATGGATTCCCATTTGATCCACGTCTTTGGATTGCATTTTTTGTTCACGATCTTGGATATCTGGGCAAACCAAACATGGATGGGCCAGAAGGCGAGACGCACGTAGAACTAGGCGCAAAGATAATGAGCATCTTCGGTAAAAAATGGTCCGACTTCTCAATGTATCATTCCAGATACTATGCCAAAAACCATGGCGCACAGCCGTCAAAACTTTGCTTTGCAGATAAACTTTCTTTCAGCTATACACCAGCGTGGCTGTACTTGCCGATGGTAAACGCTACGGGAGAAATAAAAGAGTATTTGCGTAATGCGAAAAAAGCGGAAACGGAACACTGGAAACCGGTTGAAGGTCAAAAGATTTGGCATAGACAACTTTCGGAATATATGATCAAATGGGTTGATGAGCATAAAGATGGTCGCGTTGATACCTGGAGAAATTCAAATCGACACGCGATCACTGATAGCGGCGTGACTTCATAAAAACAGGCTTGGGCGGCCTTTGTAAAACCCGAAATATAGGTTATGGCATTAATTAGAAAAGTGCGGGTGCACGAAAACAGTAGAGCGTGGGCGTTTGTTGAAACCTCTGACGAAAATCCAAATCACATCGTCATTTTAGGTAGCCAAGAGTTTTCTACAAAAGAAGAAGCAGAAGAATGGTCGAAAGGTTTCGCGCCGGATAGCTACGATCATGTGGAACCTTCGGAACTGAAAAGAAATCGCTTAACTGCGGAAAAAGAAAAATTGCAAAGACGCCTCGAAGAAATCGAAGCCGAGTTGCAATAGTTAATGGCAAGCGGCGGTTTTCCATCGCTTGCCTATAACCGATTTATCCCCGCCAAAGTCAAACCACTATCCAACCCAAAGGGAAGTATAAGCGAAGAAAATGAGCGAAATCAGCAAGCCTTTAGCAACCGTAACGATGAATTTGGTTTTGGCCGAATATTTCGATTTGACGGATCATCAACATCGACCGCGCTACGGCGTTATGTATTTTCTTAAAAGTCAGCTGACGGGAAAGATCGACCAAAAACCATACTACCTCACCGAACAAACCGACAAACGGGAACTCAACCAATATTTCAAGGAAAAAATGGTTTATGTTCCCAGTGCTTTTCCGGCGATCAGTGTTCAGGAAAAACCGGCGATTGATTCTGATTGAGCGAAAATATTCACATTCCCATACTTAAATGCAAACTGTAAACGTTCATATTGCGATTTCCAATCCAGTTCAATGCGAGGCGGCAAAACCGAGCCAAAGAACAAACTTTATCCACTTTCGGCTCGCGCTAGACATCTGAACACACAAACATTGCCGCCAAGCGGTGTTTTCTGCGGACCGCCTAACCCTTGAAGTAATGAATGCACCCAGAGAATGCAGCAAAAAAACCGAACTCGTGAAGGTTACGCCAAATCAGGCGAGATTACTGAAATTGTTGGACGACGTTTCCCCCAAGCAGATGAAGCGAAGTTTGCGACGGCTCAAGAATATCGTACTTTATTCGGCCGAGGCAGAAATCGACAAAACCGATCGCCAAAGTTGCTATCTGGTAAATGAATTGGAACATACGATTTCCAAGATCGCAAAGGAAACAGACTGCCAAAAATGTGAACACCGACATCAATGTTCGGTTGCCTGAAAACAAGCCCGCAAATAGCGGGTTTTTTATTATCTAAAAAGAAACGAAAACAGTATTTGGGCAAATCCCCCGCACCTCCAAAGGATAAAGAAAAATGAAAAATTTTTCTTTCGGCTGAAAAAGAAGAAAGTGCGAATTCCACAACTCCACAACTCCACATTTTACTTATTTTATTACTATAATCTATTATATATTAAGTAATTATAATCAAATACTTTTATTTTTTGTTTAAATAAAATTTTGTGGAACTTGTGGAACTCCAAAAAACCAACTCCAACAAAATAAGCGAAGTTCCACAGAATCCAACTCAGATAAAATAGTAAGGCATTGATTTTCAAGATGTTGTTTTGTGGAGTTTTTTTGTCAGAAATAACGACGAAAAACGAAAATGAAAAAAAATATTCATATTGAATATTCGTGTATGCATATTGAATATTTTTACCGAACAAACAAACATTCATGGAGATCTTACTTTCGATTCCGGTTCGAAGCCATTTGAAAAAATGGCTCGTCGGGAAATATGGCAGCAAGCATGTTGTGACGAAAAAAACGGCGATCGGTCTTTTGTTGCTTTCGATGCTCGACAAGAAAATCGAAAAACCCAAAAAGCTGGCTTCTGAATATCCCGAGCGATACGAAATCGTGATCACGCAGAGGTATTTCAATATTAATGGATTCGAGATCGGGCATAACCGGAAGCGGTTTTTGTCAGAATTGCTCGAGCGTTTGTTCAAGGACGATCTTAATTGCTTCGTCGATATGGCGATAATTCGTGGGAATTCAACGGCCTACGAAGCAATTCGCCAATTTCTCAAACACTATGACATTTGCGAGAATGATCTGAAGCTCGAAAGCGTCTATCGAAATTACCAACGCTATTCAAAAGAGTCGATCCGCGCAAAAAAAGGAACTATAAAAGTAGACTTTGCTCCCCAATTTCGCGCGACGGCCTGAAAACAAAGGCGTGAGTAGACGACAGTTTTGTAAAAATAAAATTTATGGTATTCAGCATCAAAGAGCAACCATCGGGATTTTCCGCCTTGCACATTTTTCTTTTGGAAGAAACCTCGAATTGGCCGGTGGTACTTACCGACAAAACCGCAGCATTCGTTGTCTTTACGCCAATGGATTCCAATGTAGAGGCCGAAATCGACGAAGATTCCATAAGCGTAAAAACGACCGAAAGGCGAAAGGATCTGTTCGAGATCGATATCCGGATGCAGTTCATCACGCGCAGCCAATGTCTTGAAGCGCACCTGGATAAATACAAAAATCGGCCTTGCGTGGTCGTCGGATGCCTAAACAATCGTTTTCAGAAGATTTACGGTTCTGATCTTCAGCCACTTTATCTGTCAATTGAAATCGACGATATGGAAAAACCGGAAGACAAGGGCGCGACGAAATTGAAGATTGTAGGGGAGACACGCCATCGTCCAGTTTACTATATGGTTTACGAAAGCGAGGGTGAAATTCCAGACCCGGAGCCGGAACCCGAACCGGAGCCGGGACTTGCGCCGGTGATTACGAGCTTTCCTGGGTTCACTATAAATAGTGGCGTTGCAATGAGTTTTCAAATAGTAGCTACAAATGCCCCTACCTCTTTTGTTGTATCGGCTGGACAATTACCATCCGGACTCTCAATTAATGAGCAAAGTGGATTTATCACTGGAATTTACAACGGTAGCACTCAAGAAATTGACTTTACGATCACTGTAAGCAATATTCATGGATTGACTTCTCAAAATATTGTAGTGAGTGCAATAGGAGCGGTTACGCCGCAGTATCCTCCATTTATTACATCGGCATCACACCCCATTACTGTTTCCGGTATTCCATTCGAGTATCAAATATACGCAACAGAAAATCCTACTTCTTTTGGGGCTATTGATTTGCCGGCAGGATTTTCTGTCAATACTGTTACAGGGTTAATTACTGGAACACCTGATTCAAATGAAATTTCTTTTACTGTATCGGCCACTAATGCGGCGGGAACGACTGAAAAACTAGTAACATCGGCTGAGCTTGACGGTTTGCCACCAGCGACGACGACTGACTTCACAGCATCTCAAATCACCTCAAATAGTTTCTTTATCTCTTGGACGCAACCCTTTAGCGATGTACCTAGAGATTCAATCGAGATTTACCAAAATGGCTCGCTAATAAAAACCCTGAGTGGAAGCACTACTGGAGCTCTAATTCAAATGATGGTTCCGGGTTCTACATCTTCATTTTATATGCGTACTAAAGATGTTCAAGGATTATGGTCAGAAAATTCAAATGTAATTGAGGTCACCCAGTTATCTTGATAGCTGATTTTTCTTGTCCTATTTTAAAAACCTGATGCTGATGATGTTTGTATCGTGAATTAAAGTAACGATTCAACATCATTTTGAGATCAGCCAATTTACATTCGACTCTTAACGGCAAATGGTTCATTGAAAGACATTTCGGCATGGCTATGTTGCCAATTTTGTCGTCGGTGTTGGCAAAGGCCGATTTTAAGCCGATTGCCGAGGAAGAAAGACAGATCGACCACTTTGTGACCGGAAGAAATGCGCACCTTATCAAAGGTTCGAATTTCAATGAATCAGGTCAGAATAATGAGTACGTAGCCGTTATTGCGCTCAAAGATCCTATTTACAAATACGATCAGGAATGCGGACCTTATGGGACGAAATCCAAAATTCGCAGATTACAGTCGTTCGAGGCTGATCCGAATTGTAAAGGGATTGTTCTCGATATTGATTCGGGCGGTGGTCAAGTTTCCGGAACTCCGGAATTCCACGACATTGTAAAAAACTTCAGCAAGCCGATCGTGACGTACACCGACGGTTTGATGTGTTCGGCTGCTTACTACATCGGTTCGGCTTCATCCCACATTGTGGCCAACAAAAGGGCGGACGCGATCGGAAGCATCGGGGTAATGATCCATTTCGTTGACTTAACGGGATATTTCGAGCAGCTCGGAGCGAAAGTCATCACCGAATATTCCACACACTCGACAGAGAAAAACCGACCGTTGGAGGAACTACTCGGCGGCGATGCGTCCAGATACATCAAGGAGGAACTTGATCCAATCGCCGAAACTTTCATAGCAGATATGAAGGCGGCTCGTTCGGGCATTCCGGAAGATACTTTCTTGGGCGGAACTTGGAATGCGCAAGACGCACTTTCCCGAAACCTTATCGACGAGATTGGCACACTTCAAACGGCGGTCGAAAAAGTCTTTGAACTCGCAAAAAACACAAATCCTAATTCTAATACTATGTCAAAAAACCGCACAAACCTTCAGGCTGTTCTTGGTTTGGATGCTCCTTTGGTCGAAACCGAAGAAAAAGGCAGTTATCTGAACGGTGAGCAACTTGACACGGTTGAAACAAGGCTTGCCGAAAACGAAAGTTCGATCGCCACGCTAACCCAGGAACGCGACGAGGCGTTGGCCAATGTCAATCAAGACGCCGCCGACGCAACTGCACAAGTCACAACTGCAGAAGCATCTGTCGACGCTTTGCTGACTGATAGTGGTCTGGAAATCACCGGAACGCTTCAGGAAAAATTGACGTCACTTTCTGCTCACGTTGTGGAGCTTAATGCGAAAGATGGAGCTGACCACACGAACCCAAAAACTGACGGCAACCTTTCGACATCATCGAATGTCATTGGAGGAATTGACGTTTCAGCCGCACTTAACAACTAAACTCAATAACCATGTCAATAGAAAAGGCAGCAATTGTAGCCGCGTTTGGTGAGTACTACATCAATGAAGGGCAAAACATGGAGCGTCTGAAAAGTATGCTCCGCGCGAAGACATCGACGGTTCAATCGGCAAAACCAATCGTTTACGATGGTGAGGTGTATCGATTCTCGAACGTTATCTTCCAAGAGATCATCCAACAATTCCAGAAGAAATTCACTGAAAAAGGTGATTTGGAATTCAAGCCGAACGAAATCCGTTTGCGTAACATCAAAATTGACCTTTCTCTTTATCCGGACGATGTCAAAGGCTCATGGCTTGGATTTTTGGGAAGTGTTACCGATATGGAGCGTGCCAATTGGCCAATCGTTCGTTACATGACCGAAAATGAGGTTGTTCCGCAACTTTACAACGATCTTGAAACGAAAGCCTACTTCAAAGGTGTATACGAAGCGCCACAAGACGGAGTTGCCGGGTCCGCTTCGAAAGTTATGGACGGCATCAAGAAGTTGCTTGACGATGGTTTGGCCGAGTCTGACGTGACTAAAAAAATCACCCGTGTCAATCTTCCGGAAGCTTCTTTGACCGCTACGAACATTTTTGATCAGGTAGAAGCATTTGCTGACGGTCTTGGTGACGAGTATGAAGGCGTGAACTACACGATTCACATGTCGAAGAAAAATCTTCGTGCGTATTTGCGCGACAAACGAAACACCCATGGGTCGGATGTCAACTTCAAGGCTGATAAGGTCACGATTGATTTTTCCGAAAATATCAAGCTCGAAGGACACACATCTATGTCCGGTTCTGACTACTTGTGGGGAACTCCGGATGACAACTTTTTGTACTTGCGCCGCGTGAATGGCATGAGCGCACCAAAAGTTGAAGAAAGCAAGCGAGAGGTTTTCTTGATGCTTGACTGGTGGGAAGGAATCGGCTTCGGCTACAATCCACTCGTTCACGTTTGGAAACCAGGCTTCGTTGAATCAAACTAAAAAAAACAGCAGCCCGGTTTCGGCCGGGCTGTTTTAATCCATCCAAAAAATACGCATCATGTGTAAAATAGACTTAGTAGATGTTGGCGGCGAAGCTTGTGAGCCAATTGGCGGTATTTTCTCGGAAGAAGTAAAAATTTCTCCTTTCGCGGATTTTGAAGACATCAAAGAACTTCCTTCGCTTGACGTCGACGGATCGGTTGGTAGCAAAGCTACAATTTCCGGGAACCACACCTTCAAAGCCGGAAAAGGCTTTACGAAAATCATTGGAATCACCGAAACAGGAGCTTTTAAAGCAACTCCGCTTGGTGAAACTGGAAGGAAGATGTTTCAAAACGAACTCACCGTCGAGGTAGCGGGAAGTGAGCCTGAGTTGCTTGGATTTCTTCGTATGGCGAAAAATCTTAAATTTATTTGCATTTTCACTGAAGCTGGATCAGGTCGTAAAAGGCAAATCGGAAGCAAACGTATTCCTGCTCGATTCGGGAACTTGGAAGAAACGATAGAGGCGCTTATCGAAGGAAAGAACGGTGTCACGTTAACGATTACAGACAAAGGTTTCTGTCCGGCTCCTGTTTACACAGGAACAGTTACAGACAAACCTGTCGCAAGCACGTAATTGGTTTCATATTGGTTAGTTTTTAGAAGCCACGTTCTCGCAGACGTGGCTTTTTTACATCGAAATTTATGCTAGACTACGAAGATCAAATTTCAGATTATTTAAAGGCAAACTTTACGCCAAGCGATTCAAACAAAAGCAACTTCAACCAGACGACGCGTGAATTGCTCAGTTTCCTTTTTCGCACTTTCCCGAACGATTGTATTTCGGATTATCAGCTGAATTCGATTTTGCTTGAGCTCGGCTATGAACGCCACAACGTTCTCGTCGAACATACTGTCGAATGCGAGGAAGGAAAAGGCAAGGAGAAAAGGAAATTTTTCAGGATAGAAAAGCACATTGAATTTTCTTGGTGCATGAGATCGCCTTTCAATCTCGAGCCTGAGATCATTGACCGCTAACTTGAGCTGTCCTATTTAATCTTTTTCACACTTTCCATTTTTGTGAGGTAAAAATTACCTTATGAAATCTTTTTTTTCTTTTACTCTAGCTTTTGTGACCTACACGTTGGGGCTGTCATTTTGGCTAGATCAGTATTTACCATTGCACATTTTCGACGCTTGGACTTTTGCCTATTGGATCTCGATTTATAATACTTTGGTTGTGTTGGGCGTCGTGATAATCGGCGCGATCGTTCAGTTTCGAAAAAAAGCGAAAGGATGACTGCTTTGTATGTCTTAGGGAATGGTTCACCTTTCCTGAACTCGGAACTGCTTTATTCGCTTCGCACTTTGGAACGCCACGCGCTTGGAATCGATCGCGTTGTTGTCGTTGGTGAAAAACCGAATTTTATCGATTATTCGAAAGTGGTGCATGCGCCTTTCAAGGACACGCTCAATAACAAAGAGTACAGCATCGCATCGAAAATTTATCACGCTTGTGAGAAGGGTTTGGTCGATGGCGATTTCTTTTTCTGCAACGATGATTTCTTCTTTACACAAGACTTTTTGGCGACGGTTTTTCCTTTTTTCCAGAAAGGGGCTCTTTATGCCGGATTCAATCCAAGGGGCTACGACGAATACCTGAAGCACACCCGCGACTTCCTGATCGCCCAGAAAAAGGAGTTTTTTCATTTCGACGTGCACACGCCGATCATCTACAATTCAGAGAAGTTTATTGCGCTCAAGGACGCTTGGGAGTATTCGCGAAAAACGATAGGTCTTGTCGTGAAATCGACCTATTGCAATATGTATGGCATCAATGGTCCAGAGTACAAAGATGTGAAGTTGAAATCATTCGGCATTGACGATTATCACCGTGCGATCGAATCGCCGTGTTTTTCGATTTATGACAGCGCTTGGAAAGCCGGCGTTTTTGAATGGCTCAAAAATCAATATCCGAACAAATCAAAATGGGAACTATGACAGATCCGCAAATAATTATCCTGATACGGCTTTCGAAAGGTCGCAAAAAAGTATTTGAGCGTTGCGTCCAGTCGCTTCGGTCGCAGACGTTCCAAGATTTCAATGTTGCTGTCTCGATAGACGATCCGGAATGCGCTGCCTGGGTTCCGAAAGATTTTCAACTGTTCTCGTTGGCGAAATCTTCATTTTCCGGCGACTTTTTCTATAACGGTTATTGCAATGTGCTAAAATCGGCCTATGTCCCGATTTCTTCAAAGCATTGGTTTTTCTTCTTGGACTGTGACGACTATCTCGCGACCGACGATGCACTTGAGCGAATCGCACAGCATTTGAAAGATCCTTGGCAAGCGGTGGTTTGTCAGATGTCGCGCGCCGACGGAAAACTCAAGCCGAGCGACGAACTTATGAATTCTCGCCACATCATTAGCGGGCGTGTCGGTTTGCCATGCCTGATTCTTCGTGCGCAGTACAAAACCACGCTCGAGATCGGGACCGAGGAAAACTCCGATTTCCAATGGATCAAAACGCTCACCGATAATCTCGCCACGAAATTCGTCAAACAAGTTCTCGTTCACTCACCGCAAAGGAATTATGGGAAATCCCTCGATTGATATGATCAAATCCATGCTCGACCAACTTGGTTCGACTGGAAACGCGGGCAAGATTGGCGTGGCCATCACCGAATACAACCGTTACGACGTATTCAAGAAGTCGTATGCCGAAATCAAACGCCTTTTGCCGCCTGATGCCGCGTTCGAGGTCGTCGACGATGGCAGCGACAAACCATTTCCTGAGGCGACGTTTCGGTTCGAGAAAAATCGAGGCATTGCCGCGGCTAAAAACAAGTGTCTGGAGCTACTTTACCTTCAGGGATGCGAACACTTCTTTTTGTTTGATTCCGACACGCATCCGCTTGCCGAAAATTGGTTCGTGCCATATATGGAAAGCAAAGAGCCACATTTGAACTACATCTTTCAGGACTTTGCGACCGGCAAAAAGCTGAACGACTGCAAGGAAATCTATCGCGACTCGGAAAAGGTAGCTTATTCGCACGTTCGTGGCTGCATGCTTTATTTCAAACGCGTGTGCCTGGAAAAAGTGGGCGGTATGGATACGGTTTTTGGCAAATGGGGTCACGAACATCCGAATTTGTCAGATCGCATCTATATGGCCGGGCTGACTTCTTTTCGTTACATGGACGTACCAAACAGCAAAGGCTTGATTTATTCCGGAGATGAACACGAAACGGTCAAGACTACTGTTGCAGGCGCGGAACGCAAGGCGATGCTCGCGCAAAACAACCCGATTTTCGAGGCAAACCGATTCGATAAGTCATTCAAGCCTTTCATCGAAAAGAAAAACGCCATCCTTACGTGCTACTTTACGGGTGTAGTCGATCCGCAACGCAAGGAAAAATGGGTTGCGAAAGCTTCCGACTTGGATGCGCTCATAGCGAGCGCATCCAAGTCATCGGTCGAACTGGTTGTTTTGCACGATTGTTTCTCCGATGAAGATGAACGCGATGTACCTGGATTGGTACGGTTTGTCAGAGTCGAAACATCGGTAAATCCTTATGCGCAGCGTTGGATATCGTACCGGAACTGGCTTCGCGAAAATGCCGAATTGTACGAACATATCATTTGCGTCGATGCTACCGATGTTGAAGTTTTACGTGAACCGGAATGGGCGAACATTGGTGAGCGTCTGATAGTTGGCGATGAAGTACAGGTAGTTGGGTGTGATTGGATGGTGAAAAAACACCAAGGAAAAACGCTTCAGGATTTTTTCAAGGCCAACGCGCAACGTCAGCTTATCAACGCCGGCGTAATGGGCGGAAAAGTTTCGACGGTTCTCGAGTTCATGCGGCAGCTGATCGATTTTTATTGCCTGGACCAGATGGGCGAAACGGATATGGGAATGTTCAACTACATCGCATACTCGAACTGGAACGAGCGCCTTTTCTTCGGACGCCAGATCACAACTGTTTTTAAGGCAGAAGACAAAAACGACAAAATCGCATGGTTCAAGCACAAATGACAATTCCTGAATGGTTGGCAGGTTCGCGACGGGACTATCACGTTGGTCTTGGTTTATATGCTGGCGTGCGGCACAATCGAAACGTATTGAAGATGTTGCAGCGCAAGGAAAGTAAGGCCAATATGGACAAACTCGTTTATGAGCTTGGGAAATTTGCGCCGAGAGCTTCGGCCCATGAAGCGCCTCACACTCATTTTGTGGAAGATGTTGCCGAACTTGATTCGGGGATCAAGCAAGCTTTGTCGAATGTTTCTGCCGTATTTATAGCCGGTGCCGAAGAAAATCGTGATCGACTGATGTTCCATGATCTGCCGGCCGAGATGCGTCCGGTGCTTTTGGAAAAAAATCAGGCATTTGCGCGAATGGCTTTCCTTAAAATCGAATTGAATGCCCTGGCTCCCGAAAAGGAGCGGGAAGCGTTCCAAATCCAAACCGAAATCGTCGAATTGCAGAAGAAACGGGATTTGTGCTGGAAGAAACTCGATTATTGGTTACAGCACAGGGATGTTCCGGAAGCGGAGTCGGGCGATTTTGCCGATTTTACGCCGGAGCAGAAAGTAAAGCGGCAACAACTACTTTTCGCGTCCATCTCGAAGCTGAAAAGCCGCGTTTCCGACTACGAAAGACAATTAGCTTCCGATTTGCCCGTGAATGTGAAATTTTCGGTGGAGCGAAAGCTTGTGAAGTCAAAAAAGAACCTGCTTTCGAAGGAATCGGAACTTTTAGAGTTGACTAACCTAATCGAAGGGCGATGAACAGCAAGAAAAGGCCAATGCCGCTTATTAAGACTGACGAAACCACATTTGACAAGATTCTTGCGCATCACGTCAATCCTGAGGTTTTTCCGCTCACCGAAGCCGTCGAGGAAATCAAGAACCGACTTTATGAGATTTTCGCCTTGAGGCTTCGCGGTTTCACCAAACCGATGATCGTCAAGATGTGGAAGAGAAAGGATATTTCCGAAAGCCAGGCTTATATCGACATTCGGAATTCCGAGGCGCTTTACGGCAATATGGCCAAAGTCGAAAAGGAAGGCTATCGGGCGATGTGGTTGGCTTGGGCCGAAGATTTCAAACTCAGGTGTCAGCAGAAAGGCGACCGCAAAAATGAAGCAGTCGCTTTGAAACTTATTGCGGAATATGGCGGATTTCAGGAAGATGATGCCGCAGAGTTCAATGCTGATAAATTGGCGAATGTGGAGGTGGTTTTTGCTTTGCCGAAGCAATATCTGAAGTACTTGAAGCATTTGCCGCAGAACGGCAAGGGTGGTGTCGACGATTTGAATTTGACCGGACCGATCGAAGATATTGATTACGAAGAAATACGCGAAGAACTTGAATCCGATAAAAAAAATAGTTAGGCTCACAGTTCCGCAGATTCGGGCTTTTGCCAATGTGCGAAAAAATAATTACTGGATATGGGGCCGTGGTTCGGGAAAGTCGACCGCTTTGGCTTATGCTATGCGGGAATTTTGCAAGAGATTGCCAGGCGCCTCAATTGCCCTTGTTGGTGCAACCTACTCACAGATACTTTCCCGGACATTACCTTCGACAATTGAAGGGTTGTCGCATTTTGGTCTTTATCAGGATGTTGATTTTGTAGTAGGGCAATCGGGAAAGAAGAAAGGCTACAAAATGCCATTTCAGCCGCCAAATCAGTGGAATAACGTCATGCACTTCTCGAGCGGGACAATCTTCCAGTTGGTGTCTTTGGATAACCCTAACTCTGGACGTGGACTCAACGCCTATGGTGAAGTGGGTGATGAAGCGTTGACGTTGGATCCGGAAAAACTTTACAACAACGTCAAAACGACCAATCGCAGCAGAAAGGCTATTTTCAACAACGATGTGTTCGAAGGCGCGGCTTTCTACGCTTCGTCGATGCCTGTGACCAAACGTGGGAAGTGGATTCTCGAAATGAAGAAAAAGGCTGAGGGCAATCCTGAAGAATTTTATTACAGCCAAGCGAACGCATTTTGGAATCCGCACCTGCAACCGTCGTGGTTCAAGCGGATGGAAGATGAATCGCCGAGCCGCGTTATTTACGAGGCCGAAATCCTCAACATCGAGCCCAAAGAGATAACCGACGGTTTCTACGCGAACCTGAATCCGGATCACTATTATACCGATTTCGCAAATAGCTATCTGGAATCAATCAATATGACGGGATTGGTTGACCTAAATGGTAAGCGACTGAGTCTGACGTGTCGGCAGGATAATGACCTAAGGGTCGATGTAGGGCTAACGGTATCGATCGACTTTGGAGTGTTCAACAGTTTGACTGTGTCGCAGCCTGATGATTTGTTGTATAAGGTTTTGAAGTCAATGTGGGTTAAGTCCCCTAAGCTACTCGATGATCTATTCATTGAGCAATTCATTCCGTACTATGAACCGCACAAAACAAAGATTGTCTACCTGTACGGTGGCCACGATGGCAACATGCGCGGTCCAAACCATAAACTTACGCTGTTCGAACAAGTTCGAGACCTTTTAAAGAAACATGGATGGACAGTGTACATCATGGCCAAGGGAGCGGCCGCGAGTCATGCGGATAAATATCTCCTGATTAACGCCATGCTCAAGGGGACTTATCCCAATCTGCCGAAGATTCGCATCAACGAGCACAACAACCCTGATCTGATTGTAAGTCTAGAGCATGCTGAAGCTATAGAAGGTCGTAACGGTGTGGAGAAAGATAAGCGACCAGAGCGCAACAAATCCATGAAGCAGGAGCATACGACACACCTGTCTGACGCATTTGATCATCCAATCTTCGCACTTTACTGGGACAAGTTCAAGGGTCGATCAAACAAACATTTGGCCGAAAACGGAATTTCCGTCGGCTGACAATATCCCAACCCATTTTCATATATCGCTCTTTTTCTAAATGGAAAGTGAGGAATCTTTAAGGGTGAGGCGGGCTTTCGCGCTGAAAAATAGAAAAATCTTAGAAAAAAAATAAATCAAAACCTTGATTGTCAAAAAGTTGAAGTTTATAATTCTGGAAAAGCAGCTCGTTTGTGTTGTGTTTTTCCGTGTCCTATTTTAAAAACGGCAATCAGCGGATTTTTGACTCATGCAAACGATCAGTCTCGCCGAAGCCATTGCCATAATCCAACGCCGCGACAAGGAAGGAAAACCATTTCCTTTTGACGTGACTTACCGCACCTTCAACAGTCAATCGAAAGCCGGCGGAAAATTAAAGCAGTTCGTCGCTGCGAAATATCTACCGGATAAAAATCCGAACGCCGTACAAATCCCAACCGAACACAACATTTTCGATCCTGTCAAAATTTCGCGCAAGCCGAGTCATTACGACAATCGCACGCGAAACATCGAACTCGAAAACGGGGAGATTAAAAAACTCCGCTTCGACTTCATCATCACCGTCAACAATCAATTCGTCCGTTACTGATGCGTTCAAACACAGAATTTCACGGCAACATAGCCATTAGCGACCTCCCGAATCGCGGTCAGGCCGTTTTCGCATTTACGAATACTGTCGAAAAAGCAGGTGAAAACGTCACGACTATCAAGGTGGAAACCAAAGACAAGGCGTCCGGCGTGATCGCCGCTTGGGGAAAGAATAACGACACGCCGCAAAAAATCATGGAAGCCGTGCGCAAGAACGGCACTGCAAGACGCGCACTCGAAATAAACATTGCCTCGCATCACGGCAATGGAATCATTTTGGTGGGGCCGAGCCAAGCCGACGAGAACGGAAAGAAGTCTCCAAAATTGCTAAACCTTTCGGATTACCAAGACATCCAACTCTTTTTCCGAAAAAACCAAGTCAATAAATTCTTCGCGGAAACCGTAACCGACCTTGAATGGTGGAACATCGGCTTTCCGGAATACATTCTATCGAACAATTTCGCGACAATCAACCGCGTCCGTCGACAAAAAGCGGCGTGGTGTCGCTACGAAGTGATGTCGGAACTCAACGGATTGATAGAAAATATTTTCATTTCCCAGAAATTCGGAAGCGGAAGTGTTGCTCCCGATTCGGAATTCGTCTCGAAAGTCGCGATCGTCGATCCATATTGGTCAGCCGATGAAGTCCGAGAGTATTGTAAGGCAAACAAGATTTTCAAGTTCATCCGTCCGATCTTTTATCCATTGTTGGACGAGGCGTACTATCCGGAAGCCGCCTGGCATTCCGTGACAAAATCAGGATGGCTCGAAGTTGCAAACAGCGTTCCTGCGTTCAAGCAAGCACTATTCAACAATCAGGTGAACATCAAATACATCATCGAGATTGCGGAAGAATATTTTACGAACACCTACGAAGACTGGCAATCACTCGACGCTACCAAGCGCATTGGAATCCGAACAAAATTGATTGATACCATCAACGAATCTCTTGTTGGGAACGAGAAAGCGGGCAAATCGATTCAGGCAATGATGATTCGCGACGTTGATGGCAAACAAATTTCGGCAATAAAAATCACGCCGATCGACGACAAGTTCAAAGACGGATCATACTTGCCGGAAGCATCCGCGGCCAACTCCGAGATTGCCGTTGCGACAGGTGTCGATGCGTCCTTGATCGGTGGTTCTGGAATTCCGGGCGGAAATCTCGGAGCCGGAAGCGGTTCGGACAAGCGCATCGCGTTCGACATCCTGACAGGGCTCAAAAAATTCCAGCGCATGACTTCACTTTCCCCTCTGGAATTCATCCACGAATACAACCAATGGCCGCAAGAAGTCAGCTTTGCTATCGAAAGCACAGTGCTTACTACGCTTGATGACAATCCAACAGGAACAAAAACCGCTACGGCATGATACTCGAGAACACAGCAGACCTAAGAAAGTATGTAGCGGTTTCGAATAATTTGATATTCGAAGATTTCGAACCATACATCACCAAGGCCGTCAACCATTTCACCTACAAGTATCTTGGTGATCTCCAAATGTATTTGGGCGCGGAAGCGACAGGAGCAAATGCCGACGTCAAAAACAAGGCGCGCGGAATGCTTCGCGAGGCTTTGTCGAACTTCGGGTTGTTTCTTTATTTCCCTGTCGGTTTGGTTAGTATCGACTCGGCCGGCATCACTACACAAAACAGCGAGCAGCGAAAAACCGCCGACAATTTCCAAGTCAATGACATCCGACGCGATTTGCTGCAATCAGGGCACAACGCAATGGACAGATTGCTCGAATATCTCGAGCTAAATGCCAACATTTTCCCTGATTGGAAAGCAAATTATCTTCCAATTAATCAGGAATTATTGGTATCAAGCACGGGAATTTTTGATAAGTGGTTCAACATCTTCGGAAGCCGACAAGCCTATCTCGCGCTTTTGCCCTACATCCGAAAGGTTGAAGACAAGTTCATCAAGACATTTTTGTGCGGTCCGCTCATCAAGGCGCTCAAAGATGGAACGGCCGCGGGCGAATATCATTTGGAGGTTAAGGAGTATTTGCAAAAAGCGATCGTTGCTTTTACAATCTCAAAGGTTTGCACCGAAGGACTTTTTCTGTTGGATGCGTCCGGCCTTCGTATCAAGTTCGACACTTTGCCGCACGAGTCGCAGCGCATTCCTGACTATGGATTACCTGCCGACCAAATCGCAAGAATGGCATCCATCCAGGAGGCCGACGGCATCGCTTATCTCAAATTTGCGCGAAAGATTATCGAGGCACACGCCGCCGATTTTGATCAATGCCCTGTAGTATTCATCAATGAAACGTCAGGCGACAGCGGTTTCAATCCATACGACACGAAAGCAATTTTAGCTATATGATAACAGGAGGTTCAAATATCGGTTGCGGTTCGTCAGGTAATAATCCGACGCTGCCTACAGGGGCTGTAATTATGGTTTTGGATCCAACGACAATGTCTTTGGAGATTCTCAATATAGTCTTGCAAAATATTTACGAAGCAATCGGCGATACCGAAACGCCAAACATTCAGCAAGTTCTCAACCAAGGCCGCAATTACGATTTTACTGATGGTTTTTCTACTGGACGCTGGCGCGTTATGGCCGACAATAGTGGTGGTATTGGGATTTATGAAGAAACCTTCGAGATTGAATCCGGAACAACTGAAGTCCAAATCTCTAGTCGGAAAATTGGGAACGGATTTGCAGGAAACTCTGTAAGGCAAATCAATGCCGCGACCGAGGCAGGAACGCAAGTAGTCGTAGGGGCAGAGGTAGCTGTAAATGATGCGAGAATCGTCACGGTTTCCTACGCCGACGATCAAGGGGAAACGGGTAGCTTACAAATAATTCTTGATATTCCGGAAGTTGGTGATCAGGGTAGATATATTTTTAGAAGGCGCGCTAATTCCGCCGCGGTCGCTACCCTCGAAGACATTCCGGACTACAACGACAGATTCAAAGGAAAATACACCTCGATCGCAAACCTGCAGGCCGCACATCCGACAGCTTCGGATGGCGATTATGCAATCGTCGACGCCGGAACCGGTAGCAATGCGAAAGAGTACATCTGGGACGCGCAGGAAGGTTGGGTGATTTCTGGAAGCGCCGGAGCAGCATCGACTGACGCTTTACCGGAAGGTTCGATAAACCTATATTTCACATCGGCACGCGTTATCGCTACTATTCTTTCCGGGTTGTCGTTGACGACCGGAGGCACTATTTCTTCGGGCGACTCGGTTTTGCAGGCATTTGGAAAGTTGCAGTATCAGATAACGAATGTTTTTGGCGGTTTCGCCGCTTTCCTTACTGCATTATCCGCAATTACCACGCCGGCAGACACTGACGAATATATTTTGCAACGAAGCGGCAATTCCAGAAAAGTTCTTTGGTCGACGTTGAAATCTTCACTTCGTTCATATTTCAACGGATATTATTCCCGGACGGTTTACATGGACACGGGCGTTTATTCAACGACTGCAACTTTGAGTCCGCAAATTTTCGCATCGAGATTGGTGTCGGCAAACGACATCCAGGCCGGACGATTACGAATGCGCAAGACGTGGAAAAGGACAAACGCGAACGCCAACATTACTGTAGACATTTACATCAACACGTCGATTTCCATTTCCGGAGCGACAAAACTCGCGACAATTACCATTGCCAACACGGGTTTGTTCTCGGTTGTCGACCGTGAGCTTTCGTGGAACGGAACAACATTAAAAGGATTTCCGCCTGCGATCAATT
The DNA here is from genome assembly GCF_004295795.1 of Flavobacterium sp. GTDB lineage: Bacteria > Bacteroidota > Bacteroidia > Flavobacteriales > Flavobacteriaceae > Flavobacterium. The sequence continues at coordinate 81,115 of NZ_SEBR01000012.1, read as the reverse complement.
CGCCTTCCGATGATGCGATAAACGGTAACACACCGCTTTCGGCAGCAATCGACTTTGCGGGAACGGCTTACTATATTTTTGACGTGGCCACGCTGAACAATACGTCGGACGTGCTGGAAACGATGGACAATGAACTCACAAACGTAAAAAATCTCTGATGTCAAAATTCACGATACTGGATAGCAACGATTTCGTACTGCAAGTTGTTGATGCGGAAACAAATCCGGCCAATGCCGTCACTCAAATGCAAACGACTTGGTTTTTGAAAGCCAAGTTCAATCGAACCACGAATCAGTTCGTCGAAGGTGCGACCGCATCCGAACTCCAAGCTTGGAAAGATGCGCGCGTCAAGGAAATTCGAGAGAAATACAGATTGTTGCTTGAGCCGACGGATTGGTACGTTACCCGAAAATCGGAGAATGGAACGGCAATCCCGCAGATCATTCTCGACGAGCGGGCGGCTTTGCGGACAGCGTCTTCCGCAGAAATAGAGCAAGTCACCGGTGCGCCAGAGATTCAGAAAGGGGCAGGCGTAAATCTTCAAGTCAAACTATAATTATTAAAAATGCTACATGTTCCCAAACCTATCCCAACTGAAGTTCGCCCTTCAGTTCCCGAAGCTGACCACACAGCAACGGCTAAGCGCCTGGATGATCCTGAGCTTCTTTATCCTGTTGGGAGAAAGATACGCGAGCGTGTCACAGCACGCAAAAGATGATGACCGAAACGACAAGACGCATCAACGTATCCATGAACAGGACAGCATCAGGATTGTCAAGCTCGAAATCGAGAACCGCGAACAACAACAGGAAATCCGGACGCTTTGGCGCGAACGTACGGAGGACATGAAAACCGTCACAAACAAACAAGAGAGCAAATGAAAACCCTGACATTCTTTAGCCTGATTGCATCGGCACTTTATTCGATTCCCGCCGGTCCGCAAATCCTGGAGTCTACAAAAAGTTCGCCGGCGGAAATTACCGTGCGCGTCGTCGATACGGTCTTGCTCAAAATAGATGAGCGCAAAATGGAGCGTAACCGGCTCAAAGCCCAATACAAAAAGACATTCAATCGCGCGCTAGAAATTATCGACAGTACCAAAAACGCAAATCCATGAAAGACATTTTCACCTCAGAATTATCGCAGCGACTGATCTACGCGTCAATCGGGATCATGTTCTCTTTTTGGTGGTCAAGCCGAAGCGGAAAGACATTCACCTTTTGGCGGATCATCTTCGAAATGCTTCAAGGCTTTTTCGTCTCATGGGGCGTAGCTGTCAGCACAAAAGAATTTACACAGTGGAGTTTGAACTTCACATTATTCCTGGTTGTCGTGGCGTCCTTTTTTGGGTCGCGAATAGTAGCTTTCTTGAGCAAGGATGCATTTGAGGCCGCGAAATCGGCAGCAATTTCCAGAATAAAATCTTTCGGCAAAAAGAAAGAGCCTGAATATGAAGAATATGATGTTGAACCAGAAAATCTAGGAAATGATACCTGAAGAATTTATCAAGTGGTTTCGTCCACACGCTTTAAAAGTCGAAGCCGCCACGGGAATTTCATCCACTTTTTTACTCGCGCAATCTGCACTGGAAAGCGCTTGGGGTAAAAAGGCTGTCGGAAATATGATGTTTGGTGTGAAAGACACAGACGGAGTTAACGGAAACGAGCAATTGATCACGACGACCGAATACAGTTTAAATCCAAGACTGAAATTCCCGGTTATCATTTCTGTTGTGAAAACACTTAGAAACGGCAAATATTGGTGGAAGTACACGGTCAAGGATTATTTTAGAAAATATCCATCGCCGGAGCAGTCTTTCTCAGATCATGCAAAAATGTTGATGCGGGCACCGCATTATCAAAAGGCCATGAAAGTCAAGCACGACCCGTATTTGTTGGCAAAAGAAATTGCCGCCGCCGGTTATGCGACTGATCCTAACTATGCGCAAGTGCTGAGAGATATGGTGTATTCTATTCAAAAGCGTCTGCCAAAATGAGAGCTTCCACAGTCTTAATCATACTTCTGTCGCTGATGCTGCTTGCCAGTCTGGGAACGTGCCGATTCTACAAGAACCAAGGCAGCGACAACCTTCTTGCAGTTGTCGACACGGTCAAGTATTTCCGAAATTCAATAGGTGTACTGACGGCGTCAAAGAAAACCGTCGAGGCAGATCGCGATCAACTCAAGGAACTGGCCAACTCGCAAGGCAAACAAATGGCGGCGATGACCAAGGAATTTCGCCAGGTGAAATCGGCAACTATTGTGTCGGCGCCAATCTTCATTCCAAAAGCCGAAGTAAAGTTTGATACGCCACTGCCTTGTCCGGAGTTTGAGCGCAAAGGAGTGAAGGAAGACGACAAATGGTTTAGGTTCCAATATGTAGTCAACCAGAACGGTTTTAGCTTGGACAGCCTGAAGGTTTCAGACACGCTGCGAATCGTGAACGGCACAAAGCGAAAGTGGTTTCTTGGAAAAGCGATTCCTACAACAGACCTTACGTCCTCGAATCCTTACTCTACGCCGACCATAATCTTCACCGCGTCCGAATCAAAGAAGAGTGATCTTTTGCGAGAAGCCGTATTATTCATTGCGGGAACTGTTTTGGGGCGCGCTTCAAAATCACTTTAGGAATGGACTTCAAAAGATATCAACGAAGCCTTGGGACGCAAAAAGCGGAACTCCGGGAAACAATCAGGGAAAAGTTACTGAATGACGAACCTTTGGAAGATTCGGCAGATTTGCTCCAAATGCTCGGAATGGTCGAGATGCAACTGGGCATGGTAAAAAAGAGAATTCTAACGGAAAACAAACAAGATTTCGATTTTGCGAAGTAAAAAGAAAATCATCCAAATCAATATTCCTACTGCCTGGAATGAGCTCACCGATCGACAGCTTTTCCGGTTGGCCGCTGTCATGTATTCGTCCAAAAGCGGAAAGGCATTATACGTTGCAGTTTGGATGATCCTCGTCAACGTCCGTTGGTGGCAATTCCGAAAAATGGGAAAAAATCTCAGGATATTGAGCGAGGTTCCAATGTGGGATCTGGCCGAAAGTTTCGGCTACATCTTCACAAACCGCAATCTTACGCGTTTCCCAAACGGTATTCGTGACAATTCCGGCCATCTGCATTTTCCGCCTCAAGTAGCTTTGGGCGATTTAACGATCGAGGAATACGCGCTCGCAGTTGATCTGCACGACATGTTCATGGAGAATAAAGACACAGAGTATCTACAAATGATCGCGGCAATTCTCTATTCACCACTCGGCCTCGGACGGCGCGCTCTTGACCGCAGCGCTTTACCTCATTTGTCCGATTCCTTTTCGAAAGTTCCCAAAGAGCAGCTGTTCGCGATAAGCCTCGCCCTTTCCGGAAGCCGTGCGGCAATTGAAAACCGATTCAAAAAAGCGTTCGAGCGTAAAACGCCGACGGCTGAAAAGCTCGACCGTCCGGCCAAACCAAAACAATCACTTGCCGAAGTCATCCGAGCGATGACACAAGGTGATTTGTCCAAGTACAAAGAGATTTGCCACGTGAACGTGTATGTGTTCATGGCACAATTCCAACAGGATATCGTCACGGCCAAAGAAAATAAACTCAAGTCACGCAATGCAAAATAACGTCAGTCACGCAGTAATCGTTTCATTTTTTCGTTACATCGCAAACGCGCATGTCAACATCAAGGGATTTTATCGTTTTAATTGGGACGAGATACAGAACGCAATCCGATCCGGCATCGAATCACCGACCTTGCTTTTAGAAAGCCACGATTCCGAAGTGCGGATGCCGAACAAAGTCGCGAGTTTCAACGCAAGGACAATCAGTTGGATGATTCTCGATTTTGCGCCCAATGACAATTTTGAAAAGCAGGAGCAAGTTTTGGACGAAACCGAAACGATCGCGCTTGAAGTAATGTCATATTTCAAGAAGTGTCGCGAAGATCATGCGCACTGGCTTTATGGCAAGTACGAAGGTGATTTCGAAATGCAAAAAGTAGGGCCGATTTTCGACAACCGTTTCGGTTGGAATGTCATCATTCAAATCAAGAATCAGCAGAAAATGTGCTTTGAAGCAGAGAAATGGAATTTCCCAACTGAGAGTGTTTGAGTTGTCCTATTCGTGTAAAACCAAGTTGCCGAACTTTGTGTCAATCATTAATAACCAAATTATTTTATCATGAAAAATTTGTTATCCTTGGTGGTTGCCTTTTCGTTCTGTCTTATCGGCAGCACGATTAAAGCCGCGCCGCCTGAAATCAAGAACGAAGTGAAAACGGAACTCGTTCAAACACTTGCTTGTGACCACGTCACGGTAATTGCGTTTGATGTTCAAGCCGTTTTCGAATTTCAAGAATGTCAAACCATGGAATCGAATCGCATTGCTTTCGCGGATATTCCCGAGGCGGCAGCATATGTTGTCGAAAAGCCAGAAAAAAATTTGCGAAGCGCGAGGATCCGGCATAGGACATTGACAGACGAACCTCCAAACATCTTACGAGACCATACACCAAATCCGCTGAATTAGCGGATTTTTTATTTAACGCCAAAGCTTTCGTACATCGAAGCTAAATTTTTATCGATGTGATTGATGCCGCCGGTCGCAGCCATCTTTTTCATGATCCAAAGAAGAAAATAAAAATCTACCTGCATGTAAGCGCTGTTGACCATTTCGAATTCGTGCGTGTATTCTTTGCGCCATATCTCGACGCCATAATTGTACAGGATTCCTGTGCACTTGCCATTTATTATTCGTTTTTTGAATTCGGCTTTTAATTCTGCTCCTGTGCGGAGATTGTGCTTCATTATCGCCATAATCTTGTCAAGCGTGAATTTCGAAACGTCCCAACCCGTATAATGATATTGTTCCATTGTTCTTATTAGCCACAAACATTTGTTCTCAATCTAAACCAAACCTTTTTCTTCAGCAAAACTGAATACTGAATTAACTGTTGTTCAATAAACGGAAGAAAACACCTATCGCAGAATTCGAAAAAATATGTAAATTTCGATTCCTAATCTTGACATAATGAGAATCTTGAACTTCATCATTGCGGCTTTCGCGACGTTAAACATTTCCGCGCAAAACTTGGAATACACCGAAGACGGACTGCGGAACAAAGACAGCCTGAGCCAAACGTTTGTCGTAGCGCTGTTACCTGGCAAATCCGCTGACGAGCTTTTTGTAAAAACTAACGCCTATGTCAGCGAGTTCTATAAGAATCCGCGTGAGTCGGTGAAATCCGAAATTCAAAATAAGATGATTCGGTTCACCACGATCGAGCGTCGTGTTTTCCGTTTCCGGAATGGGCCTTACAAAACGCCGCTCGATTTCCGGTACACGACCGAAATTCGAATCAAGCAAGGGAAAATAAAATACGAGATCGTCGAACTCGAAATCACCGGCAGCGAACTCGTGAAAGGAAGATATCCGCGCGTGATTCCGCACGGATCGAACTGGACAGACTGGCCTGTTTTCAAAGACAACGGAAAAGTCCGTTATCCTGACATAAAAGATTTCATCGAAAAATACTTCAAACTCCAACTTCTCGAGCTCACCGAATACATCAAGAATGGTACAAAAAAGGACGATTGGTAAACCGCAATTGACCGCCCTTTGAGGCGGTTTTTTTGTGTCCTATTTATCACTTGACCTCTAGGCTACTTTAGCTGAAAATCTTAGTAGATGCTCAGCCCAGCAGACCTTTACACTCTTGAGAAAAAAGCGGGGAACGCGGCAGCTCGAAAGCTGCGCGATCACCTTCGCTTCGCGATTCAACGAACGATTTTTCGTAAAACAGGAAACGCTGAAGCGTCTGCAAACTCTCGTGCAAAATTCAAGGACAATCGCTTGCAAAGGATTACCATGCAAGCACCTCACTATATTTTCAAACAGCATTACGGTTTTGAAGGCCAGAAGAAAAATGGTGTAAACATGAGGCTAAAAAAAACCGACGTGCTTAACATTGCGTTAGACAGGAGTAAAGTTCTTGAGATTTTGGCTGATGACTTGGCTAAAATTCGAATTGACCAAGTGGCCTTATCCGTAACCTTTGCCCGACCTAACCCGGGTGCTTATACTGGTATTTTGTAATGGCAGCACCGAAAGTCACTCGCGAATTATCGATATATGTAAACGATAGAGAAGTAGTCAATTCTTTAAGCGGCATCAATCGCGAAATCACGAAAGTGAACAATGAGATAAAGAATCTAAACAAAAATTCCTCGACTTACGATTCCGATTTGAAAAAGCTCAAGGGCACATTGGGCGATCTTAAAGAAAAACAATCCGAGTTTAAAGAAGAATTATACGAGACCAAAGAAGCTATCGAGCAAACCGGCGACGAAATGAGTGCTTTCGGAGATAGTTGGAGCAAGATAATAGGTGGGTTTGCAAGCGGCGATCTGAAATTAGCGCAGGCGGGAATCTCATCAATAGGGAGTAGCTTGGGCGCGGCAACTCGTGCGGGTCTTGCCTTTATAGCTACTCCGATCGGTGCCGCGATTGCAATTTTGGCTGGGATTGCACTCGTCACAAAAGAATGGGTTAACTACAATAATGAAGTTTACAAAACCAACAAACTTGTAGCGGCAATAACGAAAGAGTCAGGAGAAAATCTTGACATCATTAGGGTCAAAGCTTCGTCTCTTGCGGAAACATTTGACCAGGAACTGAATACCGTTCTTGAGTCCGCGCGCGCCTTGGTAAATGAATTCGGGATCGAATATTCAGAAGCGCTCGATATTATTCAGGATGGACTTATAAAAGGCGGTGCCGCGAGCGACGAGTTTCTTGCAAGTATCAAAGAATACGCGACGTTTTTTGCGGCGGCGGGTTATTCCGTCGAGGAATTTCAAAACCTTCTCAACACGGGAATCGACATCGGGATATATGCCGACAAGCTTCCGGATGCGATCAAGGAATTTGGCTTATCCGTGCGCGAGGAAACAAAAGCGTCGCGCGACGCATTGGTCAACGCCTTTGGCAAAGAATTTACGGATAAGCTTTTTGCGGGAATCAAAGACGGTTCGATAACGGTAAAACAGGCGTTGCAGTTGGTCGCCGATGAAGCCGAACGTGTCGGCCTCAATTCCCAACAGGCACAGCAATTGACAGCCGACCTTTTCCGTGGCGCTGGTGAAGACGCCGGTGGGGCGCTCAAGATTTTCGAGGCTGTCCGTAAATCGATTCAAAACCAGACTCGCGACCTGACCGAGGTAGAAAAGGCAACCAAACAACTTGCCGATTCGGAGCTCGCTTTGGCCGAAGCGCAAGACCGCGCGCTGAAATCGGACGGTTTCCTAAAATGGAAAACCACAATCGTTTCTGTTTTCAACGAAGTCAAATCAGGATTCTACGACATGGTGGCGGAAGTGACCGACGGATCAGGATTGCTTAACGCATTGATTCCGCTAACCGGATTGTTCACAAAGTCGGCGGTTGAGGAAAGAATCAAGCAGCAGTCGGAATCAAAAGCGATTGCGAATTATGCGGAAGACAGCAAAAAAGCTTTTGAAGTTTATATAGCGGCACGTCGTAAAAGCTTGGGAGATCTTTTTGACTTTGAGGAAACCCGAATGAAATATTTGGAAAGCCTTCGTCAATCTTATGCCAACTTGAAGAAAAAAGCAGATCCTACAGAAATGGATCTTAAGATTGCCAAACGTTACGAAGCGGCTATCAAGGCGATAGAAAAGTATGCCGAAACCGCACAAACGACAGCATCGTCTACAAAAAAAACAACTGAGGAACTGATGGCCGCGGCCATCGAGGGTTTGGAACGTCGAAAAGCCAGACTTGATGCGCTTGGAAAAGATACTTACAGCATCGAGATTCAGATTCTGCAAACCAAAATGTCTTTCTACAAGAAAGGCACGGCAGAATATGAGAAGTATGAGAATGAACTTCTTAAGCTCCAACGCGAGTACCGCGACAAAAAAGCGAAAGAGAGAGCGGAGGAAGCTAAAAAACAGGCTGAAATTCAACAGGCTTTGTTAACGGCTCAAATTCGCGTGGCCAAAGCATTGATCGATTACGAAATTTCTAAAAATTTAGCTGCCTTCTCGGACGGTAAAGAGTTAACTAAAGAAATTATAGGCCAAGAAATTGAACGTCAAAATACATTGGCAGAACTTCGACAAGATGAGCTGATTCGCATTCGCGAAACAAATCTTCAAAAGGCTAACGATACGGCCAAAAGTGAAGAAGAATTGTCGGCCCTTAAAAAAGCTATCGATTTAGAATACCTTACTTCTAAACAGAACCTAGAGGACAAGATTGCGGCTGAAATATTAAAAATTCGAGAGAAGCTTTCCGACCAGTTGATCAAAAAAGAGGAAAAGCTTGCAAAAAAAGAAGCTGAAAGAATTCAAGCAGAAGCCGATATCCGTATTGCGGAAGCGAGTAGCAAACGCGAACAAGAAGAAATTCGAAAGGAAGCAGAACTTGAAAAAGATATCGCAAGGTTTCAAAAATTACGTGACCAAGGAGTAATAACGGAAGATCAACTTCTTCGTTACAAAAAAGCGGCAGCTACCGAACTTAGAAAATTTAAGCAAGAACAGGCTTTTATAGAGGCAAACTCTGTATTAGGCACTCTCAACGATGTCGCATCAGCAGCATCTTCGCTTTTCGGTCAATCAAAAGGAATAGCGTCAGCTCAGGCAGTTATTAACGGGGCGTTGGGTATAACATCGGTGCTCTCTAAGACCTACACTAGTAACGGTTTTATCGATGCCGCTTTAAAGGCTGTCCAAATTGCCGTGGTAACAGCAACTACTTTTGCAAACGTGGCCAAGATCAACAGCCAAAGTGCGCCATCCACTCCGAAATTCAAAACTACGTCCACATCCGGATATTTCTTCGGAGGTGCTACCGGCGAACATCCCGCACTCGGTTACGATCAGTACGGTCCGATAACGGGAGTCGTTCATAAACGAGAGTGGGTAATGCCTGAAATAATGACGACAAATCCGCGATACGCCAAAACTTTGACTTGGTTGGAAAGTGAACGGAAAGGGTTGATTCGCGGTCGCGGGTTTTTTAACGGGGGTGAGACTACTACCGGAACCGTCCCGACATTCCAACCAACTTCGACCGACCCAAATCTTGAAATGTTGATCGCGCTCAAAACCTTGAACAATTTGTTGGCTCGAGGTATTGACGCCCGCGCGGTTATCGGTTATAGCGAAGCGCAAGAAATCCAAAAACTGAACGACGAAACCGCTGCTTCGGCCGCAAATGGAATCCTATCCTAATGATACTCATAAATTCAGCACCCGGAGTCGACCGAGTTTTGCTCGACGCCAACAGCACGCCAATTGAAATCGTGTCAAGTTTTGGCGCGGGTTACTATTTTCGGGCGTTCATCAAGATCAACAACGTCGCATTCGACGAACAGGGTTGGTCGCGCGAGAATGCCACGGTCGCTCGTAAGAACCTCGAAAAACTGTTTTATGCGTATTTCGCACCAATTTTCAATCCGGCGCTAGGCGATGGTTTTTTTGAGCAGACGCATTTGGTCAAAGAAGTACAAGTGCTGATTGCCGAGTACTCCTTGTCGAGCGATGTTTTGGTAGATGAAGGATCGCTACCGGTGTTCTACATCATGCACAACCGCAAGCCCCAACTTTTCAGCGACCAGGACAAAATCCAGATTTTAGATGTTCAGCCAGCAGTTTTACGTGTTCCGCGCGACGGAAAGGTGGAGTTGCCAATTTTTGTCAATGCATCAAGTGATGCGTTGGTTGCGAAAATTTTCTCAGAAAACGGAACAACAGTAACAATCGATGGCGGAACCGTGGACGGGAAAAAAGCGTTTTTGTTTTCCCATTTGATTGCCACGCTAAACATTCCCGAAACCGATGAATATTTCACGATCGAGATCGCGTGTGGAAACCAGATCGTTTCCAAAACGTACAAATTTATTTCGCTCATCAATTTCGGAGTCCAAAAACTTGCCTTTCTTAATAACTTCGGATATTGGATAACGACATATTTCGACGGCGAACTCGAATTGGTATCAGCCTACAAGGGCGAAACTTATTTACAGGACGACGGCACGGAAAAAGTTTTTGAAATTTCTGAAGATGCGACCTATACCTTGAACACGGGAAGTCTATTGTCAAATGAGAAAGCGATTATTAGGCAGGTCGCCAATGCTACAGAAACTAAATTACTGGTCGATGGCCAATGGTTGGAAATGGTCAATAAATCGAAGCGTTATCGCGAGCTTGCCGATCAGAGCAATACCTTCGAGGAAGATTTCATTTTCGGATTGCGCCTCGACAGACGTTTTGAAAACACAGGTGTTGGTCCGGTTACTACAACGCCTGTTTTGACGATAACGGGAACGTCGGTCTCGGGCCCGGACGTCACAATCGATTTTACGATTTCCGATTACATTTATCCGGTAGTGAAATTGCAGCTTAGCTCCGACGGGATTACTTTTAACGATTCAGACGACATTTCGATTGTGTCGCCTCAACTCTTGACGTTGTTGCCAGGAACATGGTACATCCGTATTGCTTCAAACGGCTACACACCACAAATTTTCTCTAACGTCGTTACTGTTGTTGTATCATGAGCCTGATCCGAATCATAGCGAACGGCGTAGAACTTGATTTCGTAAAAGAGACGCTGACCATAAAAAAGGAAGACAACGCATTGATCACCGACTTCAAGGTGAATTATTCGGTTTTTCCATTTTTGGTCATCGATAATGAGCGAACCTTGACCGCGCTTGGGAGTCGCGACCTTACGTCGGTGCACAAGAAACGCGTTGTTCCCGTTACGGTTTTGGAATTGGGAGAAAAGTATTATGGCGAGTTACAAGTTTTGTCCTACATGAACGGTTTCAGGAAATGCAATCTGAAATATGCAACCGAATTGATTGGGATAATGTCGAAGAAAATCGGATCGTTTATGCCGACCGTCTCGATAATCAACGATCCGACGCCAGAGCCTTATGCAAACGAAGCAGCCACTATCGTTCCTGGCAGTGCTGCCTGGCAATTTTACCCGAATTCAATCACGCCTCACATTTTCCCGACTGTCAAATGGCAAATCCCGTCGATGAATTGGAAGGAGAAATTTGGGCAATTCCTCAAAGCCGAAGACGATTGGTATGCGTTCCTGGATAAAATAAACGCCTACGACGACAACGGCTTGGTTATGAATCCCTACACAGAAACTGACACGGGCCGAAAATTCGACAACATGAACGTGGTTTCGCCTCAGGTGTTTCTGCTTTCCCCATTGTTCTACGCTTTGCAGGCGAAAGGCTTCACGATGTCTGGCTCTTTTCCGAACGACAAATTGATTCAAAGAATTCTGATGTGGAGTGCGGCCGACAACATGTATAAGATTCGTCAGCCGGAAGCCGAAATCGATCTGGAATCCATTCCGTGGGTAGACGGCGATTACGGTTCGAATCCTGCTAATGACCATTGGAAGACTTACGAATACACGACCACCCGTTCAGGCCCTCACCGTTTCGTATTCCGCGCGACCGAGCCGCCATGCAATACCGCCGTCGTCGCTCACAGTTTTCTCGCCGGGCAAAAGAGCTACAGCGCCACGCCGGTTTATCCTTTGACCCTTGGCTACGAGCATTACGAACCTACGACCGAAACCTACGAAGGTTCGCTCGAAATCAATGTCGACGCGGATGAAATCGGAATCAAGATATTCATCTATTATTACAGGTTCAAAATGCCGTCGGCGATGCCTGCGGATTTTGCTTTCCGGATTGAGATTGGCGGGTACAACAATGGATACTTGCCGCACCCAACAATCGACTTTAGCCGATACGTTCCTGATTGGACGGTTGCCGAATACATCAACCAATTGAAGAACACATTCAACCTCGACATCACGATCGACGATTTGCGAAAGCGAATGAACATCGATTACGTCGAAGATTTTGTACCGCTCGAAGACAAGGTCAAGCTTCTGAAATCCCTGTTCATCGAATCTTACGAGCAAGTGCCTTACGAGGCGTTCGTTTTGAAATTCTCGAATAATACCGATGACGGCCTCTATATTTCCCGCGACGGCGTTTCGTCTTATGATTCGCAGTCAGGTGATTTCGTGGTGATGTTGGAAAACGGCTTCAAGAGTGTTCCGCATTCTGGGTTGACTGCTGAACTTTCGGACGCTGAAGAATCGAAAGACGGGGTGGGGCTGATGCTTTACAACACGACCAACAAACCGCAGATCGCCTCGAATTATTTGGGGAAGAAAATGGTTATAGAAGGCGCGGGCGGAATTCACGAAACGTTCTGGAAAAAAACGCTGCGGATTCGGGTTTTTGCCTCGCGGATTGAAGTCTCAGGACCGTTTACCGAAACAGAACTTTCGAAGATCAGAAAAACGCGGAAGGTCTATTTCGATAATCAGGCATACTTGGTTCCGGCGCTCGAGTACACCGAGACCGCACAGCGTAATTACATGGTGAAATTAACTGCCGAGAGCATCAATACCTAAGATCTCGTCCATGTTGTGGATTTCGCGGTCCTTGATTTCTTCAACCACATGCACGTAAACCATCGTTTCTTCTATTTTGGAATGCCCGAGAATCTTCTGAAGGTTCACCACGTTTCCGCCACACAGCAAGAATTGCGTCGCGAAGGTGTGTCGTGAGACGTGGAACGTGAGAACCTTTTGAATCCCGACAGCTTTGGCGATGTGTTTCAATTCCCGATTGATGTACTCGGGCGTAAACTTGCCAGGAAAAACCGTGTCCGGATCAAGAAAGCGACGTGCCGTTTTGGAAATAGGGATGCGGTGTAATTTAGTGGTTTTCTCCGCGGAAAAAATCAAGGTGTCGCCAATGATGTTGTCGTGATTCATCCGCAGAATGTCGCCTATCCGCACCGACGAGAAACACGCGAACAAAAAGCGCGACAGTATCGCCTTATAAGTAGCGTTGATAAATGGTTGCTCCCAATATTTGTAAAGCTTTTGGATTTCCTCGGTTGTGAGAAACGTACATCTTTTTGTAAATGATTTTCGTTTGATGTCGTCGTGAAGCACGGGCGTTACAATCCCACGTCGGTTGGCTATGTGTAGATACTTTTTAAAGTTTTTGACCAAGGTGGAGATTGTATTTTCCGAATTTCCTTTTTTGTTTTTGAAAAACCCGGTCATCTTTTTGATCATGTCCTCGTTTATTTCATGGAAGTAAATCGGCGACTGGAATTCGCGAAGTTTATTGAGTGCCGAAAGTTGTTGACGGTAAGAGCCGGGTTTCAGCATTTCTTTTTGCGCCTTCATTTCGATTTCCCAAAAATGCAGGAAGTCGATTCTCGAAAGTGGATTTTCCACTTCCTGGGATAAACTTTCGATAGTCAGCGGAAAATTGCTCAAGCGGTGGTTGACTTCGATCGCGTGGATCTGTGATAGTTTTTGCTCGATCAATAAATTGTAATCGACCGAAAAAGGATGGTTTTTCTTTATCCGTCGTTTCACATCGTCAAACTCGGAAGGTTTCACCGATAGTGCAAGCGGAAACAATTTCTTCTCCTTATTAAGGAAAACCTGAATGTACAGCGCACAGGTACCGTCTTTTCTAACGAAGTCTTTTTTGAGGATTACTTTCTTGGTTAACTCCCCAGTACAATTGATTGGGGAGTTCATTGGGGAGTAGACTGGAAATTTGATAAATGTTCGCATGGTCTCTTGATTTGTCGAAATGTCCGTAAAACGAGACAGGCGGAGCGTTCACCGTTTTTTTGATGAACACTCCGCCTTCTCTTAATATAGTTTCGTGACCTCGACTGGATTCAAACCAGTAACCTTCTGAGCCGTAATCAGATGCGCTATTCAGTTGCGCCACGAGGCCTTTTCGCTCTCAGACAGCCAAATTGCTTGCTGATTGCGGGTGCAAATATAGGACTAAAACCGATATTTGCAAGATATTTTCTGCAAAAATTATTGATTTTTTTGCAAGGCTCTGGTTGTCACATAATAACGCCAGGCAATAATCGCTTTCTGGAGTCTGCTCGCCTGAGCCAAATCGACTTTTTGCCTCGTAAGGCTTGGCAACAACCATTTGTTGAGTTTTGCAAGGAATTTAAACATGCGTTTCGATTTGGAAATAAGGTACGAATTTTTGGGCGAACTGTCCGATGGCAATGCACGAATTGTCGTTTGCCCGGAGCAAATGAATTTCGACGCAGCTTTAACCTCTAAATGGTTTAAAATTTCCAACGAGAACTTTCGGCTTGACAAAAGCGACGCGCCTTAATGCTCTTAATGAACTTAATGGTTTAAAATTTCCAACGAGAACTGTCGGCTCAACAAAAAGCGACGCGCCTTAATGTTCTTAATGAACTTAATGGTTTAAAATTTCCAACGAGAATTTCCGGCTTGACAAAAAGCGACGCGCCTTAATGTTCTTAATGAACTAAATGGTAAAAAATTTCCAACGAGAACTTTCGGCTTGACAAAAGCGACGCGCCTTAATGCTCTTAATGAACTTAATGGTTTAAAATTTCCAACGAGAACTGTCGGCTCAACAAAAAGCGACGCACCTTAATGCTCTTAATGAACTTAATGGTTTAAAATTTCCAACGAGAACTTTCGGCTCAACAAAAAGCGACGCACCTTAATGCTCTTAATGAACTTAATGGTTTAAAATTTCCAACGAGAACTGTCGGCTCGACAAAAAGCGACGTGCCTTTAATGTACTTAATGTACTTAATGGTTTAAAATTTCCAACGAGAACTTTCGGCTTGACAAAAGCGACGCGCCTTAATGAACTTAATTGTTTAAAATTTCCAACGAGAACTTTCGGCTCAACAAAAAACGACGCGCCTTAATGTTCTTAATGAACTTAATGGTTTAAAATTTCCAACGAGAATTTCCGGATCGCTCACATCAATTTAAGTTAAATCTTCCCTCGGCAAAGCCGATTTGGTAGAAAAGCCACGAATTCGCGAATTCAATGTTCCGATCAAGCAATAAAAAAATCCCGCCAAAAAGACAGGATTTCCATTCAAAAAGTAAATTGGCTGACTATTTCTTTTTGGCCGATGCGTTTCGTTCGCGTCGCATCTCGGCTCTGATTTTTTCCATTTCGGCTCTTGTCTTATCCATTTCGGCTCTTGTTTTAGCCAATTCGGCTCTCATTTTCTCGAGTTCGGCGCGTTGTTCTTCACCTCGCTCGATTCGGTGACCTTTCACGATTGTGAGGCTGTTGTCTCTTTTCACGTCAGCCGCGCGTTTTGCGTCTGACCTTGCTATGGCAATATCGGCTTTTGCCCTTGCCATGTCGGCCTTGGCGCTTTCCCAGTCAACACCTGCCAACGCTTTTTCTGCTTCGGCCAAACCTTGGGAAGTCCATGCGGTGATGTCTTCGTTGTCGAAAATCTTTTCGCCATTGATATAAAGCGAATTTCCGTTCACCGATCCGTTTCCGTAAGAACTGACGACGACATCTTCGGAATCGCCGTCAAAGTTTTCATCGCCGATTTTTACGTCAGAAATAACTTTTCCGTTCACGATCACTTTCTGGCGTCCGTTCTTGATCGATTTTACGACGATGCGGTTTTCGTCCGAACTGTCGGCGTCGAATTCGAAAGGTTCGCCTATCGCGATATTTTCGGTTCCATTTCCGTTGGTGTATCCGAAAACAGCCGGTTTTCCGTTGCTGCTTCGGTTGATGTTCAAGCCTCTTACGACATTGGCATACCCCGATTTTCCGAATCCGACGTTATTTCCGTTCTTGAAAAAACGGATCGGCTCGATTGCCTTGTCGCCGCTGACCATCGTCGTTCCTTTCTTTCCGAATTCGTCCTTGAATTCTGCCTTGATGGCTACGATTTCTCCAGCCGAATTTCGTTTGACCTTCGAAAATTTGAGTTTGATGCCGTGGTTTTTCTTGACTTCTTCGGCTTGTTGCTTGAGTTCGGCATCTGTGGTGTTTTTGGTCACGACAACTTCCACACCTTGTTGCGCACCACTGAAGAAAAGCGCGTCAGCATGTTTTTCCTGGGCGATGACCTTGACCTGGAAGGCGAAGAAAAAGGCCGCCAATGCTGGTACGATAAGCAGGTATTTGTAGGAATTCCACTTGCTCGATTGATTTTTGTTAAGCATAACGATTCGTTTTTTGATTAATGATTGAAAAAAATGATTGGTGATCTGCACGCAATTTTCGTGCGTGGTTATTTTCAGGAGCGTGAATTGGTAAGCCTTGATGTCGGGGATTTTTTTGGCAGCTTCGTTGTCGGCGATGAACTCGAGGTTTTGGATAATGGCTTTCTTGTAGTACCAAACGATCGGATTCCACCAAAAAGCGATGCAGAGAATGCGCGAAAAGAGCACATCCAACGTATGTTTTTGAACGCTGTGGACTTTCTCGTGTTCCAGGACGTTGATCAATTCGTCGTGGCTGAACATCGTGGAATTGTAGACGATGTAGTCGAAATAGGAGAAAGGCGCGACATTTTCAGGCACATCGACGAACTTGTAACCCGAGCGTCTGTGTACGGTTTTGCCTTTGAGAAGTTTCCGGAGCGAGAAGAAATCGCGTGCGAACTGAACGGCCAGAAACAACGCGACCAATCCGTAAAGTACTCCCGAAATCAAAAGCCAGTCGATTTCGAATGTCGGTTGCGAAGCTTCGGATATGACATTCACCACGTCGGTTTCCGCCAAGCTTGCATACGCCGCATCCTGCAAGCGTTCCACAGGCAAAACAGGTTTGGCGACCTCGATCCACACGACTTTTTTAAAAGTAACCAGAGGCAACGCTATCGAAGTAACTAACCCAAGCAATAAGTACCATCGGTTACTCTTAAAAAAGGTTTCCCGTTTGAGGAATAGGTGGTAGGCCAAAAGGAACATTCCCATCAAAGCCGCCGATTTTGCCAGATACAAGCCTAGAGTTTCCATCATTTTGAGCGTTTTTCGATGGTTTCGAGAATTTCGCGCAATTCGTCGGCTGAAATCTTTTCTTCCTTGGCGAAGAACGAAACCATGTTTTTGTAGGAACTGTTAAAGTAATTGTCGATCGCCGTTTTCATGAAACGCTTGCGATAGTCTTCTTTCTTGACGATAGGAAAATACTGGTGCGTATTCCCATAAGCCGTGTGCGACACATATCCTTTTTCCTCGAGATTGCGGATGATGGTCGAGAGCGTGTTGTAATGCGGATTGTCGTCTTTCATTTCTGCTACGACGTCTTTCACGAACGCTTTTTCGAGCTTCCATAAAACGTGCATGATTTCCTCTTCTTTGTTCGTCAGTTTTTGCATTACCATATTCATTAAATTCTGTTCGTGATTTTTATGCCGAAAGTGTGCAAAATGCAACTTTCCCTAAGCACATTTCAAACCTACAACTATTTTTTTAGTTGAAAAACTAATTTTTTAGTTATTTAACGATTTTTTAAGGAGTGAAATATGCGGCAAATTTAAATCGTAACCTCCAACTTGAATCCAAATTAAATCGAAACCGCCTAAGCCTCAGCTTCTTTTAACTTCTCAAAAGCGAAGCGCCTTAATGTTCTTAATGAACTTAATGGTTTAAATTTTTCCAAGAGAATAAGTGAATCCGGGATTCAACATTGATTTGAGCTAATCGTAATCAAGTCAAGTGATTGAAAAAAAGAAGTGTGACAAAATCACGTCAATTTGCCACTTCATCCCGCGTCAGTTTCAGCAAATAAACCGCTAGAAAACAAGCGATAAGTGCAAAAAAAGCCATTGCGCACCAATTCGTGAAGTAGCTGTAATTGGCAATGAATCCCATCCCGATTTTCGAATTGGTCATGTGAGCCAAACTGAACATCATCGTGAACAAACCCATGTAGAGACCCATTTTTTTCTTCGGGGCGCGGTTTTGCACGAATCCGTTCGAGAACGGGAAGGCGAAAATCTCCCCAAACGACAAAAAGATGACATTGATGACCAAAACGCCCGTCCATCCGGCAAAAAGCAAAGAGACAAAGGCCAAAACCATGCAAAGCGAACCAAGCAAAATCGGTTTGAGTTTCTCTATGTTGTGTCTTTCGCAATAGCCGACAATAGGCATTTCGAACAGGAAGACCAACAGACCGTTCAAGGTCAGGAGCAATCCGGTCTGAAATTCCGAGAGTCCATATCGTTTGGAATGGTAAAGCGGAATCGTGGTCAGGATCTGGAAAAATACCATCGAAACCAAAAAACTTTGGAGCAGGAAAAGCATGAAAATCTTGTCTTTTACGATTGCAGTCGTCGGTTCTTCGTCGATTTGTTCGTGTTCCGATGCGACGCGTTTGCGTTCCTTGACCAAAATCGCGAAAGCCAGGACCGAGGCGATACAAGTCGCGCCATCGATCCAAAAAAGACCTTTGTAACCGATCGACATGATGACGAGTCCGCCCAAAGCCGGTCCGCAGGCGAATCCAAGGTTTATCGCCAAACGCACCAGAGTAAAGGCGCGCACGCGATTTTCGGGTTTTGCGTAAACGCCAATCGATACGAAAGCCGCCGGTCGGAACATATCGGCAATGACCATGATTCCGAACATCGAAAAACACATCCATTCAAAACTATGGGCTTGCTGCACGGCGAAGAAAAGACAGCCGCTCGTGAACATGCTTCCCACCATGATCTTATAAAACCCGATCTTGTCGGCAAGTTTTCCGCCAAGCCAACTTCCAATGGCCGAACCCAGTCCGAACCAAACCATGACCGTTCCAACTTCTTCCAGCGAAAAGTCAAGGTCTTCGTTCATGTATTTGGTGAGAAACGGCAAAACCATAGTACCCGCGCGGTTCACGAATGTGATGATCGTCAAAATCCAGATTTCGCGCGAGAAACCTTTGAAATTGTTGACATAACGGGAAATTGCGGCTTGAAACATCGGGTTTGGTTTGCGAGGTAAAGTTAGCGATAGGTTGTCGAAGTCGGTTTGTATTTTTGGATTTTTGGATGCGTGACAGGTTTTAGACCTGTCAGGTCTTAGAGACATGTCAGGTCTTAAGACTTGTCGGATTGCGATTTTTAAGCAGTGAAAACGCCTTGATTTTTACGGACAAACTTCGCCAAATTCCTATTTTTGCAAAAAACGCCATGAGATTCCTTCTTCTTTTACTGCTGTCGTTTTCCGGATTCGCCCAGGACAAATTCGACGTCGCAGCCGCATCCGACTACCAGAAAAATCTCGACAACGAATACGCCGACAAAAAGGAATCGCCTTTGCTGGATGAAGATTTCAGGACGTTCAAAGGTTTGGATTTCTATCCGATAGCCGCCAAATTCATCGTCGAGGCGAAATTCGTCAAAGCCCAAAACGAGAAGTCTTTCGAGATGAAAACCACCGGCGCGCGTCGTCCTGTGTATGTGAAGTTTGGCGAACTGCATTTTACTTTGGACGGAAAAGCCTGCAAACTCAATCTTTACAAAAACATCGAACTCAGCAAAAAAGAAGGCTACGAAGACCATTTGTTTTTGCCGTTTTCAGATTTGACTTGCGGAAAGGAAAGCTACATCGGCGGACGCTACATCGACATGAAAGTTCCGAAATCAGACAAGGTCACGATCGATTTCAACCGCGCCTACAACCCGTATTGCGCTTACAACCACAAGTATTCGTGTCCGATCGTACCTATGGAAAACGATTTGGCCGTCGAGATAAAAGCCGGCGTAAAGAAATTCCACGACTAGATGAAATTCCTCAATTTACATACGCATTCGCAGACCGGAAATGCCAATCGGTTCGAGCTCGTGAACCAATATCCGGACGAATTCGACGATTCGGTCGACTACTTTTCGATTGGCGTGCATCCTTGGCGCATCGACGAGAGTCGGTTGCAGTCAGATCTGCAGTTTTTGGAGCAGAAATTATCCGACAAAAATTGTCTCGCGATAGGCGAATGCGGACTCGACAAGCGAATTGAAATCCCGATGGAGTTGCAGCTCGAGGTTTTCGAAGTGCAATTGCTGTTGGCCGAAAAGTTCAAAAAGCCCGTAATTATCCATTGTGTCGCGGCCTATCAGGAAATGATCGAGACCAAAAAACGCATGGATGTTGAAGTTCCGATGCTGATTCACGGATTCTCCAAGAACGGACAGGTCGCAAAATCGCTTTTGGACAACGGATTTTACCTGTCGTTCGGAAAGTGGTTGCTGAGAAATCCAGATATGAAAACGGCGTTCGTGTCCATTCCAGATGACCGCTTTTTCCTCGAAACCGATACGGCCGAAGAAACGATTGAGCAGGTTTACGAACTCGCGTCTGAATACAAAAACGTTTCGGTTGATGAAGTAAAGACGATCGTGGACAGGAATTTCAGAACGGTTTTCAATTTTTCGGTGAATCAGAAAACTTGATTTCACGAAAAACCTGAGCTGAAAAACCTTAATGAACTTAACGACCTTAATGGTTTAAAAATTTAAGTCTGAAAGTTGGAATATTTGAAGGTGAAGGAAATGTTGAACAACGAACAACGAACAACGAACAACGAACAACGAACAACGAATAACGAACAACGAATTGCGAAAGCTAAATAGCCAACAACCTCGGGAAAAGTCCGAATTTGGAAGCCAAGACATGATGATACTAAATCCTGAACTGAAAAACCTAAATGAACTTAATGACCTTAATGGTTCAAAAAATTTGAGTCTGAAAGTTGGAATATTTGAAAGTGAAGGTAGTGTTGAATAACGAATAACGAACAACGAACAACGAACAACGAAATAAAAATGGCTAAATGGCAAGAAAGAGCCGAATTGCTCTTCAAACCCGAAGGATTACAAAAACTCAAGAATTCGAACGTACTCGTGGTCGGATTAGGCGGCGTGGGCTCGTTCGCAGCCGAATTCATCGCGAGAGCTGGCGTAGGAAAAATGACGATAGTAGACGGAGACACGGTCGACATCACCAACGTAAACCGACAACTGCCGGCCTTGCACTCAACGGTCGGGATGCACAAAGTCGACGTGGTAGGCGAGAGGCTGATGGACATAAATCCCGAACTCGAACTCACGCGTCTCAACGAATTTCTATCGCCCGAACGCGCTTATTCGTTGGTTACCAAAGATTTTGACTACGTTCTGGACTGCATCGACAGCGTGACGCCAAAACTCAATCTGATCATCTCGGCCAAGCGCCAGAAGATCAAAGTGGTTTCGAGCATGGGCGCGGGAGGTAAACTCGAGGCTTCGAAAGTAAAGGTCGCCGACATAAGCAAGACGGAAAACTGCATGCTGGCCAAGGCGATCAAAAGGCGTTTGAAGCGCGAAGCCAAGATCGACAAGGGAATCAAAGTGGTCTTTTCGTCGGAAATCCAGGATGTGGAGAGTTTGAAAGTAACCGATGGCAAGAATTTCAAGAAGTCGTTTTACGGTACGAGCAGTTATATGCCCGGGCTTTTTGGATTGTACGCGGCCGAAACAGCAATTCGCGGTTTACTCAAGAAGGTGTAGAACTTCAACGTTCAACATTCGTTATTCAACATTCGTTATTCAATATTCGTTATTCAACATTCGTTATTCAATATGATCTGAATGTTGAACAACGAACAACGAACAACGAATAACGAACAACAACAACGAATACGAACAACGAACAACGAATGTTGAACGTTGAATGATGAACAACGAATGGTAAACAGGTATGCGTTAGGGATAGCAGCGGCATCCTTTTGCAACCTGTAAGGTTTTTTCAACATTGTAGGTCTTGCAAAAGATACAGCGGATAGCCCGACGGCGGCTTTTTATGGTCGCAGTCACAGAATTGCAGACGCAGGAAAGTACCAACGTAAAAATGTAGGCCAAACGACGCTCCGAAATTCAGGTGCCACAGGCTGCTTCTGCGGCTGCAACTGCAATTCGCCTGCCGCCGGAACGCCCAAATTTTTAAAATAAAGCAGATGATCAAAACAGTGATTTTCGATATGGACGGCGTGATCGTCGACACCGAACCCGTTCACCACTACGCTTACCACGAGCATTTCAAGCAGCTCAACATCGAGGTGACGCCCGAACTTTACTCGTCTTTTACGGGAAATTCGACCAAGAACGTCTATGAGAAACTCAAGGCGATTTTTGGCATCGAGACCGAAACTTACGATTTGATCCAGGTCAAGCGCGGACTTTTCAACAACGCTTTCGACACCAAAGAAGATTTGTATCTGCTTGATGGCGTCGAGGATCTGATCAAGGATCTGCACGCGAACGGGATGCAGCTAATTTTGGCTTCGTCGGCGGCTAAGGTCACTATTGATAGGGTTTTTACGCGTTTTGCACTGTATCCGTATTTTTCGCATATCGTAAGCGGCGAAGATTTTCCGAAGTCGAAACCTGATCCGGCAATTTTTGTCGAGGCTTGGCGTTTGTCCGGCGATGAAAAATTTGAATGTATCGTGATAGAAGACAGTACAAATGGCGTGAAAGCCGCTAAAGGCGCAGGTTTGTTTTGTGTCGGATATGTGAGTGAAAACTCGAAATCGCAGGATTTGGCTGATGCGGATTTTGTCGTTGGGAACTTTGGTGAGTTAAGTTTTGAGCGCATTCGGCAGTTTTAGTCACTTGATGGCCTGGAACGCTTTGTTGCAAGGTTTTGAACCATTAAGTTGATTTAGAACATTAAGATCATTTAGGCGCTTCGCTTTTTTTAAACTATTGATTTTTAGTAAGTAAGATGGTTGTATGTCGTGTCGTGCAACCTTATTAATCAAACGAATACAGAATGAACGGTCAGATTGGTCAATCTAAAAACAAACTAACTCTCAGTGATTACGTGGTAGGACTTTTCGGTCTAATTCCTATATTAGGTTTACTACTCGGTATCATACTTGTCGACGACGGTAAAAAAAGGAACTTAAAGGGCTTAAAAATAATCGGATCCATAAATATTGGAGCCACTATGCTCTTTGTATTGATAGGAATTCCTTTACTATTTAATTCTCAAGCTGTAAGGGAATCTGAGAAAAAGCTTACCGTTTACTTATTGAACGAGATTGTCAAAGATCTTGAATACTATAAGCAGCATAATGGTGGTTTTCCCGAAAGCTTGAACGAACTCAAAAAGCAGAATGCGATGTTCATTGACGAAGAAGTGATAAAGGAGGCTGGAATCTTTGCGAAACAAAAACACATCAAGTTCTATTACAAAAAAGAGAATGGGAGTTACGTATTGAAGTCTTACGGAATAGACAGAATTTTGAATACTGACGACGATATTTACCCAGCCTTGAAATAGATACGGCATACATACTTTAGCATTTCCCAAAAGTAAAATCTCTGGAGAAGTTGAATTTGTTCCGAACGACGGACAAGGTTTCCTACAATTTATGGCTATGGCTACACAAGCTGCGGTTCTTATCGGTGGAACTGTAAACGCGTTTTTGGTTGTGGTTTCGCACGAGAAATTTTCGCGAAAACTGCTTCCGTTGTTTTTAAGCTTGCTTCCCATAACCGCAATTTTTCATGTAATGGCCGAGTTCGCGAGAATCCAATGTTGAGGTAACGCTTTTTTTCCGCACATTTGGGAAAAGCCTCAAAAGTGTCCCAAAACGAGATTATTTCCTATTACGATGCACTTGCCAAGGATTACGATCGCGACCGATTCGGGAATTCGTATGGAAAATTCATCGACGCCTCGGAAAGAAAAATCCTGCACAAACTTCTGGACAATACAAACGAAATCGTGCTCGATTTGGCCTGCGGAAGCGGACGTTTTCTGAACTTCGCCACAATCGGGATCGACGCGAGTGCCGAAATGATCGCGGTCGCCAAACAGAAATTTCCCGAAAAAACAGTTAGGATTGCCGATGCCGAAAACACTGGATTGCCAGAAAATTCAATAGACGCGGTCACGATCTTCCACCTTTTCATGCATTTGGACGAAGCAAAAATGAAGGAGATCCTGTCCGAATGCCATCGGATTCTAAAGCCGCAAGGACGCGTCATTTTTGACATTCCTTCCCGAAAACGCCGAAAATTATTTGGGTATAAAGGCGAAAATTGGCACGGTTCGTTCAGTTCGACATCCGAAGAACTCGGTGAGATCGAGGGTTTTGAAATCAAAAATACTTTTGGGATATTGTTTTTGCCGATCCACCGTTTTCCGATAACCTTACGTCCAATTTTCGCGAAACTCGATTCGTGGCTGGCGAATTCCATTTTCAAAGCATTCAGTTCTTATCTGATTTTTGAATTCCGAAAAACATGAGAGCCTTGTCAACAGCGAAATTGCACGTAAAAAGGCTGCTGATTTTCTTTACCGATGTGACTTCTGGAAACGCCGGAAAGTTCGCGAGAAAACGCATCGGTTTCGATTTTCCGCATCGTTTGGAATTGTCCCAGGAAATCAAGCCATCGGAGACTTTAGCCAACAAACTGCACAACATCCGCTTGGTTTCGGACAAAATCCAGCATGTGATTTTACTTCCGGATGAGATTTTGTCATTCTGGAAAGTCATCGGAAACCCCGAAAAAATCCTAAAAAAAAGTCGGTCTATCGTAAACGGGAAATTGCGAAACGAGGCCGGCGGTGGCATTTGCCAGGTTTCTGGAATCGTTTATCACTTGAGTCTGATCGCGGGTTTGGAAATAGTCGAGCGCCACAATCATTCACTCGATATTTATACCGATGAGACGCGGTTTGCGCCTTTGGGAAGCGATGCGACTTTGGTTTTTGGTTACAAAGATCTGCGGATAAGGAATAATTTCGACTTTGCCCTGAAATTTGAATTCGTGGTGTCCGATACTCGGATCATTTGCAGACTTTTTTTTGAAAATCTTGTTTTGCCGCGTGAACTGGATTTTTCTTTGACGGAATCCGAGGGTAAAATTGAGGTTGGGATTTCTTTTGATGGAAGTTTTATCAGTTGTTCTTCTTATTTGAAAATGAGCTGATTTTCCTGGGAAATTCCAGTTCATCCTCCATTTAATCTGAACCGTTAAGATCAGTAAGAAGCTTTAGACGCTTTGTTTTTTCAGGACGAACGATCGCCTTTTCTGAAACTGCTGATTTTTTAACAATTAAGATAGTTAAGGAAAGTTTAGTTTGCGCCGAATTTCATTGTTACCGCAAATTCGCGGCTGACATTATCTGGGCACACGATCCGGGCAACGCGAACTGGCCAAAGGCAATGCACGAATTATAAATTTCTCGACAATTAAAGCCCTGTCAGGAATTTTCGACGCGTCCCTGAATGTCACCGATTCAGGCCTTCCTTATAAACCTTCAGACAACGCTCACGCGCTTCCTTGTGATCGACCATCGGTTCGGGATAATCGAAAGATTCGTATTCCGGAACCCATTTTCGCACGTATTTCAAGTCCTTGTCGAACTTGCGCAATTGTTCCGACGGATTGAAAATCCTGAAATAAGGCGCCGCATCAACGCCACTTCCGGCGGCCCATTGCCAATTCCCAACGTTGCTCGACTGCTCGAAATCGAACAGTTTTTCGGCAAAATAAGCCTCGCCCAAACGCCAGTCCAGAAGCAAGTGCTTGCAAAGAAAACTCGAGACGACCAAACGCACGCGATTGTGCATGTAACCCGATTCGTTGAGTTGTCGCATTCCCGCATCTACCAACGGATAACCGGTTTTTCCTTGACACCATTTCTCAAAATCCCCGTCGGAATCCCGCCATTTGATGTGGTCGTAATCCGGTTTGAACGCTTTTGTGGTCGTATGCGGAAAATGCCACAAAATCTGCATGAAAAATTCGCGCCAGATCAGCTCTTTGAGAAAAGTGATGTTCTTTTCCTCTGACGCTTTTTTGACGACTTTCCGGATGCTGATCGCGCCGAACCGCAAGTAAGGACTGATTCTCGAAGTGCCTTCAATCGCAGGAAAATTACGGGTATCTTCGTATTCCTCGATGATTTTGGGAGTCAGATGATAATCGAAAATTTCGAGTTTTGATTTTTGGAATCCGATGTCTTGCAAAGCGAGAAATTTGTGGTTGTGCCTGGCGATGTTCGACAGCAGTTTTTCGGAATCAAAATCCGGCAATTCACATTTCTTGAATTCCTCGAGCCAACGCTTTGAAAACGGCGTGTAAACCACATAAGGTTCGCCATTGTCCTTGACGATCTCATTTTTTTCGTAAATCACCTGATCTTTGAAAGTTGCAAACCCAACGTTGTTCGCCTTGAGAAAATTTGAAATTTCGGCATCGCGTTTTCTCGCGTAAGGCTCGTAATCGTGGTTGGCAAAAACATTCGTGATGTCGTTTTCCGACAGCAGTTTCCTAAAAATCGCTTCAGGATTGCCGTGGAAAACCGCGAGTTTGCGCTCGTATTTTTTAAGTTCCGAATTCATTTGCTCCAAAAGTTCGTGGATGAACGTGAGGCGATGATCGTCTTTTGGCAAATCCTCGAGAATATGTTCGTCGAAAATAAAAATCGGAAGCGTTTCCTCGTTGGCGCTCAAGGCGTGAAAAAGTCCGCAGTTGTCGTTTAGGCGCAGGTCGCGTCGGAACCAGAAGATGTTCATGTTTTTTGATTTTCGGATTTTCGGATTGTTGGATTACGAGATTTTCGGATTTTCAAATGACCGATGACCCGAAATTCGCTGATTTTTCAATCGATCGCACCAAACAATGCTATCAATTTTTTTCTTCGGAACTCAAAGATTTGCTCGAGTTTAGGACGCACCAGAAAAGGATGCACGAGTTGTCCCAGAAAACCCATTGGCACTTTGTAATGCACGACGTCTGTCATTTCGCATCCGAATTCGGTATCGACCAAAAAATGCTTGTGATGCCAGAAGGCGTAAGGCCCAAAACGCTGTTCGTCCACGAAATAACTGCCGTTTTCGACGTGCGTGATTTCGGTTACCCAATCCATTTTGAGTCCCAAAAGTGGCGTGATCGTGTAGTCGATGATTTGTCCGGCGAACATTTCGCGCTCGTCTCCGGACTTGGTCTTGAATCCCATCGAAGCGGGCGTAATCACTGCCAAATTTTTGGGAGTTGCGATGAATTCCCACAGTTTTTCGCTTCCCACAGGAAATCTCTGGACGGTTTTGAGTTGGTATAACTTCATCATTTAAAGATAGGCGTGTTTAAGTTTCGAGCCAAATCCTTAGACAGTTTTACGGTTGATATTAGAAAAATATTAACAGATTGACCAACCCATTTGCTTAATTTTGACCCATAACAAAACCACGATCAAAATGAAAAAAATTATCATTGCCCTGGCGGTTTTCATTGCCAATTTTACGATCGAAGCACAGGTGAAAACGCCTGCTCCGAGCCCGCATGCTACCATTACGCAAGTTGTCGGCCTGACTGATGTCGAAGTCGATTATTCGCGCCCGAGCCTTAAGGGACGCACGGTTTACGGCGATTTGGTGCCATTCGGAAAAGTTTGGAGAACCGGAGCGAACGCCAACACGATCGTGACATTCAGCGAAGATGTGACAATCGACGGAAAATCGTTGAAAAAAGGAAAATACGCGCTTTACACAGTGCCGAGAGTAGACAATTGGGACGTGATTTTCTACAGTGACATCAGCAATTGGGGAACGCCCGAAACTTGGGACGAGTCGAAAGTGGCCTTGAAAACATCGGCGAAACCTTTCCAGATGAACCGCGTTGTGGAGTCGTTCACGATCGACATCAACAACCTTGACAACAACTTCGGCGTTTTGGAGATCATGTGGGAAAAAACGTTGATTCCGGTAAAGTTCGAAGTTCCGACGGCAAAAGCGGCTATGGCAAGTATCGAAAAAACCTTGAACGGTCCTTCTTACAATGATTATTTCTCTGCCGGAAGCTATCTTTACCAATCAAACGGCGACTTGAAACAAGCCTTGACTTATGTCAACAAAGCGCTTGAACTCAACAAGGACAAAGAAAAACCGTTTTGGATGACGCGCCAGAAAGCGCTGATCCAAGCCAAGCTCGGCGATAAAAAAGGCGCTGTCGAAACGGCAAAAATGTCTTTGGCGGCGGCTCAGGCGGCTAAAAACCAGGATTATGTCAAGATGAATACCGAGAGTATTTCGGAGTGGAGCAAGGGGTAAAACTTTAAACTCCAAATTCCAATTTGCTTTGATTTGAATTTTGGGTTATCGTAAATTTTAGATCCGGATTGGGTGACCTTTCCGGATTTTTTTTGCCAGGCTTACCTATTTGCGCAGTCTCTCGGGCACTTGTTCACTTTCAAGACCGAGCTCTCGTTCGATCCATTTTTTTGGCATCGTTGGCCGGTATCACAGAAGAAATGAAGGCGATGATACCAAATATGAAAACGTTGAAAATCAATAATGGGATGAGAGGAATCGCGGCGCCGAAGCCTTCCTTAACGCCGACTGTGACTATTATGGCTACGGTTCCGACGCTTGCAAGCCAGAAAAGCCAAATTCCGACATCATTGCGGTGAATTATAATGTGCAGCTTTCCATGACTCTAAAGTTTTGCCACGATTGTAGGAGGAATGATGAATGAGCGCTTGGTTGTTCTTTTCGAAATTGAAAACCGTTTTGCGTTTGGAGGTTCGGAAAATCAAACGCTTGAATGGAAATCCTTTTGTCTCCGATGCTTTTTTGTCAATCCAGCGATGCAAGTCGTTTATGGTAAGATCGGTGCGGTAGCTCGCTTTCATTCTTTTTGGACGATTTTTGGAGGTCGCGATTTAGGTTCGTTATTTTTCCGTCTGATACGAGACAACCTTTAACAAATTTTACAGATTTTCTGTAATCAACGTGGAATTTTTTTTCGTAGGGATAAACACCGGCCCCTTCCCTGTGGCAATATCGGACTTTCGCAAATACGTCCATTACAGAAAAAATGTACTTTTTGTTAAAAATCGCGCTGTAGGTTTAGGCGATTTGCTTTTCTCGGAAAACCGTCGCCTCAAAAAGCACGGACAATATAACCGCCATCAAAGCGCCAATAAAATTCAGCCACAAATAAGCGACCGTTTGCGACAGATAAACAGCAATAACCGTGACTTGCGTGATACAGGCCGCGTAAAAAATCGCCTTCGCCCGAACGTATTTCACGTAGAATCCGACGATGAAAATCCCCAAAACCGTTCCATAGAAAATCGACCCGACGATATTCACAAGTTGGATCAAGTTTTCTGACAAGGCGCTGAAACAAGCGAACAATATGATGATAAAGCCCCAAACCACGGTAAAAAATTTGGTCGCGTTCAAATAGTGTTTCTCCGATTTTATGCCTTTGACGTTCCTTTTGTAAATGTCGATCGCGGTCGAGGAGGCGAGTGCGCTCAAACCTGAAGCCGTACTCGACATCGCTGCCGAGAGAATCATCGCAAGCAGCAATCCGACAAGGCCTTGCGGCAGATAATTGAGGATAAAATGCAGGAAAACGTAGTCTTTGTCGTTGGCTTCGGCCTTGGCGTCGGCTTTTTTGATGAGTTCGCGCCCTTGCTCGCGCAGATCACTTTCCCGACTAGATAGAGCCACAAGTTGCCGTCTCAAAATTTTATTGTCGTACCCTTGGTTTAAGTGGTCTATGTAAATCAGGTTGAACTCTTTTTTCTCGTTGTTAACCTCGACCAATTTCTTTTCCAAGGCATGGTATTCGTTGGCATAAATCGATTTTTCGATCAAAGCGGTGTTGTTCGGGTTGAAATTCAGCGGCACCGGATTGAACTGGAAAAACACGAAAACCATCACGCCCGTGAACAGGATGAAAAACTGCATCGGCACTTTTAGAAAACCGTTCATGATCAAGCCCATTTGGCTTTCGCGTATCGATTTTCCCGACAGATAACGGCCAACCTGCGACTGATCGGTCCCGAAGTAGGCCAATGCGAGGAAGAATCCGCCCGCGATCCCGCTCCAAAGCGTGTATCTTTCCTCCGGGTCGAAACTCAGATCGACGATGTTCATCTTGTCGTTCGCGCCCGCGATGTGCATGGCGTTCGAGATTGACATATCATTCGGCAAGTAATAGATTATCAGGAAGAAAGCGGCGAACATTCCTAGCATGATGATGAACATCTGTTGCTTTTGGGTGACGTTCACGGCCTTGGTTCCGCCCGAAAAAGTGTAGATGATCACGAGAATTCCGATGATGATGTTTAGCAAGGTCAGATTCCATCCCAGCAACGAAGAAACGATGATCGCCGGCGCATAAATCGTGAATCCAGTCCCGAGTCCGCGCTGGATCAAAAAGATGATCGCAGCCAACGAACGCGTCTTGACATCAAAGCGCTGCTCGAGATATTCGTAAGCCGTAAACACGCGCAAACGCTGGAAAATCGGGATGAACGTCAGCGAAATCACAACCATCGCGATTGGCAATCCGAAGTAATTCTGCACGAAACCCATTCCATCGGCATAAGCCTGACCCGGAGTCGAAAGGAACGTGATCGCACTGGCTTGCGTGGCCATGACCGAAAGGCCGACCGTCCACCAAGGCGTTTCGTTTCCGCCCAAAATATACTCCTCGACATTTTTCGAACCACGCGTTTTCCAAACGCCGTAAACCACGATGAACAAAAGCGTAACCGAAAGGATAATCCAGTCTATTTGGTGCATCTACGAAAAAATTTGCATGAGGAAATAAAAAATCACGATATAGGCCACATTGGCGAGCAAAACCCAGGAGTAGCTTTTTTTCCAGCTGCTTGCGTTGCGATCTTTCATCATCAATTATTCATTATTAATTATTAATTGTCAATTATTAATTGAAATCATATTGGCCATGAGTCGGAACGCTCCCGAAACCCCTTCAGGCAATTCGCGGAAAAAACTCAAACCCGTGTAAATGTAGTGACCGTTTCCGTATTTGGCGACCAAAATCGCTCCGTCTTTCGCAGCTTCTCCTTTGTCGTTCGACGAAATCACGGGCGAAAATGCCTTGTCCCAGGTGTTCGGATAATAAAGTCCGCGCTCTTGCGTCCAACCTTCAAAGTCGGTTTTGGTAATTTTGTTCGGATAATTCAAAATGGGACTTTTCGGATCGAGAAAACGCACTTCGGAATCTTCCTCGGTCACGCGATCCCGTGAAAGTTTGAGCGGGAAAGGTGCCATTTCCTTTGAAGTCAGATCGTCCAAAGTGTTGTATTGCACGATCATCGTCTTGCCGGATTTCACGAAATCGAGCAAAGCCGCCTGTTTGAATTCGAGTTCTTTCACGACATTGTAAGCACGGATTCCCGTCATCGCGACATCGAAATCCTTGAGTCTTTCGGCGTTGATTTCCGATGGAGACAGAATCACGACATCGTAGCCCATTTGGCGCAAACTGTTCGGAACTTCGTCTCCGGCGCCCATGATGTAGGCGATTTTTTCCTTTCCGGTCTTGATGTCGAGTCGTATGAATTTGGCCTCGGCGTCCTTGATGACTTGTTGTTTTGAAATGTGCGGATACGAAATTGCGGTGCGTTCCTTGTCGAGTTTTTGAGAATCGACGGTCGCGATACTTTTCACACGGACTTCTTCGGCGTTGACTGACGGCGTGACCTCGAAAGTCACCACGGTCGATTCGGCTTTTCTGGCCAAGTTGAAGGCATTCGAAACAGGACTGATTTTCCAGCCTTTCGGAGCTTCCAAAGCCACATTTCCGCTGACGTTGTTCTTGCCAGATGTAACCTTGACCGAAATTTTCTTGGGTTTTCCGTCGCCGAAAATCGCGACTTTGTCCAAAATCGAAGTCGTCACGGCCGGGACGATATCAAAAGGTTCATAGACTTCGCCTTTCACGTCATCGTTGTATTTGTAAACCACGGTTCGCTCGAACGGGATTGTCGTGTTTCCGATGCCGATGTGGAACGTTACCTTCACTTGTCTGGTAATATCAGGGTTTCCGATGAGTTTCGGATCGTCCACGCGATACATTCCGACGGTTCCTTTTTGCGACAACCAATACGGTTCGGTATAGCTCAAATCTGACGGAAGTTCGAGCGCAGTGTCGAAAGTTTTGTCTTCGTTGGCTTTGAGTTCGGTGACTTGCATCGTGCTCATCGACGACGGAAAACTCGTGATACTGTTGAGTTGCATCGGAATCTGGCTGCGGTTGATGGCTTCGATCTTGAGTTTCACCGACGAATTCGGAGTTGCTTCGGCATCGGCTGAAACGGCCTCGAGATACAATCCGGCGCAAGCGGCAATCACGTTTTTGATTTCTTCGGATTTGAGATTTTTCCAATACTCGTCGTCCAGTTTTTGGATAAGATCGTACGCGCTGGCCAAATCAGGAATGCTCTTCGACGGATCGCGGAAATCGAAATCCTTTTCCACCTTGGCCAAAATTTCCCCAATCGCTTTTCCGCCTTTGACGCGGTTCCAGGACGTGTCGATGCCTTCGAAAATATCGGTTTTCTGCTTCGGACGATCGCCTTTCAGAAACTCAAGAAATTCCGAATCTTCGCCTCGAACGCCCGTGTTTCCGAAACCTTGCGATTTGTGGCTGCTTCGACTCAACGCCGCGATTTCCTGATTCGATTTGCCCAAAGATTTGTAATAGACACCCGTTTCGAGCTGCGTCATGTTGGTCTTGTCGGCCTTGTCGAACTTTTCCTTGCTTCCGTAAAACCACCACGATGTGTTCATGTAAAGGCGTTTGGGTTGCCAGATTTGTGCGAGTTTGAGTTGATTCGGATAAATTTTCGGATTCGCCGCCAAATCGAAAGCTTCGACAGACAACATTGCCGACGAAGTGTGATGGCCGTGCGTGCTTCCCGGCGTGCGGTGGTCGAAACGGTTGATGATGACGTCCGGTCGGAATTTCCGGATCAGGTAGACGACGTCTGACAAAACCGCGTCCTTGTTCCAGATTTTGAGCGTTTCCTCGGGATTTTTCGAATAGCCGAAATCGTTCGCACGAGAGAAAAACTGCTCGCCTGCGTCGATTTTTCTTGCTTCTATCAATTCCTGTGTCCGGATCACACCAAGCAATTCGCGAAGTTCCGGTCCTATCAGATTCTGTCCGCCGTCGCCTCTTGTCAGGGAAAGATAACCTGTCCTGGCTTTTTTCTCGTTGGCAAACCACGAGATCAATCGCGTATTTTCATCATCGGGATGCGCCGCGATGTAAAGCACCGAACCCAAAAAGTTGAGTTTTTGGACATCGGCGAAAATCTCGGCCGAATTCGGTTTTGGCGGTTGGGAAAAACTGGAGTTGAAAGCGAGCAGGCAAACGAGAATTGCCCAAAATAAACGGTTTGGCATGGAAACGTCGTGTGTTTTTTTTGGTAGATTCCAAAAGTACGAAATCAAGGCGACAAAAAAAGACGCTCAAAAGGCGCCTTCGTGTTAATGTGGTTCTTATCTGTGATGTCCGCGTCCGTGTCCGCGGTGCTCTCTGTGTTCTTTGTAATGTCCGCGTCCGTGACCACGACCGTGATGTCTTTCCTTGACGTAAACGGTGCGAACCGGAGCGGCATAACGCGGGCCGCCATATCTCACGCGGTGGGTTTTATAGTATGAATATGGAGCGTGTCCGCGGTAATCGTCCAGGCAAACGGTGCGTCCGTGGTAAAGGTCATATCCGCGATAAGCGACAGGAAGCGATCTCGAACGGATCCATCCGCCATTGTTCATGTAAATGAACTGGGCCGCTGGTCTGTCGTAATACACCTGGATCTCTGGCAGATAATAGAAACGCGCGGCCGGAACCGGAGCGGCGATCCAACCCGGAGCTGGAGCATTGATGTTGACGCTGACCGAAACCTGGGCGAACGATGTGGTTGTCATGGCGAGGAACAATCCGAGGGCGAAGATTTTGAGAGTTTTCATAACGTAACGATTTAGGTTGTTGTTATGTCTGGCTTTCCAACGACCGTGCCAATCTGCCAAAAGCGTCGAATCAATATATAAGTATTTGGTTTTTAATATGTTGCGAAGTGTATTTTAAGGATTTTTATTTGTTCTGATTTGGATTTCGCGAAATTTGGAGTTTATCGGAAGCAAGAATTTAACCATTGAGAACATTAAGTTCATTAAGGCACTTTGCGTTGTCGAACCGAAATTTTTCGGGGGAAATTTTTTAACAGGTAAAAAGTTAAGGTCGTGGCGATGAATTTTTGGTCAGTGGATTCTGGAAGCGAAGCAAAAATAAGTGCATCCGTGGCAAAATAAAGGTGAAGCCACAGACTCGTGCATCGCCTTTTGACATTGGCATGAATTCCAAGGATTTGAGCCACAAATGCACTAATGCGTATCGGCAATTTACAGTTCCGAAATGTTCGAGGCCGTCGGCCAATTATCGGAGATCAGTTCGAAGCAAGCGCCGCCGATTTTAGCTTTTTCTTGATCTTCTTTTTGTGAGCAAGCAATTCTTTCTCGAGATTCGGGATATTGTCGAAATGGCGGAAGCAGAACTTTTTGTCGATAGGCTGACGGCTTCCATTTTTGAGGTTCACCGATGTTTTCAATACAAAACTGCTGTCGTTCAGCACGAAACCGCTTTCCTCGAACTCGGGATTTTTGTCGTCCGAATAACGCATTCGAAGCGAAATGGAAGTTCCGACAATCTCGAAATCACCTGTTTTCCAAAGCGACCATTGTTTTTTCGTCTGTTCCGATGTTAGCAGACATTCGAAGTTCTTGAGCGAGTTTTCGGTTTGGCTTCCGTCAGATGTAAAACACGGCTTCGCATCCTGGGCTTTTGCGTCCGAAAGGCTTGATTGGGCGAAAGCATTTCCTTCGGGCGAAAGCACCAGAGGCAAAAACACTCGTTTGTCCGCGGAAGCGTAATCATCAAAGTCATTTCGGAAACTTTTGTGGGAATCCAGATTTTGGAATCTGTAATAGTAGCCGTCAGTCCTAAGTACCGACGTCACTTTTTTCGCCGGTTCGACCGGATTCGATTTTGAGTTTTGTGCCGCTTCTGCCGTTCGCGCCATGCCACAGGCGGTCAGGGCAAAGCAGCAAAGCAATGCCATTCGTTTCATATTTATTTGGTAGTAGGGTTGGTAATTTAGTGGTTTGAAACAGTCGCCCGCGCGCGTTTCAACGAGCCATAGGGATATTTCTTTTTGTGGGCATTGAAAAACGGCGTGATGTCGTCGTCGTCAAAATCCGTGATTGCGATGCTCACTTTATTGTACAGTCCGTATCCGCGATAGCCGCTCGGAATTTCCTTTTCGCGTTTCCATTCGCCTTTGTCGCGAAAAATGTATAGCTCTTCGGCCTTGTCAAAGTAAGCTTCGAGGTTCGGATAATAGTAATACCTGATTTGGCAATTGGTTTCCGGATCGGCCGGAAGAATTCGCTTCACCGGCGTTTCCTGAGCCAATCCTACGCCCGAAATCGAGAACAAAACAATCAGGAGCAAAGTTTTGAAAATCTTCATAACGAGATCACTTTTTATTTCGTCGATAAAAGTACACTTTAAATCGATTAAATACATAAAAAACCGATGAAATGCATTAATTGATCGATTTCAAAAGTAATTGTCTTACAAATTATACAGTTGTAGGTATAAAAAAACAGGACCATTTCGGATCCTGTTTTTCAAGAGTTTGCAGTTTGCCAATACACTTATTGCATTGCTACGCCTTCTGTTTGTGGTTCTTTGTCTTTCGGCAATCTTTTTGTCGTGTAGTTCGCCGGATATTTTTGGATGTGTTCTTTGATGAGCTCATAAGGTTCGTCTCCAGTATAATCTGTCAACGGGATTCGTTTGTTGTTCGAGAGCGAATAACCGCGCAACGCATTTGGCAATTTTGAGCTTTCGATCCAGTCGTTTCCGTTTCTGGTATATAGGTAAGTGGAAGTTTCTCTGTCGAAATAAGCCTGAAGGTTCGGATAGTAAAAATAACGCACGTTCAAAAGGTCGTCATTGCCCATCGCAGCCGATAATTCTTTGGCGGTTTCGGCATTCGTGTTATAAGAATCCTGTGCTTTTGCGGTTGCTGAAAAAAGCATTAAACTAAGTGAAAGGTAAAGTATCGTTTTCATGGCAGTAAGTATTTCTTGATTTCTACATTACAAAGTAACGACGGATGCAAGCCTGATTTTTTACACGGTTATACTGCGGATTTATACGGTTATCAGGGTTTTTCCACAAGGTTATATCTTATGGTTTGAGGGTTACAGTTAAACCATTTTTTGGGATTTGGGTTTTTGGTTTTGGGTTTTCGGATTTTCGGATTTGGATTGTTGGAATTTGGGATTTGGTTTTTCCGACAAGTTGTCGGTTACGGGTAGCAAGGAGTTTGCAACTCCGCGCAGTGTGTGACCGAGTCTGTGACTCGGAAAAAAACTCAGGGCTTCAAACTCAGGTACTCAAAAAAAAAGCCCCCGGAAACCGAGAGCTCTAGAAGTCAAAAGCGGAAAAGATCAAGCCGCGTCTTTCGTCTGTTTCACAAGCCCGATGCCCGACACGAAAAAAATCAATCCAAGTACGCCGTAAATGGCCAAGGCTTTGATGTCGCGCATTTTTCCTTCGGTGTTCATGAACACGTAAGCCGCGTAAATGAGTCCGATAATTCCCAATATGGTCAAAAGTGTCCCGAATATTCTCTTTAGGTTCATGGCTAAGTGTTTTATTGGCATAAAATTCCGATAAAGCTGCCGCAGATGCATTATACCATTTTTCGAACGGTTTACAGGATTGCGATCATTCGTATAAAACCGTCCTTGGTTTGGCCAATTCGAAATCCATTAAACCGAAATCTTCTGTATTGAAGGAATTTGTCTTGAAAACGCCACCGTCATCGTCCGGTCGCGTCGGGAAGTAAGAAAACGAGATCTGGAACGAACTGAAAACCAAAAAGTCGTTACTGATGATAAATCCTGCGCCAATTTGCGAATAAGCCCGGCTTTTGCTGAAACCGTTCGGTCCGTCGCCCAACATTCCTATACTGTAGGACACATAAGGGTTGAAACGGAAACCCCAAACGTCCCAAGGCGCATAAGATTGGGTTTGGGCGGTCACCAACCATTTTTTGGTTCCGTAAAGCGTTCGGCTGTCGAGGCCTTGAATACCGCGTTGTCCTTTCAAGGTCATCATGTCGCCCCAAGAAGGTTCGCGATCGTTGCCGATGACAAGGCTTCCTTTTATGAACTGTCGGAATTTCCACTTTCCGGTTTCATACAAAGGCGTAAAATAGTTCGACTGGAGCGAAAGCGCGCTTTGTTCGAATTCCTCGTTCCTCAAATAGGTGCCGTATTCCAGATTTGCCGCCAGATATCCCCAATTGTAGTATTTTCCGGATGTAATTCTCGCGCCGACGTACGTGCGCCATCTTTGGTGCTTTTTCTGCATGCCGCCCGTGATCCCAAAAGCTTTCCCGACCGGAACGTCCTCGATGATTCCGTAATTGAACAAATACCGATCCTGGACAAACTGGCGCGAACTGATCCCGATTCCAATTAGGTAGTTGCGTTCGGTCGCATAGAAATTGATGGAATCGTACTGGATCGTGGGCGATTCGACGAAATTAAGTTTGTAGTAACGGGCCGCGGTAATCAAACGCGTGGTTTGTTCGTCTTCCGATTCGCCTTTGAAAATCCGGATGGCGTGGCCTGCCCAAATATCGGTGGCATTCGACTTGAAATTCTGCCATTCGAAAACATTGTTCGCATTGGGCAAAGTGTCGGTGCGGAATCTTTGGTCAAAAAAGACACCGCCGGCCCAACGTGCGAAAGGCGAGAAGAAAGGCCGTTCGACGTTGACGCTTTTGACGTAATTGTTCCTGAGGTCAAGTTGATAGACCAAGGTAGTCCGAACAAAAGTGTTCATCACGTTCGGGATGATGTATTTCGCGGCATAAGCATCGTCGCCGTCTCGCAAATCTCTTTGGTAGCGCTGTTCCACCTGGTGTCCGAGGCCAAGGAAATTGCGTTCGGTAAGTTCGTAATTGGTTCTCGAAGTGGAAGCCGAAAAATCGGGGATCAAGGACCAGGAATCGAGCTCGCGGATTTCGATATCGACCGAATCCTTGAAAGGCGTCGCAACGGGAGTAATCTGGACGCGTCTCACATAGCGTTGCGTCCGGATCAGACGTTCGGATTCCTTGACCAAAAGCGAATCGAGCGGTCGGTTTCTTTTGATCAGGATCAGGTTCAGGATCGTAAGCCGTTTTGATTTCAGATGCAGCCGATTTCCCAATTGTGCGACAGACTTTTGAGGTTTGGCCGCCGTATCCGATTCGGAATAACCGAAAGGATCGAGCGTGATGACATCGATTTTCCGGACGATTTTCCCTTGGTAATCCTTGAATCTTCGTGTCTGCGCGCGTTTTCTGGCCTTGATGTTCTTTGGCGTCAGCGGCTCGAAGATGAGTCCGTGCATGAATGACGTCCACTTGCGCTTTTTGGAATAGGTTTCTATTTTCCGATACATTGCCGCCGAATCTTTCACGACGATCACAGAATCGCGCTTGGCCTTCGCATCTGTATTTTGTCCAACAGCCGACGAGCACCAAAAAATGGCGAGCAAAAAAACACAACTCGAAAGATGGCGCGGCATTTGGCGTAAGTTATATCTGATAAAATAGGAAATCCGAAGAAACAACTAAAAATAAGCATTCACAAACGGAATTTCCTTATTGTTATTTGTCTGTCCGGACTTTTAGTGAAGAATTCAATTTGGCCGTCACTTGCCGATTTTCATTTTCTTGAGCGTCTTGGACAACCACGAAGCGCCTTTTTCCTGGATGGCTCCAGTTCCTTTGTAAGCTAAACTCGTAGCGCCGGTCTGCGCAAGCGTTCCTACGACTTTCCGGACGATTCCACCCGAATTGCCCACAACGAGCTTCCGCGTTACGAATCCTGTAGCCAAACTCAACAATCCTTTCAACGCACCAGATTTTACGTCGGGCGAACGGAAAAGATCCATAACGCCTTCTTTCGCCCACGCTATCGGATTGAGATTTTTTCTCGTGTGATCCCATTGCGTCTGCAAAGCCAAACCTTCGGAGCGTCTTTGATGCTTGAGTTCGAGAATCGCTTCCTGAAGCTCTTTGTCGTTTCTAATTTGGCGCATGTTTTTTCTCTTTAAAGATTTGGTTGACGATGTAGTTGTTGAAGAAAACCTCGAGGATCGACCTTCTGAAAAGTACCATCAGAATAGCCAGGAATGCATAAGCTCCGGCCACGGCAAAGAATCCGTAATAGACCTTTCCCAGTACTTCGCCCAGCCAAAAAGCCGTTCCTATCGAAAGGATGATCAAGAGAAAAGTCAATGTGATTATGATGATCAATCCTGAAGCTACCGACGAAAAGATGTCGGTGACTTTGTCGATGGCCTTTAACCGATAGAGCTGAATATTCGTTTTGGCGAATTGTTCGGCCCGATCCATCAGGTCTTTTAACATTTGTATTTTCTCTTTCATCTTTGGTGTTTTTAAGGGTTAGACAGTGGTGCTGATGTTGTCGGCAATTTCCTGTCCTTCTTCGTAAAGGTTTTCGCCTTTGCGTTGCACGTTGTCGAGTTTTGACGTGATCGAGTCTATAGCTCCGTTGTATTTGGACTTGAAATCGTCCAGATAGCCGTTTCCTTTGTCGGCGATTTTCTTGCGTGTGTTCGTTCCTTTATCTGGTGCGAACAAAACGCCCAAAGCTGTTCCAATTGCCAAACCTGCAACTGCTCCTAAAATGACTTTTCCTGTGCTCATGATGTTTGTTTTAAAGTTGATACTGTGCTTTCTTACAAAGTTGCGTTTTGAAACGCTCGAATGCGTTACAGGACTTGTTGGCGGTGTTGTAAGATTTTTATAAAGTTGGCAGTGCCTGAGTAGAAAGTGCCTGAGTTCTCCGAGTCACAGACTCGTTCACACGCCTCGCGAAGTTGCAAACTTCGCGCCCTAACCCCTCAAAAACCCACAAACAAACCCACCAACAACCTCAAAATCCTCCGTATGAGCCTCATGTCCAACAAAAGGAACATTGGCAAAATGTCCCTTCCTCAACAGTTGTAGCAACCCAAAAGTAGATTCAAGATCGACCAAATGATCCTTATCACCTCGAACGACCAAAACCGGGCAATCGATCTTGACGACATTCTCATTCGGATGCCCGGAAATCGAATCGTCCAGCCACATGGCAACAGAAGCCGCCGTCAAAGCATTGAAATCTGGCTCAGGGTTCAGGTTTTGGTAAAGTTCAAAAGTCTCCGGAAACTTGGTTTTCCAACTTTCGGCCGTCACGCTCCCGAGTAATTCCTTGGTCTTGTAAAGATATTTGTAGTGCCAACTGGAGCCAATCACGACGAGTTTGTCGATTTTGTTATCGGGATTCGAGGCAATTCGCAAGGCCGTGATTCCGCCATCGGAAAAACCGATGAGGATTGGGCGTTTGAGCTCGAGCCGGTCGATGATCCGCAAAACATCCTCTTCGAGAATTCTATAACTGAGCCCGAAATTACCCATAGTCGATTTCCCGTGTCCGCGACTGTCGATCCCGATCAGGCGGAAATTCGGGTCGAGTAGTGGAAGCAAGGCGTTGAAATCCTCGATGGTTCCCATGCCACCGTGCAGGAATACGATCGGTCGTTTGTTCTTATCGCCAATATCCTCGACGTAAATCCTTGCGGAATCGATCTCGAAATACTTCCCGGATTTATGGTCGAAAGCAGGCATCCGAAATTATTTTTTAGCTTCTTTCTCGGCTTTTCTCTCGGCTTCCTTTTTGCGCTTTTCTTCCTCTTTCTTGCGTTTTTCGGCTTCTTCCTTGGCCTTTTCGAGTCTTTCTTCCCGGGCTTCTTTTTCCTTTTCGGCCTTTTCTTTCTTGGCTTTTTCCTGTTTTTTGAAGTAACCTCTAAGCAGGAAATTATCCTTGGCCGCGTCCATGTTCTGGTCGAGTTTTTTGGTACTCGTCTTGAGGTTGACGATTGTTTTGTCGATATTGTCGGCCATTGTCGTATCGCGGATCAGGCGGCCAAGCGTACCTTGACCTTTGTTGATGTTTTCGAGCATCGTCGAGATTTCTCCCGTGGCAACGGCGGCGTTGTCGGCCGTTACTGACAAACTCGCAATGATCGCATCGGTTTCCGTAGGTTCGGATGAGGCGATGACCGCGCCTTCTTTCACCGTAGGCTGACTCGGATTTCCGCTCGAAAGTACGACCACGCGATCGCCGATGATTCCTTCCGATCCAATCGCGGCCTGAGAATCTTTTCGGATAAATTTCTGTACATCGCTCTTGATCAGCATGTCGACGCGAACCGTCGTGTCGTTCATGATCACGATATTGTCGACCGTTCCGACGTTGATTCCTGAAAAACGAACCGTATTTCCAACCTGCAATCCGCTGACATTCTTGAAATTAGTCGACAGTTGGAAAACCGGATCGAACAGGTTTTTCTGTTTTCCGATAAAGAAAATGGCGAGGAAAAAAATAAGGATTCCCACCGATATGAATAGTCCCA
This sequence comes from Flavobacterium sp., assembly GCF_004295795.1. GTDB lineage: Bacteria > Bacteroidota > Bacteroidia > Flavobacteriales > Flavobacteriaceae > Flavobacterium. Next base: position 39,874 of record NZ_SEBR01000012.1, on the reverse strand, counting down.
GACGGACCTTGAAGTTGTTGCTTTTCTCGTTCATGACTTTTGTTTTTTCTTTTGAAGTTGGCTAGGGCTATAAAAAAATGAGGAAACGAACTCGTCGTCATCGTCGACAAATTCCTCGAGTGTTCCGGTTTTGTAAACGGTTCCGTCCTTGAGCATCACGATTCTGTCGGCTACCGTTTTGGCGCATTCGATGTCGTGCGTGATGATGATGGACGAAGTTTTGAGTTTGGTCTGCAATTCGAGGATCAACTGTGAAATTTCGTCAGATGTGATCGGATCCAAACCAGTCGTGGGCTCGTCGTAAAGGATGATTTTCGGGTCGACGATGATCGTTCTGGCCAAACCGACGCGTTTTCGCATACCTCCCGAAAGTTCCGAAGGCATTTTGTCGATCGCCTCGGGCAAACTCACGTTGTCAAGCGCTTCCTTGACTTTTTGGTCGATTTCTTCTTCGGACAATTCTTTTTTGATCCGTCGCAGCGGAAATTCGAGGTTTTCACGCACCGTCATCGAATCGTACAACGCGCCGCTCTGGAACAAAAATCCGATGTCTTTCCTATTCTCGTCCAATTCCTTTTTCGACATGGACGTGATTTCGTTTCCGAACACTTTCACGCTTCCGGAATCGGGGCGAAGCAGTCCGACGATACATTTTATAGTGACAGATTTTCCCGTTCCCGATTTTCCCAGCACGACGAGATTTTCCTGTTTTTTCAAGTCCAGATCGAGGCCTTTCAGAATTTCGTTCTTTCCGAAACTGATGTGCATGTCCTTGATCTCGACTACATTTTCGCTATTGGTTTCTTTCTCGCTCATCTCAACAAATCGGTTATCTGTACGGCCACGAGGTCGACAAGGATTACTAAAAAGGATGCTGTCACGACGGCAGAATTCGCGGCAATCCCGACTGATTCCGTGCCTCGGCCGGCGTTGAAGCCTTTATAGCATCCGACAAGGCCAATGACGATCCCAAAGAAATACGACTTGATGACCGCCGGAATGAAATCGAAGAAACTCACCGATGCGAACGCCTGGTTCAAAAACAACACGAAACTGACCGAACCTTTGATGTTAGCACCAGCCCAACTTCCCAGAAAACCGAGTGCATCGGCATAAAGCGCCAAAAGCGGAATCATGAAGGTGGCGGCTAAAACGCGGGGAACGATGAGGTATTTGACGGGATTGGTCGACGAAACTTCCATGGCGTCTATCTGTTCGGTGACGCGCATGGAGCCCAATTCGGCTCCCATGCTTGATCCGATTTTACCTGCGCAGATCAGGGCTGTGATAACCGGACCCATTTCTCTTATCAGCGAGACGGCGACCATTCCCGGAAGCATCGATTCTGCGCCGAATCCGACCAGGACCGGACGCGACTGTATCGTCAGCACCAATCCGATGATCAATCCGGTAACCGAAATGAGCATGAACGACTTGTTCCCGATCTGGAAACACTGCTTGAGAAATTCCTTGAACTCGAATTCTCTCGAGAACGTATTTTTGAATACGCGCACCAGGAACAGCGAGACTTCGGAGACATTTACCAGGAACTTTCGTATGAACGCGCCTTGCTCCATCGTCGAATCGTGTACGTCGACCGATCGCTTGGCGGCATAATTCCTAAAACTTTTTACGGCTTTCATTGATTTGTGTTGGTTTCGGTGAAAATAGGTTTGGGTTTTTTGCTCGAATCTATGGCGGCAGTCGCTTCCATCGTATCGGAATCGTAACCATACCGCGGAAGCCGCAGCTTGTGCCACGAATACGTCTTGGGCAAATCGTCCCCGAAGAGATAGCCCCAAGGTTCAAGCGGTTTGATCCGATCGAAAATCACTTTGAGGATCGCGATCAACGGAATGGCCAGGAACATCCCTGAAATGCCACCAATGGCGCCTCCGATAATAATTCCGACAATGGAAATAAAAGCGTTGATCTCGACCTTCGAACTCACGATGAGCGGCACGAGCAAATTGTTGTCGAGCAATTGGACGACCACGTTTATTACGACGACGCCAAGTACGAGCGAGAAATCTGTATTTGTAGTAATTGACGCGACCACGGCCAAAACGCCTGCGATCGTGATTCCTATATATGGGATGAGATTCAGTAGGCCGGCAAGAATTCCCAGCAGAATCGCATATTCAAGACCTATTATCATGTAACCGCCGGCTGTCAGCACGGAAACCAAGACCATCTCGATCATGAGTCCGACGATATAACTCTGCACGGAAACTTTTACCCTTGCCAAGATATCCTCAAGCACATCGCGCTTGTCATTCGGAACCAATTTGGCCAGAAAGCGAAGAAAATGCGTTCTGTACAAAAGGAATAAAAACGTGTATACGGGAATAAGGATAAGGTTCAAAACCATGTCGCTGAAAGACATCAAAGTGTTGCCTACAAGCTCTTTTCCGGTGCTAATCGAATCTTTCGTGGCATCGTTCAGCATTTTCTTTTGCTCGTTCATGCTCAGGTTGAAAGTCTCGTGCAGGTAACCCTGAAGATTGTTCAGGTGAACAACGCAATTACTTTTGATTTTGTCCCAATCGTTGGCGATGTCCGCAATCTGGTAGGAAAGCAGGATAAAAATCGCAAGAATGAGCACGACCATCAGCACGACAGATGTCATTGTAGCGATAACATGCGGAAACTTGAGCCGATGCGAAAAAAAGCGGGACACAGGTCGCAAAAGTATCGCGAAAAGCATCGCCAGCAATATCGGCATGATGATGTCCTGCGCAATGTAGGCCAGGCCCAAAAGCAGTGTGACGCACAAAAGCGTGTACGCAAGTTTTGCGTTGAAAGGAAGTTGGGTAATGTTTGCCATGATTTGGAAGCAATCCGTTTTAATTCTGGTCGGATGTGCGGTTTACATGGCTAAATTGGATATTTTAACAAAGGGATTCGTTATAATTTCCTAGACAAAGCTTACAGGATTTTCACAAGTGTTTAATGTTATGTTGACATTTTGTAAACACCGTATTGAACCTTTTAATCCGTAAATTCTTGTGGCTCAGGCCAATTTCGGATAATCGAGATGCCTTTCTGCAGCAAAAGATTATTCGGATAAGTGATGATTTCGCCGTCCTTGGTCTTCAATAAGGTGTGAAAAGTCCGGATGTCCTCGATTTCGCCTTCGATCGGAAAATCCTTGTCGTGAATCTTGATCACGTCGCCAATCTTGAACGGAAAACTGAAAAGGATGATGATGCCCGAGGTAATGTTGCTCAAGATCGACCATTGCGCGAACAACGCCACGCCAATCACGGTAATCACCGCCGATAAAGTCGTGATGATATTATCGGTTTCAACGCCCCAAATCACGATCGTCGCGGCAATGGCAATCACGGTAAGCAAAACGCTGATGTATTTCACCACGAGATTCGAGCGCTGATGCAGTACTTCGCTGATCACCGAATAGCGCTTCACGGCTTTCACGCTGATGAATCGCAAGAACATGACCACGACAAGCAGCACAATCGAGTTTACGATTTCGCGTGAATATTGGTTGATGAATACGAAGTAGTCCATTTTTGTGAGGTTGATAGTTGGAGTAGCAGTAGCAGAAGCAGAAGCAGTGGCAGTGGCAGTTGCAGAAACAGTATCAGTTGCGGACGCTGTTCGTTAAACCAGACTGTGTAAGTATTTATAAAATTTTTCGGTTGGCAATCCTACTACGTTTGTATACGAACCTTCGATTTTCGAAATCACGGTCAAGCCGAGCCAATCCTGGATTCCGTACGCGCCGGCCTTGTCGAACGGTTTGCAGGTTTCCAGATAATAGTGGATCGCTTCGTCGCTCATATCGGCGAAAGTCACTTTGGTCACTTCGTGGAAAACGGTCGTGGCTTCGGTCGTTTTGAGACAGATCGAAGTGAATACTTCGTGCGTGCTGCTGGCCATTTTCCGAAGCATTTTTACCGCGTCGTCATAATCTTTCGGTTTGCCGAGCGCTTGTCCTTGGTGCCAGACGATCGTGTCGCTTGTCACCAAGATGTCGTTTTCAAGAAGTTCGTCATCGAAAGCCGTCGATTTTAACACTGCGAGATAATCGGTGATTTCGTGGGCCTTCAATTCTGGCGGATAGATTTCCTCGATTTCCTTCAATCGGATCTCGAAATCCAGATCCAGATCGCGTAGAAATTGCTGACGTCGTGGCGATCCCGACGCCAAAATGAGGTTCTTGTGTTTGAGTTTGTCCTTAAGCACGATGGTTCATGTTGAAAGTGAGTATTGCAATGGAAAGTATTCCGAAGAAAATTACGACTTTGAGCATCAAACTCATGGCCGAAAATTCCTTTTGTTTCTTGCCCGACCAAATCTTGATCGAGAAGAACAACAACGGACTCATCAGGAAAACGAGCGCATACAAAGTCACATAAGTCAAATCGAACAGGTATTCGTAAATGTACCAGGCGAGCAATACCGTGGCAAGAATTCCTAAAACCGATGTGACTTTTGCCGTTCTGGAAACGCCAAGCGCGATAGGAAGCGTATTCATGCCTTGGTTGTAATCGCCGTTCACGTCCTCAAGATCTTTCACGATTTCCCGGATGAGGTTTATCAGACAGGTAAAAATCGAGTAATCGAGCAAAATCCGGAGCACGATCTCAGTCATGTCGCGGTCGTTGAAAGGCATCGTCGGAATCAGGTCGTAAATTCCCACGACAAGCACACTGAATCCCGTCAGCAAAGCGATCGCGATGTTTCCGGCCAGCAAAGTACGCTTGAGGAAATTCGCATAAGCATACAAAACGACGCCCGCGAGAATGAAAGCCGTGGCCAATCCCCATTTGTCGACTTCGTAAGCCAGATAATAGCCAAGAAGCACACCTGAAATCGTGAGTCCGATGTAGAGGTTGTAAGCCGCGGCTTCCGAAACGCCTTTTCCCACGACGACTTGTTCGGGTTTGTTTTCGAGGTCTGTGGCTACGTCCATGATGTTGTTGATCACGTAACCGCCGGCCGCCACCAGAACGGTCGCTAAAACCAGAAGGCAGGCGTTCAGGTCAGAAAGTGCCAGCCCGAGGTTTTGCTGGCGCAGGAAACCGAAGTGCACGGTGAGTTGCATCAAGGCGAGCAGCAGCAGGTTTTGGACTCGGATTAGTTTTAGGTATTTCATTTTTTGGTTTTCGGGTTATTGGTTTTGGGATTCGGGGCGCGAAGTTTTTAACTTCGCGAAACGCGTGGCCGAGTCTGTGACTCGGAAAAAAACTCAGGCACTTCGCACTCAGGCACTCAGGAACTTAATTAGGCACTCTCAGTCATCCACTTTCCCTGAACGCGCAAAACCTGCTCGATCACATCGCGAACCGCACCACGTCCGCCATTCCTGTGCGAAACATATTTGGCCACAGACTTGATCTCGGGCGCGGCATCCAAAGGACAAGTGGGCAACCCGACGCGTTGCATCACATAATAATCAGGAAGATCATCGCCCATATACAACACTTGTTCGGGCGCGATATTGTACAATTCCACATATTCCTCGAACGTCTCGACTTTGTCGTAAATGCCAAGATGAATGTCGGTCAAGCCAAGATTTTTGAGTCTGACTCTCACGCCCTCGTTCTTGCCACGGGAGATCACGCACACATGGAATCCGGCTTTCAAGGCGAGTTCCATCGCATAACCGTCGCGAATGTACATGGTTCGCAGCAATTCACCTTCAGAAGTCACGTGCACCGAACAATCGGTTAAAACGCCGTCGACGTCGAAAATAAAAGTCGTGATGGCATTCATGACTTCTTTGTAGCTTATTTCACTCATTTTTGTATCGAAGAGGTAAGGAGTTCGTAAATGTTTTTCTGATTGGCATCCGACAGTAAAGCAAGATGCGACTCGATCGTGTTCTGGTCATGTCTGATGGCCGGGCCGGTCTGCGCTTTTTCGGGAGAAAGCGATTTGATTTTGTCGGCGGTTTCGAGGATCAAAGGTTTGAGTATCTCGAACGGCATGTCGTGTTCCCGGCAAATATCGCTTCCGATTTTGTACATGTGGTTGGCGAAATTGCTGACGAATACCGCCGAGACGTGAAGCGCTTTCCGTTGTCTGGAATCGATCAGGAAGACGCTTTGGGAAATGGCGTGCGCGACACTTTCCAAAAGCGCGAGATCGTCGGCGTTTTCGGCCTCCACGCAAATCGGGACATTTTTGAACTCGACATTTTTCGATTTGGAAAACGTTTGGAGCGGATAAAAAATGCCCTTGCGATTATTGCGGTCCAAAACGTCCATGCCCAAACTTCCGGCCGTGTGGACGACGAGTCTATCGGCGAATGCCAAACTTTTGGAAACATCGGCAACGGCCTTATCGGAAACCGAAATAACGTAAATATCGGCTTCAAGCAAATCGTCCAGATCGCTGATTATCTTGTCGGAAAACGAGAAATCGCCTGAGTTCCCGCTTCTCGAGAAAACCTGTACGAGCTCGGTCTTTTCGTTGTTTTGGAATGCCGATGCCAAGTGCTGGCCGACATTCCCGAATCCGATGACGCTGATTTTTATCATGGCGCTAAGGTAGTAAAATCGCGGGTTTTGCTCAAGGCAGATAATCCATCGGAAGCAAATCGCCTGCTCGCTGTTTTGAAATTTCTCCCGAAAAAATGATAGCCATTGGAACATCGGTATTCCCGAAATCGTCCATGTTGAACGAATCGGTTAGAAACTGCACGCCAGATTGCCGTTCTTTTTTGTAAAGAATCCCGAATTTGGCGTGATAAGGAATTTCGTTGAGCGTGAGCGCGGCCTTTTTGTAATTTTTCTTTATCGCGACGTGGAACATGCCATTTCGGTTGGAAACGGTGAAATGCTCGTTGGGATTCGTCGGAAAACCTTCGTCATACAAGACAAAACCTTCGTAACTCCATTTTTGGTCGATGAGGTTCTTGAGAAATTCGGTTCCAGATCCACGATAAGCATCGCTTCGTCTCGAAACGAACTTTTTCTTTGCATCCGGCATTTCGTGGAAAACCGTCGAAACCGCGTAACTGCTTTGGTTGGTGAATTCCGTATTCACGGTTTTTTTCGCGAACACGACGCTGAATTCCCTAAGGTCGATCTCGATCTCGTATCCCAAGTAAGGGTTTTGGACTTTTAGCGGTTTGTCGGCAAAAGCCTTGAGCGTATTGGTTTTGTAGTCGTAAAGGAAGTCGATATCGTCCTCGTTGAAAATTTTGCACGAACGCCCGGCTTTGGTCTTGCCCAGAAATTCCTCGCGGAAAGCCTTGAGTTTCGACTTTCGGCTAAAACCGTCATTGCCGATCACGACTTCTTTGAGCATCGAGGCTTTCGGTTGCATGTGCACTTCATATTTCGGCTTCTCGAAAGGATTTTCAACCGACAGGATTTCGTATCCGATAAAAGAAAAGACCAGATTGGTGTTGATGCGTTTGGCCACGGAAAGCGAGAATTTCCCGTTTTCGTCAGTAAGCGTGCCAACCGAAGTTCCGTCGAGGTAAACCGAAACGCCCGGAAGCGGCAGTTTGGTCTCGTCGAAAACCGTTCCCGAAATGGTTTGTGCGTTGCCGCTAAAAATCGCAAGCAGTAAAAGAAGAAAAAGTTTCAAAATAGGCGGTCGTTATGGCTGCAAGATAAGAATTCCGAAGCTTTTGCAGTCGATTCGCAAATGCTGGCGCGAACTTTTCAAAAGACGAGAGAGATTAAAATTTTGGAACCATTAAATTCATTAAGAACAGTAAGGGGCTTTGATCTTTGCCGAACTGAGATCGATTTCAGAAAATTCTTAGCCAGTAGTAAGGTGAGAAAAGTCAAGAAATCGCCAAGTTTTCGGTTCATTCGTGTGATCCCAAAAGCGGAGCGAAAATCGATGTGATCGGTGAAAGTCTGTGCATGCAAGGCAAAAATACTTGACCACAAATGCACGAATTATGTGACGGACGCGATAAGAAATTCGCTAATTCGCGGCATAAATCTGAAAACCTACAAGGTTGAAAAACCTTGCAGGTTAGCGCGAGACAAAATTCGTGCGTCGCATTCGGCCAGTTCGCGTTTTTCGGTCGCGGCTAATAAATTTACTGGAAAGAAATATGTGGCAAATCGCTGCGAATACGGCAACTTATTGGCTTGATTCGTGAGTCCGAAAGCAAGGCCGAAAGCCGTGCGATCAATTCAATCATGTAAGCTGCGTGGCAAAAAACCGTTGCATAAATAAGTCCATTCGATCGCGTTTGAAAAAGGCTAAATGATTTCAGTAGAAAAAATGTTACAGTTTAGAAAGCAGTATCACTTGTTGTAAAGCCTGTTGACAGCTTCGACCTTATTCTGCACTTGAAGTTTGGAATAAACGTTGTTCAGATGCCGTTTGACCGTACTGATCGCGATGTTGAGTTTTTCTGCGATTTCTTTGTACAGAAAGCCTTTACTCAACAATTCCAGCACTTCGTGTTCGCGTTTGGACAAAATTTCGGCCACATCGTTTTGCACGGGTTCGCTATTGAAAGTCGACAACACTTTTCTTGCGATTTTAGGTGACATCGGGCTTCCGCCTTCGTGCAGTTCCACAAGCGATTCGATGATTTTCGACGGTGCGGTATTCTTGAGGATGTAACCGCTCGAGCCCGCTTTCAAGGCCTCGAAAACTTGATCGTTGTCTTCGTAGATCGTGAAAATCATAAATTGGATGTCGGGGAATTTCGGCTTGATCTCGCGCACGCAGTCGATTCCGCTTTTGCCCGGCAGGTTTATGTCTGTCAAGACCACGTGAGGTTGCAGTTTTGGGAGCTCGGCGATCGCTTCTTCGGCCGTGGCGAAACCTTTCTGGAAGTCAAAACGTCCGTCTTGGGCGATAATCGCTTGCAGACCGTTCAAAACGTCGGGTAAATCCTCGATAAGACAAATCTTGATCATGCGGATGGTTTTGGTGCAAAGGAAAGATCGTTATCGCGCGTCACCAATGGTACGAAAGGTTCATTTTGGACATTCCCGTCAAGCGGAAGTGAGAAAATCACGGTGATTCCGTGCGATTCGACGACCTGCATTTGCCCCGAGATCGACCGCATCCGCGACTCCATATTCTGCATGCCGTTTCTTCCGACGGGATTTTTTTGGATTCCGGATGCGAATCCTACGCCATCGTCCGAAATCGAGATCCGGCATTCCGAGTCCAGATCGACCGCGACAAAAACACGCGAAGCCTTGGAATGCTTGACGACGTTGTGCAAAGCTTCTTTCACGCACAGGAACAGGTGGCGTCTTTGTTTTCCGTCGAGAACGGCATTCCTGAAATCTTCGGGAAGCGCCACGCGAACCTCGATCTTGTTGCTTTCGAGATAGTCGACCGCGTAAGATTTGATGTACGTGGCCAAATCTTCGAGCGTGTTGTTCTCGTCTTTCATGACCCAGATCAACTCGCTCATATTGCCGATGAGGTCGGTCGCGGTTTGTTGGATTTTCTTGAGATTGTCGCGACTTTCGGGCGCTTGGGACGCCATTTGGCTCAGGTACATGATTTTCGTCAGTCCGCTTCCTAGATCGTCGTGCATGTCGGCGGCGATCCTTTTGCGCTCGTTTTCGATCTCGAGTTGTTTGGCAAGCATCATTTTCTGCAAGGCTATTACCTTATTTGCTTCTTCGAGCAGCGTGAAATTGAGGTTTTCCCATTGTTTTTTGTTTCGGTAGCCGATAGCCAGCGAGAAGAAAATAATGTCGACGAAACTTCCTATCATGAGCCATTCAATAGGCCAGATGGGCCAATCGGAATAATTGAAAAGGTTGGATATGAAGCTGATAAGTCCGCAAATCAGGTAAAAGGTGCATCCGTAAAGTACGATGAGGTGAAACTTGATCTCTCGCAGTCTGTAACTTTGGTAAAGCATGATTCCGGTTACGCCGAAGATGAAAATCCGCGAAAGCGTAAAAGCCGTTCCAAGCATTTCGGAAGGAAAAAAAAGCGTTAAAATTGTGTAGCCGATGCCGTAAAGAATCAGCAAAGCCGCTATGAATTTCCAATTTCGGAACAAAAAAACATCTGATTTCCTCGAGATTCCAACCGCTTCGACGATAAAGTTGAAATAGGCGGTTAGGTACACGATTTGTATGAGCTCGCGGAAGTTCGTGAGATAGAAAACATGATTGTCATATCCGAAGAAAAACGCGCCCAAACCCGAATAGGAGAACAGGAAAACGCTCGTGAAGAACAAGTAAATCAAGTAATGGACGAGCAGTTTATCGCGGCCGAACACGTAAAGCACGACGTGATAGACCAAGGCCAGCACGGTCGCCCCGAGGATGAAAAGGCTGAGCGCCAGGTCGATTTTTAGTTCGTGCATATTCGGGACGGTTTGGCATCGGCTAAAATAGAAATTAATGCGTTAGGAAATTCGCGCTTTCAGAATCAGAATATTTCGTTAAATAGTGCAAATCTGCTCGCTTGCCTTGGCTTTGAGGAGTAAACTTTTGCTTACTTTTGCACACGTTTATACGATTCGCTCTTCCATGGGAAAAAAACTCCTTTCCGCACTTTTCTCGACCCGATTGATGGCCATTTTGTTTCTTGCCTTTGCCCTTGCCATGGGAATCGGGACTTTCATTGAAAACGATTACAATACCGATACCGCAAGGATTCTCGTTTACAACGCCTGGTGGTTTGAGGCCATCATGTTCTTGTTTATGGTGAATTTCATCGGAAACATCAAAAGATACAACCTGCTCAGACGCGAGAAAATAGCGACTTTGACGCTTCACCTGTCGTTCGTGCTGATCATCATCGGGGCTTTCGTGACGCGCTACATCAGCTACGAAGGCGTAATGCCGATTCGCGAAGGCGAGTCCGAAAACAAGATATATTCCGAACGGTATCACTTCACGGCCTTGGTCGACGGTCAATACAACGGAATGCTGAGACGCCGTTCGTTCGAGAAATCGCTTTTGCTTTCGCCTGTGCTTGACAACGGTTTCAGGATGAAGGAGAAATTTTCCGAAACGCCATTCGAGATCGATTACGTCAATTACATCATGGGTGCGACCGAAACCATCAAACCCAACGGTGGCGGCCATACTTACTTAAAAATCGTCGAGGCTGGAGACGGCGGAAGGCACGAACATTACATAAAAGAGGGCGAACTCGAGAACATCCACAATTTGCTGTTCTCGCTAAACAAATTCGTCGCCGGGGCGATCAACATCAACACGAAAGGCGGCGTTACGACAGTTCAGATGCCGTTCGACGGACAGTTCATGAGAATGGCTGACCGCATGGAAGGCAAAGTCACCAAAGGTTTGGTACAACCGCTTATGTTTCGCTCGCTTTACAGCGTCGGTGAGGCCAGATTCGTGTTCCCCGATCAACCGATAAAAGGTTTCAAGACCTACAAAACCAACGGGAAATACCGTGAAAAAAATTCCGAAGATGCGCTGATCGTGTCGGTCAAAGTAAACGGAATATCTCGCGAAGTCACACTTTTGGGTTCGAAAGGCAAAATTGGCGAACCTCAGAGTTTTAAAATAGGCAACCTCGATTTTACGCTTTCTTTCGGGGCTAAAACTTACGACGTTCCATTCTCGATCAAACTCAATGACTTTATTGCCGAGAAATATCCAGGCACGGAAAAAAGCTATTCGTCGTATGAGAGCAAAGTCACGGTAAACGACGGCAAGACCAAGACCGACGCGAGGATCTACATGAACCACGTTCTCGATTACAAAGGTTTCCGCTTTTTCCAGGCTTCGTTCGATCCAGATGAAAAAGGTACAATACTTTCTGTAAGCCACGATTTCTGGGGAACGTGGATTACTTACATCGGTTACTTTTTGCTGTTCGGCGGACTGATGGCCATCTTGGTGGCAAAAGGCGCCAGAATGGGCGAATTGAGAAGAAAATTGGCGACTATCGAGAAGAAGAAGGCCAAGACGGCGCTCGCGATTTTGTTGTTCTTCGGACTTTCGGCAAACGCACAACAGCACGATGAGCACGACGGACACGATCACGCGTCGCATCAGCAGGAAACGGCAAAACCCGTGATGCCTTCCCAAAAGGAAATTGATTCGATGTTGCAGAAGTATAGAATCAACGAGGAACACGCTGCCAAATTTGGACGCCTTGTGGTTCAGGACGCGGGCGGACGCATGAAACCCGTGAACACTTTCGCATCGGAGTTGCTTCGCAAGGTCTCGAAAAAGGATTCGTACAACGGACTCAATTCCGATCAGGTTTTCTTGTCGATGACGCAATTTCCGACGGCTTGGTTCGAAGTGCCTTTCGTTTATCTGAAACCCGGAAATGACAGCATACGGAAGCTCATCGGAATCGATCCGAAAGCCAAATATGCCAAATTCATCGACTTTTTCGACGATCAGGGCAATTACAAACTCTCTCCTTATCTCGACGAATCGTATCGCGCGGCCGTTCCGAGCCAATTCCAGAAGGATTTTATCGAAGCCGATCGAAAAGTGAACTTGCTCAATTCGGCTCTCAGCGGTTCGATGCTCAAGATTTTCCCGGTTCCGAACGACGAAAACTACAAATGGGTTTCGTATCTCGAACTCGACAAGGCCGGAATGAAAGGCATCGACTCGACCTTTACGCGTCAGATCATCCCGATTTACCTGATGGCGCTCAAGACCGCATCGGAAACCGGAAGTTATAAGGAAGCCGATTTCTACCTGAACGGAATCAACAAATTCCAACATCGATACGGCTCAAAAGTGATGCCGAGCGACGAGAAGATCAATTCAGAGATACTGTACAACAAATATGACGTTTTCAAGAACCTGTATTATTTGTATATGACAGTGGGCATTTTGATGTTGCTGCTTTCTATCGTGCATATTTTCGTTCGCAGGAAGTTCATGAAATACACCATCTGGTTCTTCCATGGCCTCACGATTTTACTGTTTTTGCTACACACTTCAGGACTTATCGCGCGTTGGTACATTTCGGGTCACGCACCTTGGAGCGACGCTTACGAATCCATGATTTACGTAGGATGGGCAACGATGCTCTTCACGTTGCTATGCGCCAGAAAATCGGCTTTGACCGTGGCTTCGGGAACTTTCGTGGCCTCGATGATCCTGATGATCGCGCATTGGAATTGGATGGATCCGTCAATCGCGAATCTTCAGCCGGTTTTGAATTCGTATTGGCTGATGATCCACGTTGCGGTAATCGTGGCCAGTTACGGACCGTTTACATTGGGAATGGTTTTGGGCGTTGTGTCTTTGTTGCTGATGGTGTTCGTGACCAAGGAAAACCGCCAGCGCATGGACTTGCACATCAAGGAAATCACTTATATCAGCGAAATGGCTTTGACCGTAGGACTTGTGATGTTGTCAATAGGGAATTTCCTCGGCGGACAATGGGCAAACGAAAGTTGGGGACGTTATTGGGGTTGGGATCCGAAAGAAACCTGGGCATTGATCTCGATCATGATCTACGCTTTCGTGGTTCACATGCGACTTGTTCCGGGCCTGAAAAGCGCGTGGGCGTTCAACGTGGCCAGTGTGTTCGCATTTTATTCGATCATGATGACTTATTTCGGGGTGAACTTTTACCTTTCGGGATTGCATTCCTACGCAAGCGGCGACAAAGTCGTGACACCGACTTTCATCTATGTTTCGGTCGCGATCGCTGTGGCGCTTTCTGTTGTTTCTTACTTTGGATGGAGGCGATTGCAGAAACGCTAGATCACCGCTGAATAAAACAGTCTACTTTTCTGATGCCAAACATTCGTGCATTCGTAGCTTAAATTTGGCTACGAATGCACGAATTTTTTTCATAGTTTTTGCCGCAGTTGCTTGTTTTCTGCAACTGGCCCATTTTTTTTAGCCGCGAATTCGCGAATTTGAATTTGGCGTGTGAAATATCGAAGGAATCTCTCTGAAACGCATCGGCACAATCTCAACTTATCTTACCTTCTTGATTGTTAAAAATCCGAACGGACAAACTTCGGATCAACGCAAAACGCAGTGCCTTAATGTCCTTAATGAACTTAATGGTTTAAAAATCGCACCAAGAAACTTCTTATTAGCGCAAAACGAAATGCCTTAATGTCCTTAAATAACTTAATTGTTCAAAAAAATTAAGCGCTTACTTGTAATGTCCGCGAAAGCGAGAACTTTTAACAACGAACAACGAACAACGAACAACGAACAACAAACAACAAACAACGAACAACGAACAGCGAACAACGAACAGCGAACAACGAACAACGCAGTGCCTTAATATCCTTAATGAACTTAATGGTTTAAAAATCGCACCAAGAAACTTCTTATCAGCGAAAAATGAAATGCCTTAATGTCCTTAACGAACTTAATTGTTCAAAAAGATTAAACGCTTATTATAATGTCCGCGAAAGCGAGAACTTTCAACAGCGAACAACGAATAACGAATAACGAACAACGAATAACGAATAACGAACAACGAACAACGAACAACGAACAACGAACAACGAACAACGAACAACGAACAACGAACAACGCAGTGCCTTAATGTCCTTAATGAACTTAATGGTTTAAAAAATCGCACCAAGAAACTTCTTATCAGCGAATAACGAAATGCCTTAATGAACTTAATGGTTTAAAAATCGCACCAAGAAACTTCTTATCAGCGCAAGACGAAATGCCTTAACGTCCTTAACGAACTTAATTGTTCAAAAAAAATTAAGCGCGTACTTGCAATGTCCACGAAAGCGAGAACTTTTAACAGCGAACAACGAACAACGCAATGCCTTAATGTCCTTAATGGGCTTAATGGTTTAAAAAATCGCACCAAGAAACTTCTTGTCAGCGCAAAACGCAGTGCCATAATGTCCTTACTAAACTTATTGGTTTAAAAAATCGCACCAAGAAACTTCTTATCAGCGAAAAACGAAATGCCTTAACGAACTTAATTGTTCAAAAAAATTAAGCGCTTACTTATAATGTCCGCGAAAGCGAAAACTTTCAACAACGAACAACGAACAACGAATAACGAACAACAAAATAAAAAAAGCCCCGATTTCTCGAACCTGAATTGTGTTATGACGATTCAAATTATACTTTCCCGAGCGTATACAACTGCTCCAAAGTAGGCGATTTACTTCCGCCCGCAGGCTCAAGTGTAATACCGAAAGCCTCGGCGCCAGTTGCATTCGACACAGCAAAGATTCTCGAGGAATTTCCCTTGAAATCATCCAAAAGGCCGATGCTCGTCGGGGTAAGCGGCGTGAGTTTGAGCGACCAGACCTGATAAACCTTTCCTTGCGGCGGCTCAGGCAATCCCGATGCATCCACATAAACCGTATTGGTTTGCTTGTTCCAATAAACCTTAGCCTTCGATTCTGGAGAAACCGCCTGTCCGGCCAAAGGCACGATCGTGTTTTTGTCGTCTCTCAAAACATCGATTGCCGAAACTGTCGACTGGTTCCTGATTTCGAGATCGGAAACCTTGTCGACCAAAGTCGAATTCTCGTTTCCTGTAACAATTAGCTGTTTGTCGGTTTCCTGCCATCTGTAGTAGAAATAGCCGCATCCGAGAAGGAAAATGAGGGAAGCCGCGTATCCGATGAATAGCGAAATGCCGCTGCGTTTTCTGTCAATGTCGACTACTTTTCCGTGTTTGAGCTCGAGTCGTGCCTTGATCGCCTCGAAGTTTTCGGGCGAAAGGAAAGGCGAGAAGCTGCTCGACAGCTGGATGATGCTTTTCTCGATGGACACGATTTCGGCCTCGATGACCTCGTGTTCCTTTGCCATGCGGTTCACCTCGAGGTTTTCCTCGTCGTTGAGCAAACCGTACACGTAAAGCTCCAGTATTCCTGATTCTATATATTCGTTTACTTCCATTTTTGTTCGTTGGTTTTACACCTGTAAGAAATTTCGCAAATCATTGATGCAGTTGCGGTTCTGCGTCTTAACCGTTCCAAGTGGGATGTTCAGTTCTTCGGAGGCCTCCTGTTGCGTGTATCCCTTGAAAAAAAGCAGGTTGATGATCTCTATGCATTTCGGCTTGAGCTTCTTGACAAAATCGCGAAGTCCGATAGCGTCTATTCTGTAAGTCATTCTAGTGCTGTCTTCGAGTAGATGTACGAAATTATCGGCAGAAAGGTTTTTCTTGGTGTTGTTGTAGCCTTTCGAACGCATCTTGTCGATAGCCGTGTTCCGCGCGACGTTGAGTATCCAGGTGTAGAATCGGCCTTTGGCGGCGCTGTACGAATCGATGTTTTTCCAGATCTTAACGAAAGTTTCCTGAAGCACGTCTTCGGCATCCTCGCGATCTGAAATCATGTTGCAGATGACAGAAAAAAGACTTTTCGAGTACATATTATACATGTGCGTATAAGCCCGTCCGTCCTTTTCGGCAATCAGAATCAGTAATTGGTCTTGGGTCATATTATGTGTAGTTTACCCAAATATATCGATTTTTAGTTAAGAAACTGAGCAGTTCGCGGTTTGTACATTGGTTTTGCATCCGAAAATAATTTTTCAAAAAAAGAGGCATTTTTAAATCCGACTTTACATTCCTTACGTAAATATCGATACCCAATCTTTAGGTCAGTTGGCGTTACAGGGTTTTTACCCCAATAATTTCCCCTGTAATCCGACAATCCTGACGTCCGTATCGGTTAGTTGTTTGGGATTTTGATACGGATGTCATAAAAGCCCGGAGCTACGAACACCGGGCTTTTTCCATTTTATAAACGACATCGGTTTCCTTTTCACGCCCGAATTCCGTAGCTTTGGGAATCCACAAAAAACACCAAACCAGTGATGAAAAAAATAATGATAGCGATCTTTTGCGTTTTGGGCCTTTCGGCATCTTCCCAAAAACTCGCCAAAACCACAGACAAGCAAAAAATGGAACGCCCAAGCATTTACGACCAGAACTTCAAAGTCCAGACCTTGACAGGTGAAACCTTCAATTTGAGCAGCCTCAAAGGCAAAAAAGTGATGATAGTCAACACGGCATCCAAGTGCGGACTCACGCCACAATACGAAGAACTCGAGCAAATCTACAACCGTTACAAGGAAAAAGGATTCGTCGTGGTGGGATTTCCCGCAAACAATTTCGCCGAGCAAGAACCGGGATCGAATAAAGAAATCGCCGAATTCTGCAAAATGAATTATGGTGTGACTTTCCCGATGATGTCCAAAATTTCGGTAAAAGGTGACGACATGGACGCTGTCTACAAATGGCTTACCCAAAAATCCAAAAACGGTCTGCAGGATTCGGAGGTCGAATGGAATTTCCAGAAATACCTGCTCAACGAGAAAGGCGAATTGGTTAAGGTCGTCGCCCCAAGAACGACGCCGTCCGACGAAAAAATAATAAATTGGATTACAACTAAGGAACTTTAAGGTTCCTTTTTTTAGGCTATGTTTTTAAGGACTGAAATTTTTCCAAGGACTATTTTGGCCGGAAATTCGATCAAAATGAGTTTTGCCGATAACAGATCTTTTGAGTTATGGAGCGGTTTTATGCCGAAGCGGAAGAAATTGGCAAACGTCCGCAGAAACGATCTTTTCTCGTTGCAGACTTATCCGAAAGGTTTCGATTTCTCTGATGCGACGCGCGAGTTCACCAAATGGGCGGGCGCGGCCGTGAATCCCGAAGCTGAAATCCCCGAAGATTTCAAATCAATAGAAATTCCCGAGGGAAAATATGCTGTCTTTCTCCACGTCGGTTCGGGCCAAACCGCGGCCATTACTTTCGGACACATTTTCAACCATTGGCTGCCGAATTCTGGTTTCGAGCTCGACGATCGGCCGCATTTCGAGATTTTGGGTGCGAAGTATAAGAACAACGATCCAGATTCCGAAGAAGAGATTTTTATCCCGATTCGCTGATTGCACAAGACGCCACAGATTTGTTGCGTCCTCGATTGGCTTTTGTTCTAAACCGCCAATTTGCGAATCCTTATCGGTTCGAGCAAAAATTCGCGAATTCGCGGTAAAATTATTCTAGGCCAAGGATTGTTCTTACAAATTTCGCCTTCGGATCGCACGGATGAAGCCGAATTCAACTTAAACCTAGTTTTTCTTAGTGTCTGATTTTTGACCACGAATTCACGAATGCGAACGAACGAAACAAATCTAAGTGGGCTGGCTGATTTCGATTCGTAGCGAATCTTGACTTTTGCGAACTTCCTGACCGTTGAAGTTAGCGCCACGAAAATTTCGGATGCAAGGCGAATCGCCTTACTGTTCTTAATGACCTTAATAGTTTAAATTTCTGCGGTTAAGATTACTCTAAGCCTCGGATCGTTTTTACAAATTTCGCCTTCGGATTGCACGGATTAAGCCGATTCAACTTAAACCTAGTTTCTCTTAGTGTCTGATTTTTGGCCACGAATTCACGAATGCGAACGAACGGAACAAATCTAAGTGGGCTGGCTGATTTCGATTCGTAGCGAATCTTGACTTTTGCGAACTTCCTGACCGTTCAAGTTAGCGCCACGAAAATTTCGGATGCAAGGCGAATCGCCTTACTGTTCTTAATGACCTTAATGGTTTAAATTTCTGCGGTCAAGATTACTCTAAGCCACGGATCGTTTTACAAATTTCGCCTCGGATCGCACGTGCAAAACCGAATCGAGGCAATTTACTTTTCCTAACATCGGAAATCTTGGCCACGAATGCACAAATGCCACGAATGAAACAAATCTATGCGAGCTACCTGCTTTAGATCAAGAGCAGACCTTAACTTGTCTCAACTTCTTAATTGTTCAAAAAATTTCCAAGATGGAATTCCCCGGTCGCAAAAAGCGAAAAGCCTTGATGGTCTTAATGTTCTTAATGACCTTAATGGTTTAAAATTTACAGTCTTGTTCGACCAAAAAACCTCATTTGAGCAAAAGCTGCATAAAAAGCAAATCCAGCCAACGATCGAATTTAAAAGCCGATTCCCGGATAACACCACATTCCACAAAACCGAATTTCCGGTGAAAAGCGATAGAATCTTCATTCGAAGCATCAATTCCGCCAATCATCGTGTGAAAACCTTGCTCTTTGGCCTTGGCAATCAAGGTTTCGAGTAATTTTCTTCCGATGCCTTTCCCTGAAAAACCATCGGCGACATAAACCGAATGTTCGACCGTAAATCGATATCCTGTTTTTTCGCGAAATGTTCCGTAAGTACTGAAACCGACAACTTTTCCATCGTGATCGGCGACAAAAACAGGAAATGTTTTCTGCTGTTTTTCCCCAAACCACTGCAATTGCGCTTCAATGGTCTGCGGATCGTAATTGTAGTTCGCAGTCGTGTGCGCAATGGCGTGATTCACGATATCCAAAACGCCCTGAACGTCGTTTAAAGTGGCTTCACGGATCGAAAATGTCGTCATTTGGATTGCAGTTTTTTTAGCAGTTCGTCGGCGTCTTTTGTTCCGAAACCAACGCGGATGCAGAATTCACGAGCGGTTTGCGCAGCTGCGATCGCTTTGGTTTTATCCCCGATTTTCTCGTACAATTTCGCTGTTTGCAGATAGCCGTCCTTGGATTCTTGAAGCGAAGTGGCCTTTTCGCTCCATTTTACGGCGGTTTTCAAGGCTTCCTTGTCTGAAATTTCCGTTAGGTAAACCGCGGCCGTATTTCGCAAAGAAGAGTAATTTTTGGCGTCGAAATCGTCTACCGAATGAATTGTCGCGTTTTGGTAAGCCTTCCAATCCCTGACTTTTTCGTACAGGAATTTGTCGTACACGTACGCAAGCGAATCGGTTTTTCGCATCCTGATCGACTTGACCAAAACCCGTTGTTTTTTGTAGCCGATCGTGTCGCCTTTTTCTGCCGGATTTTTGAGCGCTTCCATGGCGATGTTTTCGATCTTGCGCGCGACCCTTTTTTCGGACGAAACCGATGCGAATTCCTTTTGATGCGACAAGACATATTGAAACGGACGCGATTCGATCTCGGAAACCCCGTTTGCGAGAATTTTCCAGTTGAGCGCATTCACGAGCTGTTCGTCTTTTTGGGTCGACAGGTATTTCAGCGCAACTTCATTGGCCGAAAGCGAGGCTTTTCTCAAGGCGAGAATCAGCGCGAGTGCCTTATTTCCGTCCGACGGATCGTTGCCGAAGTTCTTTTTAAGATAAGGAAGTTGCTTTTCGGGATTTTTGGCCTCGTTCAGTTCCGCAATGAAATCAGGTTTTTTGAGCTCGCCGTTGAATCCGTAAAGGAAATTGCCGTCTTTGTCCAAAACCACGAAAGTCGGGTAGGAGGAAACGCTGAATTTCCTGGCCAAATCGCGTCCGCCTTCGAGTTCCACGTCTTGGGCGGCCACGAGAAAGTTTTTTTGGAGCAAATCCGAAACTTCCTTGTCAGCGAAAACCTCGTCGCGCATTTTGTGGCAATGCGGACACCAGGCAGCATACATCATATAAAGCACGGATTTGTTTTCTGACTTGGCCTGTTTCATGACATTCCCGTAACCTGTTTCGTTGAAAGGAAAAGGCGTCTGACCAAACGTCGGAACACAAATCAAAAGCAGAAAAAACAAGGGGTGAAGTAAAGTTTGCCGCATCATTTTTTAGTAAATTAGCACTCGGTTTCGGCGCTTTGCAAATATAGTTCTTTATCCCGAACCGAACTTCGCGGGCGCTATCCTACATTCTCAAAATTTACTCATGATTTACCCAAAAATCCCTTTGGCGCAGAGCGTTTTGCAAATTTGTCTCGCGAAAGGACTTACCACGATCGTCATTTCTCCGGGTTCGAGGAATGCGCCGCTCACGATAGGATTCGCCAGCCACAAAGATTTTACGTGCTACAGTGTTGCCGATGAGCGCTGTGCGGCCTTTTTCGCGCTCGGAATTGCGCAACAAACCGGAAAACCCGTTGCTTTGCTTTGCACTTCGGGGTCGGCGTTGCTCAATTATTATCCGGCTGTGGCCGAAGCTTTCTACAACCAGATTCCGCTTGTCGTAATTTCCGCCGACCGTCCGACCTCGAAAATCGACATCGGCGACGGACAGACGATCCGCCAGCGGAACGTGTTCGAGAACCATTCGTTGTATAACGCGAACCTGTCCGAGGAAGCCTCCGCTGCAAACGACGAACTGATCAACGAAGCCATCAACACGGCTTATCTCAAGAAAGGTCCGACGCATATCAACGTGCCTTTCGAAGAACCGCTTTATGAAACCGTGAGCAAACTTTCAACAGATGCGACGATTTCGGCCGCGGCGAAGGTTTTCAGGAATATTTCCATCGACGACATCATTGCCTCGACAAACATCTGGAATGCGTCCAAAAAGAAACTGATCCTCATTGGCGGAAACGATCCGAATGAGATCGATACCGAAATTCTCGAAAGTTGGGCGAAAGATCCGTCGATCGTCGTTATGACCGAAGTGACTTCGAATGTCCACCATCCGACTTTCATCAGCAAAATCGACACTTTCATCACGCCTTTTTCTGACGTGGATTTTGAAAATTTCAAGCCCGAAGTCCTGATCACTTTCGGCGGAATGATCGTCTCCAAACGCGTCAAGGCGTGGCTTCGCAAATTTCAGCCAAAACACCATTGGCATGTCGACAGTTTGCGCGCTTACAATACTTTCGGTTGTCTTGCGCACCATTTCGTTTGCGGTCCGAACGATTTTTTCAACCAGATTGCGCCTTTTGCACAGGAAGTCGAAAGTGATTATGCCAAGAAAGCCGCGTCCGTTCAGACTTTGCGCGAAAAGAAACACAAGATTTTTCTCGAGAAAGCGCCTTATTCGGACTTCAAGGTTTTTGGGAGGATGATTCCGACTTTGCCCAAAGATAGCAACCTGCAAATCAGCAACAGCGCGTCAATCCGATATGCGCAATTGTTCGATATGGACGAGTCGATTTCGGTTTTCTGCAACCGCGGAACCAGCGGCATTGATGGAAGTACATCGACGGCAATCGGTGCAGCTGTCGCGTCCAAGAAACCAACATTATTGATTACCGGCGACATCAGTTTCCTATACGATTCGAACGCGCTTTGGAACAATTATATCCCGAACGACTTCAAAATGGTGATCGTGAACAATTCCGGCGGCGGCATTTTCAGGATTTTGCCCGGACATTCCGAAACCGAGGTTTTCAATACGTTTTTTGAGACACACCACAATCTGACGGCGGAGCATTTGGCCAAAATGTATGGTTTCGAATACATCAAGGTTTCCGATGAAACAAGCGTAAAATCTGGATTGGAGTCGCTTTACAAGGCCAAACAAAAGGCGATTCTCGAGATTTTTACACCCGAAAAAGAAAACGACGGCGTGTTGCGCGATTATTTCAAACAATTGGCGTAATGGCGTTGGTGTCGGTGGAATGGTTGCGTAAAAATTCCCATGATCCGAAATTGGTCATATTGGACGGCAGTTTCGGAAATCCGATCGAAAAATCCGATTCTGAAAACAAAATAATTCCAAACGCCATTTTTTTCGATTTGGACAAAACCTTCAGCGATACGACTTCCGATTTGCCGCACACAATGGTTTCCGAACAAAAATTTACCGACGAAGTCCAAAAGTTGGGAATAGACGACGACAGTAAAATCGTGGTTTACGACAACAAAGGAATTTACGCAAGCCCAAGAGTTTGGTGGATGTTCCGATCGATGGGATTCGAGAATGTCTGCGTTTTGGACGGCGGTTTGCCCGAATGGGAAAGGGTCGGATTCGATGTTTCCGATGGCCACAAAACACCAGGTTCCAAAGGAAATTTCGTCCCGGAATTCAATCCGGACTTTTTCGCGGACAAGGTACAAGTCAAGAAAGCGATTTTGGAAAACACGTCAGAAATCGTCGACGCACGCCATCCGAACCGCTTCAACGGATTGGAAGACGAACCCAGAAAAGGTTTGAGGCGCGGGCATATTCCGTCGGCAAAAAATCTGTACTTCAACGATTGCCTGTGCGACGGAAAATTGAAACCGACATCAGAATTGAGACAAATCTTCTCTAAAATCGATTCCGAAAAACCGACTATTTTCAGTTGCGGATCTGGCGTTACGGCTTGCATCACAGCTTTTGCAGCTTATATTTGCGGCTTCGAAAAGCTGTCAGTTTACGACGGCTCTTGGGCTGAATGGGGAAGTTTTTGTTAGTTGCAGAAGCAGTAGCAGTAGCAGTAGCAGTAGCAGTAGCAGTAGCAGTAGCAGTAGCAGTAGCAGTAGCAGTAGCAGTAGCAGTAGCAGTAGCAGTAGCAGAAGCAGAAGCAGAAGCAGAAGCAGAAGCAGTTGTAGTAGCTAGGCAGCTCAGAAAGAAATGGCAGTTTTAGTGACCGCCTTCAGAAAGCAGTAGCAATCGCAGAAGCTGAATCAGTTGTACAGTGAGTACAGGATTTAGGGATTGCATTGCAAGAAATTCTCCAATATGGAAATTGGATATTTCAGCAACTTAACTTATCGCATGCAACCAGCCTCAGTCGAAATATGTCATATTGCTGGCCATGCTACTGGAACTTTTCACATCACGTCATTTCTGCCACTGCCACTGCTTTCTGTCACTGCCACTGCTTTCTGTCACTGCCACTGCTTTCCGCCACTGCTACTGCCACTGCCACTGCCACTGCCACTGCTACTTCTTCTTAGGAACACAATTCGGAACTTCCTTCCCATCTTTTTTCTTGGTACCGACGCGCTCGTAACCTTTCCAACAAGGATCGTCCTTGACTTGTTTTTTCTTGGTTGCCATGATATTTTGTTTTTGGAAAGTTCCGACAATCGCGCATTTGTCACCTTATCGCATTCGTCCAAAAGATTGCAGATTTACTTCGTACCTTTGGCCGCATTTCCGTTTGTAAACGACAGTAAACGTTTACAAACGACAGTAAACGTTTAAAATGAAAATCGGGAAATACAACACGCTTGAGATTTTGCGCGAAACCAAAGTGGGGCTTTATCTGGGCGACGGAAAGGAAGAAGTCTTGCTTCCTAACAAATACGTGCCTTTGCAATACGAAATCGGTCAGGAAGTCGATGTTTTCGTCTATCTCGATCACGAGGAAAGAAAAGTCGCCACAACGCTTGAACCTTATATCTACCTCAATGAATTTGCTCTGTTGCGAGTGAATTACACCAATGAATTCGGGGCTTTCATGGATTGGGGAATGGAAAAGGACTTGTTCGTCCCGTTTGCCGAACAGGCGCGAAAGATGGAAAAAGGCAAGCGTTATATCGTCTATATGTTCGTCGACGAGAAGTCGAATCGCCTTGTCGGATCGAGCAAAACCAATCAATTCCTGGACAATTCCGAACTTTCGGTGGAAGTTGGCGATGAAGTCGATTTGTTGGTTTCACACATCACAGAAGCCGGCATCAACGTGATCGTAAACGAGTCTTTCAAAGGACTTTTGTTCGAGAACGAGGTTTTTGACGAAAGCATCAAGCCCGGAGATCGCCTTGTCGGATTCATCAAAAAAATCCGTCCGGGCAACAAAATCGACGTTTCGCTGGAAAAGCAAGGCTATGAAAAAGTCGAGCCAAATGCCCAAAAGATACTCGATAAACTGCAATCGGGCAGAGGTTTTTTGAGGCTGAACGACGAAAGTTCGCCCGAAGACATCAAATCGATTCTGCAAATGAGCAAGAAAACGTTCAAAAAGGCAATCGGCGCTTTGTACAAAGACCGAAAAATCGAAATCAAGGACGACGGAATCCAGCTGATAAAATAGTGGGAAAGGGCGCAGTTACGGCTTTGCTCGAGATTTATGCCGATAAAGTCGACGATTTGAAGCGCACGATTTCGGAAGTGTCCGATGAAAAATTGGTGCATGTTTTCGATCCTGAAACCCGAAATCCGGACTGTCTTTCCATCCAAACCATTCTCTCTCACGTCGTTTACGCCGGATTCGGCTATGCGACAACATTGCTCAATCGCAACGGACAACTTCAAAATCGTCCTCCGAAGCAACTTTTCGCGCACGTAAACATGTACATGTCCGCACTCGACGACATGGTAAATTTTACGCGTGAAGTTTTCGCGGAAATTTCCGATGAAGAGCTTGAAACCTGCGAGGAATCGGCTAAAATGCTTACCGGATGGCAACAACGTTACGACATCGAACAATTGATGGAACACGCGATTGTCCACATTTTGCGCCACGATCGGCAGATCAAAAACTTTTGAAGCGTTAAAATCCTGTCAACCAAAGTTGCATCCGTGAAAAATGTCATTATATTTGTATATACAAATGTTGTATGCGAAAACGAGATTTCATCAAAACGATACTAGGAGGAACGCTTATGGCTTCGACACAGCCTTTTTATAACTGGACAAAAGATTTGCTTGAGGAAGATTTGACGCATCCGGTTTTGTTCATCGGGCACGGCTCGCCAATGAACGCGATCCAGGACACGGAATTTTCGCAAACCTGGGCAAAATTCGGACGCGAGATTCCAAAGCCAAAAGCCGTTTTGGTCATTTCGGCGCATTGGCTCACGAAAGGAACGCACGTCACGGCCATGGATTTTCCCAAAACGATACACGATTTTGGCGGATTTCCGCAGGCTTTGTTCGACGTGCAATATCCGGCGCCGGGAAATCCGGAGCTGGCCAAATTTACGTCGGGTCTTTTTAAGGAAACAAATGTAGGGCTCGACCACGATTGGGGCTTGGATCACGGCACTTGGAGCGTCGTGCGCCATATGTATCCGAACCACGACATTCCCGTGTTGCAATTTTCCATCGACTATCACAAGCCGCCTGAATACCATTACAATCTGGCCAGACAGCTCAAGGCGTTGCGCAAGAAAGGCGTGTTGATTATCGGAAGCGGGAATATGGTGCACAACCTAAGAATGGTCGCCTGGGACAAACTTTCGGAACCGGAATATGGCTTCGATTGGGCGGTCGAGATGAATTCGGTTTTCAAGGAAAGGATCGGAAATGGCGATTTCAGGTCTTTGATCGAATACGAGAAACTCAATCCGGCGGCGAAATTGGCCATTCCCACGCCCGATCATTATTATCCGCTACTTTATGCGATGGCTTTGCAGGATTCCAAAGACGATGTGAGTTTCTTCAACGACAAGACTGTTGGCGGTTCTTTGAGTATGACCGGAGTCAAGTGGGGCTGAAGATCAAAAAATCCAAATCCCAAATCCCAAATCCCAAATTCCATCCCGATAGCATTGGGACAAAACACAACTCATGACTTTCGAGTACGGACGTTTACTGTTGGAAACGATTTTATGATCGGTGTGGTTTTTCCAAATCTAGCCTTTTTTTAATTCCGGGTACAGTCGAGGAATTTTTGGAGCAAAAAAAAATCGGAAGCCAAAACTCCCGATCGTTATTTATAAGTTTCAATTGCGCGAAAAGTGATCCTGCTTCCAAAACATCAATTGCTACTGCCTTGCAACTGCAACTGCAACTGCTTCTGCAACTGCCACTGCTTCTGCAACTGCCACTAACACTGCAACTAAATACCAAGTTCCTTTTTAGTCTTGGAAACCAAAGCCTTCTTGTGAACCATCACGGAAATCGCCTTGAGGCGCATGTAGGCCTGGCTCACGTAAATGAATCCGCCGTTTGCGACATTTTTCGAATCGCTTCCCCACGAATTTTTGACTTTGTAGTAAACGTTGCCTTTTTGGTCTTTGGCTTTCCCGACGATATGCATCAAATGGTCGTCGGTCGTATTGAAATTCTCGAATTCCGATTGGCGGAACTGCTGCGTGATTTGTTTTTCCGGACGGATTTCAGTCAGGATCGATTTCTCGTCGGCTTCATTCTGTGGAATGGCGGCAACCCCGAATTTGCTAGAGAACGTCTTTTCGCTCACGTCGGCATCCAAAGCTAGCGTATAACCTTTGTCGAGCGCGTTGTCGATGTTGGAGATGAATTCGTCAAGCGGAAGATTGTACATTTTCCCGTTTGAGAAATTGTCCGGGATATCGAGCACGAAATTCGAGTAGAACGGCGCTTGTGTGAAAGAAGTAATAGTCACGTAGTCAGATAACTTGAGTTTTGTCATTTCAAGGAATGACTTAGGCGAATATTTCTTGCCGTCAAACGTGAATTCGGATACATCTTTGCCCATGTATTTGTCGAGAATCGCATCGACTTTGTTCTGCCAGTCGGCTTGCGGTTTCTCGGCATTTGCCTTGACCAACACTTCGAGTTCCTTGACCATTTCGGCGTGGTTGTAGGCTTTTTGTCCTTCGGTCAAACCGGAAAAAGCGCTCAAGGGCACGATCCCGAATTCCTTGGCGCTGTTGATCACATCGTGATTGAGTCCGCCTTCGCCAAATTGGGCGTGGCCTTGGCGCATGATGTAGTTGTAGGCTTTCTTCGGATAGGTGTGGCGCACATTGTACATTTCCGAGAGGTCGATATGCTTGCCAGTGGTCCGGAAAATTTCCGATTCCAGGAACGACGTCGACGAAAAACTCCAGCAAGTTCCCGTAATGCCTTGCGAAATCACGGGTTCGCACTCCAGATTTGCAACCGATTGGAACTCATATTTTTGGGAAAACCCTGAAAAAGCGATTGCCGAAAAGGCGGCGCAGGCCAAGTATTTTTTCATGGAAAGCTAATTTTTATGCGGCCGAAAAGTACTATTTTTACGCAAATAATCCGTCCACAATGGCAGAAATTAACTGGCAGACCGCCATAGAGTTCGAAGACATCACTTACAGAAAATGCAACGGTGTCGCGAGAATCGCCTTCAACAGGCCAAACGTGAGAAACGCTTTCCGACCAAAAACCACCAGCGAGTTGTATCGCGCTTTTTACGATGCGCAGGAAGACACGTCGATTGGTGTGGTTTTGCTTTCTGCCGAAGGTCCGTCTACCAAGGATGGTATCTGGAGTTTTTGCTCCGGAGGCGACCAAAAGGCACGCGGCCATCAAGGGTATGTGGGCGAGGACGGAATGCACCGACTGAACATCCTCGAAGTCCAAAGGCTCATCAGATTTATGCCGAAAGCTGTGATAGCGGTCGTTCCGGGTTGGGCAGTCGGCGGCGGACACAGTCTTCACGTGGTTTGCGATTTGACGCTTGCCAGCAAGGAACATGCGATCTTCAAACAGACCGATGCCGACGTCACGAGTTTCGACGGCGGATACGGATCGGCTTATCTGGCCAAAATGGTCGGACAGAAAAAGGCGCGCGAGATTTTCTTCCTCGGACGCAATTATTCGGCTCAGGAAGCTTTCGAGATGGGAATGGTCAACGCCGTCATTCCGCACGACGAGCTCGAAGCGACGGCTTACGATTGGGCTCAGGAAATTCTTGCCAAATCGCCAACGTCCATCAAAATGCTGAAATTCGCGATGAATCTGACAGACGACGGAATGGTTGGGCAACAGGTTTTCGCCGGAGAAGCGACGCGTCTGGCCTACATGACCGAAGAAGCGACCGAAGGCCGGAACGCTTTCCTTGAAAAACGCAAGCCGAATTTTGAGAAGAAGTGGATTCCTTGACAGTGCCTGAGTGCGAAGTGCTTGAGTGCCGGAGTTCTCTCGAAGTCTCAAGATTTCCGTAATCTGTCCGTCTATTATCTATCCGTCTATTATCTATCCGTCTATTATCTATCATCTTAGAGCATGGAATTCACCAACGAAACCCTCGATACCAACACTCTTCCGCGTTTTGAGGAAGTTCGGCTTACCAAAATCCACGGCGATTACTGGAAAGTGATTTTGATCGTGGAAGCCATCATTTTCCTGATTGTGGGCGCCGGGCTTGGTTTTATGTATTATTTCCAGCGGGAATTTCAGGAATACGGACTTTATCTGGTCATCGCCTACATCGTTTTGATCCTTGCGACAATCGGATTTTCACGACTCAGTTTCGTCAAGAAGGGATTCGCTTTCCGAGAGCACGATGTTTTGTACAGAGACGGCGTGATCGCCACGACAACTATGGTGATTCCCTACAACCGCGTTCAGCACGTGGCTTTGCACGAAGGCGCGATCTCGAGAATCTTCGGATTGGCCAAAATAGAGGTTTTCACCGCCGGCGGACACCAAAGCGATCTGCAGATTCCCGGAATAGAGAAGGAGCAGGCCGAAAATATCAAGCAGTTGCTCATGGGCAAAATCCGAAAAGAACTTTAAATGGCCAATTTCAGCAGTCCGCAAAGGCAGTCCAAAGTAGGGATTATCGTGATGTTCGCCCACACTTTACAGGAATGGGGACGCGCGCTTTTCCCGATCCTGATCATTTCCGCCGTGAATTTCACGAAGGCCAAAGCGATCTATCTGACCTTGACTTTCGTCGGATTTCTGGTAATTGCGATTGTCATCGGATGGCTGCGTTACCGCAATTTCACGTTTTGGATCGACGAGGAAAACGAGGAATTCCTGATCACCGAAGGCATCCTGAACAAGTCGAAAACCGTTGTCCAACTGCAAAAAATCCAACAGGTAAATATCAACCAATCGTTCTTGCAGCGCATCATCGGCGTTTATACGTTGGAAGTCGACACGGCCGGATCGAGCAAGAAAGAAGGAAAGATCAGGGCAATTTCGCATGCGCTGGCTTTGGCTTTGAAAGAACGTCTGCTCGAGAATTCAAGGCGAATTGTCCTGGATGAAACCGTTGATGATTCTGATACTGAAGTTGCATCCGAAACCACATCGGAACCAAAACCTTTCATCAAGATTTCATTCCTGAGCCTTTTCAAATATGGGATCACGTCGAATTACCTGAGAACGATGGGTTTGCTTTTCGCATTTTTTTGGACGATTTACGAAAACATTCACCGCGCGTTGCAAAGCACGAGTTACGACCCGAATCTCGAGCGGTATTTCGAGGAATCGATTGCGTTTACGACGGGAATGATTTTCGTGATGATCTTGCTTTTGTCGATTTTGATCATCAATGTGATACGGGTTATGCTGCGTTACTTTGGCTATTCGATCTCGAGGCAGAAAGGTTCTTTGCTGCTTTCTTTCGGACTCATCAATACCAAATCGACGATCCTAAAGCCTGAAAAAGTCCAGATCACGACCGTTTCCCAGAATTATTTCCAGAAAAAGATGGACATTCTCGAGTTGCGCATCAAACAGGCGACTTCTGGCGCGGCCGAAAGCAAACAGACGGCCATCGAGATTCCGGGTGTCAATGCGATCGAGCGCGATTCCATCCATAAATTGCTGTTCGGATCTATTCCTGAAAAAGGCGTGATGCTAAAACCGAATTACCGCAAGCTGGTGTTTTCGATATTCCTGTCGATTGTCGTACCTTTAGGAATAGCCTATTTGGCGATGCCCACGGACGTTCTTATCGATTTTTACTGGATTTTCCCGGTTTGGGCGATCTTAAGAGGAACATTGCTGTTTTTCGGCTTTCGGAATTATAGGCTGTTCATAAACGACAGATTCATAATCAAGCAAAGTGGCGCCTGGGATATCGCCAATCAAATCATCGAGCCCGAGAAGATTCAGGCATTGTCGGTTACGCAGCTGTTTTGGCACAAGTCGGCCAACATTGGCTATCTCACGATATATACCGCCGGCGGGAATTTGTCTTTCCAATTGGGGAATTACACGTCCGTAAAGGCCTACGTGAATAAATGGTTGTATGAAATGGAAACGAGTGACAGCAATTGGATGTGAGTCGAGTGTCGGAGCACGAAGTTCCTGAGTCGCTGCTTTTTTTTCCGAGTCACAGACTCGGCCACACAATTCGCGAAGTTGCAAACTTCGCTCGTCAAAAAAACATAAAATCAGCTAATAAAAAGAGTAAACAAAACACCAAATTAATGAAACACTGGATTGAAGCCGCACGCGTGCGCACCTTGCCACTTTCCGTATCAGGAATCCTGATCGGTTGTTTTTACGCCATGAAAGACGGCGATTTCAACTGGAAAATCGTCATTTTCGCGCTGTCGACAACTTTGCTGCTACAAATTCTCTCCAACTTTGCCAACGATTACGGAGACGGAGTAAAAGGAACCGACAACGAAGACAGGATCGGGCCGACGCGCGCCATCCAAAGCGGCGTCATTTCGCCTGCGCAGATGAAACGCGCCATAATCGTCACTTCTGTCATCACGATGATTTCGGCCGTGACGCTGATTTATTTTTCGTTCAAGGAAAAATACCTGATCTATTCGCTTGTTTTCCTGTTTCTAGGCGTTTTGGCGGTCGCTTCTGCCATTCGGTACACGGTGGGAAACACAGCTTACGGCTATCGCGGCTATGGCGATCTGTTCGTGTTGATTTTCTTCGGATACGTTTCTACGCTGGGAATTTACTTCATGTTCAAGAAAGAAATCGATCCGCTGTTGATCATGCCTGCTACGGCCGTAGGATTTTTGAGCGTCGGCGTGCTCAACCTGAACAACATGCGCGATGAGGAATCCGACAAAAAATCCGGAAAAAATACCATTGTAGTGAAAATAGGAGGTGCGGCCGCCAAGAAATACCATTTTTTCCTTGTGGTTTCGGCCATGGTTTTGGTGTTGGTATTCTCGTATTTGAGAGAATTCACTTGGGATCAATATCTGTATGTGATCGCTTTTATTCCAATGATCGCTCATTTGGCAAGGGTCGCCAAAAACAAAGAGCCGAGAGCGCTAGATCCCGAACTCAAGAAGTTGGCCATCAGTACTTTTCTGATGTCGGTCTTGCTGGCGCTTTCGCTGATTTATTTCCTTCAGGATATCGTCGTGCAGATATTTACGGCGCTGACGAATCCTCATTGAGTGCCTGAGTGCCTGAGGGAAAAAGTGCCTGAGTTCACTCTCGATAGCACAGCTTCTGAAAATCTGACATTCTAAAAATCCGACAGTCTTAAATTCCAAAAATCTGAAAATCAGCTACCGGAAAAGTCTATCATCTATCCGTCTATCCTCTTTTATCTAAAAACAACAACACTATGAAAATCACCTACCTAGGCCACGCAAGCCTTTCAATAGAAGTCTCCGGCCGCCACATCATCGTCGATCCTTATATCACTGCCAACGAACTCGCTTCGCACGTCAACATCGACGATCTCAAAGCCGATTACATTTTGGTCACGCACGCCCACGGCGACCACGTGCTCGACGTCGAGGCGATCGCAAAACGCACCGGAGCAACAATCGTGTCAAATGCCGAAATCGCCACATACTACGAGCAAAAAGGCTTCAAGTCGCACGGCATGAACTACGGCGGAACGTGGGAATTCGACTTCGGCAAAGTGAAATATGTCGTGGCGCACCATTCAAGCGGTTTCCCTGACGGCACCTACGGCGGAAATCCGGGCGGATTCGTCATCGAAAGCGAATTCAAGAACATTTACATCGCCGGTGACACATCGGTCACTTTCGACATGCAATTGATTCCGATGCGCACCAAACTCGATCTGGCCATCTTGCCGATCGGAAGCAATTACACGATGGACGTGGAAGACGCTATAATCGCCTCTGATTTCGTAGAATGCGATAAGGTTTTGGGCTATCACTACGATACTTTCGGTTACATCAAGATCAACCAGGAAGACGCTTTGCGCAAATTCTCCGAAGCCGAGAAAGAACTGATTTTGCTGCCAATTGGCGACTCGGTTGACTTGTAGTGAAACTCTAAATCCCAAATCCCAAATCCAAATTCCAATTGGTTTCATAGCGGGAATTTTTCAAAAGACTAACTTTGGACTTTTTCCAGCACGGAAATAGGTTCAGCTTTGGAATTTGGAATTTGGATTTTTAACGCTGGGCTGCAAACAAAACACGCAGAAATGAAGTTGTCAAGATCAATATTCGCGCTCGCTTTGGGCATTTTGTCGGCAAACCTGTCGGCGCAGAACGGCTTTTGGGACAAAGACCGAGCGACCACAAAAGAAATCGTCGTGCCCGCGGGCGAAAGGATCGTCGTAAAGACAGAGAATTTCCCGCTCGGAACGACAGAGTTCGTTTACAGGATCACGGTGCTCGACGAGAACCAACAAATGGCGAACAGTCTTGTATCGCTGCTCAAATCGATTCCTGATCCTTCGGGAATCAGCCAGGGATCGGCGGGAGCGGTTTTTCTTTTGTCGAAAATCTCAGGAGACGACAAGTGCAAATACGCCTTGTTCACGGAAAAAGACAAATCCGAAGCTTACAAACAATCGGGAAAACCAGAAAAAGCCTGCATTTACCAAAACGTTCCGGTTTCAAA
Organism: Flavobacterium sp.; assembly: GCF_004295795.1. Lineage (GTDB taxonomy): Bacteria > Bacteroidota > Bacteroidia > Flavobacteriales > Flavobacteriaceae > Flavobacterium. Next base: position 6,879 of record NZ_SEBR01000012.1, on the reverse strand, counting down.
AGAAGTCAAGCTCGTCACGGGACGTTCGCTTTGCCTGAACACGCCGTTCGTGTATTTCGGGTTCGAAAGCGACAACTGGATCATGAAACAGAAAATCGTGCTCGAGGTCGTGCCTTGGGTCGACAAAAAGGCCGCGACCGGCTGGACGAACGAGAACAAGAAATCGGTCATTGAACTTTGCGGAACTTCGGGTCTGGCACAGCTCATGACAGATTCCGAACCCTTGTGTTCGTGCATTCTTGACCAATTCACGTTCAAATACACTTTCGCCGAATACCAAAAATTGCTTGTCGAGGAGAAAGCCAAGGCGTTTCGCGATTTCGGCGACAACTGCCTCGATTCGAAATCCGCCAACAAAGGGCTTTTGACCGCCGTGAGAATCCAGGCGCAACAGCATTTCGCCTCTGGAAAATACGACAAAGCAATCGATTTGCTAAACTCGGCGATTTTCACCAACGGAAACGCGATCGTTAGAGATTACTACAATCAAGGCCAAAATTATCTGTATTCGCGACAATTCTCGAAAGCCAGACAGCATTTCGAGGAAGCCGAAAAGCTTGACAACTCCGATCTTTTCGTCAAACTCGGAAAGGCGCACGCCCTTTTGCTCAGCGACGATTTCTCCCGAGCCCGCGACATTTACCGCAAGTACAAAGGCGAGAACGTGAACACGACGAGTTCGTGGAAAGAGCGCGTCAAAAAGGACTTCGCCGATCTTAAAAAGGCAGGTCTGGACTCGAAAGATTACGACCGCGTGATCAAAATCCTTGAAGATTGAAAGCTTCCTACAAGCGATACGACCTCGATTTCAAACGGCCTTCGGGAACTTCCCGCGGCATTCTTACCCAAAAAGAAACCTGGTTCCTGGTTCTTGAAAAAGACGGAAAAACGGGAATAGGCGAGTGCGGACTTTTGCGAGGCCTTTCTGCCGACGACAGGCCCGATTACGAGCACAAACTGCAATGGGTTTGCGACAACATTTCACTCGGCGAAAACCGGCTTTGGGAAGCGCTTCCGGAATTTCCGTCGATACAATTTGGTGTTGAAATGGCTTTTCGTTCTTTGGAAAGCGAGTCACCGTTTTTGTTATATCCGACCGCGTTTACAATAGGCCAAAAATCGATTCCGATAAACGGTTTGGTGTGGATGGGAAACGAGTCTTTCATGCTCGAACAGATCCACGAAAAAATAGCCTCGGGCTTCGACTGCATCAAGCTCAAGATAGGAGCGATCGACTTTGGAAAAGAGCTCGAATTGTTGCGGTTCATCAGGGCCAATTTCACAGCGGAACAGATGGAAATCAGGGTAGATGCAAACGGGGCATTCACTTTAGATTCGGCTTTATATAAATTAAGTCAATTATCTGAATTCGAGTTGCATAGTATTGAACAACCGATTGCAAAAGGACAACCTGACAAAATGGCAAAATTATGTTTGGATGCGCCATTTCCCATTGCATTGGACGAAGAGCTGATAGGCGTTTTTTCGCGCGAAGAAAAGGCCGATTTACTCGATAAGATCAAACCCCAATATATCATTTTGAAGCCAAGTTTCATAGGCGGATTTCGCGGTACGCAAGAGTGGATTTCGCTGGCCGAAGAACGCAATATCGGTTGGTGGATCACCTCGGCTTTGGAGAGCAATATCGGGTTGAATGCGATCGCACAATGGACTTTTACTTTGGGAAATCCGATGCCTCAGGGTTTGGGAACCGGCGCACTTTACACCAACAACATCGATTCGCCTCTCGTCGTGAAAAACGGACGTCTTTTCTACGATCCGGAACTGGTTTGGGGACGAATGCCCTAGCCCCGATATAGCGGGAAAGCCCGCAGCTTTTGGCGCTTTATTTTTAAGGTTTGGCGAAGCGACCGAAGGAAGCTCTTGTCAAAACTATAAAAATTTGCGCCCAAAGCGAGGACTTGAAGCGGCAGCGGGATTTGGCTTCTGATCTTTTGTGGCGAAACAATCGCCTGTGTTCGATCACATCAAAATATTGTTTGTGGCTGTAATTGGCGGTGGAAGTTCGGTTTCTTCGAGCATTTCGCGCAAGTCGATTTCGATCATACGGCTCATGTTGGCCATCGGGATGTCGTTTGGTCCGCCTTCAAAGGGATTTTCGGTCGCTTCACCCACTTTGTCCATGGCGGTAAAAACCCAGGAAACAATCGTGGCAAACGGTATGGCGAACCACGCGCAATCGGGATGGATTCTTGCGAACTCGCCCAACATTCCCATCGGAAGCAAAATCACGAACATCCAAACGAAGAAAAAAGTGATGCTGGCGAATTGCCTCGGATACGGGAAATTCTTGATGCGCTCGCATCTTCCCTGATGATCGTAAAGGTTCGACAAAGCTTGCTCGAGTTCGACGTATTCAAAACTTCCGACAGCGTCTTTTTGCCTGAGTTGCTTGATATGCTTGGACTGCAAGGCAATGATTTGCGTCGCGCGGTTTTTCTTTGAAAGCACGTAAGCCATTTCTTCATCGGACAGGAATTTGCGCAATTCGTCCTCCAAAGGCGTCTCCCATTCCGGAACCGAATAGTGTTTCCGATATTCCTTGAAATGCGGACGGCTCGAGTTTTCCCAGCCGCGCGTTTCCCGAAGTTGGTAGCGCAAAGCCGTAAGCCACGCGCAATGACGGTAAATGAGCCTGGTGTGGGTTTCCTTGTCGGAATGTATGAAATCACGGCTCGCGATTCCCCAAGTACGGCTCGTATTGACGATCGCGCCCCAAATTTGTCTGGCTTCCCAAAGTCGGTTGTAGGTTTGGGTATTCTTGAATCCGATGATAAAAGCCGCGGCAGTGCCAACCATGGCGATCGGAACCCAGGGCAAGGCGACCCAATGCCAGCCGACCCATTTGTAGAGTAAAGCCGGAACGGTCGATAAGATTACGATTACGTAGATGTCGCGTCGCGTCCAAAGCAGGAATTCGGGCAGGCAATAGCGTTTTCCGGTGTGCATGTCGAAGTGTTTTGCGCCAATTTAAGAAATTCCGACAAGTGATCGTAACGCGTTATCGTCCCGAAGATCGGAATTTTCGATTTCCGGAGTGAATTTGCAAAAGTCGGACACAAACAGATTTATGTCCCGTTAAACTCAGGATCTCAGGCACTTTGCACTTGTCACTTCAGCACTTCCGCGCCCAACAGATTTTCGGGAATCCCAAAAGCTTTGACCAAAGGAACAGCGTCTTTCCTGATTTCCCAACACAATTGGTTCACGAGTTTGCGTATCGCTTTGGTCTTGGCACTTTCCATATAGCCGTCCTCGAGATACCAGCCTTTGTGGGTTTCAAGCAGATGCAGTGCGAAGAGATTGCGCAGTTGTTCCAGGCGTTTTTTGCTTTCGGAATCTTCGTTATTCGAAATGGCAGCCTCGAATTGCTCGAGAATCACGCGTTCGAGATAAGCTTTTGCCACGTCCATCATCTGATGTTGGGCAACGTTGAATGCATCGTAAGGGTCAAGTCCGGAATCGACCAGCTTTTTGAGCCGTTTCGCCGCCGAAGCCAAAATCGTTTTCTCGCGATACAGGAACGCTTGCAGATGAAACGCATAATCGAGCAAATGGGCGTCATCGGTTCTTCTGGTTATGATAGGATTCTTCTCCGAAACGGCCGTTTTGGCGTTCTCGAACACATAAGTGATCATGCCGGCCACGTCGAGTTTCCCGAATTCCTTGCGAAATTCCGACAGCCTGTTTTTGGCCACCAATTGCGTCAGGACAGTGTTGTCTCCCTCAAAAGTCGTGTAGATTTCGGTGTCGTTCTTCAAAGCGTCGATGCGATTTTGACTCAGATAGCCTTTCCCGCCCATGGCTTCGCGGCATTCCTGTAAGCCGTCGCGCACATTCCAGGTCACGTAAGCCTTCATCCCGGCGGCGAGCGCTTCGATTTCCTGCATTTCGTCTTCGGTCCTGTCCAAAAATCTCTGCGTCAGATGTCTCAACGCAAAGTGGAAAGCGTAAGATTTGGCGAGATAGGGCAAAAGTCGCCTTTGGTGCATGCGATAGTTGAGGATTGGAACTTCAGATGCGCCTTCCGGACCGAATTGCCGTCTTTGGTCGCTGTAGCGGATTGCGATTTCGAGTCCGGATTTCAAAGCCGACAAAGCCGATCTCGGGATGCCGATGCGTCCGCCGACAAGCGTTCCCAACATCGTGAAAAAACGCCTGTTGTCGCTCGGGATCGGACTTTGGAACTGGCCGTTTTCGTCGACCGAAGCGAATTTGTCGAGCATGTTTTCCATCGGGATCACGACATTTTCAAACCGAAGCGTTCCATTGTCCACGCCGTTCAGACCCATTTTGTGGCCGCAATCGGCTATCGTGACGCCGTCGCAGGTCGTTCCGTCTGGATTTCTTATCGGAACGATAAAAGCGTTCACGCCATAATCTTTTCCGTCGAGGATCAATTTGGCGAAAACCGTGGCCATTTGTCCGTGTTTGGCCGCATTTCCGATGTATTCCTTTTGGTCATTCGGCGTCGGAGTGTGGATCGTGAAAGTCTTGTTTTGATGGTTGTATGTGGCCGTCGTCTGCAACCCTTTCACGTTCGACCCATGATTCGTTTCGGTCATTGCAAAACAACCCGGAAGTGTAAGCGATCCGATCTTTTGCAGGTATTTGCTGTGGTGTTTTTCGGTTCCGAGGAAATAAACCGACATGCCCCAAAGCCCGAATTGCACGCCAAATTTGATCACGAGGCTCAAGTCGTGAAAACTCAGCGCTTCCATGACCGAAAAATAGTCCTTCATGTTTCCGCCGCCTCCGAATTCCTTCGGGAAAGCCATGTTTCCGAGATTTTCGTCGGCTAAGATCTTGCACCACTCAAGCACTTTTTCGCGATAAGCGTCCACATCGGTCGATTCGAAATAAGCGAACTCCGGACGCGACAGAACCGATTTTACCTTAGCGATGATTTCAGCTTCGTCCGCATCCAAAAAGGCCTGCATTTTCGCGACATCAAATCCGTGAACCGTGTCGTGCTTTGCCGTAAGCGTATTTTCGGGCGTGAGAAAATGCTGCATCGTTTCCTCGCCCAGAACGCCGAGTTCGTTCTCGAGCTGCACGAAAGATTCTCGCGCATCGGCGAAAGCCTGATTTTTGCCCGAAAGTTCAAACGACAGATTGAAAAGCGAGCGAACTTGCGGATTCTCAAGCAAAGTCTGGCGCACTTCGGTTTTCCATAACGCCAAGTCTTCGCGCGTCGGCGGATTCGAAATATCGACCTTTTGGAGCAATTCCGTTTTCTCGGAATCGGGAATCCAATCCTGGTTTTCGAAAAAACGGCGTATCGATTCGAACTCGGTCTGCGTGAGCAAATCGTCCGACCAAGCCAGATATAGCAACGGATAGAAAGCTTTTGTCATCGTAGTTGTTTGTTTTGCCAGATTTTAAGCGAGGCCAGCGCTTGTTGGCGCACTTTGTTTTTGAGGAAATCGGTTTTGCCGAAAAGCCAGCCCGTGAGTCCGAAGGCTTGCCGGCTCCAGACTGCGAAGTCGAAAGTGTCCTCGTGCGTAAAAATCAGTCCGTCCTTGAAAGTGAATTTTGCCGAAATCTTGTTGACGACCTGGCGTCCGGTTTTCGAAAACGGATACTGCGCCACCCATTTGGCCGATCCTTGCTCCAAATCGGCATGGATATCGGAGAATTCTACCGTGAGATTGCCTTTGGAACGCTCGAGCAACATGCGCCACATATCGGCTGCGTCCCTGCCGTGAAGTTTCCCGAAAACCGAATCCTCGAAAGTGATTTCGGGATGGTAGCAACTCGCCATCGTTTCCGGTTCTTGCTGGGCAAATGCCGCGTAAAATTCCTCAATCAATTGTTCGTGCGGATTCATTTTTGGAGATTTAGGTTGGCAGATAGATAATAGATAATAGACTGATAGATTATAGACGGATAGATGATGGACACTTTTCGGCCGCGACATTGTCTATTATCCCAAAGTTTATCATCTATTATCTAAATTAAAGATTTCAGACTAGATTTTCTCGACGATTATGACTTCGTTATGGTTTTCGAGTCGGGGAAGGCATCGGCACTTGAAGGATTCGCGGTCGAAGTGCGACAGGTATTGCACGTTGCGGCTGTCGTGCTTTCCGGTGAGCGTCATGGTGTTGAACAGGATGAAACCGTTTTTTTTGAGCAGGAATCCGAGTCTTTCGGCGAAGAATTTCTCGAACAGGAAATTGGGCATTTCGGTGTCCTGGAAAACGTCGATGATGATCAGATCGTAGTGCTTTTTGGTCTTGAGCACGAATTCGAACGCGTCGTCGATCGCGATTTCGAGGTTCGGGATTTGGTCGAGACCGAAATATTCATTGGCGACCTTGATGATATCGGGATCGATTTCGACGCCCGTGATTTGCCCTTTGCATCCGATTTCGTCCACCAAAGTCTTGATGACGCTTCCGCCGGCCACGCCAAGCACGAGGATTTCGGGCATCGGACGCACTTTCTCGAATCCGATATTCTTGAGTCCCAAACGCAAAACGCGCTGCAGACTTCCGTAGGAATAATTGGTATTCTTGGAATCGAGCACCAATTGTCCATTGGCCCAAGTGATCTCGATGGTCTTGCTGATCGCGGATTTGCGGCTGTGGATTTTGAGCGGATACAGGTAGGAAAGGAGTCGCCGGAGCATTTTTGGTTTTTTGTAAAAATAGTTTTTTGGCGCGAATGCCGCTATTTTTTTGCTTGCCACAGATTCGGTTTTTGGATGCACTCGTGAATTCGCGGCTGAAATAATTTTTTCGGTTTCGCTTTTTTGCCACGAATGGACGAATGTCACGCGTTGCTGATTTTTTGCCACGGATGCACGGATTTTCACGGATCGCACGGATTTCAGTTCGGGTTAACCTGCAAGGT
>NZ_SEBR01000034.1 GCF_004295795.1 Flavobacterium sp. | reverse complement strand
GGCGAGGCAAACCGAGGAACGAGGTTCACTGAATCCTTTAAAAAACAATAAAAATCAATGAAGTAAAAGTAAGCCCCGCTGGCAGGCGACGAATCAAAATCAAAGCCTGCGGCAGCGCATCTGCCGAAAAAAGCAAAATAAGCGAAGCTTATTTTTATTTAGGCTTCGAGAGCGAGAAAAGGTTCCGGGCAAAATGAATAAAAATGAAGAAAAAAGGATCGTCTTACAACAATCCCTAGCCCGGATGCGGGCAAACTAGCCTTTTGCAGAAAAAACCGAATTTTTCTAAGTTTAAAACAGCGACCGCAGGAAGCTCGTTTTAAACCCAAGAAAAACCGGTTTTTGCAAAAAAGCTAGTGCCAGGTAGCCGGAAAAAGCTCCAAAAACAAAACTCGCTAATGAGCAATTCAAACCATCTGAAAATAAATAAATCTTTATTTCCGTTTTGTAGCGTCCTGAATTTGAGCCGGATATCGTTCCCCAAAAATCTGAATAGTCGCAAGAGCCGAATTGATTTTAAAAAGCTCGTCAGCGGTCAGTGAAACCCCAGCCGCACCAAGATTCTCCTCAAGTCGGTGTATTTTCGAAGTTCCCGGAATAGGAACAATAAACGGCTTTTGCGCCAACAGCCAACTCAACGCGATTTGCGCGGGCGTGACATTTTTGTCGTTTGCGACAGAGACGACCAAGTCGACCAGCTCCTGATTGGCTTCGCGGTTTTCCTTGCTCAGGCGAGGCGACATGTTTCGGATATCGGTCGTTTCGAGTGTGACGTTTCCGTTGATCGTGCCCGTCAAAAATCCCTTTCCCAACGGACTGAACGGCACAAAACCGATTCCCAATTCTTCTACTGTCGCGATGATTTCGTGTTCCGGTTCCCGGTGAAACATGGAGTATTCGCTTTGCAGCGCCGTTACGGGCAAAACGGCGTGCGCCTTCCTGATGGTTTCGGAATTCGCTTCGGACAATCCAAAATATCTCACTTTTCCCTGATCGATCAAATCCTTGACTGTTCCGGCGACTTCTTCGATAGGGACGTTTGGGTCGAATCGGTGTTGGTAAAATAGATTGATCGCGTCAATTCGCAGTCTTTTCAAGGAAGCCTCGGCGGTCGCTTTTATGGTTTCGGGTCGGCTGTCGAGACCGAATTTTACATTTCCGTCCTTGAAGCCGAATTTTGTCGCGATCGCGATTTCGTTCCGAAAAGGATGCAATGCCTCGCCAAGCAACAGTTCGTTGTCGCCATAACCTTGGGCGGTGTCAAAAAAAGTGATGCCGCGTTCTACCGCCGCTCTCAGCAGTCTTATGTTTTCCTGCTTTGTGGGTGCGTTTGGGAAACTCAATCCCATCGCGCCAAATCCTATTGCGGAAACTTCCAAGCCGGCGTTTCCTAATTTGCGTAGTTCCATTTTGGACTGTTTTAGAGTTGCAAGGCAAAGGTTGCACGGTAAAAAACGGAATCGCTTGCCATTTGGCAAAAAGCGTTCTAGCGACTGTTTTTTCTGATCCTGCTCAAAGAAGACTGGGTAATTCCAAGATACGAGGCGATAAATGACAAAGGCACACGATGCGCTACCGACGGAAATTTCTCCAGGAAACTGCGGTATCGCGTTGTCGCATCCTGAGCTACCAACTCGCTTCGGCGGTCGAGTTTTTCAAGGTGGTGTTTCGCCACTATTTTTTGGACAATCCCGTCCCAACCCACGATTATCTGCGAGATTTCCTTCCAGTCTTTTTGTGTGAATACGACCATTTCACAGGTTGTGATGGCCTGTAGATATTCCGATGGAATGTAGTGTCCGCCGGGCGTCGGGCCGTCGAGAATCAAGTGGTTCTCGTCGATGAAGTAGCGCGTGTGCTCTTTTCCGTCCTGGGTAAAATAGTAAATCCGAAGTATGCCTTTGGTAAGAAATCCTATTCGGTTGACCGTTTTTCCGGCTTCCCAATAAAAATCGCCTTCCCGAAGTTCCAATGTGGTTGCCTTGCTTTCGACAAGCGCAATTTGCTGTTTGTTCAGATTGCCGAATTGTAGGATGTGATCGATGAATTGTTCCATATCGCAAAGGTAGGAATCGTTTTTTGGGTCGGATTTTCCATTTGGCAAAAAGCGCGCGGTTGCCAAGATTTTATGTCAGATGGATTCCGATCAGAAAATCGAGAACTGTCCGAAAAGTTTGCGCGAGGAACTCCGACCGTGAATGCTTACTTTTATGACGTTTTATCCGAACACGGCGTTTATGCACGACAAACTATTCGAACATCTGGAGCAAAAAATTGCGCTTTCCGAATCTGAAAAGGAAATCGTGAGGCAGTATTTTGTTCCGAAGAAAATCAAAAAGAAGAAACTGCTTTTGCAGGAAGGCTATGTTTGCCAGTATATGACTTTTGTGGTGAGCGGACTTTTGAAATCGTACAATAGCGACGCGAAGGGAAAAGAGCACATCAACCAATTTACGCCCGAAGGCTGGTGGACGTCTGATATGAACAGTTTTTTCAGCGGCGTTCCGGCCCAATATACGATCGATGCGTTGGAAGATTCCGAATTGCTGCAGATCACCGCCGACGATTTTGAAAACCTGACACTTCGAGTCCCGGTGATGGATCGATACTTCCGACTGCTTTTCCAGAATAGCCTGATCGTGAAAGAACGTAGGTTGGTGAATGCGCACATGCTAACGGCCGAAGAAAAATACCGACAACTTCTCGAGAGCAATCCCGGACTTGTGAATAGAGTGCCACAAAACCTTTTGGCGTCTTACCTCGGGCTTACCGCCGCAACCGTGAGCCGTCTCAAAAAACTCGTCCTTTTCCAGTAAATACTTGATCTAGATCAACCCGATTCGATGTTTTAGGACATTTTCCTGCCGATGTGTCCGCACTACTTTTGTGGAAAAGTTCAAACATGGAAAACCACAAACATCAAAGTACCGACAACGTCGCGCTTGTCGTAGGTTCAACGGGAATGGCCGGCAGCAATCTGGCTTCGAAATTATTGGAAAACGGATGGTACGTTTACGGCTTGTCGCGTTCGTCCAAAAACAATCCGGATGGCGTAAAGGCGATCGCCGCCGATCTTCTCGACATCGACCAGTTGACCGAAGCTCTCAAAAACGTCGCACCTACGCACGTCTTTTTCACAACATGGATGCGAAACGATACCGAACTGGAAAATATTCGCGTGAACAGCGCTTTGGTTCGCAATTTACTCGATGTGCTTTCGGTCAAAAAATCGGTGAAGCACGTCGCTTTGGTCACCGGACTCAAGCATTATCTCGGGCCGTTCGAAGCTTATGCGAAAGAAGGTACTTTGCCTCAAACGCCTTTGCGCGAGGAACAGCCGCGTCTGGATCTCGACAATTTTTACTATGCGCAGGAAGATGAAGTTTATGCTGCGGCAGCTCGCGACGGATTCACCTGGAGCGTGCACCGTCCGCATACTTTGATTGGTTATGCCGTCGGAAACCTGATGAATCTTGGGACGACACTTGCGGTTTATGCCAGCATCTGCAAGCAAGAAGGATCGCCGTTCGTCTGGCCGGGTTCGGAAGCGCAATGGAATGGTCTTTCGGATGTAACCGATGCGCGAATTCTTGCCGACCAATTGCTTTGGGCAGCAACAACATCCGAAGCGAAAAATACCGCTTTCAACATCGTGAACGGCGACACGTTTCGCTGGAAATGGCTGTGGCAAAAAATCGCCGATTATTTCGGACTTGAAATTGACGGTTACAATGGAACAATGCGTCCGCTTGACGAAAGGCTTGCGCTTGAAGCCGAAACGTGGACGAAAATTGCCGAATGCCACAACTTACAGGAAAGCGATCTGACGAAAATCTCAACCGCTTGGCACACCGATCTTGATTTGGGACGTCCGATAGAAGTCATGACTGATATGGCGCGAAGCCGGAAACTTGGATTTACGGCGTATCAGCCAACCGAAGCCTCTTTTTTCGATCTGTTCGACAAACTGCGTGAGGCGAAGTTGATTCCGTAAACGCGCACTTGGATAGCGCGAGCGTTTTTTGAAGACATTCGATGATTTATCCGAAGCTGAAAATGTAATTTTTTCCGATAATCGGTTGTTTGTGCACTTTGTCGAAAACGCCCTTTAAGGTGTGTTAATTTTTTGCCAAACCGATCAGATAGCCTAGTTTTGCCGCTGCTCTAAAAATAGGGTATGTCGAAAATCAGCTTTAAAAAAGAAAAACAAAAAATTACATGAAATCAAAATTACTCAGCTTATCCTTTTCACTTGCCTTTGCATTGGCAGTGAATGCGCAACAAACTTATAGCAGCGGCCCGATTACGACGGGAACAACTACAAAAAGTGGTGTGGCGGCTCCTACAATTCCGGCCCAACATCAATGGAGTGAATTGCAGAACGCCGCGGGAAACACGACCCAAACCAACAATTACCACGGGTTTGACGGCTATTACAACAACTCGAACGTCAACCTTAGGGTTTTTGACGATTTCACGGTGCCGTTTTCCCAAACCTGGAATATGAGCAGCGTCGACGTCTACTGCTATCAATTGGATTATTTGGGAAGCACGCCACCTGTAAATGAACTCAAGGTTCGCATCTGGAGCGGATTTCCTTATCTGAATACTTCCACTATCGTAGCCGGAAACATGACAGCGAACATTCTTGACGCGGCAAACAGCCAGGATATGTACATTCTTCGTATCAGCAACACGTTAGTGCCGACTCCGGGAACGCCGCCTACTGAAAACCGCAGAGTTTGGAGACTCAGAGCCAATTTGAGCGCGACTTTGACTGCAGGTGTTTATTGGATCGAATACAGCGGTAAGTCCGTAAACAATGCGATCTTCAAGTTCATTCCGACTACGACTGTAGATTCGCGCGGCAGCGGAAATGCGGCCCAATACAACGCGATTGCCGATACGTTCAGTTCGCTGCTCGACACGGGAAGCCCGCTTTCTGCTCCGGATGTCCAACAAACGCTGGCTTTCAACATCAACTATTCCAACCCGCTTTCGACCGACGAGGTTTCTTTGGAGTCGAGAGTGCGCGTTTACCCAAATCCGGTTTCGCAAATCTTCAACGTAGAAGTGGCGGGTTCCGAAGCCGTAAAATATGAATTGACCAATGTTATGGGCAAAGTCGTAAAACGCGGGGAAACGGGAGCGAACATCGATGTGTCCGAGCTTGCTTCTGGAGTTTACCTGCTTGGCGTAACGGTTGACGGACAAAAAGTCTACAAAAAAATCGTCAAGAAGTAATACTTGCCTAACCAATGTCCTGTCCTGGTTTCCGGGACGCATACAACGCCGTCGCTCAAGTGATGGCGTTTTTATTTGGTCACTTTTTGATTGCAAGAACTCGATTGTCAGTCTTGTCCGAGATAAACATCCGAAGTGATTTTGAGGTAACTTCTGTCAGAATCATAAAAAATCGTGAGCCATTGTAGTTTTCGCTCGTATTGGCTTATCAGATATTCGATGCGCGTGCCTGATTTCCCGTCATAATTGACATTTGGCGTTTGGGTGCGCCGGCCGATGTCGTCCAAAGTGATTTCGAGGTTTTGGATGAGGTTACTTTGGGCGATCGCGATTTGCTTGTCGATGTATTCGTCGGTGATGTCTTTCGGTTCTCCGAAATATTCGAAAGTGTAGTCGTACATTTTTGTTATTGTTGAATCGTGAGTTTTGAGAATCGATTTGGGATTTAAGATCAGCCGTTGTTTTAAAATTCAGGATTTTTTACCGCTTAAATTTCCGGATCTTTCCTGTCGGATTTTCTGTCTATGTTGCATTCCCCATTTTGTCATTGCTGTGACCAATTCCTCTAGCGTGTGGCTGTAAGGAAGCAGTTCGTATTCGATCGTCACCGGATAAGTCGCGGAGGCTTTCTTTACGATAAATCCGTTCAGCTCCAATTCTTTCAGTTCGCTCGAAAGCACGCGCGCAGAAATTCCGGTAACCTGTCGCTGCAACTCACTGAAACGTTTGTTTCCCCTTGCCATAGCGATGATTATCATGAGTTTCCATTTGCCTCCTATGGCGTAAAGCGCGTCGCTCACAGCCATGAGCACTGTGGTGCATTCTTCTGTAAAGGCTTTATTGTCAGTGGTTTTTGAATTGGTTTCCATATCGATAATGTCGATGTTATCCGCTAACCTTTAGGTAACGACTAACAAAATGTAACCAAAGATAAGATAGTTTTGTCGATAGTAAAAACAAGCTGTCTGCAACAAAGCGGCAGCACAAAAAATACAGATATGACACTCGAGATTTTAAAAACGAAAGAAGAATTGAGAAACCTGATCGACGCCTACGCCTATTTGGGAGACGATTGGAAAATTGCCAACGTGATGCAACTTTTTGTACCCGAAGCCACTTATACGGTATTCATGAACGGCGTGCAAATCGCCCAAACCACCGGAACTGACAATCTTGAAAAGGAGTTCAGTGCACACGCATCGGCCGTAAAATCGTATTTCACTTTGAACGGACAACACACGGTCGAAATCGACGGTGAAAAGGCTTCAGGAATTTCTTATGCCCAACTTAAAATGGTTCGCGAAACCCAAGATGGATTAGTGCTTTCTGACTACAGCGTGCGTTATGAGGACAACTATGTGCGCCGCGACGGAAAATGGCTGATTGCTGAGCGAATCGGTCATTTTTTGATTGTCGAGTCAAGAAAACTTCAGGCCTGATCCATTTCCGATAGATTCCATAAAAAAAGCTATCCGTGTGGATAGCTTTCGCCGTTTCCGATCGTCGTAACCCGAAACCTGGATTTTTCAGCGTCATACGCAAGGGTTGACGGTGCCGCACACTGCCTGCAACTGCGAGACGGTAGCGCCGGCGATAATGGCATAGAATCCGCCAGACATAACAGAATACGTGATTCCCGAAGCTGAGGTTGGAACCGTATAAGACGTTCCGGTGCCTACCAAAACGCCGTTCACGTGAATGTAAACGGTTGTTCCTGCTGGCACAGGGCTCAGATAAGTCCTAATTCCGGTTGCCGAGCAACTGCGCACGCAAACTTTGTAACCCTGCACGACTTCCTTGGCCGCTTTTGCTTTCATGGCTGTTTTTGGCGCTTCACTCGGCGCCTTGAAACTGAGTAGCAATACAGGTACGATCAAAAAAAATAATTTTTTCATAAAAATCAGATTTAAAATTAATAATAGAGAATACTAGTTGGGAGTCGTTAGCGCACCGGCATGTGTTGCGATCCAAAATGAAGCGACGCAAAAAAACCGCGTCTGGAAAGAGCGGCACGGAGAACGCAAAATGTGTGGGATACTCTTTTTCCCGACGGAGAAAAAGCAAGATTGTTTTTGGTTCCTTAAATGTAATGAGAATTGCGTCGGATCTCGCCTCAACAAAAGTTAATTATCTAAATTTCAGTAGTTAATGGCGATTTGTGTGCTGATGTAGCTCTTTCTATTGCAGATTCGGAACGAGAATGGATTTTACTGTGAAAGTTCTTTGAATCGTAATGCATTCAAAATTCCGCCAGTATCGGCCGTGTTGTTGAAATATACGAAGCCGTTCCGGTTTTTGGTCGCATCGGCTAATTCCTTGAGATAAGTTTCCGGATATTCGGAATAGAACATCTTCGGAACGCCGTGCAGGCGCAAATAAAAAGATCCGTTTTGGCTGATGATTTCCGAAGGAAGGTTCGGATGGCTCACGCTGCAAAAAATCACATTCTTATCCGACAGTAGTTTTTGGACGTCTTCGCGCCACCAACTCGCGTGTCGGAACTCGACAACGTTATTGAAACCGTAGTCGAGATTTTGCAGGATGTTTTGAAGCCGTTCCTCGGAATATGAAAAAGAAGGCGGAAACTGAAAAAGCACACAGGACAGTTTTTCCCGCAATCCGTCGCGGCACACTTCGTAAAAGGCATCGATGTCTTGCTTGCAATCTTCGAAACGCTTGACGTGCGTGACGGATTTTGGCGCTTTAACCGAATATAGAAATGCGTCGGGCGAGCGGTCGTACCAATTTTTCATCACGCGTAAAGTCGGCATTTTGTAGAAAGTCGCGTTGATCTCGAAAGTCCCGAAATGCTCGCAATAGAACGCGAACCAGTCTTTTCCCGCCATCGTTTCGGGATAGAAAACGCCTTTCCACTTGGCGTTGTAAAAGGACGAGCATCCGAGGTTGATTTTCATCTGATTTCACTTTTGAACGATCAATTGGCGTCGTTCACGATTTCGAGTTGCGATTCCATGAATTTTGCCGTTACGATCGTGCCTTGGTCGTCTTCCCATTGCGTGATGACGTTTTCGATCAGGTCGGGTTCGAATCCTATGACTTCCATGGTTTGGGTTCCGAATTCCTGTTTCACTTTTTGGCCTTTTTTGAGCATAATTCTGTTTTTTAGCGAATCAAATGTAGTGGCCGATCTGGTTTTTGGCGTTGCAGTAAAATTGGTTTTGGATGTAAGATTTCGGGCGAGATCTGGTTTCACGATCCTCAAGCGGCATTCGACATCAAGTGGTCTTTGTAGAACTTATGGCAGAAGTGCAACAGAAAGTGTCCAAGTTGACGCCAATCGTTTTTGGCAGGATCTGGACGCAATCATTCGCCTGTTCTCGAGTTGGAAGCGTCGACAGGTTTGGATTGTGGCGAACCTTTCTGCCGCAAAAAAATCGAGAGCAAAACGATTGCGAAAACCGACAGGAACTCGCTTTGCCAATTCTGGAAAGACTCGAACCAGAAACGCGAGTCCAAAAAATAGTCGGCTGCGGTTTGGAGCGGTTCGCCTTTGAGCGACAGGTGCAGGTTTTCGTCATCGAGACTTCCGTAAAAGTGAAGTGCGAACGAGATCAGGAAAAGTAGTGCGAACGCGATGGTGAGCGAATGCTTGTAAAGTTTGAGCATCCATCCTCCGGCTCTTACGGGCCAAGGCGCATCCTTTTTGCTGCGGTCCGGTTCCTGGTCGACTTCCTCCGGTTTGTCGAAGTCTTTCGATTCGGACGATCCTTTTTGCTGCTGGAAAATCGTCAGCACGATGAACAAGGCCATTTGCAGGAATTCGCTTTCCCAGTTCTCAAAGGTCGATTCCACGAAGTGTCCTGACATGAGATAGTCGCCCAAAGCAACCGCATTGCCGCCTTCTTCGACAACTTCCTTGTTGAATTCCTCGAGTCCGAAATAAATTTGTCCGACGAAAGAGCATAGGAATAACACTAAAAAAGCTACGGACAAACCGTTGTTGCGAAAGAAAGATTTCATGATTCGGCATTTTGTGTAAAAGTCTGACAAGCCAAATCTTCGCGTATTACATAAAACGCGGTTGCGATTGTACGATTAGCGCAAGTATGCGACGTGGGAACAATTTTTTTTCGAAAATTTTATTCCTAATTTTGATCCGACATCAATCAAAATCACAATCAAAATGAAACAATCCCTTGCCTTGCTGCTGTTATTTTTGGGCTGCATGCTACCTGCGCAAAATTCAAAATCCATCGATGGGAAAATTGCGGCCACAGCAGACAAAAATGCCGAAGTTTTGCTCCGGAATACGAAAGCGAACGCGGTCTCGATCGGAATCTTCAAGAACGGCAAGGTTTACACCAGGCATTTCGGCGAAATCGACAAAGGAAAATCCAACAAAGCCAGTGACAGCACGCTTTTCGAAATAGGGTCGGTTACCAAATTGTTTACGGGCACTTTGTTGGCGCAAGCGGTTCTGGAAGGCAAAATTGGTTTGGAAGATGATATCCGGAAGTATCTGAACGGTTCTTATCCCAATCTCGAATACAAAAAAGTTCCGGTGAAGATCAAGGATCTCGTCGCCTTCAGATCGGCCTTCAACAAAGAGTTGCCGGACAATTCCGAACTTCGCAAAAACGAAAACGACAGCACTGTTTTTTATCTGAAAAGACGAGATGAAGCTTACAGCAAAACGCAATTTCTCGAAGAACTCAAGACCGTAAAACTCGACACGTTTCCGGGTACGGTCGAAAAATACAGCAACACGAGCCTGGAGTTGACGGCGGTCATTCTGGAAAATGTCTACCACACAGCTTTCGAGACGCTATTGCGCGAACAACTTTTTGCGAAACTGAAAATAAAACATGCCGAACGCAATTCCCAAACTGGAAAAGGCATAGCAAACGGATACGCCGGAAAAGGCAACAAAATGCCGGCCATGTTCACCCAACTTTGGGGCGCGGGCGGCTACAGAAGTGCCACACTTCAAGACTTGATGCAGTTCATGAAGTTTGAGTTGAGCAAAGAAAAATCGGCCGTGGAGACGCAGCGCAACATTTCTGACAGCGACCAAAACTGGAACGGTTATTTTTGGGACGGAATCCTAGTGGCAGACAACGGCAAATTGTGTCACAAACAAGGCGGAACGTATGGCACCCAGACTTTTTTCGCGGCCTTTCCCGAACGCCAATTGGGAATCGTGATCATAGTCAACCAAAACACACGCGAGACGTACGGAAAACTGTTCAATGCCGTTCTCGAAATCGCCGAAGACCTGAAACCGGAAAGCCAGACCAAAAAGACCAGTTACGGTTATCGGCTAACGAAAGATGCGGTTGTCTTTACTTATTCGCATCCGAAAAATCTTGATTGGAAACTGATAAAAACTGTTTCGGTCGTAGGATCTTTCAACGACTGGAATCCAGCGGACGAAAAGTACAAAATGACATCGAAAGGGAACGGCAGCTTTGAAATTTCCATTCCCAAATCACAGTTCGAACGACAAAAGGACTATTCGTTTAAGTTCGTCATCAATCAGGTAGGGTGGATGACGACGCCCAAGAATGCTTTGAACGTCGATAAAACCGAAGATCGGAACCTGATTTTCCGATTGGATTGACATACTGCCGATTCAGTCGCAGCTAATTCAATACGACACAAAATGAATTTTTTCAGATCACTTTTTAAATCGAAAACCCGAGGAAGCTACGAAAGTTGAATCGTCGGGAATTTTCCGCAACGTCGTTACTGCCGTCGTCGACCAAATTGACAAGGCTAAACGAGGAAATATATTGGATAGGAGCAAGGTAGTTGCCACTTTCGACTGCGGAAACGCCTCTGAAAGTTTTATGGCCGATTCAAAGTTACATCAGTCACTTTCCTTTTCACGATTCGGTTCATCGTGCTCGCGGGCGTTCTGCGCTTTTTCGGTTGGAGTTTCCTTGTTTTGCCGACGGAGTTCTTTTTCGTTTTCGCCTCCATTGTAGGCCTTGTCCTTTGGTTTATCTGACATCTGTTTTTTGTTTTTCGGATTAAAAAAAGCCCCACGAATGAGGCTCTGTTTTGAAATGCTCGCCGACCCGCTGTGTTGCTGACCGGATTCCACTTCTTGCAAAGTGCCGGCGTTGAGTTTCGAGAAATACGAACGGATTGAAAGTGTTTCTCCTCGTTACAGCCTCCTCAGCGAACTGACATCCGTCATCTTTGTACCGGCGGGCATTTGTTACTGTAAGGTAGGCAATCTTGTTTGGTGCGCCTTGGAGTTTATGATTACTATAACGCAAAACGACAATGGTGGTTCTTTGCTTTCCTAATTATTACACTGTCGGAAGTTCCGCCGCGTGACGTTTTAGCCAAACCATTTTTTTCCGCCAAGCGACAGAAAGTTGACCGAAATCGCGAGATTTATGACGCAAAATGACAAGTTTCCCCGTTTGCGTTACTTGCTTTTGAGCTTGGAAATCAAATAATTTTTCTCGACGCCAAGCAGTTCCTGGCGGATGCGTAGCTTCATTAACACCGAATCGCAATCTGTGTTGGTCGCTTTAGCCGTTTTACCAGCCAGCGGAACGCGAGCCAGTGCGACAGCGGCCACCTCGTTTTTGTCGAGCGAAGCAAAAAAATCCTGCAACTGCAGTATTCCGATGCTCTTTTCTTTTTTCCGCACGACGGCAGCGATTTCACGTTCGAGTTTCGCGCTTTGGTATTCGTTTTCCAAAAGCAGGCGTTTCAGGTGTTTTTGTTGCGACTCATCGGGTTTTGCAGTCCCTTTTTGTTTTGCTTCGGCTTTCGCCTGACTCGCCTGACGGTGCGCCAACAATTCATTTAGGATTTGCCTGGCCGCGAGCGGTATATCGCGTTGACCCGATTCGAACATGGAGTAGTGGCTGATACCGACGCCAAGAAGCATAGCCATTTCGGCGTGGGTCAAACCAAATAAGGAGCGGACACTCTGATTTTTTTCCATATTGTGTAACTTTTTGTAAAAATAATAAACTTACACGAATTTTGTGTAATAAGTTATTTTTTGGGGAAAGTTACACAAATTTCGTGTGAAAAATTTTATTTCGGGAAGGTTCACACAAAAAATCAACATACAATTTGTTGTCAACAGGAGGTGACGCTAACTGGTATAAGGCAATTGCAATTCGATTGTTGGTAACTTACAGACAGTCCAGTTTGCCAAATTCCCTATCTTTACGAAACAAACTTTCGCACCATGGAAACTCCTTCTAAATCACACATCGGCCGTAAGATCTCGCGCATCCGTGAACTGCGCGGCATGAAACAAGATGCCTTGGCACAGGCGCTCGGCGTTAGCCAACAGACTATTTCCATTTTGGAGAATAGCGAGGAGGTGGAGGAATCTCGATTAAAAGAGGTTGCCGATGCTCTTGGGGTTAGTTTGGAGGCCGTGAAGAATTTTTCGGAGGAGAATATGATTACTTACTTCAATACATTTGGCGATAACGCTTCAGGTCAAAGTTTCGGGCCGGTTTACAATTTTAATCCTGTTGATAAGATTGTGGAGTTATATGAGAGGCTCGTTGAGGCTGAGAAAGAAAAGAATGCTTATTTGGAGAGGTTGCTGGATAAACGATAGAAAGATTATTGAAAAATTAGGGTCGCCACTTGGCGGCTTTTTTTATGGAAGGCCATAATAGTTTTGAGCGTGTTATAAGTAAGCCCACTAGCGCTAAAAGAACGGCAAGCAATCCATTAATCATAAATTTTATCTAAGTTTGGAAGGGTCAAATTTTTCCCGAATTTATGAAGTCGAAATTCTCATTTCTTCAAATTAGTTACCCGGAGCTGTTCAAGATAAGTGAGTTATCGGAGAAACTTATACACGTTGATCCTAGTTCTTCTTTGTCAAAGTCCAGACTTTTTACAGAGAAATTAGCATTACTGATATGGCAGTTTGAAAATCTTGAAGTCTTTACCGGACCACAAGTTGAACGCATAAATCAGCTTTTTTATAGAAACTACATTCCAGATGCTGTAAAAGATTTGTTTCACTCCGTTCGCAAATCAGGTAATAAAGCATCTCATGACGGAAGCGGATCTTATGCTGAGGCTTTGTTTGTACTGAAGAAAATGTTCCAGTTAGCGCGATGGTTTTATGAGACATACGAAGCGACCTATCTAGAATCTGAAATATATTTGGTTCCAGAAGACGACCATAAAAACACAATAGATGATTTAAATTCCCAGTTGGATCGACTTTCGAATCAGGTTATAGATTATCAGTCGAAAATTGATGCCTTGAATGCTTCTCCGCAAGTTGTATCAGATAGGAAAGAACGTGCAATCAAGAACAGTTCAAACATTACAAAATCGGAGTCAGAGACAAGAGAGCTGATCGACGAAAAATTGCGTGAGGCGGGTTGGGAATGTGATACCAAAAAGCTAAATCACAAAACACACAAAACACTTCCTGCGAAAGGTAAGAATATTGCAATCGCAGAATGGCCGTGTGACGGGAAATGGGCAGACTATGCTTTATTTATCGGAACCGATCTTTACGCCATAGTCGAAGCTAAGAAATACGCAGCCGATATCTCTACCGATTTGCGTCAATCTAAAATTTATGCGGCTTGTATAGAGAAAACTGAAAATATTTCATTGTTAGGAAAGTGGAACGATTTCAAAGTACCTTTCTTATTCTCAACTAACGGCCGACCGTATCTTGACCAAATAAAAACCAGAAGCGGTATTTGGTTTCTTGATGCCAGAAAAGACCGCAACCAGCCCGAAGCTTTAAGAGGTTGGTTTTCTCCACAAGGTTTGAAAGATTTTTATGAACGCGATGTCGATGTGGCAAATGAAAGACTACAGGAAAGCGACTACGATTATTTGGGAAGTGATAACGGATTAGGACTTCGTTATTATCAGATTGATGCCATCAAAGCAGTAGAGGAAAAAATCATAACCGCTGAGGATAAGCGCGCGTTGCTTGTCATGGCAACTGGAACGGGAAAGACAAGAACTGTTATTGGTTTGGCCTACAGATTTATAAAATCAGATCGGTTCAAGAGGATTTTGTTTTTGACCGACCGACGTCTTTTGGCATTACAAGCACTCGGAAATTTCAAAGACAACAAGATAGAAGATTTGAATACGTTTTCGAATGTTTATCAAATGGAAGAGCTAAAAGCTACTTTTCCCGAAAACACAACTCGTCTACATTTTGCGACCGTTCAGAGTATGGTAAAGCGCTTGTTCTACTCTGAAAGTCCTTTGCCGATTGACACATACGACTGTATAATAATCGACGAAGCACACCGCGGTTACAATCTGGACAAGGAAATTGACGAAGGCGATTTATATTTCAAAGACCAAGACGACTACGTTGGTCAATATAAACGAGTTATTGAGTACTTTAATTCCTACATCATAGGTTTGACGGCAACACCGGCGATTCACACCACAGAAATATTCGGAAAACCCGTACACAGTTATTCCTATCGTGAAGCTGTTATAGACGGTTACCTTACCGATCATGAACCACCGTACTTGATCAAAACCAAACTTAGCGAAGAAGGGATTCTGTGGGAGAAAGGACAAAAGCCAAAAGCGTTTATTTCTGAGACCAATAGTATAGAAGAGTTGGCAGAACTTTCAGATGAATTGCACATCGAAATTGACCAATTCAATAAGTTAGTCATCAATGAATCCTACAATAGAGAAATAGTAAAACAACTTGTAAAGCAACTGGATCCGGAAGGCGATGAGAAGACATTAGTTTTTGCGGTTAGGGACAGTCACGCCGACGACATCGTGAGATTGCTGCACGAGGAATTTTCGGAAATTGGTGTAGATGTCCAGCAGGGTGCAATCGAAAAAATTACGGGTACAGTTTACGATCCCGAAGGCTTGACCAAAAGATTCAAAAACGAGAAATATCCGAATATCGTGGTTACGGTCGATTTACTCTCCACGGGAATCGACGTTCCCGAAATCTGCAATCTTGTATTCATGCGCCGCGTTCGTTCGCGCATCCTGTTTGAACAAATGATTGGCCGCGCGACACGCCTATGTAAGGAAATCGATAAACAATCTTTCAGGATATTCGACGCCGTGCGTGTTTACGAGGCACTTCAGCCTTATACGCAAATGCAGACTGTCTCGAATCCGACAGTTTCTTTTGACAAGTTGGTGAAAGAACTTAATTTCATAAACGAACCCGAGCGCGCGAAAAAACAACTCGACCAAATCATTGCGAAGTTACAGCGAAAGAAAAGCAAGATCAGCAGCGATATGCTAGAGGAGTTCATGTATATGGCAAATGGCGATTCTCCCGAAGAATTTATTGAAACGCTTAAAACGATAGAGGGCGAAAATGCAATCGAATTTACCTCCGGTTTTAAAGGGCTTTGGAAGTTTCTCGACAATAAAGTATATCAACCCAAAGTGCAATTCGTTTCTGAACACGTAGATGAATTTCGCTCGATTGAACGCGGCTATGGCAATGCAGAGAAGCCAGAGGATTACATTGACGGATTCAAAGCGTTTATTGAAGAAAATCGAAACCAAATAATAGCATTGCAGATCGTGTGCACAAAACCTGCTGAACTCGACCGCAATTCGTTGAAGCAGTTAAAGTTGTTGCTCGATCAGAACGGCTACAACGAAATGACCTTAAATGCGGCTTGGAAAAGCTCGAAAAATGTTACCATAGCTGCCGATATCATTTCATACATTCGCACGCTGGCACTCGATACAGACTTGGTAAGCCACGAAGAAAGAATCAAGAACGCGATTTCAAAGGTCAAAGCATTGAAAGACTGGAATGCAACCCAGTTAAAGTGGATTTCAAGATTTGAAAACCAATTGCTGGCCGAAACCGTCCTTACCAAACAAGATCTAGACGCAAGCCCATTTCGCGAAGAAGGCGGTTTTGTGCGACTGAACAAAATCTTTGAAAATGACCTTGAAACCGTCCTTTCGTTGCTGAACGAAAATTTATATACAGCCTAAAAATAGAAAATACCAAATTGACATGAGCGCACAAGAAATCGCAAACAAACTCTGGAATCTCTGTAATGTACTACGCGATGACGGTGTGACCTATCACCAATACCTAAACGAACTCACCTACATTCTGTTCCTTAAACTGTCTGAAGTCAAAGATTTCGCTAATGAAATTCCAGAAGAATACCGTTGGGACAAGTTTGTAAAAGAACACGATAATGCTGTTGCCTTCCAAAATTATCGGGAGTTTTTGACAACAGTCAGCAAGAAATCCAGCAGTCCATCGATCCAGGAAATTTATTCTGACGCTTCGACAAGTTTGCGCAAACCGGTCAATTTCAATACGCTGGTTCAGGCGATTGACAAGATCGATTGGTACGAACAAGATGATCGCGACGTCATGGGAGATATTTACGAAACGCTATTGGAAAAAAATGCGGGTGAGAAGAAAAGTGGTGCGGGTCAGTATTTTACGCCGCGTCCGCTTATCAATATCATGGTTGACCTGATGGTTCCCAAATTGGGCGAAAAATGGACCGATCCCGCAGCGGGAACGTTTGGGTTCATGATTTCTGCTGATTACTATTTAAGATCTAAAACAGACAGTTATTTTCACCTGTCTGAAAAAGACAGAAGATTCCAGGTGGGAGAAGCTTTCAGCGGAGTCGAACTGGTTCCCGATGCCCATCGTCTCGCCTTAATGAACGCACGACTGCACGGAATGGAAAGTCGCATTTACCTGAACGACACCTTGACAGAATTCGGCAAGAGCCTCAAAAACTTTGATGGTGTTTTGGCCAATCCGCCGTTTGGTACAAAACAAGGTGGTGAACGCCCAACGCGAGACGACTTTACATTCCCAACAAGCAACAAACAGCTAAATTTTCTACAACACATTTACCGAAGCCTAAAAAAAGACGGTAAAGCTCGTGCAGCAGTAGTCTTGCCTGACAACGTTTTGTTTGAGGACGGTGACGGACAAAAAATCAGGCGCGATTTGCTCGACAAATGCAACCTGCACACGATCCTTCGTTTGCCTACCGGGATTTTTTATGCCGCGGGCGTCAAGACCAATGTTTTGTTCTTTACACGAGAAAAGACCGAAACTGGTAACACCAAAAATGTTTGGTTCTACGACATGCGCACCAACGCGCCAAGCTACGGCAAGCGCACACCATTTACTGAAAAAGCGTTCGAGGATTTTGTCTTGGCTTATACGGGCGGTATTCCGTTCGACAGAGTTGAGAAAGAGTATGATGGTCTTGTTTCTGATGAAAAACGCAAAACCATTCACGATGAGAGGTGGCGCAGTATTTCTATCGAGGAAATTGCCAAAAAGAATTATAGCCTCGACTTAGGGCTTATTGCTGACAGCAGCCTGACCAATAGCGACAGTTTGGGCGAGCCCATTGATATTGCCAAGCAGGCATTGTTAGAATTGAATAATATAACCGAGCAATTGAATGCTATGATTAAAGCTTTGAGTTGATGGGAGATTTGCCGAAGAATTGGGTTAATGTTTCCTTACAAAACGTTACTAAAAACGTAAAAGGAAAAAAGCCGAGAATTCAATTGGAAGATGAATTTGAAGGATCTGTTCCTTATCTCGACATAAAAGCGTTGGAGTATAATGTTGTTCGTCAATTTTCTGATGTAGAAACCTCAAAACTATTTGAGGAAGGAGATATTGCAATGGTATGGGACGGCGCGCGTAGTGGTTGGGTTTCGAGGACTAGTTTTGGTGCTATTGGTTCCACTTTGGTTGCTTTCAAACCGATACTTATTAATTCCGATTACCTGTATTATTTCCTATTAGATAAGTATCCATACATCAATTCTAACGGAAGAGGTGTTGGAATTCCCCATGTGGATCCGACTGTATTATGGGGATTAAATTTTCCCCTTCCACCACTACCCGAACAAAACCGCATCGTAGCCAAACTCGACGCGCTCTTTGGGCAGTTGGAAATCATAAAAGCCAGCATGGAGAAAATTCCTGTTTTGCTTAAAGAGTTCAGGCAGCAGGTTTTGAGCATGGCGGTTAGTGGGAAATTGACGGAGAGTTGGCGGGTTGGGAAGGAGTTAGAGATTGTCGATTTAGGTAAACTCGAAACAGAAAGAGAAGCATTAAAAAGGGATAAGGCTTCGAAAGATGGTAAAAAAAGCTATAATTACAAGAAAGCGATCTTTCCTAAGTTCGGTATGACCACCAAAGGAATTTCTGAATTTTACAAAGTTCCAACTAGTTGGACTTGGGTTTCGATTGACCAGGTAACATGGAATATTAGTGATGGACCTCACTTTTCGCCAAAGTATTTAGATAAGATCGGTAGTAAAAGATTTATTTCAATGAGGAATGTTAGTCCAAGCGGGATCAATTTCGATGATTGCAAATACATTTCTCTCGAAGATCACGATGAATTTATAAAGAGAGGGAAGCCAGAAAAAAATGATATTCTGTATACAAAAGGAGGCTCAACCGGAATTGCATGTTTAATAGAGGATGATTCGGATTTTTCTTACTGGGTACATGTGGCATTGCTGAAGCCTATTTCAAAGCATGTGAACAGCAAATTTCTTAGAAATACTTTGCTAAGTCCTCTATGCTACAATCAGTCACAAGCCTTCACTCATGGGGTTGGCAATCAAGATTTAGGTTTAACAAGAATGATTAACATATCCTTTCCATTGCCTAGTGTTTTCGAACAACAAGAAATCGTCTCCCGCGTCGAATCCCTTTTCTCCAAAGCCGACGCCATACAAGCCCAATACCAATCTCTGAAACAAAAAATAGACAATTTGCCACAAGCCATACTGCACAAAGCCTTCAAAGGTGAACTAACAGAACAACTTGATACTGACGGCGACGCGCGTGAGTTGCTGCGCGAGATCGAGTCGTTGAAGCAAAATATCAAACCGACAAAACAACCGGCGTTGAGAATGGTGGCAGAGAAGCCAGCTAAATATGCTAAAGCACATGAATAATTTACAGTTAAATGACGAGATACTAGATTATCTGCTCGCAGAATTAGAAAAGAATCCGGAGTTGAAATTTGGAGTCCGTGTTCAAAACAATAAAGGCAGGCTAGAGCAAGGCCAATGGTTTCAAGGTGATGGGAGATATTCCTATATCAGTTTCTATAAAAGAGGCGATTCCAAAAACAAAACAAAAACGATCGGCTATGTTTTTATGGTTAAGCCTGACGGAAGCGTTGACAACTGGATTGAACTTGTTTATCCAGATGAGACAGACCCGAACATTATTGCTTTTTACAAATCCGTAAAACAGCTTATTGCAGAAAAATGTGAGCTTGTCATTACCCAAAGTGAACTGGATTCTTATAGAAACGTTTTTAAATTGGGTGGAACTTATCTTGAAAATTTCGGATTTTTCCAAAAAGAGATTACGCCCGAAATTGACAAGCTGATAGTTGAATTTGGGCTCGAAAATTTGTTTTTCTATTCGCAAGAAGAGTTCAACAAAAATCTCGACAAAATTTTGAAATTCCGCTCAATGAAAAATGATGAGGTAAGTATCAAAGCAACTAAGTCCGAAATTTCGCAATTAAGTCTCAACCAAATCCTATACGGTCCGCCGGGAACAGGCAAAACTTACGAGATTCAGCAAATTATAAAAGAGAGGCAGCTCGGTGAAGAATCCGCTTCTGACACGTTTACGTTAGATGAATTCGTCAGTACTTATACTTGGTGGCAACTTATTGGGTTGGTACTCTACAATAAAGGGCCACTCACAGTACCGCAATTATCTAAAGACCCAATTATTCTGGCCAAGTTAGGGCAAAGCGAGTTGTCACATCTGAACGTCCGCCTTTGGAGTAGCTTGCAGCACCATACGGTAGATGATTGTCCGAATGTCAACCTGGCCAGACGGATCGGCGTACGAATTTTTTACAAGGAAGAAAATTCGGTTTGGCGACTAGATGCAGGCAAGCGCTTTGCAGACGAATTTGCTTTGATGATAGAAGATTTTTCGAGAGTTTCGCAAGCCAAAACAGCTAAGAAGAAACGATTCAGTTTCCTGACTTGTCACCAAAGTTTGAGTTACGAAGATTTTATAGAAGGCATAAAGCCCGTCATTGAAAAAGCGGGTATAGAGGAAGAGTCAGAAGGGGCTAATCTTCAGTATGAAATCAGAAAAGGATTGTTCTACAAAGCCTGTGAGAAAGCTGCGCAGTTGGCGGGTTATGTAAATCTCTTGGAATGTCTGAAAGACTCTGTAGAAGGAAGAAAAGCCAAATTTTCGCACGCGCTTTCCAACAATCAGATTTTTGTCATTTTTCTTGATGAGATAAACCGTTGTAATGTCTCAGCTGTGTTTGGTGAGCTCATTACTCTGATCGAATCGGATAAAAGATTAGGTGCAGAAAACGAAATTGCCGATGTTGAGTTACCATACTCCCAAAGCAGATTTGGAGTTCCTGCAAACCTACACATCATCGGAACGATGAATACCGCCGACCGAAGCGTAGAGGCTCTGGACACAGCCTTAAGAAGACGATTCAGCTTTGAAGAAATGATGCCGAAATACGAGAAGGTTGACAACATTGAGTTCGTTGGCTTTAATTTAGGTCAAGTCCTAAAAATTATTAACGGAAGAATTGAGGCATTGTTAGACCGCGACCACGCAATTGGACACTCATATTTCATCAATATAAAACCAGGCGATACAAAAGCCTTGAAAAATGCGTTCCAAAACTGCATCATCCCTTTGCTTCAGGAATACTTCTATCATGATTATGAAAAGATAGCAATGGTATTGGGAAGTGGTTTTGTAGATGTTGTCGAAGCTAAAAATAACAAGGTCACGTTTGCTGTCCAATCTCCGAATCAGCCCGAAAAAAGTAAAACTTTCCAGGTGCGGACGGAGATTGAATACATTGAAGAAGCCGTAAAAGAACTACTGCACCCGTCATGGAACAGAGCCGAAACAACATAAAGGTATTCGAGTTCGACTCTTTGCAGATTGAAACAAAGTACGATGGCGTTTTATTTACAGAACATCACTTCAACGCCTTGGTCAAACTTAACGATTTGCATAAGGGAAAGTATTTTTCTATCGGTTACCGAAAAATTACTTTCAAAAACTACGTAGGCGTAGTTCAAGTAGATGGCTTGACAATCGAAATCCTACCTAAAATCGATAGGTATGAAACTGACACTGCATTGTGGCAACGCGTTTTGATCCAAATGCTCAAGGTCACCAAGAAATTAAAAGTGCAAACGGTAGACGAAGCCAATGTAAACAACCAACAAATTCACTTGCTCGATATTTACTTCGAATGGTTCCTAAATGAAGTTCAATTGTTGTTGCATCAAGGTCTTATCAAGCAGTACTACAAAGAAACCGGCAACGTCAAAGCGCTTAAGGGAAAAATAGAGTTCGCAGGGCAGATTGCCAAAAATTTAGTACACAAAGAGCGTTTCATTACAACGCATCAGGTTTATGGCAAAGATCATCAGATTCACCGAATTATTTCTCAGGCGCTCGAAATAGTTGC
Organism: Flavobacterium sp.; assembly: GCF_004295795.1. Lineage (GTDB taxonomy): Bacteria > Bacteroidota > Bacteroidia > Flavobacteriales > Flavobacteriaceae > Flavobacterium. The sequence goes on along the minus strand of NZ_SEBR01000034.1, from coordinate 6,156 downwards.
CTATTTGAGTAAAGGCAGTATTATTTATGGAAAATGTAAAACTGTGCAATTGGATTTTCCCGAAGTTGCTAATTGCAATGTAAATGAGAGCACGTTCGAGAAGCTTCCCAACACCAGAAAAACGGCGCCTTACAAAACGGCAATTGCTTTGGCGCGGTTAATTGTATTAAATTATGCACCCAATATTTCTGCGGGGAAGGAAAAGATGCTTGCCATTCTGTTCGACATGAATTCTCTTTGGGAAGAATATATCCTAACAATGTTAAAACAAACAGTTGAAGAAGGTATTATAGTGTACGGGCAGCAGTCGAAGTTGTTTTGGGGAAATATAACGATACGTCCTGACATCATTATCGAAAAAGAAAGCAACGGAGAAAAACAAGTTTTCGTGATAGATACCAAATGGAAAAATATTGACCTTTCCGAACCATCGACTCATGATTTAAGGCAGATGTATGTGTATAACGACTATTGGCAAAGTCACAAGGCAATGTTGCTTTACCCGTCAAAAGAAACTCAACTGCCAAAATTTATAAAATTTGAAGCGAACAGTTCGAAATCGCTTCCACATCATTGTAGCGTAGGGAAAATATCAATTTTCCAAAATGCACAAGGGATCTTAGATAATAAACTCGGCGAGAAAATTATTAAGCTTTTTTTGTAGACACCAAACACTTTTCAAAAAGTAGACAAATCGGCTTCCTAAAAGCTCGTCTACGGGTTTAACCTTGTTAAGGCGCCGCCGCGACGACGATTTGCTTCAGGAATCAAATTCTCCAAATCAATATCCCAATAATTTCCAATAAGCAATCCATCAACCAAAAATCCTTCACCTCGAAACACAACACCATTTGTTCCATTCCAGGTAAGCGAAAAAAGACGGCCGGGAATTTCCGTAATGACTAAAACCATATTGCTTGGCCCATCGTCCTCCATCCATACAGAATTGTATTCGCCAACAAATCCAATACCCGTTGTACCAATTCTATTCGCGCTCTCTGCCGATTGCGTTGGAGACGACTGATTCGAAAACTCCCCAACCAAATTCCCACTATCGGTCAACCTAAAATAAAAACGGCCATTTATCATATCCCTGGATTTTCGAAGGTATCGGCCGCAAGTTCGGCGACCGCGATTGTTCCATTCACCCGCTCGTTGAAAACAGCCATAATGCGATCGACTTTATTTGCCAAGTCGCTGTAAAAAGCGTCGTCTTCATCAAAATAGATTTTGCTCAGTCCGGCGAAATACCAATCGCGGTATTCTTCGTATCGCAGGAACACGTTCCACCAATCTGATTGTTGCGCTTTGGGGAATTCGGCTTTGACCATCTTGATAAGTTCGGCATCTTTTGGATGGCTGGCGGTCGGATTCACGAAACCCAATAGCAATCCGGAATAGTTCGAGCCTTCAAAATTCATCTGAAACCGCAATCCTCTTTCTTTTAGCGCTGGTGTTTCAAACGAAATCAGTCGGCCTTTATCTTTCGAAAAATCCATGGTTTGAATGTTTTCGAAACCGCGCTCTTCGAACATTTGCTTGATTCTTGAAACGATCGAAGCGATTATTTCCTTTTTCAAATCTTTGTGTAAATCGAAAAGCGTCCGGAAAGAGTCGAGACTGGCGTTGTCGCGTAAAATGCGGGAAATGATATCCTGGTTCATCTTTTTGTTGAGGTTTTGGTGGGTTAGTTTTTTGAGAAGGTTGATGTATTGGGAGATGGTTTCCCGAAGAATTGGAACGGCAACCGATTCCTTTCGGCAATCCTCAAGCCACTCGATAATATCGGTCTCGTAGGAAAGTGGGAAATAGAGTCCGTGGGCGTTTTTCTGTGCGCTGTCATCGCCAAAAAGTGTCAGGTAAAGCAACTTGCCGGAAGGAAATGCGTTTCTATATCGCAACAGTTGATTGTACTGTTCTCCTGCGTAGATTTTATTTTCGATCATGACAACGTTGCCGTCTGTATCCCTTAGCAAGATGTCGATTCGGCCACCCGCTTCTTTAGCGACTTTTCCAACGTGGAATTCTACATAAGTTTCACTTTTCTCTGTTCTGAAAATATGATCGGGAGCGAATCGGTTCAGGAATAACTTGACGAATTTGTCTTTTTGTCCGTGTCTGCCTTTCCGGTTGAGAAGTTCCGCCAGAAAGCGCGAATGTGTTCCGACCTCGTCAGATTCCATTTGCAGGATGCTGAAGATATTGAAATTTTCGCCTGTCGAATCAGCGACGCGTTTGTAAGACTCCGAAATGGTTTGGGTTTCGTTTAGGAGTTGATTGATTTGATGAATGTTTTCCATGTGGGTAAATATATACAAGAATGACACAAAGCCGACTGCGTTAGTAAAATTTTCTTTGCTTTTCACTTCGTCGGCTGAGGCAAACGTAGACTGTTCTTTTGAACACCTATTTCTCCAAAATGCCGGCGGAGGAAATGTCAAGAAACACTTCCAATTAATTTCCGCATCAGCGCTTTGGCGTCCAACATAAAAAAGACGGTCAGATCGGCACAGACATTCTCCTTACAGACATTTTCCAATAACAGAGTTCTTGCTCTCGATTATATTCCAAAACAACCCCTCCATAATTTCCCTACATTTGCCAAAACCCCAAAAAGTAAAAACAAACGATGCACAAGATTTTTCGGGCGACACTTTTGGTCGCTTTATTTTTTGCTTCATCGGCAACCTATTCCCAAGACAAGTTCATCGATTCGTTAAAAGTGGTGTTGCGCAATCCCAAATTGCACGACAGCACGAAAATGCGGGCGATATCGGACGTCATGGATGCCAACTACCACGACAATTACGATCCGAATTACCTTTATCTGAACGACATGTTGGGCAAGCTGGCACTGGCCAATTACAACAAGAAAGACAGTCCCGCGGCGCACAAGCGCTATGCCGAATGGCTAGGTACGTATTACTCTGCCGTGGCACAGGACTACTCGCATCAAAAGAAAAATGCCGAGTCGTTGCAATATCACGACAAGGCAATTGCGATCTTGCGCGGTGTAAAATCTTACGACGACATGTACGTAGCTGTGCTAAACAAAGCCCAGTTGTACACGCTTATCAAGGAAGAGGACAAAGCGATTCCGCTCATATTTTCGTCTCTCAAGTATTTCGAAAAGGATAAAAAGCGCAACCTGCAACAGTTGCCTTATGCCTTGACGATGTTGTCGCACGTGTATCGGGAACAGCAAAAATGGGAGAAGTCAATCGAGTACAGCGCGCAAGCGGTCAAATACTACGATCTGTCCTATGCCCAGAGTCCGAATAACCGGACGCTGAGCCTCAAAGCCGGTTCCTACAGCAACATGGCCAATGCCTACAGCAAACTCAAAAAGTACGATAAGACGCTTGAGTGTTGCGACAAAGCTCTGGAAATCTCCAAAAAGATAAAGTCGACCGGGCAGACGGGGCTTATCCTGATTCGAATTGCCGATACGCAATTGAAACTTTCGAATTTCGAACAGGCAGAAAAGATCTATCGCGAAGTCTTGGACATGAAGGGTTTGCAGCCCAACAGTATTACGATCGCGGCCGCCAATCTGGGAATGGGCATCCTGAATTCTAAAAAGCAAGATTTTGCGACTGCCGAGATTTACGCCGAGAAAGCTTTCGAAATAAGCAAAAAGACGGCAAACGTGACCTTGCAGAAAGATATCGCGGCGTTGCTGTATGACGTTTATCAGGCCAGAAAAAATCACGAAAAGGCGCTTGCGATCTATCGCTTCAACGAAAAAATATCGGATTCGAGCCAGATACAATCTTCGAGGAACGAACTCGCACAACAGCTGCTGCGGTACGATTTCGAAAAAAAGGAATTGCAGCAAAAAATCGTCCAGGACAAGAAAGTGGCCGAAGTAAAATTCGAGGCCCAAAAGAAGACGGCTCTGGAAACTTCGAAGAACAAACTCGCGCGCCAGCAATTGCTCTATGACTTCGAGAAAAAGCAATTGAACCAAAAGCTCACCCAAAGCAAGAAGTTGGCGGCAATCAAGCTATCGGCAGAAAAGGAGACAGCCGAAAAGAACAATCTGCTTTTCGGATTGGCCGCCGCGTTCGTACTATTCCTGCTTGGCGGCTATTTCTATTATCGCAGCAGCAGGCAAAAACAAGCCATCGCCTTTTTGGAGAAAAACCAGATCAAGCAAAAATTGCTGATCACGCAGATGAATCCGCATTTCATATTCAACTCGGTGCAAAACATCAGAACCTTGATCAACAACAAACAAAACGATGAAGCGGTCGATTATCTGGGCAAATTCTCAACGTTGACGCGCCAGATTCTCGAAAACTCGAACGAGAATTACATTGCGCTCGAAGAAGAAGTTGCGATGATTCAGAACTATCTTGCGATACAGCAACTCTTGTACGACAACAAGTTTGAGTACACCGTCGCAGTAGATGATGATGTCGATGTAGAATCCATCTTTCTACCACCGATGCTTGCACAGCCTTTTATCGAGAACGCCATCAAACACGGCCTGAGCAACCGGACAGAAAACGGAAAAATCGCCGTCCATTTCTACCTCGAGGAAAACAAGTTGTTTTTCGAAGTAACCGACAACGGCAAAGGCTTTGGCACAGAGCACAGCATAAGCAACCACAAATCACTGGCAATGACAATCACCAAAGAGCGATTGGTCAACTACACCCGCAACAAGGATTTTGTGGTAAGGACAGACAACGTCCTGAATACCGAAGGCACGGTTCAAGGCGCCAAAGTTGTTTTTGAGGTGCCTTATATCTACGAGAATTAGAAACGCGGTAATAGCGATCCGTAATCAACGCATTTTTGCGGCAATAAACAACCGCTCAGACCAAAAAAAACTTAACATTTTCTACAGAAAATCTGTAATCGACTCCCGGTTTTTTCCCCGAACTTCGCCCCAGACCTAACAAATCTCCGAGATTTGTTAGGTCTTAGAAAAATGCGGCTTCCGACATGTTTCGAGTGGCTTTCTAGATGTTTTGGAGCATGGGTTTTAGAAGATATAAGTTTTTAGATGTCTCCATAGGGAAAAACTGCTATTTCCTTGGTGGCGACAATCGCTTGGCTCGATCGAAATTCGTGAGGTTATGTTTTGCCCAAAATAACTATTCGGATAAAAGACCTTAACATTTTCTACAAAAAATCTGTAATCAACTCCCAGTTTTTTCCTCGAACTTCGCCCCAGACCTAACAAATCTCAGAGATTTGTTAGGTCTTAGGAAAATGCGGCTTCCCACGTATTTCAAATTGCTTTCTAGATGTTTGGGAACACGGGTTTCAGAAGATAGAGGTCTTCAGATGTCTCCACAGGAAAAAACAGCTATTTCCTTGGTGGCGACAATTGCTTGGCTTGGTCGAAAATCGTGGGGTTATGTTTTGCCCAAAATAACTATTCGGATAAAAGACCTTAACATTTTCTACAGAAAATCTGTAATCAACTCCCAGTTTTTTCCTCGAACTTCGGCCAGACCTAACAAATCTCCGAGATTTGTTAGGTCTTAGAAAAATGCGGCTTCCCGCGGGTTTCGAGTTGCTTTTCAGACATTTAAAAGAACGGTTTTAGAAAGAAGCTTACGGTTTTCTCCATTAGAAAAAACAGCTAAGTCTTTGACGGCGAAAATTGGTTGGCTTTGATTGAAGTCTCAGGTTTTACTTTAGGCGCGAAACAGTCATTTGATTCAAAAACCTTAACATTTTCTACAGAAAATCTGTAATCAACTCCCAGTTTTTTCTCCGAACTTCGGCCAGACCTAACAAATCTCGGAGATTTGTTAGGTCTTAGAAAAATGTGGCTTTCCACGGATTTTAGACTGGTTCTTTGGCCGTTTTCGAAGTACGGGTTTTCAAGGCCAAAAATTTCCGGTGACGACGTTATGGAAACGATTCTGGCGATTGAGGAAAAAAGGTGTTTCGGAGACGCATTTTTCCAAAGCGCCAGCGGCGGAAAATTGTCAATAGACACTTTCCGATTAGTCCGGCATTTGAGCGTTTTGGCGGGCACCTGACGTCTTGGAAATTCCCGCAAATGGAAGTTGTTGAGCCACCCAAAAGTTTCTACATTCGAGAAAAAGTTCCGGCGAGTTCTTTCATTTGCGGAATTTGCAAGGCTGTCAGGTCGCCAAAATCGGTCGTGCCGCGAGCCTTTTTGTTACTTTT
>NZ_SEBR01000047.1 GCF_004295795.1 Flavobacterium sp. | reverse complement strand
GGCTCGATATATCCATTGCTTAAGAGAACGACACGAGCGCTACTTTTGATACGAGGAAGCCATTCTTCCAAAGCGTGAGAAAGATCGTAGGCTTTAGGTGTAAAAAAGTAGACGTGAGTCTCGGAAAGTCCCTCATCTTTCAACTGCACGCTTTTCGGCAAACCATGATCGATAACTTCAAACGGCTCGTGCACGAACCCCGTTCGCGAATAAAGCCGCACATCACAGGCCTTTATTTGGGAAAGGCTATAAGCCAGGGCTTTGCCAAGCGCGCCCGCTCCGATAATAGTAACTGAAATATTCACCAAAAACCTCCTGTCGTGACTGTAGTTTATTCCAGAAGCGGCGGCAATTATCGATTGACCCACCTTTATTCAGCAACCAGAATGACCAGGCCAATCAAAGGAATTATCCAATGTTAGAGTTTTATCTTGCGCCTTATTCTCGTGCCTCAAGCATTCACTGGCTACTCGAAGAAATCGGTGAACCTTATGAGGTCAAGCTCGTCGACATTCGTGGACATGTCCCTGATGATTACAAAAAAATTCAAGCTCACAAAAAAGTACCGGCTCTTGTGGACGATGGAATCGTGATCACCGAACGGGCTGCGATTACGCTTTATTTGACCGAAAAATACCCAAACAAAGCGATAGCGCCGATAGCCGGCGATCCCCTTCGCGCCCGTTTTCTCTCGAATCTGGTCTACTGTGATTCTGTGATTGATCCGGCCCTTGCTTTGCATGGTCTTAAAGTCGAATATCAGCCGAGTTCCGTCTCGTTCGGGGCCTACGACGATATGCTGGCCCATATCGAGGATGTGTTGAGTCAAAACCCGTATGTTCTCGGCGATGAGTTTACCGCCATCGACACGCAATGGGGTAAGATGCTGCTTGACAAATGTGTGTTAAAAATATATAAGTCTATGTCAAATGCATAGGATTTAAGCACATGCTGATTCGTCTTTCGGAGGCTGCAAAAAGATTTGGTATGTCAAATGCATAGGATTTAAGCACATGCTGATTCGTCTTTCGGAGGCTGCAAAAAGATTTGGTGTTCATCCTGATACCCTTCGACGTTGGGCGAAAGAAGGCAAGATTACCTTCTCTCTTTCTGCTGGTGGACATCGCCTTTTCGATCCAAACGAAATCAGTAATTTTCTAAAACTTCCGAGCGGACGCTTAGTTCAAAAAGCAAAGCCTACCATAGCTTATGCCAGAGTCAGTTCAAGTGATCAAAAAGACGATCTGAAAAGACAAGTTGAGATGCTTTCTATGTTCTGCGCTGCTAATGGCTGGGAACATGAGATCATCTCAGATCTTGGCTCGGGCATGAACTATCAGAAAAAAGGTTTGAAAACTCTTATCCGGGCTCTTTGCAATCAAGAGATCGGGCGCCTCGTTATAACGCACAAAGATAGACTTTTAAGATTCGGATCGGAACTGATTTTTTCTATTTGTGAGCATGTCGGCTGCGAAGTTGTCGTGATTAATTCTTCTGAAGATTCAACTTATGAAGAAGATCTGACAAAAGATGTCCTAGAAATTATCACCGTCTTCAGTGCAAGACTTTATGGATCTCGATCACACAAAAATAGAAAAATTGTAGAGTCGCTCAAAGCAGCTGCCGATGAGGTGTGCAAATGAGTAAAGTCACGCGCATCGTCAAATCTATCGATCTCAATCAAAAGAAATACAATGAACTTTCCGAACAAGCTCGACTTTTAGGAATGCTTAGAAAAGAAGTCTGGCAAAAGTTTGGTTCTATAAATGGCTCTGGAATTAATTTTCGTGAACTGAGAAATGATTGGGTCAAAACTAGGGACTTTAATCCTCTTCCAGCGAAAGCTTGGAAGGAGACATTAAGAGACGTGCTCGACGATATTAGTATGTATGAGGAAGCGGCGAAGGTTCAGGTTCGAGATGCCATATATAAAAGAACATCTGATAAGGCTGAGCGAAAGGAACTATTATCCAAACTAAAAGGTGAGGGTTGGAAAAAATGTCCATTCCTTTCCCGAAAGATGAGGCAGTATAAACGTCATGGAAAGACCAAGGTTGAAAATCAAATCATCCTTGAAACAGGCGTGTACTCCCAGTTTAAAGGAAAAGATGGGAACACTTGGCTCAAGATCCCAACATTTGAGCGCGGAAAAAAACTCTCTATACCGCTCAATTCCAATATTGATCTTAAAGGCTGCTTAAGACTCATTCTTGTAGATGGCGAAGTCGAGGTGCATTACACTATCGAGCGCAAAAAGTATAAGCCTTGCGGCAGTCTTAGCCTAGGAGTCGATAAAGGTTACACCGAAGCTTTTGCTGATTCGGAAGGAAACTTTCATGGTAGGGGTCTCGGCAATGTTTTAACCTCGGCAACGGAAGCTCGAAATCGGCGAGGTAAAGCGCGCAATAGACTTTTTCAGATCGCAAAGAAATCTCCGAAGAAAAGAAAGAATCTACTGCGCTTTAACCTTGGTCGTAAGAAATTGCGCCAAAACCTAGAGCATCAAAAAAATCTCATTAGAAATATAGCCTTTCAAGCAGCGCATTCC
>NZ_SEBR01000011.1 GCF_004295795.1 Flavobacterium sp. | reverse complement strand
GCCTCTTTTACTCCGCAAGCTCCGTCAGTTCGCGTTGCTCGGGTCCAAATTTCAAGGCTGTCAGGTCGCGTTTTTGGTTCAGCCGCAAGGCCTTTTTGCTACTTTTGCGGCCAGGCAAACCGAGGAACGAGGTTCACTGAATCCTTTTAAAAAAAATAAAAATCAATGAAGTAAAAGTAGTCCCGCGGAAGGCGACGAACTACAACATCCGGCAGCGCAGCTGCCGCAAACACAAAATGAGCGAAGCTCATTTTTATCAGGCTTCGAGAGTGAGATAATTTCCGAGAACACAGAATCAAAATAAAAAGAAAAAGGATCGTCTTACGACAATCCTAGCCCGGATGCGGGCAACTAGCCTTTAGCAGAAAAAACCGCATTTTTCTTAGCTTGGCACAGCGACCAACGGAAGCTCGTGCCAAACTAAAGAAAAACCGGTTTTTACAAAAAAGCTAGTGCCCAGCAGCCGGAAAAAGCTCAAAAAAAAGAAAAAAATCTCCCTATCTTTGCGCCTTCAAAAAAAGCACAAAAATGATTACGGTCAACGACATAGCCGTCGAATTTGGCGGCACAACACTCTTTAGCGACGTCACATTTTCGATCAATGAGACCGACAAAATTGCACTTATGGGCAAGAACGGCGCGGGAAAATCGACTTTGCTCAAGATTATCGCGGGTGTGAACAAACCTTCTTCGGGTGTGATTTCAGCTCCGAGAGAAGCCGTCATCGCTTATTTGCCGCAGCATTTGCTCACGCAGGATGATGCGACCGTAATGCAGGAAGCGTCGAAAGCCTTTGCCGAGGTTTTCCAAATGAAATCTGAAATCGACAACATCAACGAGCAATTAACCGTGCGCACTGATTACGAGAGCGACGAGTACATGAAGTTGATCGAACGCGTATCGGAACTTTCGGAGAAATTCTATTCGATCGAGGAAATCAACTATGAAGCCGAAGTCGAGAAAGTGTTGAAAGGACTTGGTTTCGAACGCGAGGATTTTACGCGTCCGACTTCTGAATTCTCGGGTGGATGGAGAATGCGGATCGAATTGGCCAAAATCCTGTTGCGAAAGCCAGACCTGATCTTGCTTGATGAGCCAACGAACCACATGGACATCGAATCGATACAGTGGCTCGAGGAATTTTTGGTGACATCGGCCAAGGCGGTGATCGTGATTTCGCACGACCGCGCTTTCGTCGACAACATCACAAACCGCACGATCGAGGTCACGATGGGACGTATTTACGACTACAAAGCCAAATATTCGCACTATCTCGAACTTCGAAAAGACAGACGCGCGCACCAACAGAAAGCATACGAGGAACAACAAAAAATGATTGCCGAGAACACCGAATTCATCGAGCGCTTCAAAGGCACGTATTCCAAAACCCTGCAAGTGCAATCGCGCGTGAAAATGCTCGAAAAGCTTACGATCGTCGAGGTCGATGAGGTCGACAATTCGGCGTTGCGATTGAAATTTCCGCCTTCGCCCCGCTCCGGACAATATCCGGTCGTGGTCAACGAATTGCAGAAAAGTTATGGCGACCACATCGTTTTCAAAGATGCGAATCTGGTTGTCGAGCGCGGACAGAAAGTCGCTTTCGTAGGAAAGAACGGAGAAGGGAAATCGACGATGATCAAAGCCATTATGGGCGAGATCGACTATGACGGCGGGAAAATGGAAGTCGGGCACAACGCCCAAATCGGATATTTTGCCCAAAACCAGGCGTCACTTCTCGACGGCGATCTCACGGTTTTCGAGACGATCGACAGAATCGCGTTCGGAGACGTGAGAACCCAGATCAAGAACATTTTGGGAGCGTTCATGTTTTCGGGAGACGATACGCAAAAGAAGGTGAAAGTGCTTTCGGGCGGCGAAAAAACGCGTCTGGCGATGGTAAAACTGTTGCTTGAACCAGTAAATGTGCTGATTCTCGATGAGCCGACGAACCACCTCGACATGAAAACCAAAGACATCATCAAGGACGCGCTGAAAGACTTCGACGGAACATTGATCCTCGTATCGCACGATCGCGACTTCCTCGACGGACTCGCCACAAAAGTCTTCGAATTCGGAAACAAACGCGTGAAAGAACACTTCGAGGACATCAAAGGATTTTTGGCGTATAAGAAAATGGAGAATCTTAAGGAGATTGAGAAGTAAGTTGCAGTGGCAGTTGCAGTTGCAGTTGCAGTTGCAGAAGCAGAAGAATGGCAGAAGCAGTTGCAGTTGCAGTTGCAGTGGCAGAAGCAGAAGCAGTTGCAGTTGCAGTTGCAGAAGCAGAAATAGACGAGACATGATAAAGCAGAACAACAGTAGCTTTCGGTCGACTTATCGCAACAACCTTAATGACCTTAATGTTCTTAATGGTTCAAATATCAGGATAACGACCCTAATGTTCTCAACGGTTCAAATATCAGGATAACGACCTTAATGTTCTTAATGGTTCAAATTTCAGTATAATTAACTTAATGTCCTTAATGTCCTTAATGTTCTTAATGTTCTTAATGGTTCAAATAACAGGATAACGACCTCAATGTTCTTAATGGTTCGAATATCAGGATAACGACCTTAATGTTCTAATCGTTCAACATCAAAATAGTGACCTCTAAAACCTTTCGGAACAAAATCTGAAAGGTTTTTCTATTTCACCTCAAATGTCGTCAAGGTGGAATGCCAATCCGGTGGAAGCGTTTTTCCCAAAAACCTTTTGGTTACAGAAACCTCGGTTTTGACCAACCAAAAACCATCCGCATTCCTCAAAAGGTAAAAATCAGAATTTGGCGTTTTATCCAAACCGCAACCCGGACGATAACCCGAAAAGAGCGCCAGAATCTCGGCATTCGAATTCTCGATCACGCGAAACCCGTGCAGATACACGAAATTCCTGTCGAAGATAAAACCCATGCGATTCACCGCAGATGGCGCGTCAATGCCGTCCAAAATAGAAAGTTCGCCTCCGTGAACGAAGTTGTAGACGTGGTTTTTGTCCTTGTAAAGTCCGTTTGACAACCCGAAAGTCGCAGCATCGGCGCCGGTATCTTTTCCGTTTGCGTAAATTTTGGTGCCCACTTTGTAAAGTCTGTAATCGTAGTCGAAACGGTCTTGGGTTTTCCCGTCGAGTTTTATCAATCGGATGTTTGTCGTGAGCAATTTTGCGATTTTGTCAGATGGAACACTCGCGTAATATTCCTTGTCGGCCACGTCATAAACCTGATTTTTGTAGACGAGATAACGGTAATTCACCTGGCTGAAACGGATGTCCGAAGCCTTGACGGGAAGCGAATACTTGAACGGATACTTGACGTTGACGACTTTTTGCAGTTTCTCGCTGAATTCGTTCCTGTAAATGCCGTTCTTGTCGAAATACAAATCGGAATTCGGAAGCAATCCAAAAGTAGCCGCATCGATTTTTGCCATGAAACCCGTGGGATCGAGAAACTTTTTTCCGTCGGTGAGATAGCGGCTGTTGTAGTGGTCGAAAACCTTGATTTTTGACAGGAATTGTTGGGAAATCTCGACTTTGTAAAAGCCGCAGTACAGGTTTTTTCCGTCCGAAATATAACTGCGCGAGAGCACTTTCGCTTTCTTGGGATCGAGTTCCAAGACCCGCGCCGTTTCGATATGGATGACTTTTTTGGACGTTTTGGCAAATTGGGCGTTCAAGGCTAAGAGCAATTCTCCGTCGAGCGTAACAAGCTTTCCGGCAGAAAAAACTTTTGTTTCAAAAGAGCAAAGCGGTTCTTTTATCGCTGAAATCTCCACAGTTTCCGATGCGTCGATCTTCTTGTCAAAAAAGAAATAATTGTCCTTGTCGTAAAAGAAATTTTGGCAAGAACCCGGAGTGTTTTTGAACGTTTTGGCATCGGCATCTTTTATTTCGGACGTATTTCTATAGACTTTCGACGCGGTTTTCCAAATGGCATCGCGCTTTTGATAGTCGCCGACTTCCGTGATGTAGACGAATCCGGTCGTGTCTGTCTCGACGCGTTCGCCTCTGAAATAGACGCCATTTTTGTCCAACGCGAATTTCGAATTGCCGTATTGTTTCGGAAACCTGAAAGTCGCCAGGTCGGCAGCGAGATATTTTCTGAGGTCGCTTTCCTGATAAATCACGGAATTCGCGTTCACGATATAAATCGGGCCGTCGGCGCTAAAACTGCGCCCGCCAGGTTGGACGACCAAAGTCGTGTCTTCCATCGCCGGAAAAATCTGTTGGGTTTTTTGTCCGAAAGCCAGAATCGGCAGCAGCCAAATCAGCAATTTTATCGATTTTGTCATGATTGTCAAAAGGTCGGGCGAAGGTAATTTAAAGATATTTGGAAAAGATCGGATGTTTGCGAATCATGGCCACGAGAAGTTGTTTTTCGTCGTATTCCTTGAACTTCGCTGCGATTTCGTCATAACCGAAAACGGCATCGTAATAGATAGTAAGCCAATTTTCGGCAAACTTCACGCGTCCGTTCCCGTTTTTGTCGACTTCCATTGTCTTGATCGCCAATTCGGTCATCGCTTTGAGTTCGGCATTCGTGTAACGTTTGACGAGCGCTTTTTCCAAAACGGACAAAAGTTGGTCGTTGCTGGCCAATCCGGTGTTGAACAAATGCGGAAGCATGACCGAGATCGCCTTGTCGGTTTTGCCCTGACCGAGATAAATCGAGCCGTACATTTTGGCTTTGTAGATGGCGTCGGCCGTGAGTTCGTTCCCGCAAAAATGTTGGTACGGATAGTCTTTATCGGCCATCACGAGATACTTTTCGGCCAACTCATAATTTTCGATGTAAAGGTAAATTTCAGCCAAATTCGACGCGCTTCTATTTTTGTACAACGCATATTGTTCCATAATTCCGCCGTAAGCTTCGGTTTCATTGTAATCAGCATCGAGAATTTGCGTGAAAACATTGGCCGCTTCTATGACTTTGTGATTTTGCCACAATAGCTCGCCAAGGTTGTAATGCGCTCTCGGTTTGTAGTCGGAATTCGGGAAATCGGTCAGGAATTTTCTGAAACCGTCGGCCGCTTGCGCAAATTGCTTGTTTTCGGCCAATTCGATCAAGGCTTCGAACCGCAATTCGTCGGGGTTGCGCTTGTTTTTCTTTTGGGAAAATCCGATAGCCGAAACCAGGAAGGCGAGAAGTACGATTTTTTTCATTGTGTCGGAATTTTTAAAAAAGGACAGGCCGAAACCTGCCCGATTTTGCAAGTAACTTAACCAATTAACTATTTTTTTTGCTTTGGACGCGCGAATTGTTTCATCGTGTAAATGGCCGAGGCGATTTTTTTGGAATCGGGATTCTCGAAAAGCAAGGTGTACGTTTGACCTTTGTCTTCTTCAATCGGACGGATCTGGATTCGCTTTCTGTTGTCTGATGTGGCGTTGGCGAAAAACAGGACCTTTTTTCGAAGATCGATCCGCACGACAGCATTTCTGAATTCGGAATTGTCTGACATTTTCAGCATTTGGTCTCCAAGGTTCTTAACCGGAATTTTCCTGCGTCGGATCACCACGACAGAATCGTTTTCAAGCAGAATCTCGTCTTTCGTCATCTCGGTTTTGAACGGCGCTTTTGCAAGTTTTCCGTCTTTGTCCTTATGATATCTTGGCAAGACATCGGCGATTTTGAGCGTGTCGGCTTTCATTTTCGAATGGTCGAAATACAAAATACTGTCCTGCATCCAGACTTTCGATTGCGTGTTCGTGTTCAGGAAATCGACGAGTTCGGTCTGGCCCATTTTTTCGCGTTGGCCGAAACCGGAAACGAAAATCAGCAAAAACGCGATCTTATTTACTCGCATAACCAAGCGTTTGAGCACTTTCGACCAATCTCACGAATTCCGAACGATAACCGTCTTTGTCCTGGGCCAGACCTTGCTTGGCGAGTTTTTTGATTTCGTCGGTCGAGGAGTTCGCGATCAGTTTGGATTCTCGTAATTTGAGTCCGAACCAAGCTACGGCCGTGGCGAATTTCATGTCCGCGGAAGCGCTTTCGAGCCTTTCGGATTTGTCTGCGATCACGTGAACCATTTCGGTGCTTTTGTCGCCGTCAGGTTGTTTGTACCGGAACTTAACCGTGGCGAGTTCGTCCTGGAATTTCGGGTCGACGTTCTTTTGGTCGGTGTATTTGAGATTTGTCGATTCGGTAAAGAATTCGCTTTTAACGCCTGTCGGAATCAATTCGTAAAGCGCCGTGACGTTGTGGCCGCTTCCGAGTTCGCCCGCGTCGATCGCGTCATTGGTGAAATCTTCGGGACGCAATTTTCGGTTTTCGTATCCGATAAGCCTGTAGCTCTGAACGTGTTTTGGATTGAACTCGATCTGGATTTTGACGTCTTTCGCAATCGCGTACATCGAGCCGTTGAATTCCTTGACCAGAAAGCGGTTCGCCTCCTGGATGTTGTCGATGTAGGCATAATTGCCGTTTCCTTTGTCGGCCAGGATTTCCATTTTGGAATCTTTGTAATTGCCCATTCCATAACCCAAAACGGTCAGGAAAACGCCCGATTTCCGCTTGTCTTCGATGAGTTTTTCCATATCGGAATTGGACGAACTTCCCACGTTGAAATCGCCGTCAGTAGCCAATATCACGCGGTTGTTCCCGCCTTTGATGAAGTTCTCGAGCGCGGTTTTGTAAGCCAGTTCGATTCCGGCGCCACCGGCCGTGCTTCCGCCAGCTTGCAAATTGTCGAACGCGGAAATGATTTTGTCTTTTTCCGTTCCTTTCGTGCTCGGCAAGACCAATCCGGCGGCTCCGGCATAAACCACGATAGAGACTTTGTCTTCGGCTCTCAGTTGGGAAACCAGCAATTTCATCGAAGCCTGCAAAAGCGGCAATTTGTTGTAATCACTCATCGAACCCGAAACGTCGATCAGGAAAACGAAGTTCGACGCTGGCAGATTATCGGTTGGGATATGCTTGCCCTGAAGCCCGATTTTTACGATTTTCGAATCTTTGTTCCAAGAACAATCGGCGACTTCCGTATTGATCGAAAACGGATGGTTTCCAGTTGGTTGCGGATAATCGTACTTGAAAAAATTGACCATTTCCTCGACGCGAACCGCATCTTTCGGAACTTTTTGCCCGTTGTTCAGAAATCTTCTGACGTTGGTATAAGAAGCGTTGTCGACATCGATCGAAAACGTGGAAAGCGGTTCGTTTTTTGGGCTTGTGAAAGCGTTTTCAATGAATGTGGCGTAGTCTTCGTCGTTTGTATTTCCCGTTACGAAACCTTTTTCGCGATGTGTAACTTTGTCGTCCCGGTCGTAAAATCCTTGAGTAGGCGAGGCCGAGACCATTTTGGATTCTTCGGCTTCCAAGGCGCGGCGGTCTTTTTTGCCAAGGGCTTTTCTGCCTCCGACAGCAGATGTCACGACGACTTCCCCAAGCTTGATTCCGCCTTCGATCAATTTCACGTTTATCGTTCTCGAACGGCCAATCTCGATTTGTTTGTCGGCCATTCCGACGAAAGAGAATACCAGCGTTTGCCCGACTTCTGCCTCGATGCTGTATTTTCCGTCGAAATCTGTCTGGACGCCGACTTTGGTTTGTTTTACTTTCACGTGCGCTCCCGGCAATGGGCCGCTTGCGTCCGAAACCTTTCCGGTAATCGTCACTTTTTCGCTTTTGAAAATGCGGTTTCCGTCTTCGGAAAAGGCCAGGAAACTAATGAGCATGGCTACGCCCAACGAAAGAATTTTTAGATTTTTCATCGTGTTCGAATTAAATTATTGCTAATGGATTTTTGTCACGAAAAGGCAAAGCTTCGCCACATGAAGCGATTTTGCGTCGTTTCCTGGTGTGTCTTCCGGAATATATGCTGGATTATTTCTTCGGCTTCATCTTCACGACAATTACGCCGTATTTGCCTTTGTCGCCATAAGCCGCAACCGCGTTTGCGTCTTTCAGTATATGAACTGCTTCGACCTTGCTTTGGTCGATTGCCTCAAATGTTTTTTGGTCGGTCTCTTTCCCGTCGACGATAATCAGCGGACTGTTTAGGCTAACGGTTTTCGGCAACTCCTTCACGGCGATCACGTCGGTAGTTGAAGTTTTCTCTTTTTCGTTGGCCTGGCCAAAAGCCGGAGCGATCGCCAAACAAACTGCAGTCGTCAAAAAATAGGTGAGTTTTTTCATTTTTTCGATTTTTTATTGGCTGGTTTGCCGTTTTTGGTCGTCACAATAATAACGCCGTTCTTTCCTTTTTCGCCAAATTGTTTTAAAGCTTCCTTGCCCGTGTAAATTCTCGTTTTCATGCCTTCTTCCTGTAAATTCAAAGGCGCGTACGGGCTCGTTGGGTTCGGTCCGAAAAGCGATTCTTCGGTGTATTCTTTTCCGTCAATAATATACAAAGGTTCCTTGAGATAGAAAATCGTGTCGCGCTCGGTTGGAACGCTTCCCATTACTTCCTCGAGTTTCCTGTCGTAGTCTTTGTCGTTTTTGCCGACCAACGGTTTTCCGTCGACGATAAGCAACGGTTTTTGTTTTGCGTCAGATTTTTGCGCTTTCGCGGATTTGTTGTCGGCTTCGGCCGAAGTTACGATTTCCGCATCGAAAACGCGCCCTTTTGCCATAACACCTTTCGCGCGTCTTTTGTCGAGGTCATAATCGCTGTCGTCGTTCGATCTTTCATCGAGATAACCCGAGGTTTCCTTGATCTTGGAAGCCACCGGACTCATATTCGGGGCCGAAACTGCTTTTTCCTCGGTTTTCGCTACAGTCTCGAAACTACCGCTTTGGCTCACGTGGATTTCGTCTTCTCTCGAGGAAATTCCCGATGGGTCTTCGGACGGTCTTGCCACTTCCTCTATTTGCGCATTGTCGCTTGTGCGAACAGCTTCGTTCGGAATCGGGGCGATATCACTTTGCGGTTTGAGCTCCGGTTGCGTTTTTTGTTCGAAAACCGGTTGGTTTACGGGAACGGCAATCGGCTCCGATTCGGTTTTCACGACCTGATAACCCAAAGAAACAACCGCCACGACCGACGCCGCGACCGCCCACTGTTTCCATTTCTTGTTCTGTTTCACCAAAACCTTGTTGTCGAGTTTGTGCTCGACGCGCGACCAAACCTGCTCGAGCGAGGGGAATTCCTTCGTCTCGGCGTTGTCTGCCGCCTGTTTCATCTGTTCGAAAATTTTATCCTGATTTTCCATTTTCACTTTGCCTGTTGGTAATAGTAGTTGTTTACAAGCTCCTTGAGTTTGGTCTTGGCCACGTTGAGCTGCGATTTTGACGTGCCTTCGGAGATTTTGAGCATCTCGGCGATTTCCTTGTGCCCGTAGCCTTCGATCGCGAACAGGTTGAAAATCGTGCGGCAACCTTCGGGAATCAACAATAGCAGTTTTAGCAGATCTTCTTCCTCAAGCGCGTTTTGCGGAACGCTGTCGGTCAAAGCGATCGACTTCTGGTCTTCCAGGTAAAGATTGAAATTCACGTTTCTGCGCAATTGCTGCAGGCACATATTCACCGTGATGCGACGCGCCCAAGCTTCGAAAGCACCGTTTTCCTTGAGTTGGTCGAGTTTGGTGAAAATAGTGTAAAAGGCATCGGCTAAGGCTTCCTCGATCTCTTCTTCCTTTTTGAGATACCTTTTACACGTGCGATACAGCTTTGGCGCCATTGCCTCGTACACCTTTCTCTGGGCGTCGCGCTGCGATTTTCGGCAAGCTTGTATGAGAATATCGTTGATCACGTTATTGGCTTTTTATATAGAGATACGGATGTTGGGGAAAAGGTTGGGACGGTTTTTAGAAATTTGCAGTTTTTCAGTTGCAGTTGCAGTTGCAGTTGCAGTAGCAGTTGCAGTTGCAGAAGCAGAAGCAGAAGCAGAAGCAGAAGCAGTTGTAGTAGCAGTTACGATGCCAGTAGCACTAGTTGCGACAGTTGAAATAGCAAAAAAGTAAAAACTTGGCAAAAGAAAATTTTTAAAGCGGTTTTTCGGAATTTTATTTCGACAACAATTGCGGCGCAACCTGCAACTGCAACTGCCACTGCTACTACTGCCACTGCTACTACTGCCACTGCCACTGCCACTGCAACTGCCACTGCTACTGCCACTGCCACTCAACTGCTGCGGGTGAAATTTCATGGCAACGGCAAAGTCAATTGGTAAATGTCAGCTTCCAAACCGTCCGTGTCGTTGTCTTCACACAACAGAAATGATATCTCAGATTTTGATTTGGCGTATAAGGTCAATCCTTCGAATTTGTGCTTTTCCGTGATTTGTTGGGTGAACGTGATTTTTAGCGTTTCGAAGTCCATTTTTCCAATCAGGCTTCCCAGGATTTCTCCGTCGTCGTAAGTGGAATTCGTGTCTTCGGCCGTGGCGAGGAACCAGATTTCGTTCGCTACGAGAATCGCGTCGGTGAAACTCGCGGTTACGTGTTTGAGTTTGGGCAATTCGATGGGAAAATAGTTAATCCTCGGTTTTTTGTCCCAACTTCCGACCACCTTGAAAATGCCGTTGTTGGCACCGTTTCCGTTTCCTCTTTGGATGAAAAACCACGCATCCGCGGAAGCGAAAGCACCTTCGAGATTGAAATTGTCGGTCGAGATTCCGGAGACTTTTCGCATATCGGCATACAAATCTGACAAATCCTGATGCGCCACTTTTTTGGTTTCGACAGAGACGATGGCCGCGACATTCCTTTTTTCGGTCGAACCGGATCCGAACAGGTGCAATTTCCCGTCTTTTTCGGCCAACGCCTCGAAATCAGGTTTTTGCTTCTTCGGAATAGTCTCGAGCGTTTCCCTTTCGAGCAATTTTGTCTTGTCGAGCTTTTGGTCGGCCGTGTGGAATTCGTAAAGATAACCCGCATTGTCAGAGGCCACGAAAATCGATCCGTCCCTGAAAAGCAAGCCAGAAGCCGATCCGATCCCGACGATGTGATAGAGCAATTCGAGTGAAAAACGTTTCATGTCAAGGCTTTTGGTTCGAGTTAAATTTACCTATATTTAAGGAAACATTCTTCATGAAAAGCATTTCCGCTCCCGATTTCCAGATCACGACGACCATTAAACTCTCCAAAATCCCAACTTCTTACGACCTCAAAGCATCCGAAGACGAAATCGAGAAGGAACTCGCCGAAATTCGCGAAGACTTGTCGAAACTGCAGGACAAAATGTACGCGCACAACAAGTATGGCGTACTGATTTGCCTGCAAGGAATGGACACGTCGGGCAAGGACAGCCTGATTCGAGAGGTTTTCAAGGAGATCAATCCGCGTGGCGTTGTCGTTCATAGTTTCAAGACACCGAATGCGATCGAGCTCGAACACGATTTTTTGTGGCGTCATTATATCGCGTTGCCCGAACGCGGAAAATTGTCGGTTTTCAATAGGACGCACTACGAGAATGTTTTGGTTACGCGAGTGCATCCGGAGTATATTTTGGGTGAGAATATTCCGGGAATCGAATCGGTAAAGGACATTGACGAAAATTTCTGGAAAGACAGGCTGAAATCGATCGTGCAATTCGAGAAACACATCGTCAAAAATGGCGTGATCGTGCTCAAGTTTTTCCTGCATCTGTCAAAGGAAGAACAGCGCCAGCGATTGCTAAGACGACTTGAAGAACCCAAACACCAATGGAAATTTTCGCCCGGCGATCTCGAGGAACGCGAGCTTTGGGACAAGTATCAGGAATGTTACGAAACGGCTATAAATGCAACTTCGAAAAAGAATGCGCCTTGGTTCATCGTGCCCGCCGACGACAAGGCGACCGCGCGTTATATCGTAGCCAAAACGGTTTTGGATACGCTTAAGAAGTATAAGAATATCGAGAATCCGGCGCTTGCCGATGAGGTTCAGGAACACGTTTCGGCTTTTCGGGCGCAACTTGAGGGAGAAAAGTGATTTTTTAAACCGAAAGGGAGTTAGGTGTTTGCCGATTTTTTTTGAACCATTAAGAGCAGTAAGAGCATTAAGGCCATTAAGATTGAAGCGGGAAACGAATCTTAACGTTAAAGGAATTTCCTGACCGCTTTTATTTTCGACTTGATGAAACTCAGGCACTCCGGCACTTCGCACTCAAGCACGAAAAAAAACGCCTCCCCGAGATCGAATAGGGAGGCGTTCCAATAATTGGTGTTTTGTGGTCTGTATTTAGGTCAGATTCGCTGCTTTTGCTACTGCTACTGCTACTGCTACTGCAACTGCAACTGCTTCTTACAACTTGAATCCGTAAGCGAAACGAATACCGATCTGGTGATTCCCGTTTCTGAACTCGTTGCTTCTGATTCCCGGAAGATCAGAGTAATATTCGTAACGCAAACTCACGTCGATGTAGTCATTTGCCCATCCGATACTTGGAGAAAGGATTGCTGTCACGTCTTTGCTTCCGTCAGTGATATTGTCGCTTACGACGAAACCGGCACCGGCTTCACCCATTGCGTAAAATTGGTCTTCCCACCAGAAAGCCTTGAAACCAGCTTTTACGGGAACGAATGCCAAATCGTCGAAATCGACACCGTCGACATCTTTTCCGAACAGATGGCTATATCCCGAAGTCAAAGTGACCGAATAGCGTTTCGAAAAGTCATATTGCAGACGCACATCGCCCGCAATCGCGAATCCGTACGGATCGTTCAACACATAACCCGGCGTCACCCCGACACCAAGTCGGAAGCCGTTTTCGTAGGCCGCATCTTCGGCTGGCGTTGTAGTCACTCCGGCGGTCTGAGCCGAGGCAAAAGTCGTCATTAGCGCGGCAACTGCCGTAAAAAGTGCTGATTTCAAAGTGATTGATTTCATGATAAATCTGTTTAGGTTAACATTTGAGGCAGTGATTGCCGGATTAGTTGTGCCAAAGATAGATTTGCCCATTTTGCGCAGGCTTACAGAGTTTTCAGATTATTTTACATTACATTTCCCACAAAATCTTAACGCCTTTAGCCATAAGGGTTTGCAGAATGTTCAAACTTTTAAGAATTGTGGAACGTCTGGCAGATGCTTAACATTTTTTAACAAAATTGCCATTATTTAAGCCGATATCGGACAGTTTTCGAACTACCTTTGCACCCGAAATTTTGCCATGTCGATCGCTACTTACACGAAAGAATTCAGCTACAATTTAAAATTGGCCTATCCGGTTATTCTCGGAATGATCGGCCATACCTTGATCCAGATCGTCGACAAACTGATGGTTGGCCGATTGGGCACGACCGAACTGGCGGCGGTTTCTCTCGGAAACAGTTTCATCTTCATAGCAATGGCCATTGGGATAGGATTTTCCACGGCAATCACGCCAATCGTGGCCGAAGCGCACGCGGCAAAGGACGACAGCCAAGTGCGTTCGACCTTTCACCACGGCATGCTTTTGTGCTCGATCCTTGGCGTGTCCATGTTCGCGATCGTCTATTTTTCCAAGCCGTTGATGCATTTTATGGGACAGCCTAAAGAAGTCATCGCGCTGGCCGGACCGTATCTCGACTGGGTGGCGTTTTCTTTGATTCCGATGATCGTCTACCAAGGCTACAAGCAATTCGCCGACGGTTTGTCGCTGACGAAAATCTCGATGTACGCGATCGTCTTGGCCAACATCATCCACGTGCCCATAAACTTCGTGCTCATTTACGGCATCTGGATTTTTCCCAAAATGGGAATCGTGGGCGCAGCCATGGGAACGGTGATTTCGCGTATCGCAATGGTTGCGGTGATGCATATTCTGTTGGCGCGCAATAAGGAGCTCGAAAAGTACTTCCACGGATTTTCATTTTCCGAGATAAGGAAAAGCGTCGTAAACAAAATCGTCGTCATTGGGGCGCCGTCGGCCATGCAGATGCTTTTCGAGGTCGCGCTTTTCACGGCATCGGTCTGGCTTTGCGGAAACCTCGGCAAAACGAGCCAGGCGGCAAACGAGATCGCTTTGAGCCTGGCGACGTTGACCTATATGTTTGCCATGGGATTCAGCGTCACGGCCATGATTCGAGTAAGCAACCAACGAGGTTTCAACGATTTCAGGAAACTCATCGTCGTGGCGCGTTCGGTGTTCTTGCTCACGATCCTTATCGAAGCTTTTTTTGCTTTGGTCTTTATCGTTTTTCACGAGTACTTGCCCCAAATTTTTCTCGATCGGCACAACGGATTGCAGGCACACGACAACCTTGAAGTGATCGCGATCGCCTCGGAATTACTG
Source organism: Flavobacterium sp. (assembly GCF_004295795.1). GTDB lineage: Bacteria > Bacteroidota > Bacteroidia > Flavobacteriales > Flavobacteriaceae > Flavobacterium. The sequence continues at coordinate 118,924 of NZ_SEBR01000011.1, read as the reverse complement.
ATTATTGCGGCGCTTTTCCAACTCTTCGACGGTGTGCAGGCAGTCGTTCTAGGTGCGCTTCGCGGCGTTCAGGACGTGAAAATTCCCATGTACATTACGTTCGTGGCCTATTGGATTTTCGGTTTCCCGATTTCATTCTGCCTAAAGGAATTCACAAATCTCGGCGCTTTTGGCGTTTGGATAGGACTTCTCGCAGGATTGGCCGCGGCCGCCATATTTTTGTACCTTCGCTTCAACTATGTGACCAACAAAATGGTTGCGAAAAACAGCAAATCCTAACTCATAATCATCATTCAGAAATGGAACTCCCGAAATTCCTTTTAGGCGACAACACAGATCATCCCGAAGATATTTTCATCATCCACCTTGACTATCCGCGTTTTATCATCAACCTCAAAGACGACGAAATCGAGATCATTGACGAAATCGACGACGAGGAAGAGGAGGAACTTCAGGAGGAAATGGAAAATCTGGTGAAACTCGCCAACGAATTCTATGACCGCGAGATTGAGCGTTACGAGGAGTAGTTGCAGTGGCAGAAGAAGTTGCAGTTGCAGTGGCAGTTGCAGATGCAGTTGCAGTCGCAGTTGCAGAAGCAGTAACAGAGCAGTTGCAGAAGCAGAGTAGAAGCAGGTAATATAAGCAGATGCAGTCGCAGTCGCAGTTCCGCCTTAATGAACTTGATGTGCTTAATGGTTCAAAAAAAAGCGGACGAAATCTTAACTTCTTACTAGTTCAAAAAAGTAAGCGAGCGAAGCGAGTAGCGCAACTTCCATAAGATCAAGAAGATAAGGTCGGTTAAGAGTTTTTAGTAAAATAGCGCTCAAGCAAAACACCGGCCGCACCAAAAGAAGAAATCCTGTTTCCAAGCAAATCCACACTCAAAGTTTCCACCAAAGCCGCGATGTCGGGATCCGAATAAAAACGCATTTTAAGCTGCTCGTTCACGGCCTCAAACATCCAATCGAGATTCTGCTCACTTCGCCTTTTCGCGAAAAATCCGTTTTCTTTCGTAAGATTCAGATAAGCTGAGATGATTTCCCAGACCTCGGGAATGCCTTCCTTGGTAATCGCGCTGCAAGTCGTAGCTTTCGGCATCCAACCCGAAACCTTTTCCGGAAAAAAGTGCAAAGCGCGTCCAAATTCGGTTTTGGCGAGTCTGGCCTTGTTGACGTTGTCACCATCGGCTTTGCTGATCACGATCGCATCGGCCATTTCCATAATGCCGCGTTTTATGCCTTGCAATTCATCGCCCGCACCCGAAATCTGAAGCAAAAGAAAAAAATCCGTCATGCCGTGAACCGCGGTTTCCGACTGGCCTACGCCGACGGTTTCAATAATGATCGTATCGAATCCGAAAGCCTCGCACAGCGTAATGGTTTCACGGGTTTTACGGGCCACGCCGCCCAAAGTTTCGCCCGAAGCCGACGGTCTTATATAAGCGTTTTCGTCCTTGACCAATTCCTCCATGCGCGTCTTGTCGCCCAAAATGCTTCCGTGCGACAAAGAACTGCTTGGATCGACTGCCAAAACGGCAACTTTTTTTCCGATTCCCGTCAGATATTTTCCGAAAGCTTCGATAAAAGTACTTTTTCCTACGCCCGGAACGCCCGTTATTCCTATCCTTACGGAATTGTTGGCTTTTGTAATACAAGCCGAAACGACCTCGGCAGCTTTTTTCTGGTGTTCGGGATTCGTACTTTCCACCAAAGTGATAGCCCGGCTCAAGGAAGTGATATTTTGCGCGAATATTCCGGAGACGAGTTCATTTGCCGAAACCTGTTGCTGACGTTTGGAAACCAGGTTTTTCGCCACCGAATCGCTGATCGACTCCGGTTGCTCGACGCCATTTTTCTCGGTCAGGGCAGAAGTTTTCTTGGAATTTTTCACGTCCTAAAGGTACAAAACAAAACAGTTTCGACGCGTGAGCCCCGAAACTGCCTGTACCAAATTTTAAATAAAAAGAGTTGTGCGATCAGAAAGTATCGGCGAAGTTCGATAATGAAACCTCGCTGAGCTGCTTGCTGATGTTATTGTTCAGATCTTCATAAAGATTGTTGAGATTCTGGTTGATGTTTTTTCCGACGGGACAATTTTGGTTGGGCTCGTTTTTCGAATAACCCAAAGTGACGTGGTCGAATGTCATCTTGAAAATGTCATCGAGCGTGATCGCTTCGGCAGACGCAAGCAAACGAGTGCCTCCGTTTTTGCCTTCCCGAGATTCGACGACATTGTTTTTTTTGAGATTGGCGACTTCCTTCCGAACAAGAACGGGATTCATGTTCAGGCTGGTCGCAATGAATTCCGATGACAGAAACTCGTCCTTGTGTTTGGAGAGTAAAGTCAGGATATGCAAAGTGATGGCGAATTTACCTGAAATCATTACTGTAATATTTGTTGTTGTGGTGCGAAAGTACGGCCAATGCGGTGCCGTTGGTCGAAAGCTGTCAAAAAATTTAGTTAAAATCGATGAACTGCGTTAAAATTTAAGAACGCGATTTCGTAGGCAAAGTCTTATTTTTGCGACTATGGAAAGTATCCTGCTTCTTTTTATTTGCCTCGGAATCGGCGTTATGTCGCAATATGCGAAGGCTTTTCCGCCAAACACGCATCAGGTTTTGAACCAATTTGTGATCTATATTTCGCTTCCGGCTTTGGCTTTGTTTTACATTCCAAAAATCGTGTTATCGAAAGAATTATTGTTTCCGTTAGGAATCGCCTGGATAGGATTTTTGCTGATGTGGATTTCATTTGCGGTTTTGGGACGTCTTTTCGGATGGTCTAAAAAACTCGTCGGCTGTCTCATTTTGCTGACAGGTTTGGGAAATACCTCATTCGTCGGATTCCCGATAATCGAAGCTTTGTACGGAAAAGAAGGTTTGCAGACTGCCATAATCGTCGATCAACCGGGTTCGTTCATGGTCATGGCGACGTTGGGAATCGTGGTCGCGGCTTTGTACTCAAGAGGAAAACCCGATGCGCGCGAAATAGGCAAGAAGATCGCAGTTTTCCCGCCTTTTGTAGCTTTCGCGATAGCGATTACACTCAATTTGTGCCAGACTGACTTTCCGGAAATGCTGCAATCAGTGTTCCAAAAACTGGGATCGACAGTCACGCCGATCGCTTTGGTCGCCGTCGGATTCCAGTTGAAGTTTGGCCAGCGCAGCAAACATTGGGCATTTTTAGCGCTAGGACTTTTCTTCAAACTGATTGTTACGCCCGCATTTTTCCTGCTTTTGTACAAATTCGCTTTCAAACAGGAAGGCTTGGCAATCGACGTTTCGATCATGGAAGCCGCCATGGCGCCAATGATTACGGCATCCGTACTCGCGTCAAGCCACGGACTCAAGCCGAAACTTTCCAATATGATGATCGGCATCGGGATTCCGCTTTCGTTTGTCACGCTGGCTTTTTGGTATTTCGTGCTTGGAAAGGGTTTTTGAGAAATTAATAAGTAATAATTAATAATTAACAATTGTTGTGGAGGTTACAAATCGTCCAATTCAAAGCCAATCATTATTAATTATTCACTATTAATTATCTCAATCGTTTTCGCTTCCCAATTACCATAATTTTAACGGAGCCAACGACTTACGTGTTTTTTCAAATTCGCTAAATTTAGGCGTAACCTTAAAAACACACATTTATGGCATCACTTCGCTTGGGCGACATCGCTCCAGATTTTACCGCGAACAGCACCGAAGGCACGATCAATTTTCACGAATGGCTTGGTGATTCGTGGGCAATCCTTTTCTCGCATCCGGCCGATTTTACGCCAGTTTGCACGACAGAACTCGGAACCGTGGCCAAATACATTCCGGAATTCGAGAAGCGCAATACCAAAGTCATCGCGCTCTCGGTAGACAAGATCGACTCGCATTTCCAGTGGGTCAAAGACATCAACGAGACACAGGGCACGACGGTGAATTATCCGATTATTGCCGACGAAAGCAAGCAGGTTGCGCTTTTGTACGACATGTTGCATCCGAACGCCAGCGAGAATTTTACGGTGCGATCGGTATTTGTGATCGGTCCGGACAAGAAAATCAAGCTCACGATGACGTACCCAAGCTCGACGGGAAGGAATTTCGACGAACTGCTGCGCGTGGTCGATTCTTTGCAACTCACTGCTTACCATCAGGTTGCGACACCCGCGAATTGGAAGGACGGAGACGATGTCGTGATCGTTCCGGCGGTTTCCGACGAAGATGCTTTGCAGAAATTTCCCAAAGGATACGAAACCGTGAAACCGTATTTGCGCATCACGCCTCAACCCAACAAGTAATCGAGATTTCGTACTTTTGGGATTCATTCCAAGACTATGAAATTCTCTGAAATAAATTCCGAAATGATTGCCCAATTGCAAGCCGTGGTTGGGCAATCTTTCGTTTACACCGATATCGCCACGCGAAACGACTACGGTCATGACGAAACCGAAGATTACGTTTTTCCGGCGTCTGTCGTCGTGAAACCTGCAACTCCCGAAGAGATTTCCCAGATTCTCAAATTCGCCAACGACTGGAATGTTCCGGTCACACCAATTGGTGGACGGACGGGATTGAGCGGAGGTGCACTTCCAATCCACAAAGGAATCGCGCTTTCGATGGAACGTTTCGACAAAATCATCCACCTTGACGAACAGAATCTGCAAGTCATGGTCGAACCTGGCGTGATCACTCACAATCTGCGCGAGGCCGTCGCCGAAAAAGGACTTTTTTATCCGCCAGATCCCAGTTCTTTGGGAAGTTGCTTCATTGGCGGAAACGTTTCAGAAAACGCCGGCGGCGCAAGAGCCGTGAAATATGGCGTGACCAAAGATTATGTGCTGAATTTACAAGTCGTGCTCGCGACCGGAGAAATCGTCTGGACGGGCGCGAACACGCTCAAGAATTCCACGGGATACAATTTGACGCAACTCATGGTCGGCAGCGAAGGCACGCTTGGCATCATCACCAAAATCGTGATGAAATTGCTCCCGGCCAACAACCACAACATTTTGATGCTCGTGCCTTTTTACGACGGGGCGCAGGCTTGCGAGGCTGTTTCGAGAATCTTCAAGGCCGGAATCGTTCCGAGTGCCTTGGAATTCATGGAACGCGACGCGATCGATTGGACGATGCGGTTCGTAGACGGCGTGAATGTGCCGATAAAAGATGGGATCGAAGCGCATTTGTTAATCGAAGTCGACGGAAATTATCCGGACGTTTTGTTTTCGGAAGCCGAAAAAATCACCGAGGTTGTAGAACAATTCAATATTGACGAAATCCTGTTCGCCGATACGGAAGATTACAAGAACGCTTTGTGGAAACTGCGTCGCGCGGTGGGCGAGGCCGTGAAATCGAATTCGGTTTACAAGGAAGAAGACACGGTCGTGCCGCGATACGAACTTCCGAAGTTGCTCAAGGGCATCAAATCGATCGGGGAAAAATACGGTTTCAAATCGATTTGCTACGGACACGCCGGCGACGGGAATCTTCACGTGAATATCGTAAAAGGCGAAATGTCCGACGAAGCCTGGAACACCGAAGTTCCGAAAGGAATCCGCGAGATTTTTGAGCTTACGGTCGCTTTGAAAGGCACACTTTCGGGCGAACACGGCATCGGCTACGTCCAAAAAAATTACATGGACATCGCTTTCCAGCCCATTTCGCTCCAGTTGATGAAAGGGATCAAACGCGTTTTCGACCCAAAAGGCATCTTGAATCCTGGGAAAATCCTGCCCGACCATTTGTCATAAACCGTCCGCGACATCTTTCTCGGTCTTGGGTTTGCCTTGGTTTTTGAGATATTCCTCGTAGGCTTTTTGGTCTTTTCGGTTTTGTTTCGTCAGGTAAACTACCAATGCGATTGCCGCGACAATCACGATTCCGACGATGATGTAATTGGGTTGCATGGGGCGTTTTTCCAAAGTTACCAAGCGGAATGTTATGGGAATATGAATTGTTGGGAGGTTGTTTTAAGGTTTTGAAAAGATGAGCTTCGTGTCTCTATTTTGTTTTCTTCATTTAAAAAATAATTTACTATGACTGAAATCACTTTTGAGGAAGTAAAAAGGTTTTTGCAAGAAACAGAGTTCGACCATCAACCTGGGCAGATAGAAATCAGTTTTCCGATTTTACAACGAATACATAGACGATTACAACAAGGAAATTCCTTCAGCGCCATAAAAACCAGAAATGGAAGGATTGTGGATGGGCATCATAGATATATATGTCACAAATTATTGAACATCGTTCCAGAGACCAACGTTGGTGGAGCAAATACTCATCAAATAGAATTTGAATGGAAGATGATAAACCTTACACCTGATGATTATGATGATGAGGATAGTGCAAAGAGATTTGTGGAACGTTATGATATACAATAAGTTAAAAAGAAATTAAGTTTTAGGGGCTTTAATAAGAAAAGAATTATTTTTGTAAACATGTTATTACTTTTGGACATAGACGGTGTAATGGTTCCCACTACAACTTGGAAACCTTCAGAAATTCTTTCTGACGGATTTGCGAACTTTAATAGTAGAGCCAAAAATAGTCTTCAAACAATTATTGATAGGACCGGAACCTCTATTTTACTGACTACTTCGCATAAATCGAGATTTGACATTTCGGAATGGATGGAGATATTCAGGAACAGAGGAATTATTGCCGATATCGATATCCTTAGAAGTAACAACGATTATCTCACGAGAAAAGATGAGATAATTCGTTGGTTTACAGAGGCCAATACTTCAGAAAGTTTTGTAATTTTAGATGATGACAAATCATTGAACGGACTGCCAAATCACCTCAAGAGTAAGGCTATTATAACAAGCGGAACGGTAGGATTGACTCCCGACCAAGCCGAGGAAGCAATTCAGATTTTAACTAATCAAGAATTGATAACGATTTAAATTATTGATGATAGTTACAAAGCCTCTATTTACGGAGGCTTTTTTGTTTGCCGGAGATTTAGCAAATGAGAGTTGGAATCGAAAGTAAATCCAACTCAAAACGACTAAACAAAAATCTACTCAAAATACGGCATTTGCCCTATTGAAAAGAACCTGCGACAAACTAAATTTGACAAAGGGCAAATAAGACGTCGCATGCTGAAAAGGCAGTTCGTGGAAGAACGACGTTTTATCTTTTGTTTTAGTTTAAAAAAGGAAAACCACGGTGTCGTTGCCGTGGTTTTTCATTTTTAGTCTTTCTTGGATTTCTTCTTGTCTACTTTTTCCTGTCTTTTTTCCTTCAGGGTTTTCGTAGGTTCTTTCTTCTGTTCCTTTCGGGTGTCGGTTCCTTTTGACATGATTTTGCGTTTTTAGGTTATATTTTAACGAGGTCAGCTGCCATTTCGTATATAAAAATAGCAAAATCTGAATTCGTTTTACAATCCCAGTTGTGTTTTTTCAGATGCGAAAAGCGCGTTGAAAATCTCGGCCTGTTGCGCATCGTCGAGGTTGAAGAACTTCCATTCATTTGCCGTGGACGCGTCCTGGATTGCGACAAGTTTCGATATGCGCTTGACGTTCACGCTGTTTCGGTTCGGTTCGGGAAAAACTTCTTTCGTGCCCGCAATCTTTTTCCAGCTCTCGACTTCCTTGTTCATCTCGCCATCGGACAGTTTTTGCTCATAGGTATATCGCGTCGGATTTCTGTAGATGATCACGCAAAACTTATGTCCGTTCAAGGATTTGGTCGGTTCTACCTGAAAAACCGGAGCCGTCAATTGCAAGCGCTTGCGGAATTTGTCGTTCTGGTAATCCTGATCGAGTTTTTCGCGGAATTTCTGCTTTCCGCCCAGCTGTTCGACGACTTTAGGGTAAGTCAATTCCGGAATAGGATCGAAATCCATGTAATAATTCGCATCGTAAACCTGCGACGCACCTTTGAGAATCGCGGCTTGGTCTTGTGCCGAAACCTTTAGGAAAATCAGCAGTAAAAAGATGAGGAAAGTTGGTCTTGATGAGTTCATGTGCAAAAATTAAAGTCCGAGTTCGGTTTTGATTTTTTCCCCGAAAACGGCGTTGAACATTTCCTTGTTCTCGTAGTTGATGAATTCCCATTCGCCTTTTGTGGACGCGTCCGAAACGGCAATCATTACGCCTTTTCCCTCGATGTTGAAGCTGTTTGTCTTTTCGTCGTAAACCACGATCTCGTAGTTCTCGCTTTGTTTGAGTCCGGTGGTCATGGCGTCTATCGCACTTTTCTCGAAAGGTTGTTTCAGCTTCAGAATCATTTTGTTCCGATATCGGATCACGCTGAATTTCTTGCCGTCGATCGACTTTATGGGCGTAGTCGTAAAAGGCACGGGCGAGGGATTCTTGAAGGTGATACTCATGTATTCGTTGTCGAACGCCTGTTTCATCGATTCGGCCAATGCATCTTTGTCGAAATCCTTGAACGCCTGATTGTAAGTGAGTTTCATGATGGCGACCATATCGAGCTTGTTGGTCGCGTTGAATAGGATTTCCGCTCGCGCTTTGAGCGATTCTTCGGTCTGTGAAAATCCGATGGAAAACGTCAACAGCAGCAAAATGGAAAACACGTATTTTTTCATGTTCGGGCTTTTCATAAAAATAGTCATTTAAACTTCAGACATAAAAAAATCCCCGAAAACATTGGTCTCCGGGGATTTTTTATAAGTGCTGTATTACTCGTTTACGATAACCCATTCGCCTGAACCGATCAAGGTCTCGGCTTTCTTGAACTTCATCGTCTCGGTTTTTCCGCTCATCACGTGTTTGATCGTGACGTTGTCGTTGCGGTTGATTTTCGGCATTTCGCGGACGATCGTTTCTGTGATTTGACGTTGTTGGGTGTGTCCGGCCTCGCGAACTTCCTGTGCGATTTCGTCCGTGTTCAGCGCGTCTTCCTTGGAAGTCGTGTAATTCTCCGGCTGACGCGGCAACTCACGCGCTTCCTGGATTTCAGGTTGCTGTTGTTGCGGCAGATCGCCTTTGAAAAGGAAAGAAATCACTTCCTTATTCACGTTGTTGATCATGTTGCTGAACAAGTTGAAAGCTTCGAATTTGTAGATAAGAAGCGGATCTTTCTGCTCGTGGACGGCAAGCTGAACCGATTGTTTCAACTCGTCCATTTTGCGCAAGTGCTTTTTCCAGGCTTCATCGACAATGGCAAGCGTGATGTTTTTCTCGAAATCAGCGATTAAAGAACGGCCTTCGGTTTCATAGGCTTTTTTGAGATCGGTGACGACGTTGAGCGATTTCACGCCATCGGTGAACGGCACCACGATGCGCTCGAACATGTTGTTCGGTTGTTCGAAAACGCCTTTGATGATCGGGAACGATTCGCGTGCGCTGCGGTCGGTTTTTTCTGCATAGTAAGCCAATGCGGCTTTGTAGACTTTTCCGGCGAGATCCATTTCGGTCGCTCTTTCGAATTCCGATTCGGAAACCGGGGAAGTGATGGAGAAATATCGGATCAACTCGAACTCGAAGTTCTTGAAGTCCTTGGTTTGTTTGTTTTGCGTCGAGATCAGTTCGGCCGTGTCATACATCATGTTGGCGATGTCGAGTTTGAGGCGTTCCCCGTGCAAAGCGTGCTTGCGTCGTTTGTAGACGACTTCTCTTTGGGCGTTCATCACATCGTCATATTCGAGCAAACGTTTTCTGATTCCGAAGTTGTTTTCCTCGACTTTCTTCTGCGCTCTTTCGATCGATTTTGTCATCATCGAGTGCTGGATGACTTCGCCTTCCTTCAAGCCCATTCTGTCCATGATCTTGGCGACTCTTTCCGATCCGAACAAACGCATCAGGTTGTCTTCCAAAGAAACATAGAATTGCGAACTTCCCGGATCGCCCTGACGTCCGGAACGACCTCTCAACTGGCGGTCGACGCGACGGGAATCGTGTCTTTCCGTACCAATGATGGCCAAACCTCCGGCGGCTTTCACTTCTGGAGAAAGTTTGATGTCGGTACCACGACCGGCCATGTTCGTCGCGATCGTAACGACTCCGGCTTTACCGGCTTCCTCTACGATCTGCGCTTCCTGTTTGTGCAATTTCGCGTTCAGGACGTTGTGTTGTACGTTTCTCATCTTGAGCATACGACTCAAAAGTTCCGAAATTTCAACCGAAGTCGTACCGATCAAAACCGGACGGCCTTCTGCAGACAATTTCGCCACGTCTTCGATAACGGCGTTGAACTTTTCGCGAACCGAACGATAGATCAAATCCTGGTGATCTTTGCGCGAAATACCTCTGTTGGTAGGAATTTCAACTACGTCGAGTTTGTAGATTTCCCAGAATTCGCCTGCTTCGGTAACCGCCGTTCCCGTCATTCCCGCAAGTTTGTTGTACATACGGAAATAATTCTGGAGCGTGATCGTAGCGAAGGTTTGTGTCGCCGCTTCGATCTTCACGTTTTCCTTGGCCTCGATGGCTTGGTGCAAACCGTCAGAGTAACGGCGTCCGTCCATGATACGGCCGGTTTGTTCGTCTACGATAAGGATTTTATTGTCCATGATTACGTATTCCACGTCTTTTTCGAACAAGGCGTACGCTTTCAAAAGTTGTGTAAGCGTGTGGATTCTCTCGCTTTTTATCGAGAAATCCTGGAACAGGCGCTCTTTTTCTTCGGCTTCGGCATCTTTGTCGAGACCTTGTTTTTCGATGCGCGCGATTTCGGTTCCGATGTCTGGAAGTACGAAGAAAGTATCGTCGGTATCCTTTGACAGGTATTTGATTCCGTTATCCGAAAGTTCGACCTGGTTGTTCTTTTCCTCGATTACGAAGTACAAAGCTTCGTCGATCTTGTGCATGTCGCGGTTGTTGTCGGCCATGTATGTGTTTTCGGTCTTCTGCAAAAGCTGTTTCACGCCTTCTTCTGACAAAAACTTGATCAAAGCCTTGTTCTTCGGAAGTGCGCGGTGGGCACGCAAAAGGTTGAAACCTCCGTCTTTCATGTTTCCTTCGGCGATCAGTTTCTTGGCGTTGGCCAAAAATCCGTTTGCCAATTGACGTTGCTCACCGACCAATTTGTCGATCAAAGGCTTGAGTTCGTTGAACTCGTGTCTGTCGCCTTGGGGAACCGGACCGGAAATGATAAGCGGCGTTCTGGCGTCGTCGATCAAAACCGAATCGACCTCATCGACGATCGCGAAGTTGTGTTTGCGCTGCACCAAATCAGTAGGAGAGTGCGCCATGTTGTCGCGCAGGTAATCGAAACCGAATTCGTTGTTGGTTCCGTAAGTGATATCGGCTTCGTAAGCTTTTCTTCTGGCGTCAGAATTCGGTTGGTGGTTGTCGATACAATCAACGGTCAGTCCATGGAATTCGAACAACGGCGCTTTCCACGTGCTGTCACGCTTTGCCAAGTAGTCGTTCACGGTCACGAGGTGAACCCCGTTTCCGGTAAGCGCATTGAGATACATCGGAAGCGTCGCCACGAGGGTTTTACCTTCACCTGTTTGCATCTCGGAGATTTTTCCCTGGTGCAAGACCATTCCACCGATCAACTGCACGTCGTAGTGAATCATGTCCCAAGTGATCGGCTTTCCGGCCGCGCTCCACGAGTTTGCCCAAACGGCCTCGTCTCCTTCGAGTTCGATATATGTTTTTTCGCCCGAAAGCTCTCGGTCTTTGGCAGTCGCCCGGACGCGGATTGTCGTATTTTCCTTGAAACGACGCGCGGTTTCCTTGATTACCGCAAAAGCTTCAGGAAGCAGGTCGTTCAGTATTTTTTCTGATATTTCATACGCCTCTTTTTCGAGAGCGTCGATATTTTGGTAGATTTCTTCTTTGGAGTCGATGTCTTCGGTAGTGTCGGCTTCGGTTTTCAGCTGGGCGATTTTCGCGTCCTTCTCAGCTCTGGCATCTTTGATCAACGACTTGAATTTCACCGTGCGCTCACGAAGCTGATCGTGCGATAGCGCCTGAAGCTCGGCCTCGAAACCTTTGATTTTGGTCACGTTTCCCTGCAAGGCCTTGATGTCCTTTTCAGACTTGTCGCCTATGAAAACCTTGATGATACTGTTGATGAAACTCATGTTCTATGGTATAAAACTGTTATAAAAAGTGTGCAAATTTAAGCAAAAAAAAAGCCTCTTATCGAGACTTTTAGTATAGTTTTTATTTTGCCGATCAATATTCGTCCTCGTTCCAGAGGTAATCTTCGTCAGTTGGGTAATCTGGCCAGATTTCCTCCATAGATTCGTAGATTTCTCCTTCGTCTTCAATGGATTGAAGGTTTTCGACAACCTCAAGCGGGGCTCCCGCACGAATAGCGTAATCGATTAGTTCGTCTTTTGTTGCAGGCCACGGCGCATCGCTTAGGTATGACGCCAATTCTAGTGTCCAATACATGTTTGTCGATTTAAATTTATGCAAAAATAAATTTTCTACTGAAAAAGTCAAGTAAAATTGGATTTATTTTGAGAAAAGTCAAGAACGTGAAGTTAAAAATCTGATATATAGACAGATAACTTGTTTTTCGGATAATCCGCCAAATGGAATTCCAACGATTTAGCCGCCCGGAATCCACTTCACTTCATTCGCGTCCAGATCGTTTGACAACTTTCTTGCCAAGACGAAAAGATAGTCAGAAAGTCGGTTCAGATACTTCAAAACAAGCTCGTCGACAGGCTCATTGTGTGACAAAGCGACCGAAAGCCGTTCCGCTCGACGGCAAACACAACGCGCAATGTGACAATATGACACCGTAGTATGTCCGCCCGGAAGCACGAAATGCGTCATTGGCGGCAATTCCTGTTCCATCGCGTCAATCTCGTTTTCCAGAAGTTCGATGTCGGTTTCCGAAATTCTCGGGATATCGAGCCGCGGTTTTCCGTTTTTCAAAGTTTCCTTCTCTGGCGGAGTCGCCAAAATCGCGCCCGCGGTAAAAAGTCGGTCCTGAACGCGAGCCAGAATGTCCTTATAGCGCAAATCGATTTCCTGATCGCGAATTAACCCGATATGCGAATTGAGTTCGTCGATCGTTCCGTAGCTTTCGATCCTGATGTGGTCTTTGGGCACACGCGTTCCGCCGAAAAGTGCTGTTGTGCCTTTGTCGCCCGTTTTCGTATATACTTTCATTCAATTAATAATTAATGATTAATAATAAATAATGGCTGGGCTTAGCGATTCTGGTGTAATGAGTTGGTTCATCTTTTGGCTAGTCGGTGATTAGTGTCATTAGTCATTAATCACCAATCATTATTCATTATTCATTATTCATTATTCATTATTCATTAGTACTTGCTCATTATTAATTGATTACGGTTTTGGAGCGTTAATCCCATCCGTATCACTTTCGATAAGTCCGTCTCGAAGCCTGATCACGCGTTTGGCATAAGCCGCGATGTCTTCTTCGTGCGTCACCAGAATCACGGTATTTCCGTTTTTGTGGATCTCGGCGAACAGGTTCATGATTTCTACCGATGTCTTGCTGTCAAGATTTCCCGTAGGCTCATCGGCGAGAATGATCGAAGGTTTGTTCACCAAAGCTCTCGCGATTGCCACGCGCTGTCTTTGTCCGCCGGAAAGTTGGTTCGGTTGGTGGTCCATTCTGTCGGAAAGATTCACTTGCGTCAAAACTTCGGTGGCGCGTTGTCTTCTGTCAGATTTGGAATATCCGGCGTAAACCATCGGAAGTGCAACATTGTCAAGGGCGGTCGTCCTCGGCAACAAATTAAACGTCTGAAAAACAAATCCGATTTCCTTGTTCCGGATTTCCGCCAACTGATCGTCGTGCATTTTGCTTACGTCGAATCCGTTGAGGATATAACTGCCCGACGTCGGCGTATCAAGACAACCCAAAAGATTCATCAGCGTCGATTTTCCCGAACCCGACGGCCCCATAAGTGCAACATATTCGCCTTTGTTGATGTCGAGATTGATGCCTTTGAGGACATAGACAATCTCATTTCCCAGCGTGAAGTCGCGTTTGATGTCGGTGATCTGAATAAGAGGTTGTGCCATGTGATCGAATTGTGGCCTAAAAGTAGGCAAATGCGGAATAACATAGAAACCGCAAACCCATATTCGGTTACACAATTCCCATAAATGGTTGTAAAATAAATATAAAATTGTGTTAATTATTAAACTATTCTTAATGAATTAGGTTAAAAAATGGATTTGAGACTAAATTTGTTCACAGAAACGATGGAAATTATAAATCAAAACCAATAATCATGAAAAAAATCCAATTATTTTTGGGCGTAGCCGCATTTGCGTTGGCGTTCACTTCGTGTAAAAACGAAACAGAGGCAAAGGCCGAGAAAACCGTTGATACTTATGTAGTCTATGTCGATTCTGTAGGAAGTCTCGCTTCCGCGGATGCAAAGGCGAACTGGGCGGCGATCGAAGCTGCTTACCAAGCCAGAACATCAGAAGCCGAAATGGCACTTTCTGAATTGAAAGACAAAGAAGCTGCTCAAAAGAAACTTGACGACAGCAAAATGAAATACGAAGAACTGAAAGCGAAAGTGCAGGCTGAAGCCGCTGCCGAAACACCGGACAGAAAAACAACTTTGAGAGCTGCTTTGTTTCCAATGGGAACTATCGGTGACGATATGTCTTTCTCTTGGGTGAACAAGGACAACATCCTAAAAACGTACAACGACTTCTATAACGAGTTCGACAAAAACAAGGACAACTATAGCCGCGAAGATCTTGACGAGGTGAAATTGCTTTATGAAGCACTTGACAGCCGCAAGAACACAGTAGAAAAAGAAGGACTTTCAGGTCCGGACAACAGAAAGATCGCAGAGCTTAAAATCAAGTTTGCCCCGAAATTCAAATGGGAGCGAATCACTACAAAAGGTGAAGAGAACAAAGAAGCGAAAGACGCTGCGAAATAAGACATCGTTGATTATTAATTCAGGGAAAGCCACGGTCGAAAGATCGTGGTTTTTTTTATGTACCATTTTGTCGTTATAAAGCAAAAGTCCGATGAAGTGTAATAAAAAATCGACGAAATACATTGACGACACAGTATTTTCTTACAGTTTATTTTTGACAAGAAGCCGGAAATTGTTCGCGTAAGGAGATTTTTTCGATGTAGTTATATTAAATAGTCGCAATATGAACTATTTTTTATTGCGGTTTCCCACATTTAACATTTCGGCAACCTCCACAAGCGATTTTAACAGGAATCCGATGGTTATTTTTGGCATCAGAATCAAAAAACCGAAATGTCAACAACAACACAACTCGTCGGAATTTGCCTGATGTTTTTTACCGTCGCCAACGCCCAAGTAGGAATCGGCACGGCAAACGTCCACAGCAGTGCGTTGCTTCAGCTTGAAAGCACGACCTCGGCCTTTGTCTTGCCAAGACTGACCGATGCCCAAATGACCGCAGTTTCGAATCCGGCCACGGGCTCGATGATTTTCAACACGAACGAAAACCTGCCGTACTTTAAAAGTGATTTGGGATGGTCGAGTTTCGATTTGAACTCGAATCCCACGATCATCTTGTCGAGAAGTGGCGGAAATATGCTTACGTCAACCGCGACGTCTTATCCTATAAACCTTTCCTCGTCCAACATCGTCTCGAACAGCTCGGCCTATTTCACGGTTGACAGTCCGGGCGCAATTACGGTTTCGAGGGCTGGCGTTTACCTTTTGTCTGCAAGTATTTCCACCTCGAACATGCCCGCGGGCTCGAGAAATTTCTACATAGGCGTTTACAGAAGCGGCGTGCTATTGGGCTTTCTGACAAAATCCAAGCTCGAAAATCCGGCAAACGATTATTGGGGCGCGACCGGAACCTTGATGTACTACGCCAATGCGGGCGACCAATTCTATTTCAGGTATTTCGTAGCCCACACCGCGACGCTTACCAATGCCATCCAAACCATTTGTATCACCAAACTCAACTAATTATGATGACAAGATTATCCTTTTTGTTCTTGCTTCTGGTCAGTTCGGTTTCGGCCCAGGTCGCCATCGGGACGACAAATCCAAGTCCGAGCGCCATTTTGCAACTCGATGCTACCGACAAGACCTTCGTGCCGCCGCGCATGACCAACGCCCAAATGATGGCGATTGCTTCGCCGCTCAACGGATCGATGATCTACAACACGACCTACAACGCCATGTTCGTGCGGACATCAAACGGTTGGAAGAACTTTTTCGAAACCTCGAACGCGTCTGTCGTTCTCAACAAAGTATTCGCATCGGGAAACACATCGGTTTCGACCACGAACAACAGTTACACGAATTTCCCGCTCACGGCTTCAGACGCAATGACCGTCGACAACGCGATATACACGATTTCGGGCGCCGGAAAGATCAAGGTATCGGAAAGTGGCGTTTATATGGTCACGGCCAGTTTTTCGATTACGAACATGCCAAGCGGCGTACGCAAATTCATCATCGGTGTTTACCAAAATGGGGCGCTTCTGGGATATCTAACCAGAGGAACGGCCAATCTTGACGCCACAGACGAATGGGGAACGAGCGGTTCGCTGTCGATTTCGGCCAACGCGAACGACGTGATCGAACTCAAATATGTCCTGAACAACAATGGAACTGCTTTGGAGGCGAAGATTTTCAATATCGGAATTACGAAGTTGAAGTAGCGGAAGCGGAAGCAGTGGCGGTGGCAGTGGCAGAAGCAGATGCAGAAGCAGTTGTGTCGTCAGGCGCGAATGGTGAAATTTTCCTTTTCCTGTTCTTTTCTGAAAAACACGAAACCCCATTGAAAAGTGTCGATCGTGACGGTGACTTGCGGATGTTTCTTTATGATTTTCCAGGCTTGCGACATTTGCTCTGACCAATGGATGTCGTCGAAAATCCAGACCGAATCGTTGTTTTTCGTCGGCAACAATTGCTCGAAATAGGCCAAAGTCGCGTCTTTCTGATGGTTTCCGTCAAAGTAGATCAGGTCGAAAATTGACGTTTGGATGTCAGGCGAACCGAGCGTCGCATTGAATTCCCCAACTTTTACCTCGACATTTTCCAAACCGTGTTCCGACAGGTTTTTTTTCGCTTGCGCGGATGTAGTTGCGCAGCCTTCAAGCGAGATTGCGTTTCCCGACGCATTTCCCAAAGCCAGAGCTGAAGTCGCCAAACCAAGCGAAGTCCCGATTTCAAGAATGTTTTCGGGTTGGAAATAGCGCACGATCCGAAACAGCAGTTTTGCTCTTTTTCTCGAAATTCCGGCGTTTCTGGCGATGTCGGAAACTTTCCTTTCATTCGACCTGAAGACTCTCGAACCCGCGCCAAAGTCGGTTACGGAAATGATTTCGTCGTTTTTCAGAAGTGAATTCCGATAGTCTTCCAAAGGTCGGTATTCGCGAAAATCGCGTTTGTCATAAAAACACTTCGTCACCAAATCGAAGACAAAAGGCGAGTGGACGCCGTGTTGGTTCGACGATTTGGCGAGGAAGCGCAAATATGATTTGATCGGGTAAAGCATTATTTTCTGGCGCGTTGGCGAATTTCGGATAATTTTTGGTCGATCAGGATTTTGCCGTCGCGGAAAACTTCCTTGAGCTCGCCCGTTTTTTCTTCTTCCCACGAAACGTTGTCGTGCAAAGTGAAGATTCCGTTTTCCAAAGTGATCTTCATCAAGCCTTTAGCCGATTTTTTGGTTCCGTCGTCCGTGATCGGATCTTTGAAAATCGCGCGTCCTTCGCCGTTCACTTCGCCGTAAGTCGCTTTCATGGCGAATCCGAAAGTGTCGCGGGTGTTGTATTGATAAGTGAAAGAGCCTATTCCGAAAACGATGTTCGTGCTCGCAAAACCTTTGGTCTTCAAGCGTTCGCAGATTTGGATCGCGCGTTCTGGCGTGATGCTGTCGCCGTAAATCGCGCCTATTTGCGGCACGAGTTCCTTGAAACCTTTGTCGTTAGTGCTTCCGCCGAAAACTTCCCAAAGCAGTTCGATCACGCCTTTTTTCTCGTTTTCGTTCTTTCCGTTCGGACTGCCGCAAATGATGTCGGCCGGATCGCCGCTGTCAGGGCGAATCACGACTTTTCCTTCACGGCTCACGATCGTATCTTTGAGTTTTGGCAGATAATCGGTCAAAACTTTCCACAAATCCCAAGTATCGGAGACGATCGACACGATTCCCTTCGGATAGACTTCGGTCACCAAACGCTGGAACGTCTCGAATTCGCCTTCGGTCGTGCCCATGCACATCACACTGTGTTCGGTCGCCGCGACAGATCCGCCAATCAATTCGGTGTCAGAATCGGCGTTGTAGAATTCCTCGAGAAAGTCTATCGCCGGAATGGTGTCGGTTCCCATGAAATACAGCAAATGTCCGGCCGAAGATGTTATCGAAGCCTCGATTCCGCCCATTCCTCTCATTGAGAAATCGTGTCCTTGCCAATCGACGAATCCGGGTTGGGAAGAAGTTTCGGCAGCATATTTGTCGAGGATTTTTCGGTATTCGCCCGCAATCGTCGCCGAGTTGCAAGGCAGCCAGATCACCGCCGACAAAAGCGTCTCGAAGTAATTCGTGAGCCAGAAAAATTCGGGCAAAGTGTTGTACAAAGTGAACATCGGAACGCGCAAAGGAACTTTTGAACCTTCGGGCAACGCCTTGAAAACCATCGGAATATATCCCAAATCGTGCAAATCGCCCACGTGATCGATCCCGACGAGGTTTTCCCCTAGATAATTGTTGACGCGGCGCGTGTATTTGGCCAGCACTTCTTCTTTTGGCTTTCCGAAGAAGTTCGCATTGAAATCGTCGATCACATATTTTTTGAGGAAATACTGAAGTCCGAAAAACACGACTTCCCCGATGTTTTCGTGTCGGCTTTTTCGCGGCGTCCAGTTCGAGTAAACGAGCGTCGTTCCGTTTGGATATTGTCTTCTATGGTCGAGTTTGTAACCGTCGGTCAAGAGTAGCGGATTCATGATAATTATTAATTATTAACTATTAATTATTAATTTTTTTATAGGAAGTTGGACGACGCCGTTTTCGGAAATGTCGCGGAACGAATTCGTCGTAAAAGTAGTGTCGAAGATTTGCGTCAGATTTTCCACGCCTTTCGAGAAGATTCCGTGGGAAACTGCCAGATAGAGTTTTCCGGCGCCTTTCGCTTTCAAAGCTTCGGCCAGACCGATGAATGTCGCGCCACCATCGCAAATATCGTCCACAATCAAACAGTCGGCGCCAGACAGATCGTCGGCGAAAACCTTGAATCCGGACAATCTTCCGGTCTTGACATCTCGGTTTTTCGAACATTCCACAACGTCCATTCCGCCAAGGAAAGTCGAGACTTTGTAGATTTTCTTGAGCGCGCCTCCGTCCGGGGAAACGAGTTTGGAAACCGATGGCACTTGCTTCAAGACATCGGCTATGAATTCGTGGTTCGGAATCACTTCGCAGTTTTCGACCAAAGCCGGCGTAACCTCGGAATGTGCGTCGAAAACGTAGACTTTATCGAGGTTCAGGCTGTTCAAAATTCTTGCGTAAACCTTCACGGTCAAAGGTTCGCCGGGAATCATCAGGCGATCTTGTCTGGCCGCGGGGAAATAAGGAATTACGGCTTCGATCGTTTTTGCACCCATGTTGCGAAGCGCGTCGATGGCCGTGATGAAAAGTCCGAAGTCGTTGAAAGAGTTGAGTCGGTGCGTGACCGTGACTTTTTGTGTCGTGTCGAAAGCCTCGATTTTGATGTGAGGTTCGCCACCCGAGAACGTGAAAGCCTTAAAGGCGATTTCAGTTCCGCTTGCGGGTTTGAAGTTGGGATCGAGATTGAGTATCATTTGTTATTTTGTGTAAATTATACGCAAATATAAAAAGAGAATTTTGTCTGGCAAATTATTTTGTGTAAAAATTACGCAAATTTGATTTCAAACAGGAAATTTTCTTTCAGGAGTTGCTCGTATCTGGTTTTGTCGAATTGGAAAAGATTGGCCGGACGACCTTTGCCAACGGCGATTTGCTCATCGGTTTCGTGCAAAAGGCCAAAGCTCAGGATTTTTTTACGGAAGTTTCGGCGGTCAATTTCCTTTTCGAGAATCGAGGCGTAAAGGTTTTCAAGGTCGGAAAAAGGGAATTTCTTCGGAAGTAGGTCGAATCCGATGGGTTGATAAGCCAACTTCGCACGCAAACGCTCCAAGGCCGTTTGGACGATCTGCGAATGATCGTAACCCAATTTTGGAAGTTCGTTCACCGCAAACCAATGCGCGTCTTCGGCATCGGTATCGGTTTTTTCGACCAACGAAAGTTTCGAAGGGTCGACCAATCCGAAATAAGCCACCGAAATCACGCGCTGCCTAGGATCGCGTCCCAAATCGCCAAAAGTGTAAAGTTGCTCGAGATAGTTTACCGACACGCCCGTTTCTTCGAGAAGTTCGCGCTCCACGGCTTGCGTAAGCGATTCGGAATCGAGCACGAACCCGCCGGGCAAGCACCAAACGCCCGAAAATGGTCCGGATTTTTGTTTGATAAGCAGCACGAACAGGTTGTTTTTTTCGTATCCGAAGATTATGGCGTCGACCGCGATTTTTATGTTTTGGGGAATCATTTCGTAAATATAGGGGAAATCGGAAATCTCAAATTCCAAAACCCAAATTCCAAATACGAAACTGAAATCCACCGAGTCGAAAATCTGAAAACCCAAAAAACAAACCTGTCACCTTTTAAATCCTGACAGGTCTAAGACCTGACAAAGTAGTCTGAGAGGTTCAATTCTAAAACGGAAAATCGGCGAGTCTGTAAATGTGCGAATCGAAACTGTGTTTAGAATTGGTAATTTGGACGCCGAAACCGAATTCCTACAAATCACCCTGTCACCGTTTAAAACAGTGACAGGGTTTATAACCCTGACAGGGTGTGCTTTTTTTGTAGGAAATGGCAAGGAATTCGTCCGATAATTGTCGGGACAAATTCCAAACCCTAAATTTTGACTTGCTTTGGGATCGATATGTCTGAAAAGCCGAAGATCTGCGAAAATCTGAAAAGCCGAAAATCACATCTCGTATT
Organism: Flavobacterium sp.; assembly: GCF_004295795.1. Classification (GTDB taxonomy): domain Bacteria; phylum Bacteroidota; class Bacteroidia; order Flavobacteriales; family Flavobacteriaceae; genus Flavobacterium. The sequence continues at coordinate 98,031 of NZ_SEBR01000011.1, read as the reverse complement.
TAAATCGGGAGTTTGGAAGCCGAAACCGAATTCCTACAAATCACCCTGTCACCGTTTAAAACAGTGACAGGGTTTATAACCCTGACAGGGTGTGCTTTTTTTGTAGGAAATGGCAAGGATTTCGTCCGATAATTGTCGGGACAAATTCCAAACCCTAAATTTTGACTTGCTTTGGGATCGATATGTCTGAAAAGCCGAAAATCTGCGAATTCGCAAATCTGAAAATCCGAAAACCAAATCCCGTATTTAAAAAGGGAGTTTGGAAGCTGAAACTGGAATTCCTACAAATCAACCTGTCACCGTTTAAAACAGTGACAGGGTTTATAACCCTGACAGGGTGTGCTTTTTTTGTAGGAAAATGTGAAGAACTCTTTCCCATAGCGTCGGGACAAATTCCAAATCCCAAATCCCAATTCTAACCCATATGGCTATCTGACCAAATCCCAAATACGAGAACCTGAAATCCACCGACCTGAAAACTCAAAAACAAACCTGTCACCTTTTAAATCCTGACAGGTCTAAAACCTGACAAGGTAACCTGAGAGGTTAAATTCTAAAACGAAAATTTGAAATTTTAAATCACCAAATCCCAAATCCCAAATCCCAAATCCCAAATCCCAAATTCGGATTGCTTTGGAATTGATATGCCTGAAAATCCAAAAATCTCTAAATCAAAAAGTCTGTTATCTTTTCGTCCATTATCTTTTCGTCTATCATCCATTATCTGATATCTCCGATTATCTTTGCGCCATGAATTACCTTTCAGTAGAGAATATCTCCAAGCATTACGGCGAACGCACGTTATTTGACAACATTTCGTTCGGGATCAACAAAGACCAGAAAATTGCGTTTATCGCCAAAAACGGATCGGGAAAGACGACGATCATGAACATTTTGACGGGCATCGACGAAGCCGATTCGGGACAAGTCGTGATGCGCAAGGAAATCAAGATGGCATTTTTGTCGCAAGTGCCGAATTTACAGGACGAATTGACGATCGAGGAATCGATTTTCGCATCGGACAACCAAATCCTCAAAGTCATCGAGCAATACGAAAAAGCGCTCGAAAATCCCGAAAACGAAGAAGTCTACCAAAAGGCGTTCGACGACATGGACCGCCACAATGCGTGGGATTTCGAAACCCAGTTCAAGCAGATTCTGTCCAAGCTGAAACTCGACGATTTGACGCTTAAGGTCAAGAATTTGTCGGGCGGACAAAAGAAACGTCTCGCGTTGGCCATCATCCTGATCTCGAAACCGGACTTGTTGATTCTCGACGAACCTACAAACCATTTGGATCTCGAAATGATCGAATGGCTCGAGAATTACTTCGCCAAGGAAAACATGACGTTGTTCATGGTCACGCACGACCGATTTTTTCTGGAACGGGTCTGCAACGAAATCATCGAACTCGAGAACGGAAAATTGTACCAATACAAAGGAAATTACTCGTATTATCTCGAGAAAAAAGAACTCAGGATCGCTTCGGAAAACGCTAGCGTCGACAAAGCCCAGAACCTTTTTGTAAAGGAATTGGATTGGATGCGCCGCCAGCCTAAAGCGCGAACCACGAAATCAAAATCGCGTCAGGACGACTTTTACGTGATCCAGGAAAAAGCGCGCAGCAGACGACGTGAGCAATCGGTCGAACTTGAAATAAATATGGAGCGTCTGGGTTCGAAAGTCATCGAATTGCACAACGTTACCAAGCATTTCGACTCGAAAATCATCCTAGATAAATATACTTACGACTTCCAGAGAGGCGAACGCATCGGAATCATCGGCAAAAACGGAACCGGAAAGTCGACGTTCCTGAATCTCGTCACGGGCTCGATGCAACCTGATTCGGGTAAAGTCGTCATTGGTGACACGATCAAGCTTGGATATTACACGCAAAGCGGCATCAATCCCAAAGTTGGCCAAAAAGTCATCGACGTCATAAAGGAATTCGGCGAGTATATTCCGCTTGCGAAAGGACGCACGATTTCGGCCGGACAATTGCTCGAGCGCTTTTTGTTCGACAGGAAAAAGCAGCACGATTTTGTCGAGAAACTTTCAGGTGGCGAGTTGAAACGCTTGTATTTGTGTACGGTTTTGATACAAAATCCGAACTTTTTGATTCTCGATGAACCTACGAATGACCTCGATATCGTAACCTTGAACGTGCTCGAAAATTTCCTTATGGATTATCCCGGGTGTCTCGTCGTCGTTTCCCACGACAGGTATTTCATGGACAAGATCGTCGACCACTTGTTCATTTTCCGCGGACAAGGCGTGATCGAGGATTTTCCTGGCAATTATTCAGATTTCAGAACATACGAAGATTCTGCCGAACCCGTGAAAGACGACGCTCCGAAGGAGAAAAACAACTGGAAGCAGAACAAGGCGTCGGTCGGATTGTCTTTCAACGAGCAAAAGGAATTCACCAAACTCGAAAAGGAAATCAAGGATCTGGAGTGGAAGAAAAAGGAAATTGAGAAAGCATTTTCGGAAGGAAATGTGGCCGAAGCCGATATCAATCCGAAAGCCCAGGAATTGCAGAAAATCATTTCCGATATGGAAAGCAAGGAGGAGCGTTGGTTCGAGCTCAGCGCAAAACTGGAAAGCTAGTCACCAATTTTAGGTTCTCCCATAGAAATAATAAGGCCACGAATGCACGAATCAAACCCTTATTCGTGCATTCGTGGCTTTATATTGCGATACGAGTTGCTTTTTATCAGCAGTTCAGGCATCATCCGAAAACAAAAACGCCCGACCAAAAATTTGATCGGGCGATTTTATTTGGGTCTGTAACGACTAGTTTCTGTAAGTGTAAGTCGCAGAAGACGAAGAGCTTTCTCCTTCTTCGTTGCTCGAATTGAACACGCCTGAAGTTGCGTATCCGTCAGCATCGTAGGTGTAGGACGCCGTCACTTGCGAAGCGATCGTTCCGTTTTGGTGCTTCACCACGAAAGTCTTCGGGTTGTTCACGAACAAAAGTTTCTTGGCCATGATCAATTCTTCCGATTGTGGCGCAGAGCTGAAATTCAACTGTACGTTTTCCAAAACTTCGATGATTCCGGCCGCCTTAAGCGTGTAATAGAACGGGTTCGGCTCGCTGTCATAAGTGATGAAACCTTTGTACTCTTCGATGATCGTTCCGTCGTAATCTCTTTCGAACAGACGCAGTTCCGTTGGGTTTCCTTTGCTGTCGTACGCTACGACGTCGCCAATTTCGTACCCGTTGTAAGGATCTTGATACAATTCCGAAATCGAGAAAGGATCGCTTCCTGTCACGTTGTCCAAATCGCCATTGCTGGCGTAGTTGAGTCCGTGGCTTTCGCTTCCGTCGTTCACGCCTGTAACTTTTCCTTGGGCGTTATAAGTTACGGTAAGGCTTTGCGGATCATCGTCAGAAGAAAAGGTCTGAACGCTCGCGATGTACTTTTCGGTAGACGTTACCGGAGATGGATTGTCATCGCTTCCGCAAGCTGTCAACAAAGACGAAACGATAGCTGACAACAACAATACTGGTTTTTTCATGGTTTTGTTTTGATTAGGCCGCGAATATAGTGCTTGAGAATCAGCACACAAAATATATTGGCAGAAATCCTGAAATTTGGTAAAATGCCAAAATGTCGTTAAAAATGCCGTTTTGTCAGCTACAATCGAATCGGTATAAATGTTGACTAATTGACGTCAAATACAATAATCCATTTAAAGAATAGCAATTATGAATACAGTAAAAAGAAATCCGGCCCATTTTTTTCCGCACGTACTTGACGAATTGTTCCGCCCGGACTTTGGCGGACGCCAGCTGAACTTCAACGCGTCGAATTTGCCTCCGGTGAACATTCGCGAAACCGAAAATGCGTATGAGATCGAGTTGTCGGCGCCAGGGAAAACCAAACAGGATTTCAGTATTGAAGTCGACAAGAATGTTCTGACGATTTCATCCGAAGCAAAAACTGAAGAAAACAAACAGGAAGGAAAATACACGAAACGCGAATTCGCTTTCGCCTCGTTCAAGCGTTCGTTCACGTTGCCTGAAACGGCAAATGAGGACGAGATCAAGGCAGCTTACGAGGCCGGCGTTTTGAAGATTTCGATTCCGAAAAAAGAAGAAGCACTCGCTAAAGCGAAGAGGTTGATTGAGGTTAATGATTGATTGCGAGTGTTTAGTAGAAAGCGTCCTTATTTGGGGCGCTTTTTTTTTTTTTTTGAAGCGACGGAGTTCCTGACAAGTTCCTGAGATTGGTGCAGAAAGAACTTTGCCCATTTTCGGCAATCGAACAAACTCGACAACTCGGGCACTTTGAACTCGAGGCACTCTTTGCTATCTTTGCCAAATGCAGCTTTCCGTCGTCATCCTGAACTACAACGTCCGGCATTTTTTGCGGCTTTGTCTCGCATCGGTAGAAAAGGCGATCGCGAATCTCGAGGCCGAAATCATTGTGGTCGACAACAATTCGCGAGACGATTCGTGCGAAATGGTACGCGCAATGTTTCCTAAAGTAAAACTGATCGCGAACACCGAAAATTCCGGTTTCCCAAAAGGTAACAATATTGGCGTAGCCGAGGCCAAAGGCAAATTCATCTGCATTTTGAATCCCGATACGGTCGTGGCCGAAGATACTTTCGAAAAAGTTCTGGCTTTCGCCGATGCGCAACGAAATCTGGGAATCATCGGTTGCAAACTCATCGACGGAACCGGAAAATTCCTGCCGGAAAGCAAGCGCGGCATCCCTAAACCGTTCACGGCCTTCGGAAAAGTCACAGGTTTGTACAAAGTGCTGCCATCTGTTTTCGGACGCTATTACGCGTTGCATCTCACGCCTGACCAAACGGGCGAAGTCGAGATTCTGGTAGGCGCTTTTATGGTGATGAAACGCGAAGATTACCTGGCCGTCGGCGGATTCGACGAGGACTGTTTTATGTATTCGGACGATATCGATCTCTCGTACACGATCTTGAAATCGGGCAAGAAAAACTACTATTATGCCGATACGACTGTGGTTCATTTTAAAGGAGAAAGCACGATTCGCGACGGTTTGTACATGAAACGCTTTCGCGAAGCCATGAATTTTTTCTACAAAAAGCATTTCCGGATATCGCCGGTTTTCGATCTCTTCATGAAGTTTGGCGCGTTCCTGTTTTCGCTCAAGAAACGCGGTGATGCGAAGGTTTTTATTCCGAAACCCGATCGATTCGTGTTCGTTCCGGCCGATTCCGAAAAACGCGAAAATGTCGAAAAATTGTTAGGAAAAAACTTTGTCGCGTCAAGTGCTTCGGACGAAAAAAAAGTATATTCGTCAAAACGCGAAAGGACGCAAATCTGGCTCGATTCCGGCAAGTTGTCTTTCGGTGCGATCATCGGTGAGATGCAAAAGCTTTCGTCCGAAGAAAATACTTTCAGGATTTTACTCGAAAATGTGGCGATAGGAAGCGATTCCAGCAACGATAGAGGAGAAGTCCTGACATTCTGAAACCATTCAACGAAAACGTTTGCACTTCGTCTAAAAATTACACTATCATTATTGTAATAGAAGATAAATCGGTAATTTCGCAAACAGATTTTAAAATACAGCGTTCAGCTTATCAATATGGCAAGATACGAACTCAAGCTCCCGAAAATGGGCGAAAGTGTTGCGGAAGCGACGATTACCAACTGGCTCAAACAGCCGGGCGATCATATCTCGGCAGACGAAGCCGTGCTCGAAATCGCGACCGATAAGGTCGACAGCGAAGTTCCGAGCGAGGTTTCGGGGACACTTGTCGAGCAATTGTTCCAGAAAGACGATGTCGTAAAAGTCGGGCAAACGGTCGCCATCATTGAGGTCGAGGGCGGAGTTGTGGTAGATGCGCCAAGTATTCCGTCAGCCGATGAAACGCCGACGCCTCAAGTTGTCGCCTCGGCATCGGAAATCGAAAAAACGGTAGAAAATGCGCGCCAGTTCACGGCAGCTCCAGTCGCATCGGGCACGCCACCGACAAAAGAAGACTACCACAATTCAGACAGATTCTATTCGCCATTGGTGAAAAACATAGCGCTTCAGGAAGGCATTTCGATGTCCGAACTCGAAGTGATCCAAGGCACCGGAGCCGAAGGTCGCGTGACCAAAAACGATATTTTGGCTTATGTCGAAAATCGCGAAAACGCACCTCAAGTCGCGCCGGTTCAACCTGCGGTGCAAACGCAAACCGCGTCGGTACAGGAAACACAACCGGTTGCACAGCCAGTTCAACAAACTTCGCCCCAACAACCGATTGCACAACCAGCGCAAACGCAACCATCTACAAACGGACAAGTTGCTCCGGCCGCTCCAAAAGTGCCGGTATCGGTAAACGGACAGGATGAAATAATCGAAATGGACCGCATGCGCAAACTCATTTCGAAATACATGGTCGAGTCGGTCCAAACGTCGGCTCACGTGCAGTCTTTCATCGAAGTCGACGTGACCAATATTTGGGACTGGAGAGAACAGAACAAGACAAAATTCGAGAAAAGAGAAGGCGAGAAGCTTACTTTTACACCGATATTCATGGAAATCGTGGCCAAAGCGCTCAAAGATTTCCCGTTGATGAACATTGCCGTCGAAGGCGATTACATCATCAAGAAAAAAGCGATCAATTTAGGAATGGCGGCCGCGTTGCCAAACGGGAACCTGATCGTTCCGGTAATCAAGAACGCCGACCAGTTGAACCTTATTGGGATGGCGAAAGCCGTAAACGATTTGGGCAATCGCGCCAAAGCCGGAAAATTGAAACCGGACGATACGCAAGGCGGAACATATACAGTGACGAATGTTGGAACTTTCGGTTCTGTGTTCGGAACGCCGATCATCAACCAGCCGCAAGTCGGAATCCTTGCACTTGGAGCGATCCGCAAAGTGCCAGCCGTAATCGAGACGCCGGAAGGTGACTTCATCGGAATCCGCAAGAAAATGTTCCTGTCGCACAGTTACGACCACCGAGTCGTCGATGGCGCACTTGGCGGAAGTTTCGTGAAACGCGTCGCTGATTACATGGAAGCTTTCGATGTGAACCGCGATTTCTAAGGAAAAATCCTATTTGAATACAAAACCTCGGTTAACGCTGAGGTTTTTTTATTTCCGATTATTTGAATCTGGTGGTCGGAAAAAATGCCAATCGGAAAAAATGCTATCTTGGCGCGATATTTTTTTTACAATGGAATCTACTTTATGGTTCACATCTGACCATCACTTCGGTCACAAGAACATCATCAAATTTTCAAACCGACCTTTCGCCGATATTGACGAAATGAATTCTGAGCTGATAAAGCGCTGGAACGAAAAGGTAAAACCTGAGGATATCGTTTATCACTTGGGCGATTTCGGACTTGCTTCCGTACCTAAAGTCAGGGAAATCCTTGGCGAATTGAACGGAAAAATCCATCTCGTAACGGGCAATCATGAAAGCGTGGCCTTGCAATGCGCCGATTGTTTCGAGTCTGTCAAAGACTATCACGAACTCATAATTCCTGATCCGGAAGCGCACGCCGGCAAAAGGCTGATCGTGCTTTTTCATTATGCCATGCGCGTCTGGAACGCGAGCCATCACGGTTCGTGGCATTTGTATGGTCATTCGCACAACGAACTTCCCGACGATAGAACTTCTCTGTCGTTCGACGTTGGCGTGGACTGTCATGACTTTTACCCGATTTCGTATCAGGAAGTAAAACAGATCATGTCCCGAAAAACGTGGACGTCGCCGTTCGAGCCACGGAATTGACGAGTTTTCTTTGAGGCGTTGTTTCAAATTCCGCGGAAGCGACATGAAACGTTTGCACGCAAATCCGCGTCAAAAACAATTAATTGAACCATTAAGATCATTAAGAACATTAAGACGCTTTGCTTGTCGCGCCCGAAATTCTTTGCGGAAGTTTTTGAACCATTAAGGGCATTAAGGGCATTAAGATACTTCGCATTGTTGCGCCGGAAATTTTTTGTGGAAGTTTTTGAACAATTAAGATAGTTGAGAAGAGTAAGGTTGTTGCGACGAATTTTCGGTTTGGACTTCGTCCCGATCCGTGAGATCCAAAAGTGAAACGGAAATCTGTGCAATCTGTGAAAATCCGTGTATCCGTGGCAAAAAAATAGGCGAAATGAAAATTCGTGCATTCGTGGCTTCACACAGACGCGAGTGATTTAAACCATTAAGGTCATTAAGAACATTAAGACGCTTTGCTTTGTTGCGCCGGAAATTCTTTGTGGAAGTTTTTGAACAATTAAGATAGTTAAGAAGATTAAGGTTGTTGCGACGAGTCTGCGGCTTGAAATTCGTCCAGATCCGTGAGATCCAAAAGTGAAACGAAAATTCGTGCATTCGTGGCTTCACACCGACGCGAGTGATTTAAACCATTAAGGTCATTAAGAACATTAAGAACATTAAGGCGCTTTGCTTTGTTGCGTCGGAAATTCTTTGTGGAAGTTTTTGAACAATTAAGATAGTTAAGAAGATTAAGGTTGTTGTGACGAATTCTCGGTTTGAAATTCGTCCAGATCCGTGAGATCCAAAGTGAAACGGAGATCTGTGCAATCTGTGAAAATCCGTGTATCCGTGGCTTGACACAGACGCGAGTGATTTAAACCATTAAGGTCATTAAGATGCTTTGCTTTGTTGCGCCGGAAATTCTTTGTGGAAGTTTTTGAACCATTAAGATAGTTAAGAAAATTAAGGTTGTTGCGGCGAATTTTCGGTTTGAAATTCGTCCCGATCCGTGAGATCCAAAAGTGAAACGAAAATTCGTGCATTCGTGGCTTCACACCGACGCGAGTGATTTAAACCATTAAGGTCATTAAGAACATTAAGAACATTAAGACGCTTTGCTTTGTCGCGCCGGAAATTCTTTGTGGAAGTTTTTGAACAATTAAGATAGTTAAGAAAATTAAGGTTGTTGCGACGAATTCTCGGTTTGAAATTCGTCCCGATCCGTGAGATCCAAAAGTGAAACGGAAATCTGTGCAATCTGTGAAAATCCGTGTATCCGTGGCAAAAAAATAGGCGAAATGAAAATTCGTGCATTCGTGGCTTGACACAACACGAGTGATTTAAACCATTAAGGTCATTAAGAACATTAAGAACATTAAGACGCTTCGCTTTGTCGCGCCGGAAATTCTTTGTGGAAGTTTTTGAACAATTAAGATAGTTAAGAAAATTAAGGTTGTTGCGACGAGTCTGCGGCTTGATATTCGTCCAGATCTGTGAGATCCAAAAGTGAAACGGAAATCTGTGCAATTCGCGAATTCGCGGTTGAATGTTAGTGGTAAATTCGGAAACGTATCATTTCATGAAAAAACGTGACTCGCCCGCGGATAAATAGCTAAGTGATCGAAAAGCGAAGTAAAAATTCAAGCGACGAAAAGCTACTTTTTGCGCGTCAAAACCATAAAAGTCAGCAAAATCGCAACAGGAACAGCGACCACAAAAAACGTCTTGAGCACTTTGAAAAGCAAAATCGCCATCACGACTCCCAAAACCGCGAAGAAAAAAAACAAAATCCCGCGTTGCGCTTTGGGCGGAAAAAGCCGTCCGAAAATATAGTTCGTCATCCAGATCAAAACCAAAATCCCAAACAAGATTACCAGCGTCATCGGGTTTCTGCGGTTTGTTTATCGGCTGATTGTTCCGAAACCTCGTATTGACCGGAAGCGCGTCCCAAACGCCGGGCAATTCTCATGGCCAGATTTCGAGGCGACAAAACCTTGACGCATTCGCCAAAACCTAAAATCTCGCGTTCGAGCTCGAAGTTCAAAACCACGTCAAGCCTAATTACCACGCCGTTTTCGTCCTCTTTCAAAACCTGTTGCGAGGTGTGCAACGGTTTGGTCAAAACATATGGCGCGTTATATGCGTCGAACTGCAAAACCACTCGATGGCCGCGGTCTTTGGCGCTTTTGGTCACGCCCAAGCAGTCCTCGAAATACCTTTCGAATGCCACACCTTCGTAGTCGATGAACGTCTCTTTCGGAATCTCGTGAAACTCCACGATGCGGTCCAAGGCCATTGTTATCAAAGTCGAACTTTTCTTGGGCAAAGCCATCAAAAACCAACGGTTCCGATATTCTTTGAGCAAATAAGGAAAGTAGATTTTCTGTTGCGACTGCTTCGCGCGGAACGATTTGTATTCGATCAGCAGCGGCGTTTTCTTCAGGATCGCCTGATACAAAGGATTGATGAAACCCAAACCTTTCAACTGCGAATTGTTCTCGAATTGGATGTAATTCTTGGTCTTGTCAGCCGATTTGTTGAGGTTGTTCTCCAATTTGGCGATCATGTCGCTCATCTCGTCGAAATAGCGAAAGCCGTTCAGATGCTTCAGAACGCTCACGATTTCCTTCATTTTCTCCATGTCACTGGCGTTTATAGGAGAATTCGCGATCGAAAAATCAGGATCTTCGTAGACATAAAACTTGCGATCCACGATTACGATCGGCGCATTGTAGCCGAGTTTGTCGCTGCGCATCGTCTGCAAATCCCCTTGGATCGTGCGCCTGCTTACGCCCGAAGTAATGCCTTCATACTCATAAAGTGCATCCGAAACCTTTTCCATCAAATCTTCGAGCGTCCACTTGCGAAAGCGGTTTTTCAAGCATTCATCGAGCGTTTTGTAGCGTATCAACGCAAGTTTGTTCGTAGCCATTCTATTTCGGATAAAAATTCCAATTCAGTTTTTCGGGTCAATTTGGAATCAATTTGGAATCAATTTGGAATCAATTTGGAATCAATTTCGTTTCAATTCCGGTAAAACTTCGGTTCAACTTCGCTTCAATTCCTGTAAAACTTCGGTTCAACTTTCGGCACAACACTGCAACTGCAACTGCAACTGCAACTGCAACTGCCACTGCCATCTGAATTGCAGCATCCATCCAAAAATAACAAATCCGGTTCCAACTGCGCAATCTATCTGCGCACTTTCTGGACTCATAAACAAAAAATAAATTATTTTAAGATTTAAGTTATTGATTGTTAGTTTTTTGAAATAAAAGTTGCAACTAAAAAACAACTGCGCAATTCGGTTGCACACACAGGCGGCCATCTTTGCACTGTCAGGAACAATCAATGAAACTGATGCAAGTCAAACCAGTAAATAACAACGTCATGAAATTTAATTTCCTTTCCAAAAACCAAGATCAGGCCGTTTCATTCAAAAATGAGCCTTTTCGCCTACCGCCTCATTCTTTTTAAAAGAAATTAGTTGGAATCAGGCAAACGTTCCAACATAAATAAGAGTTCGATCAGGTCTTGTTGCGTGTTTCAAAAGGCACCATTGCGAAATGACTTGCCATTCGGTATCAGTGCGTTTCGTTCAACTTGATTTGAAGGTTTCCGGGTGTTTTTCCACAAAAATTCCCCACAACTATGTGTCGCGGGTTCGAATCCCGCCTTGGCGAAAGCCTTGTAGCTAAGTCCGGTTATAGCAATAGTTCCAGTTGAAGGTTCGAATCCTTCTCCGATTTAGGTTATCGGGTAACTCAAGTGGTAGAGTGCTACACTGTAAATGTAGTTAGGAGGCGCGAACTCCTCAAAAAAGCGCGACCAAAAAAAGACAAATTGCCTTTGCCGGCGACTCTTTTCCAAGAGACGCAAACCAGTCAAAGGCCTGGATCAGCACAAAAGGATTCAGGGCCAATTTTCTTCCGAAAGGACAAATCCGCGAAAGCGAAATGCCAGGCGCGAAAAGTCCTCAAGAACAAAATTCGGATTCCGTTTTGCTTGTTTTGATTCCGCTTGCGATGGTGGCGAGGCAAGGCGTTTTTTTTAATTAACAATTAATAATTAACAATTAATAATTACTGGAGAAATCATGTTTTATATCCTAAAAGCCAACCAAGCCGGATTAGTATTCAACGACGGAAAAGTCAAGAAAGTCCTTACCCAAGGCAAAAATTGGGTATTCGGATACGATTACGTGGAAGTACACGACATGACACATTCGTTCCAATCCAAAACCGAACTCAATATTTTACTGCAAAACCAGCAACTGGCAGCGATGCTTGAAGTTGTAGAAGTCAAGGACGGCGAAATCGTGCTTTTGTTCACAAACGGAATCTTCAACGCTGTCTTGACCGCCGGACGCTACGCCTTCTGGAAAAGCATCATGAGCTACGAATTCGTCAAAGCCGATATTTCAAAGGCCGAAATTGACGACAAGGTTCCCGATGTTTTGCTCGACCACGTCAAATTGCGTCCGTTCGTGCGTAAGTTTTTCGTTCCGTCTGACGAAACCGGGTTGCTTTACATAGACGGAAAATTCGAGAAGCAACTCAAGTCTGGCATGTACTCGTTCTGGCAAAACAACGTCACGGTAGAAGTAAAATGCGTCGATCTGCGTTTGCGGTTTCTCGAGATTTCGGGACAGGAATTGCTTACGAAAGACAAAGCTGCGCTCCGCATCAATTTTTTCGCGCAGTTCAAAGTGTTCGATGCTGTCAAGGTCTTGAGCGAGAACCGCGATTACGAAAAACAGTTGTACATTTTGTTGCAATTGGCCTTAAGGCAAACCGTGAGTGCGCTTTCGCTGGACGAGTTGCTGTCGAAAAAAGACAGTTTGGGCAAAGAAATCCTATCGGAAGTTGCCCAGAAAGCGAAAGCTATGGGAATCGAGGTTTTCGAAGCCGGAATCCGCGACGTGATCTTGCCGGGCGAAATGAAAGACATCATGAACCAGGTTTTGGTCGCCGAGAAAAAAGCCCAGGCCAACAGCATCATGAGGCGGGAAGAAACCGCCTCGACCAGAAGTTTGCTCAACACGGCGAAACTGATGGAAGAAAACGAGATGCTTTTCAAGCTCAAGGAAATGGAGTATGTCGAGAAAATCGCTGAAAAAGTGGGCTCTATCTCGGTTTCCGGAAGCGGACAGATTGTCGACCAGTTGCGTCAGATATTTTCTAAATGATGAGTATCGGATTAATAGGATTTTCAGATTATCGGGTTTTCCGACGATCCAATGATCAAAACACAAAATTGATAAAATGGAAACAAAAATCAACGGCAACGATCTATTGGCTGTCGGATACAAACAAAATGAAATCCTGGGAGTGGCGCTCAAACTTGCCAATTCCAAGTATTCCGAACTCGAAAAAGACGAACTTGTAGCGTTGTTCAAAAAAATCGCGGACTATCCCAAAAACTTCCTCGATGATGAAATTCTCGGGAATCTGGTGGCCAAAATGATCGAAGAGGCGAGCATTCCCAAAGATGAAATTCTCGCTTTGAACGCTTCCGCGGATGCTTATTCGGTTTACGGCGCGCAACACATCGAGGAGGGCGCGAGGAACCAAATGGACATCGCCATGAAATTGCCGATCACGGTCGCCGGAGCGTTGATGCCGGACGCGCACCAAGGTTACGGATTGCCGATAGGAGGCGTGCTGGCGACCAAAAACGCGATCATTCCATATGGCGTCGGAGTCGATATCGGATGCAGGATGGCGCTTTCGATCTACGATATTCCCGCATCCGTTTTCGAGCAAAACCGTGCGAAATACCAACGCGAACTGGTCGCGCACACTAAATTCGGAGCGGGTCACGGCTTCCACGGACAGCACAAATCAGATCACGAAATTCTGGACAACAGCGATTTCAACATGACGCCGATGGTAAAGCAGTTGAAAGACAAGGCTTGGTCGCAACTCGGAACATCGGGCGGCGGCAACCATTTTGTGGAATTCGGGATCGTCGAGTTCGCCGAAAAGGACGACATCCTAAATATCGAAAAAGGCAAATACGTCGCTTTGTTGACACATTCCGGATCGAGAGGTTTCGGCGCGACCCTGGCCGGACACTACACGCGACTGGCCAAAAGCATCACAAAACTTCCGAAAGAGGCGCAAAATCTGGCTTGGCTGTCACTTGATTCACAGGAAGGACAGGAATATTGGATGGCAATGAACCTTGCCGGCGATTACGCATCGGCTTGCCACGAGGTCATTCACGAAAAAATGGCCAAGGCGATCGGTGCCGAAGTTTTGGCCAAAGTCGAAAACCACCACAACTTTGCCTGGAAGGAAATCTGGAACGGAGAGGAAGTGATCGTGCATAGGAAAGGTGCGACTCCGGCCGCAAAAGGCGTGATGGGAATCATTCCGGGTTCGATGACCGCGCCCGGATTTTTGGTTCGCGGAAAAGGTGAAGAGAACGCAATCAATTCGGCCTCGCACGGCGCCGGACGTCAACTGTCGAGAACCCAGGCGATGAAAACGGTCACCAAAAACGAGATGGCGCAAGTCCTCAAAGACCACGGCGTAACATTGATAGGCGCCGGAAAGGACGAAGCGCCGATGGCATACAAAGACATCAACCTCGTGATGGATTCCCAGAGAGAGCTTGTCGATGTCGTGGCCAAATTCACACCAAAAATCGTCCGTATGGCAGATGATGGCAGCCGCGAGGATTAAAGCAGTCAGGTTTTGGCTGCTTTTTTAGCTTCGTATTTTTAAGTCCACGGAAAGTCGCAGCTATCCATTTTTTCGAACCGCGAATTCGCGAATTTACGCTCGTACCGCAAAGCAAATTCGCGAATTCGCGGTTAAAAATGATAACACTTCAATTTGATCGGTTTGAGATGCCTAAATAAATTAGTCCGTATCGTGGCAAAAAAATCAAGAATGCTGGCAAACTGACAGGGCTGAAAGCATTTGTGAAAATCCTCACATTCGCGCCAAAAGAAAACCCCTATCTTTGCCTTCCAACAAAATTTTATGGAACTAAAACTCACGCGTCCCATCTGTTTCTTTGACCTCGAGACCACGGGAATCGACATCTGCAAAGACCGAATCGTAGAAATCTCCATACTCAAGGTTTTTCCGAACGGCAACCGCGAAAGCAAGACTTGGCTGGTCAATCCGACGATTCCGATTCCGCCATCTTCTACCGCCGTTCACGGGATTTCTGACGAAAAAGTGGCAAACGAACCGACTTTCAAGGAACTTGCTTCCCAGGTTTATTCGATGATCAAGGACAGCGATTTGGCCGGATACAATTCCGATCGTTTCGACATTCCGTTATTGGCCGAGGAATTGTTGCGTGCCGAAGTCGATTTCGACATGAAAAGCCGCGTTTCGGTAGACGTCCAGACGATTTTCCACAAAAAAGAAGAACGCACTTTGAGCGCCGCTTTGAAGTTCTATTGCGGGAAAGCGCTCGAGAACGCGCATTCTGCCGAAGCCGATACCGTTGCGACTTACGAGATACTGAAAGCGCAATTGGATCGTTACCCCGATCTGGAAAACGACATGAAAACCTTGTCGGAATACACCACGCGCAAGAAAGCCGCCGATTTCGCGGGAATGATCGCATTCGACGACAAAGGGCGAGAGGTTTTTACCTTCGGAAAGCACAAAGGCGTTTTGGTGGAAGCTGTTTTTGATAGCGAACCGGGCTATTTCGGCTGGATACAAGGCGCCGATTTTCCGCTTTACACCAAAAAGGTCCTGACGGCGATCAAGTTGCGCCGGCTTAACAATAAGTTCTAGCTCGTTGATTAATAATTAATAGTTAATAATTAATAATGAGTTGCGAATAGCGAACGTAGGACTCAAGTGTTCAGAAACTCAGGCACTCAGGCACTAAAAAACCAGGCACTCAAAAAAATGAAAATCATCTGCATAGGCCGAAATTACGCCTCACACATAGCCGAACTCAACAACGAAAAGCCAGACGAGCCCGTCATTTTCCTAAAGCCCGATACGGCGGTTTTGCCCAAACAATTTCCGTTCGTGATTCCGGAATTTTCCAACGACGTGCACCACGAAGTCGAGCTTTTGGTCAAGATCACGAAGGTCGGAAAGTACATAGATGCGAAATTTGCGCACAAATATTACGACGAGATCGGCCTTGGCATTGACTTTACCGCCAGAGACGTGCAACAGCGCCTCAAAGACAAAGGCCTGCCGTGGGAAAAAGCCAAGGCATTTGACGGTTCAGCGGTTATTGGCGACTTCTTATCGAAAAAAATTTTTAGTTCTGATGAATCCATTACCTTTGAACTCACCAACAACGGAAAAACCGTACAAAAAGGTGATTCTGCGCACATGTTGTGGAAGATTGACGAGATAATTTCCTACGTTTCCAAATATTTCACGTTGCGCGTCGGTGACATCATTTTTACGGGAACGCCAGAAGGTGTTGCCAAAGTTTCGGCCGGAGACGTGCTCGAAGGTTTTATCCAGGACAAACAATTATTCAGAATACAAATCAAATAATGGCCCTACATTACAATCTATCAAAAGTCCACGCGCTATCGGACAACGACGATGAATTCGTGATGCAAATCATCACCCTTTTCATTACCGAAGTGCCTCAGGACGTGATGCAGATCAAACTCGGCATCAAGACCAAAGAACACAAGCTCGCCTACAGCTACGCCCACAAAATCAAGCCTACTCTCGATCTTTTGGGAATGACGCAGGCCTTCGAGGAAATCCTCGAGATCGAAGCCTGGACCAAGCGCGAAGGAAAGCGCAAGGAAATCAATGAAACTTTTGACAGCGTCGAGGCTCAGGTCGAGAAAGCCGTCAAGGAACTCAAGAAAGATTTCAACATATAAGGTAATTACTGCTATTGCGACTGCAACCGCTACTTTGATTTGTAGCTAAATCCTGCTGACCCGCTAGTAGCTTTACCCCAAAACACAAGTTTTGCAAGACTTGGCAAGAGCTTCCTTCGGTCGCTTCGCCAAGTCGGCAAAACTTTTGTGTTTTAGGGCAAAGGCTAGCCGCTTGCATCAGGGCTAGGCTTTTGGGTGACGAGTCATTCCGGATGTTGGACAGGTTATCGCACTTCGGTCATGGCGGTTCTTAATTCAAAAAGAAATCGATGTTTACTAAACAAAATCCGACCGAATTCCATTAACAAAACTTTCACATTTTTTACAGATTTTCTGTAATTGCGTCATTTGTCATTTACATAATTTTAGGTTGACAACCAATACGTTACAAAATGATGAAAACAGTACTTCTCGCAATGGTGTTGCTATTCCCGCTCGTCGGGATTTCCCAGAAAAAGTATTACAAAGGCGCACTCGGCGTCACGCTCGATGAGGCAACATACAATAATGCCAGAGACGATTATTTCGCAGGCGTCAAGGTTCGTATGCCGAAAGCCAAATTTAGCGAAGGCGCCCAGGAATCTTATCGCAACAAAGATTCTGTTATCATGGTTTACAATTGGGCAGTCGACGTGGGCACTATCAGTGAAAACGAATCCAAAGCGGTAAAGCTCAACAATCATTTCATGGAGAAAATTCCATTTGAAAAGTTCCGGACACTCGACGGGAAAACGATCCCTTTTTCAGACGTAGCAGGAAAGCCAACGCTCGTTAACTTCTGGTACACTTCGTGTGCGCCTTGCATCGCGGAAATGAAAGTGCTCAACGATATCAAGAAGCAATTCGGGGACAAGATCAACTTTATCGCGGTTACTTACGAGCCCAAGGAAAAAGTCAGGAAGTTCCTCAAGACGCACAAATTCGATTTCATACAAATTACCGACGCACGAGAACTTATCGACAAACTCGAGATCTCGGAATTCCCCACCAATGTGATGCTCGACAAAGACGGCGAGATCGCCAATGTTTCGGGAGGAATTCCAATGATTGCAAAAGACGACGGCAGCTTGGTCATGTCAGACGGCAAAGGAATGCGGCTGCAATTGCAGATGGCGTTGGACGCTCCGCGCACCAAATAGTTTCCATTGCGTAACTTTACGTCAAAATTTCCACTTTGACAGCAACGATAGTTACCATAGGAGACGAAATCCTGATTGGACAAATTCTCGATACGAATTCGCAATACATCGCTAAGGCTTTCGACAACATCGGGATCGATGTGCATGAAATGCTTTCGGTTTCAGATGATCGCCAACACATTCTTGAAACCTTCAAGCGTTTGCAGGACAAAACCAACTTCGTGATAATCACCGGCGGACTAGGCCCGACAAAAGACGACATCACCAAGAAAACGCTGGCGGAATACTTTGAAGACGAACTTGTGAGTGATCCGAAAGTCTTGGCTCACGTAGAGAATCTGTTCGAGAAGTTTTCGGGAAAACGACAGCCGCTTCTGCAAACGAACGTCGATCAGGCGCTCGTTCCGTCAAAAGCTTTGGTGTTACACAACGAATTCGGGACGGCTCCGGGAATGTGGCTGCAAAAAGGCGAAACGGTTTTTATCTCGATGCCGGGCGTTCCATTCGAGATGAAAGGTTTGATAGATACGATCGTGATTCCGAAGATAGTCCAGGATTTCAGGCGTCCGTACATCATCCACAAAACGATAATGACCTACGGAATGGGCGAAAGTTTGCTTGCCGACAAGATCTCGGGATGGGAAGACGCACTGCCCGGATTCATAAAACTGGCTTATTTGCCATCGCCGGGTCGCGTGCGTTTGCGGCTGTCGGCGAGAGGCGTTGACAAGGAATTGCTCGAATCGGCTTTGGCAGAAAACATTGGTTTGGTCTCGAAAATCCTTGGCGAAACCATCGTCGGACTCGAGGAAGACAAGACACTTGAAGCGGTTCTCGGCGGCCAACTCACGCAAAAAGGCTTTACGATCGCGACGGCGGAAAGTTGTACGGGCGGCAAAATCGCACAGGTTTTGACTTCGGTTCCGGGTTCGTCCAAGTATTTCTCGGGAAGTATCGTGTGTTATTCCAAAGACGTGAAAATCAACAATCTCGGCGTTTCCGAAAAGACGATAGCAGCGCATTCAGTTGTCAGTGCGGAGGTCGCCAAAGAGATGGCGCAAAACGTCATGACACTGCTAAAAACAGACTACGGAATCGGCGTCACGGGAAATGCCGGCCCAACGTCAGACGACACTCACGAGGAAATCGGGATTGTTTTCATAGCGGTCGCGACACCGAAGGAAACGATCGTCGAACGCTTCAACTTTGGCCAACCTCGTGAAAAAGTGGTCGATAGAGCCGTAAACAAATCGCTGGAAATGCTCCAAAAAGAAATTTTAAAAAATGTATAAAAAATGTTTTGTGCAAACGCTTTTTTTTACTTTCTTTGCACCCTGATTTTGAATAACGAATAAAGAGAAGCATAATGTCAAGAGTTTGTGACCTTACAGGTAAGAGAGCGATGGTTGGAAACAATGTTTCCCACGCAATGAACAAAACCAAGAGGAAATTTTCAGTAAACCTGGTTAAAAAGCGTTTCTATCTTGCTGAAGAAGACAGATGGATCACGCTCCGAGTTGCTGCCTCTACTATCAAAACTATTAACAAGAACGGGATTGCCGCTGTTTTGAAACAAGCAAAGGCGAACGGATTCATCAAGTAATCTTTTCCCGAAAACTACTATAGAGCAAAATGGCAAAGAAAGGCAACAGAATCCAGGTGATTTTAGAGTGTACTGAGCACAAAGGAACTGGTCTTCCAGGAACTTCGCGCTACATCACTACGAAGAACAAAAAGAACACTCCAGATCGTATGGAGATCAAGAAATTCAACCCGATCTTGAAAAAGATGACGGTTCATAAAGAAATTAAATAAGTTTAAGTCATGGCAAAAAAGACCGTTGCAACCCTGCAAACACAGTCAAAGAGATTGTCTAAAGCCATCAAGATGGTGAAATCTCCAAAAACAGGCGCATATACGTTCGTTGAGTCTATCATGGCTCCTGAACTTGTAGACGAGTTTTTGAAAAAGAAATAATTTGCTGAAAAGCGAATTGGAAAAGCTACTTCGATCGAGGTGGCTTTTTTTTTGCATTACACTTTAGCTTCGCTGCGTTCGGCATTGCCTCGAGGCGACTTTTAATTATATTTGTAGCCAATCCGGCTGACCCGCTTTTAGCTTTCTAGAAAACGCCGGGTTTTGTAACGCTTGCCAAGAGCTTCCTTCGGTCGCTTGGGCAAACGAACAAAACCAAAGCCGTTTTCGTCAAAAGGCTAACCGCTTGCATCCGGGCTAGGGCGCGAGCTCCATTTCAACATTCGTCATTAGTCAGGAATCATTCGTAATCCGAATCTTTGGCAGACAAAAGGGATGTTGGAAAAACCAACAACGATTAACGAACAGCGAACAATAAGAATGTCATTCTTCAAACGAATATTTTCCTCCGAAAAGAAAGAAACCCTCGACAAAGGCCTCGAGCAGACCAAAACCTCGTTCTTTTCCAAACTCACCAAAGCAGTCGCCGGCAAATCGAAAGTAGACGATGAGGTACTCGACAACCTCGAAGAAGTGCTGGTTTCGAGCGACGTTGGCGTAGAAACCACACTCAAGATCATCGGACGCATCGAGAAACGCGTCTCCGAAGACAAGTACATGGGCACGGACGAACTCAACAAAATCCTGCGCGAGGAAATCGCCGGTTTGTTGTCTGAAACCAACAGTGGTGAAGCCTCCGAATTCACGATTCCGCAAGACAAAAAGCCATATGTGATCATGGTCGTAGGAGTAAACGGAGTGGGGAAAACCACGACGATCGGGAAACTCGCCAACCAATTCAACAAAGCCGGCTACAAAGTCGTGCTTGGCGCCGCCGACACTTTCCGCGCTGCGGCAATCGACCAGCTCCAAATCTGGGCTGATCGCGTGGGCGTGCCAATCGTAAAACAACAAATGGGCAGCGATCCTGCTTCAGTGGCGTTCGACACCTTACAATCTGCGGTTTCACAAAACGCCGACGTCGTGATCATAGACACCGCCGGACGTCTTCACAACAAGATCAATCTCATGAACGAACTGTCGAAAGTCAAGCGTGTCATGCAAAAAGTACTTCCAGATGCGCCTCACGACGTACTTCTTGTACTCGACGGATCGACGGGACAAAACGCTTTCGAACAAGCCAAACAATTCACGGCGGCCACAGAAGTATCTGCATTGGCGGTAACCAAACTCGACGGAACAGCGAAAGGCGGCGTCGTGATAGGAATTTCCGACCAATTCCAGATTCCGGTGAAATACATTGGAGTAGGCGAGGGAATCAATGACCTTCAGGTGTTCAACAAATACGAATTCGTAGATTCATTCTTCAAATGATGAGACGCCGCCGATCGACATCTCCGGGAATGCTTTACTCGATTGCGGGAATGCTTATCGTGGCATCGGCTCAATCGGTGAAAAATTCGAGCCCGAACGTTTTCTACGTCATGACGGGAATCGGGATTTTGGTTTGCGTGATCGGATTCGTCAAACTTTTCCGCTCTGAAAACAATGGCTAAAAAGCGCACGGCAAAACCCGCAACGACCAAAGGATTCTCGGTAGCCAAGTTGTTTATCTTGGGTGCAATCTGTTTTTTCCTGTCCAAATTTTTCTCCAACAAAGTAAATTTCCTGGACTACGGATTCGCGATCGTCGGAGCTCTTTTGTTCGGGCTTTGTTTTTGGAAATACTGGAAAAACAGAAAGCGCTAAAGCAAATCATTTGTTTTAGCGTTTTCGTTGTATTTCGATTTTGTCGCTAATTAATCACAGCGTTTATCTTGACCCACAAAGCTTCGTCGAAGCCTGAAAGCGCCCAATTGCTGTCGTCGGCGGCTTCGCCCATTCTCACGACAACCATTCTCTTGCTTGGGATCACGTAGATTTTTTGGTCGTTTTTGCCCAAAGCCATGAACATGTCGCTCGGTCCGCTTGGCACCAAACTTCCGAGAAATTCGGCTTGGGTTTGCGGCAGATGATAGCTTTGTTCGCCGTTAATCCACCAAAGATAACCGTAAGACTTGTTGATGTTTTGGGAAGTGTGCGTTGCGTCATCGAAAAAAGCTTGCGGAATTACCTGTTGCCCATTCCAATTGCCGCTTGCCAATGCCAAAAGCCCGAATCGCGCCATACTTCTCGTGGTCGAATAGTAAACCGACAATCCATCGAGTTGCGTCCAAAGTCCGGTCATGCCAATCTTGTTCTTGATATTGGCGTTGAAATAGTTTTCCCAGGTTTGACCCGAAGCCGCTGCGACGACATTTTGCAAAACCACATAAACATTGTCATAAGCCCAACGCGTTCCCGCCGGAGCGAGGTATTCGAGACATTGCGGAGTTGTGCAATCTCCGTTTGCCGCGTCGTCCAGGCCTGAAGTCATGGTGAGTAAATGTTTTACGGTGATCTGGTTTTCCTGAGCCGAGGTAAGACTCGTCCAACCGGCGCCCAAATAGTCTGAAACCGGATTGTCAATGTCGAGCAAACCCTGTTGTTGCGCGATCCCGACGGCCGTCGAGGTCAGTGTTTTTCCGGCGCTCGCCCAATACCAAGGTGAAGAGGCGGTGTGTGAACCGAAATAATTTTCCATGACGATTTTCCCGTCCACGAGTATGATGAAGCTTTTGGAGTGTTTTTCCTCGAGGAAATCGAGCAACGGCTGGATTTGGTCTTCGTTCCAATTGAGTTCATAAGCAGTTTTGGTTTCCCAGACAGTTCCTGTGGAAGGCGGGAAATACAGGTTTTCTGCTGGAATTTGGTCGTCGTCGTCGGTTGTATTGCAGGCCAATAAAGTGAAAGCCGACAAAAAGGTGAATAGCAATTTGTTCATCATCGGGAGGTTTTGGTTTGAAGGTTGGATTGTAAAAACGACGAAAGGTTTAATAGCGCCCTATTTTGGATTTGATCTTGCGCAAACGCTTGATTCCGAACGAACGCCCCAGCCCGGATACAAGTGGTTAGCCTTTTTTGGAAGAAATCGTGATTTTGTCGCGGCCAAAGAGCGACCAAAGGAAGCTACTTTGGCGCGTCACAAAAGCCGATTTGTTCAAAAAAGCTAAAAGCGGGTAGCCGGATCGGCTTCTAAAAAACCTACTTTTGCAACATGAGAAATTTCGCATTCCTATTCGCATTTTCACTGGTTTTTACCGCTTGCCAAACCAAGTTTTCGAAAGATGACGTAGCAAAGATCAACGGCTATTGGCAAATAGAGAAAGTCGTGAAAAACGATGGTGAGCACAAGGATTATCAGGCAAATACGGTCTACGATTTTTATGAAATCAAGTCCGATAAAGGCTATCGCGCCAAAGTGATGCCGCAGCTCGACGGCACGTTCCAGACGAACGATCTCACCGAAAAAATTGTCGTCACCTATGAAAAGGACGGAACTTTTTTGAACTATATGACCGACTATGACAAGTGGCGCGAGAAGATCATTTCGATTTCCGATGCAGAATTGGTGGTCGAAAATCCGCAGCAGATCGAATATCACTACAAAAAGGCAGGTCCGATAAAACTCGACTGACATGGCAAAGCGCACCAGCAACGAAGGTTCGATCTCGGACGTCCTGAAACAGATCATTTCCTCGAACAAACTCCAACCCGGAATGGACGCCGTGGCCGTAAAAGACGCGTGGTTCTCGCTAATGGGAAACGGCGTGAAAACCTACACGCGGAACGTTGTCCTCAAAGGCTCTACGCTTTACGTGGAACTGACCTCGGCGGTTTTGCGCGAAGAATTGAGTTACGGAAAAACCAAGATCGTCGCCATGATCAACGAGGAATTGGGACGGGAGATTGTTACTGATGTGGTTTTGAGGTAGCTTTTTAGCGTAGAAGCAGTTGCAGTGGCAGTAGCAGTAGCAGAAGCAGTTGCAGAAGCAGAAGCAGAAGCAGAAGCAGAAGCAGCAGCAGAAGCAGCAGCAGTTGCAGAAGCAGCAGCAGCAGCAGTAGAAGCAGAAGTAGAGCAGAAAAAGAAGCAGTTGCAGAAGCGGTAGCGTAAAAGGCGCAGAAAAGTAAGAGAAGGCGTCGGCGACGGCGAAAACAGCGATTATTTAGTTATGCACTATTCCGATAACTAAGGAATTCCAATCTGCTATGAACCAAATAAAAAATCCCGTCAGATTCGATCTAACGGGATTTCTTGTATATAATTGTTTCAACAACTAGCTGCTACAACTGTTTGCTGCTGCTTTTTCTAAGCGGCTCAACAACTGCTACTGCAACTGCAAACTGCAACTTTCTTAAAACTGCTCGCGTCCGGCAAAGTGGAAAGCGCCTTCGATAGCGGCATTCTCATCGCTGTCCGATCCGTGAACGGCATTTTCTCCGATAGATTTCGCGTATTTTTTACGGATTGTTCCTTCGGCAGCGTCAGCCGGGTTCGTAGCTCCGATCAAAGTACGGAAAGCTTCTACCGCATTGTCTTTTTCAAGGATTGCGGCAACGATTGGTCCGCGGGTCATGAATTCGACGAGTTCCCCAAAGAACGGACGTGCGTTGTGAACTGCGTAGAATTGCTCTGCATCAGCTTTTGTCAATTGCGTCAATTTCAACGAAACGATTCTGAAACCCGCTTCTGTAATCATATTGAGGATTCCTCCGATGTTGCCAGCTTCGACACCATCCGGTTTGATCATCGTAAAAGTTCTGTTAGTTGCCATAGTGTATTTTTAAATTTGGCGCAAAAGTAAGTCGAATTCGTCGATTAAAAAAGCAAGAATCTCAATCAAATGCAAAATCCCTGACTATTTAGCACAATCAGGGATTTTGTTGATAATCAGTCGCCTTATTCTCGGATGAGTTTCAGAGTGGCATTTGCCGATCCCGAAATCACTTTTGCGAAATAGATTCCTTTCGAAAGGTCAGACGCGTCTATGGTCATTGTGTTTTGGTCGGATGCTTGACTTTTCACCAATTTTCCAGTGACGTCGTACACCGACACCTTCCCGATTGCGCCATCAGAAGTGATCGTCCAATTCTCATTCGCCGGATTCGGAGCCACCGAGAACACTTTTTTCGAGGCGCTCGAAACGCCAAGAGCGTTCTGGAAACTATATTCGAAAGTCGTGCGGTTGAAAGTGATGTTGTAAGTTCCGGCAAGTGTCGCCATGTCAGATCCGTTCTGCACCGCAAATCCTGTCGGAAAAGCGTTCGATCCCGCAGCGCCGGCCGCTCCAAACTGAACTGCCCAGGTTCCGTTGTCGCGAATTTTCATCATTCCGCCGGCAATCGTAACGTTGTTTATAGTGTAGTGAATCGCGTCGGTAGTCGTCATCGGCGCGTCCACATCCCAACTTCCCGAAGGTCCGCCAACTCCGATCATCGCTACAGATGTTGGCGTAAAGCCATAAGCGCCGGTGTTGAAATTGAAGGTGATGTTGTAAGTTCCGCCCGGCATAGGAATGTCCTGGCCGTTCTGAACGCCGGTTCCGGAAGGAAATGCGGATGCGCCCCAGTTTTGCGTCCAATTCCCATTGCGGCGAAATTTCACGTTTCCGGCTGTGAAAGTCACGCTTTTGATCAGGTAGTCGATACCGTTTGTCGTGCTCAACATCACATCTGAATTGGCGGTGGAAGTTCCGTAAAGACTGATCACGGGAAACTGTGGAACGCCGGCGGTAAACGAATAAGCCAGCGTATTGATGTTGAAGGTCACGTTGTAAGTGCCTGCCGTAACCGCGATATTGGTTCCCGGAGTCGTGCCAGTGCCGCTTGGGAAGCCTGGAGCGGTTGCGTAGCCGTAGGCGAAATTCCAGTCTGAATTCTTTCGGAATTTAAGTTCGCCGGAAACGAAAGTGTGATTGGCCAACGTGTAATTGATGCCGTCCGTCGTAGTCATGAAGACGTCGATTCCCCAGTCGCCGGTTGGTCCGGTTGCCGGTCCCGTAAGGCTGATATTGTCAAAGCAATAGCCTGAAAAAGCGATCAGGAAAACAAAAAGCGAGAGTAATTTTTTTACCATAAGGACTTGATTTTTAGAAAGATTAAAAGTTACAGTCGCGAAAGTAATCGTTTTCGTAAATGAATAATCCCTGACATATCCACGCAAACGTTTTCGTGTTGAAAACTTTGTCAACTCCTTATTTTATTGCGATAAAAATTGAGTGGTTGTAATTTAAATCGTTACAATATTGAAGATTTGGGCAAGTGGATCGAGTTCCGAAAGCAACTTCGGGATCAGGTTTTCGCCTTCTGCCAACCAGAATTCAGAGAAATTCGCCTGTCGTTCCTGAAGGCTTTTGAACGGAAAGAGTTCGTTCTGAAGATTCATGAGCCGCTCGAGTTCTTCGGCGTGTTTGCGCTTTTGGGCTTTCAGCAGTCGCTTTTCGAGGTTTTCCAGACCTTTCAGCTGCTTGGTCTCCTGGGCTTTTACTGCGCCCGAGAACGATTTGTCGGTTTGTTCCGATAAGGCAAAAAGGTCGGCAAATTGTTTTTGGAGCGCCAGTTTCTGCGGAAGCAAATTCAAAGGAAATTCTGAAATTTCGGACACTTTTCTGTTGACGAGCTCCGATTGTTTCAAGAAAAGATCTTGCCAACTCAAGCCCAGACCATCGGCTTTTTTGGCCTGTTTTTCAGAGGCGAGCAAGACCGAATTCCGAATCAGGAGCATCGGGAAAGTCACATCCACGGCGTCGAAAAAAGCTTTGAGTTCGAGCCAGTACGCGATTTCGCCTCCGCCTCCGATGTAGCAAAGATTCGGCAAAATGACTTCTTGGTAAAGTGGGCGCATAATGACGTTCGGACTGAATTTCTCAGGATGAGTTTCCACTTCCGACAAAATCTCGGCATGCGAAAAAGCGATCGAAGTCTCGTTCACGAAATATTTCCCGTTTTCGAAAACGATCCGCTCGCGCAATTTTTCGTCCAAATAGAAAAGATTGATCTCGCGCGGATTCACCTGAACGTTGTAATTCCCGAAATTTTTGATGGTTTCCGATACGTTTTTGAACGCAATTCCATCTGTCAATTCCTGTTTGACGAAAGGTGCAAAAACGCGTTTGAGATTTTTGTCGTCACCGTCGAGTATCACGAGGCCGTAACTTCCGAAGAGTTCGTTGGCGAGCCAGCGCGTGGCATCGGCCAAATTATCGTGATCCAGATAAGCTTTCTGGAAAAGTTGCGCGATTTTTTTCGCGTTTTCAGACGGGCCGAGTTCCATTTGGAACAACTTCAGCACGCTTTCCAGACCTTCGGTAGACAAACGTCCCACTGCGCCCGAACTTTCACGGTTCCAACGGAATTTTTTCCCGTGGAAATTGAAATATGAAATTTCTTCGAAATCGTGGTCTTCGGTCGCCATCCAATACACGGGAACAAAGTCGTTTTCGGGATGTTTTTCCCTGAGCGTTTTGGAAAGGTTCACCGCCGAGATGATCTTGTAGAGAAAGTAAAGCGGTCCGGTGAAAAGGTTTAGCTGATGGCCGGTCGTGACGGTAAAGGTCGTGTTTTTTGCCAGCGATTCGATGTTGGCTTTCGTCGCATCCGAGACATCAAAATCCTTGTATTGATTGGTCAGCGAGTCGACAAGGATCTGACGGTTTCCAGCAGGAAAATTCCGTGCTTTTTCGGCAATCTGATCTTCGAAATTCCCGAGTGCCGGAAAGCGGTTGTACCAATTTTTCAGTTCAAATTTTTGGTTCAGGTAATCGACGATCAAAGACGAAAAATAACCCGAATCCTGGTAGCTGATACAGTCGCTTGGCATAGTGAATTGAAAATTGCCGTAAAAATACGAAAAGATTCCCGCCGTCTTTTCCCATAGGGAAAGATTTGTGACGAGTGCATTTGGTCAATTTTTTGTGCTTTTTCCAGAGTTTGCCGCCTACAAACCTCAATACGAAATCCAAATGCCGGTAAACTTTCTTTTTTTTATGGATTTTACTTTCGTCTTCGGGAGTTTTTTGAATCCAATCTATCGAACGCCGATACTTTTTGCCGCGGTGTTCCGACGAAATGTTTAGCCGCAAATTCGCGAATGCCTGCCGATAAGTTCGGTTGGATCCGAATCGGATTGCGGATAAAAATTCGCCCATTCGCGGTTCGAAAATCCCGGCTTGTTTTCCAAAGCGAGAAGCGTTTTTTTAGCCGCAAATTCGCGAATGCCTGCCGATAAGTCCGGTTGGATCAGAATCGGATTGCGGATAAAAATTCGCCCATTCGCGGTTCGACAATCCCGGCTTGTATTTCCAAAGCGAGAAGCGTTTTTTTTAGCCGCGAATTCGCGAATGCTTGCCGATAAGTCCGGTTGGATCAGAATCGGATTGCGGATAAAAATTCGCCCATTCGCGGTTCGAAAATCTCGGCTTGTTTTCCAAAGCGAGAAGCGTTTTTTTAGCCGCGAATTCGCGAATGCTTGCCGATAAGTTCGTTTGGATCAGAATCGGATTGCGGATAAAAATTCGCCCATTCGCGGTTTGAAAATCTGAAATCAGTCTCAGTGTAAAGTCGGGAGAAGACAAAAAGAAGCCAAAAAAAAGCCGCTAGATGAGCGGCCTTTGTGTTTTAACGTTTGAGCGAAAAATGCCCAAAATGTTCCTGACCGTCGGCTCTCGTGACCGTGAACCAATAATCTGAGGACGGCATTGGTTTTTCATTGTACGTTCCGTCCCAGCCTTTGTCCATAGGCGAAAGCTGTTTGAGCAATTTGCCGTGTCGGTCGAAAATCCGGATGACCATTGTGGGTTCGGTATTCGAGAGTTTCACTTGCCAATAGTCGTTGAAACCGTCTCCGTTAGGTGTGAAAAATCGGGGATGCATGAGCAAATACGCGATTTGGTCGACAGTTCCGCATCCGAATTTATCTCTTACATAGACCGTGTAGGTGCCGTTTGGCAAGTCGACAAAATCAGGACTATCCTGAAAATGGTGGTTGTCGAGCGAAAATTCATAGTCGCCGATTCCGTCGATAAATACGTGCAAGGCGTTGAAGTCGTACGTCCAATCTTCGGTTTCTATATTGGTGATGATCGCTTTGTCGGACCAAAAAATGTGGAAGTTGTGCGTGGTCTCGCATTCCTGCAATCCGTTTACGGTCAGGTGATTCTCGAAAACCGTAACCCAATAATCGCCGTCTTGCGTAATCACGATCGACGCTGTGGTTTCGCCTGTCGACCAAAGATAACGGTCAAAAACACCTGCGCGAATAATCACGTGTTTCCCGACGCAAAGCGGATACTCGTTTTCCATGGCGATGACCGGAGTGGGAAGCAGGCTGAAGTTTAGTTTGCAGACGTTTTGGCAATAGTTCGCATCGGTCACTCTTACGAAAACCTCCATGTTTGTGCCGTCCAATAAATAGGAGTTGAAATTCATGATTTCCGAATTCGCATCGATTCCGGTCGCGCCGTTGAGCGTCCTGAAATATCGGAAGCCCAAACCGGTTACCGAGGCCACGAGATTCGCGTTCCAATCTGACAGATCGACGCTTTGTTTTCCATCGTTCAATACATCGCAAATAAAAGGCGCGTAGTCATTTACGACGGGAAGCGGCAGGTAATTTCCGTAAAAATTCACCCAGGAAGTCAACGATTCGCAACTGCCTTTCTTCACTTTCACCGTAAAATTCTGGGGCGCTCCAAGATTGTCCACGACCGGATTCGTCGTCCAGGTCGCTCCGCCGTCAAAGCTGTAGAAATCGCCCGGAGTCGTGATCGTGACGCTTCCGTAATGGTCGCAACCCGGAGGATCGATCGCGTAATCCGGATAAGTGTATTCCAGATCAGTGAGGTAAACGTAATCGTGAGGCGATGTACAGCCTTGCGCATTCCTGATCTTTATCAGATAACTTCCGGAAACAAGTCCGGTCAAGGTATTGCTCGTTTGCCAGGTATTTCCGCCGTCGAAACTGTATTCGGCGGCTGGGGTGTCGATCGTGATGCTGCCCAGATTTCCGCAGTATGGATTGAACGCGGTAAAGTCCGGCATCGGCAAAAATTGTCCGAAAAGGTCGACGCTGGTGTAGTTCGACATACAACCATTGGCGTCTTTTACCCGAATCTGATAAATCCCCGAAGGCAAATTGCTCATCGTGTTCTGCGTCACCCAGGTCACGCCGCCGTCAAAGCTGTAAAACGGCGCCACGGTAGAAACGGTAATGCTTCCTACATCGCCGCAATACGTTGGATTCACAGCCGAAACATCTGGTCTTGGTGAAAGGTAAGGCGCGATCGTCACCGTTACCGGATACGAAATGCAATTCATGACCGTCTTGATGATCACGACATAAGATCCGACAGGTAAATTGCCCAGTGACAAACTCGTTCCCCAAGTTGCGCCGTTGTCGAAACTCACTTCAGATGCCGGAGACGTGATCGTAATACTTCCGAAATCGTTGAAACAAGTAGGATGCGTGAGTGCAATATTCGGTTGTGCCGCAACTCCGGAACTCGGAATGTTTACGGTTGCCGTAGATTGGCAGCCGAAACTGTCGGTCACGTTTACGCTATAAGAACCGGTCGCCGTCGGATTGATGCTTGACGAAGTCGCACCATTGCTCCACAAATAGGAAGCGCCGGGCGAAGCGGTCAAGGTCGTGCTTCCGGCACAAACATTCAGAATTCCCGAAATCGTCGCCGTAGGATTTTTTACGATGACCTGACAAGCGATGATCTTGAAACAGGTCGCGCTTTGTTCGGCACGCACGAAAATCGTCCGCGTTCCCGAAGTGTAAGCTGTGGCAGCCGTGATCGGATTCGTGTTCGCGACCGCATCTGCAACCGTCGTAAAATAAGAGAAAGTCAGTCCGGCCGTATTTGCAATGACGAGTGGATTGAGTTGGTTCAGGTTGAAAACCTCGGTTCCATCGTGATCGGTGTCGCATTTGAAAAGGTTGGCCGTGTGGAGCTCAACCGGACAATTCGCGCAGTTCAGGAACCAGATGTCGTAGCCCGGATTCGCGTCGTCATCTGTCGCAATGTTGAAATTCGTTCCCGAACAATTCGTCTGCACCAAACCATATTGGATCTTGACCGAAACGTTGTAACCCATTGCCGTCACGTTCGGAAAATTGGCCGCGACCAAAGGAAAACAAAACGTCTTATTGACCAGGTCGAAGCCTGAATTTTGCGTCGTCGAGTAAACCACGGCATTGGATTCGTTCTTGAGTTCGAGCGTGATGCTTTGCACGGTAGCCGAAATTCCGCCCGAATTCGGGATCGTGAATTTGCCGCAAACGTTCACTGGCAACGCCGGACAAGTCTTGTACAAAGGATCGAGCGTGATGCTTCCCTGAAGATTTTCGTCTGAGTGCAGCAAGCAGATGTCGTCTATGTACGCGTAACCGAAATGGCCGTTCAATCCGCAGCGCGAAGCCATGAATTCGACGGTAAATTCCTCGTTGTTCGCGATTGAACTGATGTCCATCACGCCCGATTGCCAGTTTGGCGTGTACAAAATGATCGCATCCGATTCCATCGCGCCATATTGCTTGAAAATGCAGTTTGTAGGTGTTCCGATAAGGCAAAATTCATCGACCACGGCGCCCGAAGCTTTGATGACGCGAACTTTGAGGAAAGGTTGTTCATTGTCGTGCCCGGATTCGGCAATCGACTGAAGCACGACCTTATAGTTGAACTTGAATTGGGTTTCGTTGTCTGTCTTGAAGCGTTTGGCCTGCACTTTACTCACCGAAGTGTAGGAATCGCGGTGGTTGATCTTGAGCGCATATTGGTCGAAAGCGCCAATGTCGCCAATGTAAGGATCGAGATGGTTGGCCGGAACGGTTGTGGCCATGATATCCGTAACATTCGGATTGTACTGTTGGATGCCCGCGGTCGCCGTTCCTTCCAGCGTTTGGCATTCCATCGGATTCCAGACATCTCCCGAAGTGAAGGCGAAATTGGACAACGTAGGAGTGCCGCCTGGCGTAAATTCCTCGAAAGCACCATTCGAGCACATCGGAACCGCGTTCAGCGCCACTTGTCTCTGGCTGGCTTTCGCCGATTCGGAAGCCTTTAGCCGCTTGAGCAAAATCTGGCGTTTTTCCTCGAGATTCGTGATCAGGTGTCCGTGCCTGTCCTCGAGTTTGACCGAGGCCAGAAAGGCATCGCGTTCCTGTTTGTCCTTTGAATGCAATTTTTCGTACTGGGCGTGGCTCGTCGCACAAAAAAGCAAAGCCACAATGGCGTAGAATAGTTTCAACTTGTCCTTGTTTTTGTTTGTTTTTTGGTTTCCGATGAAAGACGATTTGCCACAATTTACGCCCGACGAAAAAAATCGGTTACTTTTGCGACTTAAAGTCTCCACATGGATTTTTTGCTGTTAACGCCTCCGTTTACCCAACTCAACACACCTTATCCGGCCACGGCTTATCTCAAAGGTTTCCTAAAAACCAAAGAGATCGCTTCTACGCAGGCCGATTTGGGCATAGAAGTAATACTTCGCGTGTTTTGCAAGGGCGGTTTGGAGGATTTGTTTGGCAATGTCAAATATAGAAAACCCGACGAATTATCCGATAACGTCAAGCGGATAATCGCTTTATCGGAAGATTATATTTCGACGATCGATTCGGTTATCGCATTCCTGCAGGGAAAAAACCCAACTTTGGCGCTTCAGATCTGCCAGGAAAACTTCCTTCCCGAAGCTTCGCGGTTCTCTCAATTGGAAGAACTCGATTGGGCTTTCGGATCGATGGGAACGCAGGACAAAGCCAAGCATTTGGCCACTTTGTACCTCGAGGACATTTCAGATCTCATCGTGGAATGTGTCGATGAGAACTTCGGATTCTCGCGTTATGCCGAACGTTTGGGAAGAAGCGCGAACTCTTTCGACGAAATTTATTTTGAGCTGTCGCGACCGCTTTCTTACATTGACAAGATTACCGTCGATGTGTTGCGCGAAAAAGTCGCATCTGAAAACCCGAAACTCGTTTTGATTTCGGTGCCTTTCCCGGGCAATCTTTTTTCGGCTTTCCGATGCGCGCAATGGCTAAAACAAAATCGTCCCGAAATCAGGATCGCGATGGGCGGCGGTTTTGCCAACACCGAATTGCGTTCGCTGAGTGACGCACGCGTGTTGCAATTTTTCGACTTCATCACTTTGGACGATGGCGAACTTCCCGTCGAATTGCTGATCGATTTCATCGGCTTGACCGAAAATCCGTCAGGAAAAGAACTCAAGCGCACTTTTTTGCTCGAGAACGGAAAAGTCGTTTACCGAAACGATTCGCTGCGCCACGATTACAAACAAAACCAAGTCGGGACGCCAGATTATTCCGGTTTGCCTTTGGACAGTTACATTTCGGTGATCGAAATCGTGAACCCGATGCACCGCATGTGGAGCGACGGCCGCTGGAACAAACTCACGATGGCGCACGGCTGCTATTGGGGAAAATGCACGTTTTGTGACATTTCGCTCGATTATATCAAGATTTACGAACCTGTCGCGGCCACGATTTTGTGCGATCGCATGGAAGAACTCATCGCACAAACCGGACAAAACGGGTTCCATTTCGTCGACGAAGCCGCGCCACCGGCCTTGATGCGCGCTTTGGCGTTGGAAATCCTGAAGCGAAAACTCACCGTGACCTGGTGGACGAACATCAGGTTCGAGAAAAGTTTCGCTTACGATTTGTGCCGATTGCTCAAAGCCTCGGGTTGCATCGCTGTTTCGGGCGGACTCGAAGTCGCTTCCGATAGATTGCTGGCCTTGATTGACAAAGGCGTCACGGTAGAACAAGTGGCCAAAGTCACGAGGAATTTCACCGAAAACGGCGTTTTGGTACACGCCTATCTGATGTACGGTTATCCGACGCAAACCGTTCAGGAAACCGTCGACAGTCTGGAAATGGTGCGCCAATTGTTCGAAGCCGGCGTGCTGCAATCTGGATTTTGGCACCAATTCGCGATGACCGCTCACAGTCCGGTGGGTTTGGAACCCGCGAAATTTGGCGTAGTTCCAGATTCGGACATTGTTGGGAGTTTCGCCAACAACGATATCGCGTTCAAGGACAAAACCGGGATTGATCACGACAAATTCAGCTTCGGACTCAAGAAATCGCTGTTCAACTACATGCACGGAATCTGTTTCGACTACGAGCTTCAGGATTGGTTCGATTTCAGGATTCCGCGTACGAAAGTGCGTCCGGACTTCATCCACGATGCTTTATCGGACGATTCCGATTTCCAGACAAAACCGACTTCCAAAATCGTCTGGATCGGAAAACGAGCGGTCGTTTCGGCTTTCACCAAATCGAAAAAGGGAAATTCTTGGCCGATGCTTTCGCTCGAGTTCCACGACAGGCGTTCGGTCACGACGGTTCAGGTTGGCCAGAAAGAAGGTGAGTGGTTGCTCAGGATTCTGGAATCGCTGTCGGCATTTTCGGGTAAACCGATGCCTTTCGCCCAGCTTAAAACCGATTTTGAAACGTTTGTCTCGGATGATTTTGAATTGTTCTGGTTTTCGAAACCGATGGAAAAGTTGAAAGAAGCCGGACTACTTTCGCTTTAGGCAACCGGCACGTAGACGTGGAAAGTCGCGCCTTCGTCTTTTTTGCTGTGTGCTTCTACGAATCCTTTGTGGTTATCGGCAATTTTGCTCACGATCGCGAGACCGATGCCCGTTCCGTTTTCACCTCTTTTGGAATGGAGTTGGTGAAACAGTTCGAAAATCTTTTTGTTGTAATCGTTGTCAAACCCGATGCCGTTGTCGCTCACACTGATCTTGTGGTAGTTCGCGCCATCTGCATGTAAGACATCCGATACGGAAATATTTATTATCGGACTGATGTCAAATTTGGTAAACTTGAGCGCATTCGAAAAAAGGTTGTAGAGCATTTGCCTGAACTGGAACGGAATCACGGTTATTTCGGCATCCGAATCCAAATGGATCAACGCTTTCTTTTGCTCGAATTCTTCCATCAGATCCTCGCAGACTTCGTTGACGATGTGTTGAAGCGATCGCTTTTCGAAAACGATCTCAGAGGCCGTCGTGCGCGAATAGGCAAGCAAATCCTGGATAAGGTTTCGCATGCGATCTGAGGCCAAATGCGTTTTTTGCAGATAGTCGCGCCCTTTCTCAGACAGCAAATGGGACTCCTTTTCTGAAATCCATGACATGAAAGTCTGGATTTTGCGAAGTGGTTCCTGTAAATCGTGGCTCGAAATATAGGCAAAGGATTGAAGTTCCTTGTTCATCCTTTCCAGGTGTTCGTTTTGGGCGGCGATTTCCCCAACGCGTTGGTCAACCATCCTGTTGATCGTGTCCTCAAGTCCGTTGTTTATCGTTTCCAGCGCTTCGCGTGCGTCCAAAAGCTGTAGGTTGCTCTTGCGCAACTCAAGCAATTTCATGACCTGGCGAGAAAGTATTTTAAGTGCCGCGATTTGTTTTTCTGTCAAAACCCTCGGCTTGTTGTCGATCACGCAAACCGTTCCCAAACCCATTCCGCTTTGGGAAACCAATGGAATTCCGGCATAGAAAACAATATTGGGGTCGCCCAAGACGTAGGGATTGTGCATGAAGCGCTCGTCTTTTCTGGAATCCTCGACGATCAAAGCCTCGTCAAGTTTTAGGATGGCCCGAGAGCAAAAGGAGTATTCGCGAGGCGTTTGGTCGATTGCGAGACCTTTTCGCGACTTGAACCACTGGCGGCTTTCGTCCACGAGACTTATAAGCGCGATCGGAACTTCGCAGATGACCGAGGCCATTTCTGTGATATCGTCGTAATCCTGTTCGCCAAGCGTATCGAGAATGTCGTATTCCCTGAGCGCCTGCATTCGAAGCGTCTCGTTGCTGCTCGAGATTTGCGTATCTTTTTCCATAACTTTTGCCAGTGCCTAAATGTAGAAAAATCGACGAACTGCACCAAGTGGCGCGAGCGATATTTTCAACTGAATATCCGGGTTGCGCGTTACTCAGTTTGGTACGCGCCGTCAATGCCGCGATGGCTCAGGACTTTTAGCTCCCGATTGCATGAACGCAAGGTTTATCGGTCGGAAAAACGAAAGCCGATGCCGTGCAAGTTCTCGATAACCACATTTTCTGAAGCCAAAATCTTGCGAAGACGCGAAATGAACACGTCGAGGCTTCGGCCCATGAAATAATCGTCGTCGCCCCAAAGCGCTTTCAGGATTTGCTCGCGCTTCAAGACCTGGCCTTTGTTGTCGAGGAAAAACTTGAGCAGTTCCGACTCGCGTTGGGTCAAAGTGACTTTCTCGGAATCAAAAACCAGCGCATAATTCAAACTGTCAAAAGCAAATTTCCCGACTTTATAATCTGGTTTGCCAGAAACGACGAATTTCTGCGAACGCTTCAAAAAAACCTCGATCTTCAATACCAATTCCTCGATTGAAAACGGTTTCACGAGATAATCGTCGGCACCCAATTTGAGTCCTTTGATGCGATCTTCTTTCAAGGTTTTGGCCGACAGGAAAATAATCGGGATGTGACCGTCGACCTTTCGGATATCTTCGGCAAGCTCGAATCCGTCGCGCTTTGGCATCATGATATCGAGAATGCAGATGTCGAAATCCTGCTGGCTGAAATGTTCGAAACACGTATTTCCGTCAGCACAATGCACGACTTCGTAGCCTTGCTGTTCGAGGTTGTCTTTGGTGAGAAACGCCAGGGTTTCGTCGTCTTCGGCGTAGAGTATGCGCGGCATCAGAACTTCAATATTCGTTGTTCGTTGTTCGTTATTCATTGTTCAATATTCCAATTCCATCCCGATAGCTATCGGGACCAAATCCCAAATCCCAAATTCTAAATTCCAATTCCCAAATCCATCGCAATGACTATCGGAACAAAATCCCAATCTTAATTCCCTTACTGAACTTAATGGTTCAAAATAATGGTTCAAAATAAAGGTTCGAGAATCAACCGGTTTTGCGAGGAATGCCAATCGAAACACAAATGCCCTTTTCAGGATTATTGCGAGCCGAAATCTTCCATTGGTGCAACGTACAGATTTTTTTCACGTAATACAAACCGAGTCCGAAGCCTGTGACCTCGTTGGAAAGTTTGTTCGGAATGCGGTAAAATTTGTCGAAAATGTCAGACAATTTGTTGGCTGGAATCCCGATTCCGTTGTCGCAAAAGTCAAGTTTGAGTATGCTGTTTTCTTGCGTCAAGCGGATGCAGATCACGGATTTTCCATCGCAATATTTGATGGAATTGTCGATGAGGTTGTAAACGATGTTCGTAAAGTGGAAAATGTCGGCCGAAATTTCGAAATCCTTGTCAGAAGCGACCGAAAGCTGTAAATCTTCGTGTTTGAGATACATCGTGTCGGCCACTTCCGTCAAGACCGAAAGTACCGAAACCGGCTTTTTGTCCATCGCAAGCGGCACGGAATCGCTCTTGGCAATCGTGAGGATCTCGCCTATGTGACTGTTGAGTTTGTTGCTTTGGCTGATGATGATTTCGGTGTATTTCCTGAGTTTTTCATCGGACGAAATTAGATTTTGTTTCGCCAGATAATTCGAAGCCAGCAAAATCGATGAAAGCGGTGTCTTGAACTCGTGTGTCATGTTATTGATGAAATCGCGTTGCAGTTCGGAATATTTTTTCTGCTGCAAGATCGTCACGATCGAGTAGACGTAAACCAGCAAAATGATGATGAGCGCGCCGGAGAGAAAGAACCAGAACTTGAGCGAGCTGAACAAATATGTCGTTTCATTCGGGAATCTGATCGCAAAATAATAGACGAGATTTTTGTGCTTCGGAAAGTAAACCGTCTTTTTCGTCTTGTCTTTGTTCGAAACCGAAATGTAGTCGCCATAAACCATTTCATCTGAATGGCAGTTGTACATCGCGTATTCAAAATCAGTGTGGATGTCCATTTTCTCGAATTCGCCTTTGAGGTAAAACTCGAGAACGTCCGGCTCGAAATCGTTGTTCACGTTCACGATATAGTAGTCGTTCGAGACTTTTACGACAGGATTTTCGCTTGGCATATCGTTGTTTGTGCCTTCGTACAGACGTTTGGCGACGTCGAGCAAAGCCACGTGCACTTTCTGCGAAAACTTCTTCTCTTCCAGTGAATACGCCTGTTTCGTCCAAAGCAATTGGGCGACGAGAATGCCGATGATCGCGACGAGCCCAAGGATGATGATGGCGTTTAGTTTCCCGATTTTCATATTGCAATATTAGGCGAAAAAGGCGCGCGTATTCCCGGTTAACAAGTCGTTAACAAACATTTGAAAGCGGTTAACAGCGATTGGGATTCTATGTAGGTAGTTTTGGAATATCAAAATCGATTGACCACAACCATTTTAAAAACTTCAATATGAAAACACTTTCAATCACTTTGGTAGCCGCGGCTTTTTCGCTGATGTCATTCGCTCCTAAAACTGTTATCGTTGATCCGATCGTCAAATCTGTGACCGCATCGCCGGTCGCCTGGAAAGCCGACACACAGGAAATCGGTCAGATTCCGCAAGGCACGCCAAAAACAATCGAGTTCAGTTTCAAGAACATGGGCAAAACCGACATCATCATCACGAACGTAAAACCGGCTTGTGGCTGTACGGCCGCCGACTACACCAAAACGCCAATCAAACCGGGCGAATCCGGAATAGTGAAAGCGACTTACAACGCTGCTCCCAAAGGCGCGTTTTCCAAAACGGTTACCGTCACGACGAATGCCGAAGACGCTCCGAAAGTGCTGACGTTCAAAGGAACTGTCATCTAAACACAAATAGGAATCTGGAGCTGAAGTTGAACGCGGCCCTTGATTCTTCCGACTACTCGAAACCGAGTTTTCACCACTCAATTATTTAAGCGGTTAATAGCCCAAAGGTCACTTACTTAGAAAATCCCTTGAATCAGGTATTGGAAAATATACCGGATTTAGGGGATTTTTGCTTTTGGATACTTGCCTAATTGACAGATGAATGGTCAGATGGCATCTCTGATCTGTTAAAAATAAAATGTCCTTACTGCGCAAATCGACTGAAAAGGATTCGCTCACTAAGGACATTTTTTGTTATTTCTTATTTAGACCGCTTCTCCGTACAAATCGAATTCGGTGGCGTCGACGATCCTGATGTTGACGAATTCCCCAGTTTTGAGGTAGGTATTCGATGCGTCGATCAAAACCTCGTTGTCTACGTCCGGGCTGTCAAATTCGGTTCTTCCGACGAAATATTGGCCTTCTTTCCTGTCGATGATGCACTTGAAAACCTGTCCGACTTTTTCCTGGTTCAAGTCCCATGAAATTTGCGACTGGATTTCCATGATCTCGTTGGCGCGTTGTTGCTTTACGTCGGCCGGAACATCGTCTTCCAACAAATAAGCGTGTGTATTTTCCTCGTGCGAATACGTGAAACAGCCCAATCTTTCGAAGCGCATTTCCTGAACCCAATCTTTCAGGATCTGGAAATCTTCTTCGGTTTCTCCAGGATAACCCACGATCAAAGTCGTTCTGATGGTCATTCCCGGAACAGCCTCGCGGAATTCCCTGAGCAATTTCGTCGTCTTTTCCTGAGTCGTACCGCGTCGCATCGATTTCAGGATCTTATCTGAAATGTGCTGCAATGGAATATCGAGGTAATTGCAGATTTTTGGCTCGCGTTTCATCAGTTCGAGAACGTCCATCGGGAAACCGCTGGGAAACGCGTAGTGCAGACGAATCCATTCGATTCCTTCAACCGCAGCCAAAGCTTCGAGCAATTCGGCCAGATTTCTTTTTTTGTATAGGTCAAGCCCGTAATAAGTAAGGTCTTGGGCGATGAGAATCAATTCTTTTACGCCGTCTTTCGCCAGATTCGTGGCTTCTTTGACCAATTTCTCTATTGACTGGGAAACGTGCTTTCCGCGCATGATTGGAATGGCGCAAAACGAGCAAGGACGGTCGCAGCCTTCGGCGATTTTGAGATAGGCGTAGTTTTTTGGAGTCGTCGTCAAGCGCTCGCCGAGCAGTTCGTGGCGATAATCGGCGCCCAAAGCTTTCAGTAGCAACGGCAATTCGGTCGTTCCGAAATATTGGTCTACGTTCGGGATTTCTTTCTCCAAATCTGGACGATAACGCTCAGAAAGACAGCCTGTAACGAATACTTTGTCGACAATTCCTCTTTCCTTCTTGTCGGCGTATTCCAAGATCATGTTCACCGATTCCTCTTTGGCGTTGTCGATAAAACCACAAGTGTTGATCACGATGATGTTGCCTTCGTTTTCGGCCGGCGCTTCGTGCTCGACGTCTTTCCCGGACGCTTTCAATTGTCCCATCAGCACTTCGCTGTCGTACACGTTCTTGCTGCAACCCAGCGTAATCACATTGATTTTGTTCTTCTTTAACGTTTTGGTTCTCATACGGTAAACCCTGTTTTGGGCGTGCAAAAGTACGAAAGAAGTTTTGAAGTTTTGAAATCCTGTGAAGCGAAGATGGAAAGTTGTGATTTTTTTATGCAGCGAATCCCGCTGCCCGCTGCTAGCTTTCTTGCAAACAACCGGTTTTGTAAGACGTGACAAGAGCTTCCGTTGGTCGCTTTGTCGCGTCAACAAAACCAGGCTGTTTCCTGCGAAAGGCTAACCGCTTGCATCGGGGCTGAACCTGGTCGCCGGAAATCTCTTTTAGTTGGGAAATTGTAGGTTTCGAGTTGATTTTCCGGAGTCACAGACTCCGCCACACACCTCGCGAAGTCAAAGACTTCACTCAAAGACCACAACTCCCAAAACCACAAATTCCCGTAGCCCCGATGCAAGCGGTTAGCCTTTCGCCCAAAAATGCCAGTTTTTTGCAGGTTTGCCAAAGCGACCGAAGGAAGCTCTTGGCAAACCCGGCAAAAACGGCATTTTTGAAGAAAGCTAAAAGCGGGCAGCAGGAAAAAGCTCCAAAAAAAAATCCGCCCAAAAGAACGGATTTCCTATCAAAAAAGTGATTTTATTTGAACTCGAAAGTCAGGGAAGCAGTCACGTTGTGGTTTCTCGAAGTGACTTCAGAAGGATCGGTAAGTCCTGTCGCGAAAAAACGCTGCTGAAAATCACGTTCCCAATAACTATAGGCCAAATCGAGGCGAGTGCGTCCGAAATTGTAGCCCAATCCGCCGGAGAATCCTGTAAGATCGCCCATCGCCGCATCGTCTTTGTAAGGACTTTGCTCGTATCTGTAACCGCCGCGGAAACTCCACTTGGCCGCGCGAACTTCGGCTCCGAGGCGCAATGTGCTAGCAACGTCCATCGTGTTCTTGATTTCCTGGTTCAGGTCGGCGTAAAAATTATCGCCCGAACTGGTCGATCCGTAATGCATGTTCGAATAATCCTTGATCGAATAATCGACGCTGATCAGTCCGTGTGTGCCGAAAATGTAGGCCAAACTTCCCGTCCATTTGCCCGGCGTGCGCAATTTGTACGTTTCGTATTCGGTTACCGGCAACGAAAAACGACCTGATCCGTTTGTTGCATCGGAATAGGAAATCGACTGCAGCAAATCGTCGTTGAGCCACAACCAGGTTGGTGTTTCGTAAGCGACTCCGGCTCTCAGGCCAGCCGCGACTTTCACGATTGTTCCGGCCTGAAGCGAGACGCCGCTCCCAAAAGTCCTGACCTCGTTGTTGAATTCTACCCATTGCAGTCCGGCTGCGGGATCGTTGTTGTTGCTTTCGTAGAAACTGGCCCATTTTGAGTAATCGGAGAAATGTGCGTTGACGTTGAGTCCGAAAAACCATCTTTCTCCGTATTGTGCCGATGCGTTTACCGAGGCTTTTCCGTTGTAGCCGCGCGTTTCCATCAAAAAGTCCTGATAGTAGTTGCCGCCCGCCGGAACGTTCGAGGCATAAGGAACTGCGTTGTTTCCTGTTTCGTTGATCACGAAAGCCTGATAGCCAAGATAGGTCTGGTCGGCTGCGAATCCGCTCATGCTGCCGCCATTGGCATAACCCAGGAAGTAACTGTCTACAGAATTCGTCGGGTTTGTACCGTTGATGTGGTAATCGTTGTCAAAATTGTTGACGTTGTCATAATTGACCGCGATCGCGAATTTTTTCCACTTGCTATCCGGATTGTAATTGTCGAATACGAATGCGCCACCGGCTTGGTTGACATCGAAAGAGTTGTAGTTGTCGGAATTTGAAGATCCGAAGTAATTCGCCTTGTTTCTCGAGTTGTAGCTCGTCAAGCTGAATCCGACAAGGCTGCTGTTGAAAATCGCCGAACCCGCAGGATTCACCCCGATAGCCGAAAGATCGCCTCCCAAAGCTCCAAAAGCACCGCTCATGGCACGGAATCTCGCCGTTCCCGTAACATTGTCC
This sequence comes from Flavobacterium sp., assembly GCF_004295795.1. Classification (GTDB taxonomy): domain Bacteria; phylum Bacteroidota; class Bacteroidia; order Flavobacteriales; family Flavobacteriaceae; genus Flavobacterium. Next base: position 56,194 of record NZ_SEBR01000011.1, on the reverse strand, counting down.
TGAGCGTACAACAAACCATCGGCGCTCGACAATTCCTGAGCCTGAGCCGCCGATACGGCTAAAAGTGCCGCAAATCCAAGTATGTATTTTTTCATGACATTTTTATTTTTGTTCAAAAAAATACCTATGTCGGGCAATTGCCCTGAAACATAGGTATCAGTATCTTCAGTGCTTATCGGCGACCGCCACCGCCGCCACCGCCTCGGCTTCCACCGCCTCCGCCACCACCGTAGCTTCCTCCGCCGGAACGTCCGCCGCCACCGTAAGATGGGCTAGGGCTGGAGCTTCGCGTAGGAGTCGAATAGTTCGAACGCGTTGGTTGGTTGTTGCTTCTTGGTGTAGAAGTCTGGTTGTAGCTTGGTCTTGGCGTTGCGTCATTGTAGGTTCTGGTTCCTGCGTTGGTGCGTGTTCCGCTGTTGGAGAATCTTGGTCGAGGCGTTCCTGTAGAGTAATCTCTCGTGCCGGTCGTGGAATAGCTTCTTGTGCCGTTTCCGTAGTTTCTTGTTCCCGAATACGTTCTGGTTCCGGTGCTGTAGTTCGAGCCTCGTCTTCCGCCAGCGTACGAATAAGCCGAACGTCCGGCGTAATCGCGTCTTCCCGGCGTCGTATAGCCGCGACCACCGCGTGGGCCGTTGTAGTAGTTTCCGTATCCATAACCGTAGCCGCCGTATCCGTAACCATAGCCGTATCCGTAATAAGGCGAACCCCAGCCGCCGTTCCAACCCCATCCGGAGTTCCAGCCCCAGCCCCATCCGGGACCGTACCACGAGTTCCATCCCCAACCCATACTCCAGTAAGGGCTGTACCAGTAATTGTTCCAATAACCCATGCCCCAATTGTTGTCATAGACATTGACGGTCACATTGTCGGCAGAACCTTCCCACGAAGCACGTCCATCGGCATAACCAGATGCGTAAGCCGTGTCCTGAGGCGAGGAGTACTGCTCGACATCGGTAATGACGTCGCTGTCCTGCATGGAGTTGAAATATTGTTTGTAGCCGTAGCCGGAATCGGTGGTTTGGCGGGAATCATACTGACGTCCGTCCCCATAGATCCCATCGTTCGAAGCGGAACTTCTCGAAGCGCCGCACGAAGCGAGTAGCGCCAATACACCACAGAGCAGTGTAATCGAAGCTAAACGTGTAGGAAAATAGTGAGTTTTCATAAGGAAGTGCATTTTTTTTAAGGTGGGTTTGTAGCCCAACATCACAAATTTAGTTAGTTTTGCCGGACTTTATAGTTAAAAAAATCGAAACAATTTTTGTGCCAAAGAAAGATTATGAGTAAGAATCTAACTACAAGATCAGAAGATTATTCGAAATGGTACAACGAACTCGTCGTAAAGGCTGATTTGGCTGAAAATTCGGGAGTTCGTGGCTGCATGGTAATCAAGCCGTACGGATACGCCATTTGGGAAAAAATGCAAGCGGAACTTGACCGTATGTTCAAGGAAACAGGACATTCCAATGCGTATTTCCCTCTATTTGTGCCCAAAAGCATGTTCGAGGCCGAAGAGAAAAACGCCGAAGGATTCGCCAAGGAATGCGCGATAGTAACACATTACCGTCTCAAGAACGATCCGGACAAACCCGGGAAATTGATGGTCGATCCGAACGCCAAGCTTGAGGAGGAACTTATCGTCCGTCCAACATCCGAAGCGATCATTTGGTCCACGTATAAAAATTGGGTGCAGTCTTACCGCGATTTGCCGCTTCTCATCAACCAATGGGCGAATGTCGTGCGTTGGGAAATGCGCACACGCCTGTTTTTGCGCACTGCCGAATTTTTGTGGCAGGAAGGGCATACCGCTCACGCGACAAAAGCCGAGGCGATCACAGAATCTGAAACAATGATGCAGGTTTATGCCGATTTCGCCGAGAATTTCATGGCGATCCCGGTCGTAAAAGGTCTGAAGACGGAATCGGAACGTTTTGCCGGAGCCGAGGAAACCTACTGTATCGAGGCCCTGATGCAGGACGGAAAAGCGCTCCAGGCCGGAACTTCGCACTTTTTGGGTCAGAATTTCGCCAAGGCATTCGATGTGAAATTCACTTCCAACGAAGGAAAGCTCGATTATGTTTGGGGCACTTCATGGGGTGTTTCGACACGTTTGATGGGTGCTTTGGTGATGACGCATTCCGATGACAAAGGTTTGGTCTTGCCTCCGACATTGGCTCCGACACAAATCGTGATTGTTCCGATCCATAAAACCGACGAACAATTGGCTGCGATCACGGCCGAAGTCGACAAGCTCGTTTCGGAACTCAAGAAAATGCGTATTTCGGTCAAATTCGACAACCGCGCCAACATGTCGCCTGGTTTCAAATTCAACGAGTACGAGCTCAAAGGTGTTCCGGTGCGTTTGGCGATCGGTCCGAAAGATCTCGAAAACGGAACTTTTGAAGTTGCCCGGCGCGACACGTTCGAGAAGACATCGGTTTCCAAAGACGGACTCGCGACTTATTTGCGCGACCTTTTGGAGCAAATCCAGAACGATCTTTTCAAGCGCGCTCTCGACTACAGAAATTCGCATATTACCGAAGTGAACGACTTTGAGGAATTCAAGTCTGTATTGGAAGGAAAAGGCGGGTTCCTGTCAGCGCATTGGGACGGAACGCCGGAAACCGAAGAAAAAATCAAGGAATTGACCAAGGCGACCATCCGCTGTATTCCTTTGGATAGGGTAGAAGAGGAAGGAAAATGCGTCTTCACCGGAAAAATTTCAAAAGGTAGAGTGCTGTTTGCCAAGGCCTATTAAGAAAATTTCAAAAAAATAAAGTGCAGCTCTTGCGAGAATAGAAATTAGTTGTATTTTTGCATCCGCAATAGAGCAATGGCCCGTTCGTCTATCGGTTAGGACGCCAGGTTTTCATCCTGGTAAGGGGGGTTCGATTCCCCCACGGGCTACTAAAAAATTCCTGAAGCGATTCGGGTTTTTTTTGTCCAAAACCAACGGTCCGTTCGTCTAGGGGTTAGGACGCCAGGTTTTCATCCTGGTAACAGGGGTTCGATTCCCCTACGGACTACAAGTTAGTTGTAAATTAGTTTTATAAAGCAAAACGTCAGTGTCTCGACCTTTGTTTTATTAGTTAAAACCAAAGTGATCTAAGATTGTGGGAGGTTTTTCTTTTTTAACTAAGCATTTTATCACTTACAATTAAATTAAAAGAAAATGGCAAATCATAAGTCAGCACTAAAGAGAATCAGAAGTAACGAAAAGAAGCGCGTGCTTAACCGTTATCAGCACAAAACGACTCGTAACGCTATCAAAGCGCTTCGTTTGGCTACTGATAAAAATGAAGCTTCGTCAAAACTGTCTGCAGTGATCTCAATGATCGACAAGCTTGCAAAGAAAAATATCATCCACGACAACAAGGCATCGAACCTGAAGTCAAAATTGACTAAGCACGTTTCCAAATTGGCTTAATCTTTTAGGATTGAAAAATAAAAAAGCTCCCAAATCGGGAGCTTTTTTTATGGGCTTACTTTTTATTATTTACAAATCGTGAAGTTCGGCAAGCATTTCTTTTGAGATCGGTTTTGACCTGAAATCGATGACCTGGTTGTAAGACTTCGATTTCTCTATATCCTGAGGGTCGATCGTCGAAGAAAGCACGATTACCTTGACATCGGCAAACGGCTTGTACTTTTCTGTAGAGAATAAGTCCAGGAATTCCCATCCGCCCATTACGGGCATGTTCAAATCGAGGAAAATCAGTTTCGGATGTTCGCCTCCATTGGCAATCAGACCGTCGAAATAGCCAATGGCTTCCTCTCCGTTCTGGGCTGTGTCGACCTGCATGGCGAATTCCGCCTTGTTGATCACCATCTTGTAAAGCATCAAGGTGATCGGGTCATCGTCGACACATAATAATTTGTGTAGCATTTTGGGGTGGTATTTGATTAAATAGTTGTTTGTTTCTTGAATGTTAAGGTAAATGAGGTGCCTTTGTCGACTGTACTGTCCACTTTTATCGTTCCTCCCATGCTTTCCACCTGAGATTTCACGAGATAGAGTCCGAGACCTTTACTGTCCGGATAGTTGTGAAAACGCTGGTAAAGTCCGAATATTTTATCGTGATGGCGTTCCATGTCGATGCCGATCCCGTTGTCCTTGAAAACAAGTTGCACCGAGTCGCCAACGAGCTTGGAAGATACGAAAATTTTGAGTTTCCTTTCGGGCGAACGGTACTTGATCGCGTTTGTAAGAAGATTCAGCAGGATACTTTCGAGGTAAGCTTTGTTGATGTTCAGGATCGAAACTTTCTCGATTTTGAGGTTGATGATCGGTTTGTACATGCCAATCATGAAACTCAATTGGTTGAACACATTCTCGAAAACGTCCTTGATAAGTACTTCTTCTTTTTGTATTGAAGGATTGTCCTTGATGATAACGACTTTCACCAAATCACTGATAGTCTCGTTGAGCAAGTGCGTCGATTTGTGGAAGCCGTTCAGGATTTCCTTGAGATCCTGATTTTCGATCGGCATGTCCTCGATCAGGTTCAGCAAGCCCGTAAGGTTGGACAAAGGCGCACGCAGGTTGTGAGACGTGATGTAAGAGAATTGCTTCAGATCTTTGTTGTTCTGCGTCAATTCGCGAATCAGGTGCTCTTTTTCCTTGTCGCGTCGTTTTTCGTCGGTGATGTCACGTTGGATCGAAATCCAGTGCGTGTGTTCACCAGCGTTGTTCCAGATTGGCGTAATGGATACATCTGTCCAATATTCCTCCCCGTTTTTCCGGTCGTTCAAAGCCTCATACCGGAATTCCTGCTTGTTGCTCAACGCCAGTTTCAAACGGTCGTATTCGCGCTGGTTTGGCTTTCGGTTCATAAAGATTGTCGGACGTTTTCCGATGACTTCCAGTGGTTTGTAACCTGTCATTGCCGTAAACGAAGGATTCACGAAAATGACTTTCGGCAATTCATCGGTTTTGGACGCTTCGGCAATCACGACCGAATCCTTCATCTGCGTAATGACCGTGTCCATCAACTTCAAGCGATGTTCTTCGGCTTTGGTACGCGTAACATCTTGCATCGCCCCGATCATCCGAATCGCCTTCCCGGATTCGTCTTTTACGAGAAATGCACGATCGTATACATATTTATAGGAACCATCCGCGCACGCGAAACGGTATTCGTCCTGCCATTTTTCTGTCTTTTGTTCCAGGAAAGCATAAAGTTTCATGGCCATTTTGATCGAATCTTCAGGATGGATGCGGTCAAACCACCAACGCGAAGTATTTCCGACCTCTGTTTTTTTGTATCCGAAAACACCTTGAATTCCTTTGTTCCATTCGAATTTGTCCTCGAGAATATTCCAGTCCCAGATCGTATCGCTCGTCGCTTTTGCCACAATGTCGTAACGTTCCTTGGCGCGTTCGGTTTCCTCGAACGAAATGCGGTTTTCGATCAGGATGGAAATCATGGCCGCGACCCTTTCCACGAGATTGATCTCGTCCGGATGAGGCGATTTTGGCGCTTTGTAATAAGTGGCGAAACTGCCCACGACTTTCCCGTTGGCCTTTTTCACCGGAACCGACCAACACGCCCGCAATCGGAAACGCTCGGCCAAATCCAGATAATCTTTCCAAAGCGGATCGTTCTCGATATCGGTCACGATGACCTTTTTGCCCGTGTACATCGCCGTTCCGCAAGAACCTGCTTTTGGGCCAATCTGTAATCCCGAGACAGCTTCGGCATAATCGTGTCCCAACGAATCGCCCGCAATGTGCTTGGCGGTCGTCCCATCGTCTTCGAGCATCAGGATCGTGCAGTGCGAATCTGGAATCAATTCTTCTATATTCGTGACAAGTTTCCGAATTACGGTCTCAAAACCTACTTTCGGATTGGCGTTCAGCTCGTAGATCTGCTTTTCGAAAGACAAGATCGTTTCCTGCATCTTTCGCGCAGAAATATCCTGCATCGCCCCGACCTTTTTAGCCGCGACGCCTTTCTCGCGAATGATGTCGAAGCGGTCGAGAACGTAGGCGTAACTTCCGTTTTGCCTGCGGAATCTGTATTCGACCTCAAAGTGCCTGTTCTTTTTGTCGAGCAGCGCATTTTTGAGGAATTCAAGTACCGGAACTTTGTCGTCCGGATGGATGTGGTCCTTGAAAAAATCGTTCGGAGCCGTGTCTTCAGGAAATTTGTATCCGAAGAGCGAAGTGTAGTTCGCGCCCAAAAGCGAGATTTGCCTCGTGTCGTAATCGTAGCTGTAAATCGCGTCACTCGTGGCCTTTGCGATTGCCGTGAGCCGTTCGTTGATTTCCTCGAGCCTTTTTTCGTGTTCGACTCTTGGCGTCACGTCGCGCGAATTGAGCACCAAACCGTTTATCGATTGGTCGTCGAGCGCGTTTGTTCCGATCGATTCCATCCAAAGATAACGCCCGCTGATGTGGCGCATCCGGAAAGGCAGTGAGTAAATCCTGTTTTCGTCCGACAGCCCTTGGTAAAATTCCTTGACGGTCGGGATGTCGTCTATATGGATGAGGTCGAGTATGTGTTTTTGCGCCATCTGGGTGTATTTCCTGCCCAAAATCGCCTCGTGGTTCGGACTCGCGTAAATGCAATTGCCGTTTGCGTCGAGTATCGTGATCAGATCGCCGCTTTCCTGAACCAATGTCTTGAAACGTTGTTCGCTTCTCAGGATCGCTTTTTCGGTATGGATTTTTTCGGTGATGTCATTCGAGATGACCATTCGGGCGCGTTTTCCGCCAAAGTCGATATCGTTCGTCTGGATTTGGACGTCGATCGTTTCTCCGTTTTTTCTGTGATGCTGATAATGTCCGGGCTGCAATTCGTGTCCGGACGCGCTGTGTTGGCTACCGCTTTTGGCTTCCACGGCAACTGTCTGAAAATCCGGATGCACCTCGTGTATGTCCATTTCGAGAAATTCGGCTCTCGAATAACCGTAATTCGCGATCGCCGCATCGTTCACGTCAAGTATCGCAAAAGTGTCGACATCGTAGATCCATTTCGGGATCGGACTCATCTTGAACAGGTTGCGGTAATTTTCTTCGGAACGCTTGAGTTTTCTATTGATGCGATGGCGTTCGAGGCTGTAAGTGATGCTTTTGAAAAGTGAAAGTGGCGTCAGCCCGTCTTTTTCTAGGTAATCGGAAACGCCGTAGGAAAGCGCGCGGTAAGCGAATTGCGTGTTTATCGAACCTGTAAGTACAATCACCGGAATCCTTGCGCTCACGGGATCGAGGGCTACCAAAAGTTCTTCGCCGCTCACGTCGGGCAAAGTCAGGTCGAGCAAGATTGCGTCGAAAGTATGCGATTCTATAAAGTCACAGGCTTGGTCATAAGAACCGGCCCGTGTACAAGCAGGATTTTCAAAGACTTCCGACAGATAATCGCAAATCAATACGAAATCTCCGGAGTTGTCTTCGACGATCAAAAAATGTAGCCCGGTAGTTTTATATTCCATTGCCGCGTTTTAGAAGTTGCACAATGGAAAGACAGTCGGCTTGCCACAAGTGTTTCATGGTGTCCGATTTGGGAAAAAATGCAAAAAGATTCGTACCGTACACGCCTGTCGGGATTAATTTCGTAGGTGATTTCGATAGGTCCTGAAACCTTTTGGGGCGTTTCGTCAGATACAGTAAAAACAAAACCCGACAGACTGTAAAATGCCTGTCAAAAACCAGTGTCAGACTTGTGTTCGCCGAAGATGTCGATGGTTTCATTTTTGGAGTAGGGACAAAACAAATATAACGAAAACTATTTTTTAATCGAAAAATAAAAAGTACTGCCTTTTCCCACCAAACTCGTCGCCCAAATGCGCCCGCCGTGGTTCTCGACGATCCGCTTGCAAATCGACAGCCCGATTCCGGTACCCGAATATTGCTCTCGCGAATGCAGCCGCTGGAAAAGTACGAAAATACGCTCGATATGATTCGGTTTGATGCCGATGCCGTTGTCGGCGACCGAAAATTCCCAATGCGTCGGCGTATCGGTAAATGCTATGGAAATTATCGGCGGCATTCCGTCTTTCGAATACTTCACCGAGTTGGTCATCAGATTTTGGAAAACACGTCTTATCAAGGTCTTTCCGGCCGAAATCTCGGGCAATTCTCCTTTCTGGATGATCGTCTGCTTTTCAGAAAACAACGGTTTGTGCAAGGTTATCACTTCTTCCACGACCTCGTTCACGTTGAAGGTCTCGTATCTGAAATCCCTTTTGCCAAGGCGCGAATAATCGAGCAGGTCGAGTATCGTTTGTCGCATACGCGTCGCGCCATCAACCGCGTAATGGATGTATTCCTTTCCTCTGTCGTCGAGATTGTCCTCGTATTTTTTTTCGATCTGGCCCAAAAATCCCGTTACCATGCGCAGCGGTTCCTGGAGATCGTGAGAGGCTATGTAGGCAAATTGCTCGAGATCGACATTCGAGGCGGCCAATTCCTCGTTCCTCTTTTCGAGTTCTTTGTTGATGTCGCGAAGCCTCTGCAGGTAATGTCGGTTTCGGGCTTCGTGCCGCCGAAGCATAAACAGGAAAATCACGCCCGAAATGACGATAAAACCACAGCCTTTCACGGTTTGGTAAAAGTGTTCGGCTGGATAATTGAACTTTCCGAAAAACCAGTCGCTTGCCAAAATCCACGATATTCCGGCAATCAGGTAAAGCAAAAAAAAGCGTGTGGATATCCGTTTCAACTAGAGGTATTTGGGTTTGGTAAATATAAACGAAATCGTGTTCGCGCGCACCAAAATTATACGATGTGGCTATATTGTCGGTAGCTGCTTATTATGAATCGGTTAAGGCTATTGGCAAAAAGATTTTTTATGCGGAAATAAAGTGTACCTTTGCCGCTTCAAAAAAAGGATATGGAATCTATCAGGAATATTGCGATTATCGCCCACGTTGACCACGGAAAAACGACTTTGGTTGACAAAATCATGTTTCACTGCCAGCTTTTCCGCGAAAGCGAGAACGCCGGTGACTTGATTCTTGACAACAACGATCTGGAGCGCGAAAGAGGAATTACGATCACCTCGAAAAACGTTTCGGTCATTTACAAAGGCACGAAAATCAACATCATCGATACGCCGGGTCACGCCGATTTCGGTGGAGAAGTAGAACGCGTACTTAACATGGCCGACGGTGTCTTGCTATTGGTCGACGCCTTCGAAGGCCCGATGCCGCAAACCCGTTTCGTATTGCAGAAAGCCCTTGACCTCGGATTGAAACCTTGCGTGGTTATCAACAAGGTCGACAAGGAAAACTGTACGCCGGAAGAAGTGCACGAAAAAGTTTTCGACCTGATGTTCGAACTTGGTGCCGAAGAGTGGCAGCTTGACTTCCCGACCGTTTACGGATCGGCCAAGAACAACTGGATGAGCGAGGATTTCAGAAACCAGACCGACAACATCGAGCCACTACTGGACATGGTCTTGGCACACGTTCCGGCTCCGAAAGTTTCAGAAGGAACGCCACAATTGCTTATCACATCACTTGACTTTTCATCATTTACAGGCCGTATCGCCATCGGACGTCTTCAAAGAGGCGAGCTGAAAGAGAACCAGAACATCTCTTTGGTGAAACGCGACGGTAAGATCATAAAAACAAGAATCAAGGAACTTCACATCTTCGACGGACTCGGACGCAAGAAAGTAACTTCGGTAATCGCCGGAGACATTTGCGCCCTTGTAGGTCTTGAAGGCTTCGAGATCGGTGACACCGTTGCCGACTTCGAAAATCCGGAAGCACTCCAAACGATCACGATAGACGAACCAACAATGTCGATGTTGTTCACGATCAACGATTCCCCATTCTTCGGAAAAGAAGGAAAATTCGTAACATCGCGCCACATCAAGGACAGATTGGCCAAAGAGCTCGAGAAAAACCTCGCGCTTCGCGTAAACGATACGAACAGTGCCGATAAATTCATGGTCTTCGGACGTGGCGTTCTCCACTTGTCAGTCCTTATCGAGACCATGCGTCGCGAAGGATACGAACTCCAGATCGGTCAGCCGCAGGTTATCATCAAGGAAATCGACGGCGTTAAATGTGAGCCTGTCGAAGAATTGACGATCGACCTTCCGGAAAACGTATCAGGACGCGCGGTAGAATTCGTGACCGTAAGAAAAGGAGAAATGTTGTCCATGGAGCCAAAAGGCGAGCGCATGATCATCCAATTCCAGATCCCGTCACGCGGAATCATCGGTTTGCGCAACCAATTGCTTACCGCTACGGCAGGTGAAGCGATCATGGCGCACCGTTTCCTGGAATACCAACCGTTTAAAGGCGAAATTCCGGGACGTATCAACGGCTCGTTGATTTCAATGGAAAACGGAAAAGCGATTCCATACTCGATCAACAAATTGCAGGATCGCGGCAAGTTCTTCGTCGATCCGAACGAAGATATCTACGAAGGACAAGTTGTAGGTGAGAACTCACGTGCAGACGACATGACCATCAACATCACGAAGACCAAGCAGCTTACGAACTTCCGTTCTGCCGGAGCCGATGACAAGACGCGCATCGTTCCAGCGATCAAATTCTCTCTCGAAGAAGCCTTGGAATACATCCAAAAAGACGAATACGTAGAAGTTACCCCAAAGTCGCTTCGTTTGCGTAAGATCTATTTGAGCGAAACAGACCGCAAGCGTTTCAAGATCGACTAATCTCGATTTTCACAGAAACAAAAAACCATCAGTCAGCGCTGATGGTTTTTTTATGCGTCAAAGTTTTTTCAGGAGCAAATTCCCGCTCGCCTCTGCAAGCTTCGGCCCAAAACGCCACAATTGCAAACGGCTTGAACGAGCTTCCTTCGGTCGCTGTCCAAGCCGTGCAATTGTAGGCGTTTCGCGCCAAAGGCTTTCCGCTGTGATCGGGGCTAGGTCTTGAGCCAAACCAAAAGTCCGGTCGCTAAAAGCATTTGGTGAAACCGGTGCTTATTTTTTCTTCGCCGGAGCGGTTTTCGCAGGCGTTTTTGCCTCCGTCGCAGTTCCCGTTTTCACAGGTTTCGGAGCTTCGGTCTTCGCAGTCGGCGCAACCTTTTTAGTCGCGCTGTTGGCATCTCCAAACAGGAATCCCAAAGGTTGTTCCAGTCTCGAAGACCAGGCTTTTTCGTTGTGGTCGTCTCCCGGAAAAACCTTCGAGTAGAAAGAGGTTGGCATTTTATAGCCGTGTTTTTGCAGGATGGCGTCCACTTTCTTTTGCGTCAGTCCGTAATTCGCGTCGATGCCTTCGGTGCCGTGATCGAAATAGATCTTGTGGTTTTCGGCTTTGGGCAATTTCTTGTCAAGGTAGTTGAGGAAAGCTCCCGGAATCGGGTTTTGGGCAACGCCGGTCGCGCCAATCCAATGTGTGGAAAGGCAGGCCGCACCTCCAAAAGTCTTCGGATACTCGCAAACGGCATAAAGCGAAATGAGCCCGCCCATGCTCGAACCCGCAATGTAAGTATTGGCCGCGTCTGTTTTTGTAGGGAAAGTCTTGTCGATGAACGGTTTGAGTTCGTTTACTATGAACTTGAGGTAATTGTCGGCGTTCACTTTGGCGTTGAACATCTGTTTTTCACCAAAATAAAGTCCGTAAATCGAATCCTGCGTTTTCTTCGGAAGCGACTCGAAAGGCTTTTGCGGAAAATAATCGCTGAACCTGAAATCAGGCACGTTCGAAATCCCGACGACGATGAATTTTCGGATCGCACCGCTTTCGATAAGTTTTCCGGCCACGTTGTCCACTTCCCAAGAAAGTTTGTTCCAGGTCATGTCGGCATCGAAAAGCATCTGTCCGTCGTGCATGTACAAAACCGGATATTTCTGTTTGGCGTCATAATTCGGCGGAAGCCAAACATCCACATCGCGTGGTTCCACCAATTTCGATTCCGATTGGAATTTGTCAAAGTGTTTCAGCGCGCCTTTTTCGACCTTTGGCTGTGCAAAAACAGACAGGCCGGAAAGTGCCAAAGCGGCGATTGAAAGTTGTAGTCGCATATTATCGTTTTAAAGTGAAATGTCCTCTTGAAGTGCGTCCGTCGGCGAGCTCGATCAAATACCAATAATCGTCAGACGGCATCGGTCTTCCGCTGAAAGTCCCGTCCCAGCCGTTTCCGGAAGCGACCAATTGTTTGATGAGTTTTCCGTATCGGTCAAAAATATACACGTTCGATTGGGCGTTTGCCGAATTCAGCACGCCTTTGAGATTCCAGGTGTCGTGGTAACCGTCGGCGTTCGGCGTGAAATACTTTGGAATTCCCATCACGGATATCGGATAAGTCGCCGAAGGGCAACCATTGGCATCAATCACATAAATGATGTAATCGCCCGGCGGCACATCGGTGAACACATTCGAATATTGGCCCGCATTCTCGTAATTGAGCGCATAAGTATAATTCCCGAAACTTCCAGGCCCTAGCGTAACCGTAACGGTGTTCGACTCGACAAAGTCAACCACGTCGACGCTCTGGATGATCGCCTGGCTGGAATGCACGACCGGAATGTTGCGAACTTTCGAACAGCCGTTCGCGTTGGTCACGATCACGGAATAAAGTCCTTCGGCAGCCACGACAAGCGTGTAACCGCTTCCGGAAACGGGCATGCCTTGATACGACCATTGGTAAGTGTAATCGGCCGGATTCGATCCGTCAAGCAAAGCCGCATCTATCGTCGTGATGAATGTGGCGTTGTTCTCACAAACCACATGAGGCACCAAATTCACGTTCCTGTCGATATCCGGAAGCCTGAAAACCTCGAGATTGATCACGTAGAGACGCGAGCAGCTGTTGGCCGTGACGCTTTCCATGCGCGCAAAAACCTGGTCGTTGTAAGCTGTCAGGTTCGTATAAGACTGCGGATTCGCGATTTCGTTCTGCTCGAACAAGGCGTCGTCAATACTGGTGTAAAAACGCACCGATTGTCCGCCCGTAGCAGGAACCGCGTTGTTTAGGTTGAACTGGGTAAAACCGTCTTCCGAAGCCAGTTCATCGCAGACGCCAGGGAAATTCACGGTCACGTTGGGCAATAGATTCACCGAAAGGTTCAACGTGCTCAAGCTGTAACAGCCAGTGGTCGCGTCGGTAACCTTGACGGTAATTGCCTGCGGATTCGAGATATTCGTGTAGAAATTATCGAGTTCGCCAACACTGTTGTCGGCATCGGTCGTGTTCAGAAAATACCGTACCGAAAGATTGGCGTTGTTGTTCGTAAAGCCCGAGGTCGCCTCGATCAGGCTGAAAGTCGTGATGCCGTCGGGAGCCGTTCCTGTGTCGCACTGCACCAAAGTTCGGTTCAGCACGGGCGGCAAAGGATTCACTTGAACAGTTGCCGTAGCTGAAACGCTTCCGCAGACGTTGCCCGCGCGGTTCAAAACAACGCGGAATCGGTAATTGTTCAATGCCGCCGGAATGGCGATGATCGTCAACACATTGGTCGTCGTTCCAGAATATTGCGCGCCGTCTGCAATGTTGGTGAAAGTCGTTCCGTCGGCCGAAACTTGCCATTGATAGGTCACGCCAGGATTCGTATCGATCGAAATCACGGCGTTCTGCAATTCGCAGGTAACCGTCGGAGTCGCGACCGGTTGGGAAACGATCACGATCGGAGCCGGAATGTTGTAGTTCGGATTCGGTGTCGTGTAACCGCCGGAACCGGTAACGACGCCCAAAGCGTTTACGGTCGGAGGCACGTTGCTTCCTATATATCCGTCTCCGTCAGCATCGGTGAAACCAGCTTCGCGAACGTCAGAACAAGCGTCGTCGTCGTTGTCGCTTTCAATGAAATCCCAAACGCCGTCGCCATCGGCATCGCCCATCGTGTAATTGATTTGTCCGCTATTGGCTGCGGTTTCGAGATTGTTGGCCAAACCGTTCGCTCCAAACGAAGCGGCGTTTCCGTCGACAATTCCGTCGTTGTTCGCATCTGTGGCCGAACTTCCAGATTCGACCAAATCGTAAATCCCGTTGTTGTCGCTGTCAAGGTCGAGATAGTCGGGATGTCCGTCGTTGTCAGTGTCTGCCGGAATCATATTTGGTGGGAAAGCGTCGTCCAAACCGTCGAGGTTCGCGTCGGTTCCGGAAAGCGCGCTGAAAGTCGCACCTTGGGATTCGTAAAAATCAGGGATGGAATCGTTGTCGCTGTCCAAATCCTGTGAATCCGGAATGCCGTCGCCATCGGAATCGCGCGGGACACAGCTTGCTACAATCTTGAAAGTGGCTCGGTTTTCGGCCGAATCGTCGAGGTTCTTGTGCGTGAACTTGATGGTGCTGGCCAAATGGCATCGGAAGCTGAAAGTGCCCGTTCCGGCGGCCAAAGGCGTTTGTCCGTTCAATCGGAAGCGAATCTCGAAAGACGAAAATTGCGTGATGCCGCTTTCGTAAATCCCGTCGTAATTCGTGTCGATAAGCAATTGGTTGTTCGGATTCAATACCGTAATGGTGCGGCTTGAAGGAGCGCTCACGATAAATTCGGCGTTCGGGTTCAGCAAATCGTTGGCCGCGGCCGCATCTGCATATTGAAGCGAAAAACTCACGGGCTGGGCGAAATTCATTTGATAAACCACGGAATTTCCGGCTCCGGCGCTTACCGATGTCACGAAATTCCCATTCGCATTTCCGGAGAAAGGAACCGCGGTAGGCGAACCTACAGGAGTCGGAAATGTACCGGTGAACGAATTCGAGTACGCGCCACTTCCTGCGGTAACCGCTCCGGCCAAAGGATTCGTGAGATTGAAAGGCACGTCTCCATAAGATTCGGTGCAGTTCGTGATGCCGTCGTTGTCGAGGTCGATGTCGGCGTTGTCGTTTGTGCCGTCTCCGTCGGTATCGGGCGCGCAAAGACTTACCGGAATATTGTCCGAAGTGAGTTCAGTTCCGCAAGAGACGATTCCCGCTTTTACGAAGTAATAACCCGGAACTGTCGGCGTGTAAGTACTTGTAGTTGCTCCCGCAATCGGCACATCGTTCAGATACCACTGGAATTCGTCGAATCCCGTAATCGTGTTCACCGACAGGTTCACGTTTGGCAGACAAGTCGATTGCGTGACATCGATCTGGTTGAACGTGACCTCGGGCTTGAACGTGAATCCGGAGTAATAACCGCCAAAAGTCGCGGCATCACTCGATCCGTAGGAAGCCAGATACAATTGTGTCGTCGAAAAAACCGAAACGTTTCCGCTTAGGCCGTCGATGGTGTAGGTTTCGAAACCCGCGTTTCCGCTTACGGGCATTGGTCCGTTTACCGACGCTCCGGTAGATGGAAGCGTCGCCAAAGTGTAATTGGTGCCGTTGATCGCGAAACTTACGGTCGAGCCGACTTCGGTCACCATCGTGATTTTTCCGTTGAAAACACGTCCGCCGACTGCCTCGATAAACGGGATGTTGTCGATGATCTTCGGGGTTTCGCAACTCAATGGCGGCACGAAGAACAATTCCTGGTTGGCCTGATCGGGACGTCCGTTGTCGCCTATGCTTTGGTACGCGAATACGTTTTTGTTGGTGTGGATCGACATATTGCCGTTCCCGTCGAATTGGCTGCCTTCGAAAAACACGAATTCACCCGCATTGAGATTGATTACGCCCGGAGCGTTGTTTCTCATGACTTGCGTTCCGTCTTCATCGGCTATGATCAGCACGGTTTCGACCTCGTTCATACCCGTGCTCTTGATGAAAATGTATTCTTTTCCCGTGCGTTCTGCCGATACGATCTGGTCGTAACCCAAATCCATGTTGGCCATCGTGCCGTTGGATCCTCCAAAAGAGCCGCTATTTACTGCGATCGGTTTGTCTGAAGTGACCAGCGAACCGATCAATCCGAGGCGGTTGGCATTCGTCGGGCCTTGAACGGCACAGACGAAACTTTCTCCGCTGTTGAGCGTGATCGAAAATGGAGTCGCTCCCGCAAACTCGTTGTTGACAAAACTCGTTCCGCTGCCGAATCCGCTAAAGTTGACCGTGGTGTTGTTGTCGGTGGCCAAAACCGAGATAAAAGTAAGGTTGTTGATGCTGTAAGTGTCCTGAGGATTTCGCATCGCGCCAACCCGAAAGCGCGTGCCAAGTGCCGCCATTCCTTTTGAGACGATGTTTCCGGCCTGATTTCCGCTTCCGGCGATAAGTCGCGCCGAAACGTAGACGAGGTCGTCCGCTTCGACGATAAATCCTCTGTTGTTGTAGACGCCGTGCGCGAAGCTGGCGTCCATCACCATTTGGGTGTTGCTTCCGAAACCGACGTTGTAGACATAAGGCGCATCACGCGAAACCGTGCCTTCGACGATCGCGCCGCCTATGTTGATGATCCTGAAATTTACCGGATTCGTATTCGGTGTCGAGATGTATAGCAATTGTTCTTCGCCCTGAACGTTGGACGAGGCCATGACCGGCGGAATGTAGTGCGTTTTGCTGAATTGGGCCAAGCTGTGAAGGCACGCGAAAAGCGTCAGCAAGAGTAACTTCTTTTTCATGTTCTAAATGTAGGTAATAAACCGTTATCTTTTGAGGGAAAAATGGCCTCTCACGGCGCGTCCGTCCCCGAGTTGCAGCACAAACCAATAGTCGGTCGAAGGCAATTTGGCCGAATCGTACTCGCCGTTCCATCCGGTATCGCTTCCGCGGAAGTCGTACAGCAATTTGCCGTACCGGTCGAAAATCCTGACCTGGCTCGACGGTTGCGAGGACAAATCCTTGATTTCCCAGATGTCGTTGATTCCGTCGCCGTTCGGTGTGAAGAATGTCGGATATCGGATAAGGAAAACCGGATAAGGCCCGACAAGGTAACACCCGGCCGAATCCCGAATATAGATCGCATAATTTCCTCCGGACAGGTTCCCGAAAACCGGAGACGGCTGAAAGGTCGTTCCGTCAACCGAAAATTCGTATTGTCCGCTTCCGGAGTAGTCGACGGTTATGCCTGTTTCGTTACCGTTTTGGGAAAAAATTTGCACCGAGTTGAAAACCGGCGGGTCGGCGAGCGCGACCGTAAATTGCTTCACCGCGCTGCATCCGATCGTGTTCGTCACAGTAAGCGTGTAAACCCCGGGCGTGTTCACCGTAATTTGTGCCGATGTGGCGCCGGTCGACCAAAGATAGCTGTCGAAACTTCCGGCTACCGAAAGCGTCGCGGTGTCGTTCGGGCAAATCGTTATCGTTTCCGGATCGAACCCGGAAGGCGCCAAACTCGTGACGTTGAGCGTTACCGTGACTATGTCGTAGCACGACGTTCCGCTGAAAACGCGAGCATAGATCACTTGTTGGTTCGGAACGGAGTTTGTGAAGTTGTTCGACAGCGGACTGATTTGCGCAAGGGCATCGGCGTTTGTCAGATAATAAGCGACCGTCAGTCCGACAGGCATGTTTGCCAGAACCAAAGGCGTGACTTGCATGGCGAGGTCGAAATCAGTGCTGCCATCGGACGCGCCTGTAGTGTCGCAAACCGTTATCGTTTGAGGCATTGCAGGTTGATAAGTCAGTTCGAGCGAGATCGTCGAATATACGTAACAACTGAAACCGAAGCGCATTTTGGCCACTACGGTCGTACCATGAGCCGCATCGTAGTAAAGTGGATTCAGGATCGGATTTTGCGGAACGAGCGCATCGGCCATCGTAGGATAAAAAGTTATATCGGGATAAGCTCCGAAATTGACGCTTATCGTATCGATGATCGAGGTAAGATTGAAGGTCGAAATCCCGTTGTTGTCAGGATCGCATTGTACCAGAGTTGCGGTCGGCAAATAGGGCGGAGGCGCCGAAACATACTCGATCTCGATGTCGCCCGTTGCAAAACAGCCGCTTCCCAAATCGACTTCCACCGAATAGATGCCGGCTGTCGTAACGGTATAAGTCGGGCCGGTTTCTCCTGGAATCACATTGGTTCCGCTGTACCAAACGTAAGACAAAGCTCCGTTGATCTGCGCGTCCAAAGTCGTGGTCTGCCCCGGACAAAGCGCGCGGTTGTTCGAAATCAGCATGTCGTCACCCAGATTGACCTCGGCCTTGAAACTTCCGCCTTCGAGAAAAATTGCCGAGTCGTATAGGTTGTTTCCCTGATCGGCGATCACGATCTTGATATGGTACAGAACGCCGGGCTCGACCGTGGCCTGCGCTTTCATCGATTTGGTCTGTCCGTTGTAATTCGTCGGATGATCTTGTCCGTTGAATGCGTCGAAATATTGGTCGTTCGAGGAAGGACAAATCGTGCCCGAACCGCGAACCGTGTTGACCGTAACCGGAATTTGCGTAAAAGGTACGACCGCGAGATTCTCATAAGCGTCGGTCGTGTTGGCCTTCTTGAGCAAAAAGGCGAACCCGTCCGTGTAACCGCATTGGTTCGAGGACGGGTTCGACAAATATTGTTCGGATGAAAAAATGTAGTTGAAACTGAAAAAATTCCCGTTGGGCAAAAAGTCAAATTCGAGAGAAGTCGCGTTTATGGTGTTGTTCACGCCAACTGCTTGCTCGAGGTCGTTGTCACCAACCCAATTCGTCGGGCCGTCGCTCAATATGGAATCGTTCGGTCCTACGGCGGCCGCGGCTCTTCCCGTGGTCAAGACCATACCTTCGGCAAAAGGGAAATTGCTTCCGTTGGCATTGAAATATCCGAAGGAATTCCCATTGTTGAAATTCCATCCCGAAACGACGATGTTCGAGGCTTGTCCGCAGGGACTGTTTATAAGGACGTCATTTACGAGCTGAAATGTCGTATAATTTTCATCCACCGAAATAAATTGAGCCGATGCACCGAAACTCCAAATCAGTAAAAACAGCCCGCAAACGTTCTTCCACAACCTACCCATAGCACGGGCAAAGATACTACAAATCGCGCTTTTTGAGAATTTTGTACGACATCAAAACAAAGAAAACGATCCAAAAAACGACGATTGCAATTTCATACCAATGGATGCTGTAATCGCGTACGACGATCTTGTTGTTGACCGAACTTTCTATGGCTTTGTAAGCGCTGAAACGCGTAAAAGGTTCCTTGATGAGATTTCCCATCGCGCCAAACGGCAACAAATTGGCGATCTTGTCGGCCAAAACCGTATCGGAAATGAGATTTCGGCAAACCTGGAACTGGATCAAAAATTCGAGAATCCACCAAATGAAAAGCGCGCCCAAAGCGAATGCCGACCGTTTGACGAGCACGCCCGCGAAAAGGCAGATCGAGAAAAAGCACACGAGTTTAAGGAAATAGCCAAATAGGTAACTCATGCCTGAAAAAATGATGTCCATTTCCTTGAAGGACGAAAAGCACAAGCCCAAAATCAGCGAGACGACGAAGATGAAAACCGTCGAGGCGACCGAAAAGACTACGATAGTACCGAATTTCGAAAGGATGAACTCTTTTTTGGACATTCCGTCGATGAGATTCTGTTTGAGCGTTCCGTAACTGTATTCGTTGGCGACCATCGAAACCACGATCAAGGCCAGGAAAAGTTTGAGCCAGGCCGCGATGTAGGTGTTGATGTGCCAGATGTACGGAAAGTTGAAGACGCCTTGTTCGGCAATCGAGATTTCCTTTCCGAGGATGTTGAATTTGATCGAAGCCACCAAAGCGATACAGCACAAAAAGGCGAAATACGCAATGGTCAGCACGCGGCTCCATTTGTTGAGCCAGAGTTTCTGGAATTCTATGGCGAGCAGTCGTTTCATTTCTTTGCGTGGTTTTTGGTGAGTTCAAGGAATTGTTCTTCGAGGCTTGTCTTGCGGAAAACGAGATGGCACACATACACGTTTTTGGAAACGAGATAGCGGTTCATGTCTTCGGGCGAAATTTCGTCCTTGAGATAGACGAACAATTTGCTTTCTTCCTGTTTGACCGATTCGACTTTCGGATTTTCGGTCAAAGCCGATTTTAGCGCGTCCATGTCGAGCGCCTGAAGTTCGAAGAAGCCCTGGTTCGAGGTCATGCCGTCGACCGTTCCCGAATACAACATTTCGCCTTTTCGCAAAACGACAACATGCGAACAAACTTTTTCGACTTCATCGAGTAGATGCGAAGCGAGCAGGATCGTTGTTCCGGTCGATGCTATCTGACGGATGATGTCGCGGATTTGGTGGATGCCTTGCGGATCGAGTCCGTTGGTCGGCTCGTCGAGAATCAGGATTTCAGGATCGTTCAGCAATGCCGATGCGATCGCCAGACGTTGTTTCATCCCAAGCGAGAAAGTCCGGAAACAGCTGTCTTTTCGCTCCAAAAGCCCTACCAAAGTGAGTTTTTCCTCGACTTTGTAAAACGGGATTCCCTTGATTTTGCACACTAGTTGCAAGTTCTGTACCGCCGACATATAAGGATAGAAATTCGGACGCTCGATGATCGCGCCCACTTTTTTCAAGGCCTCGTGGTTTTCGACTTTGCCTTCGAACCACGCAAAGTCGCCCGAGGTTTTGTTCACGACGTTGAGCACGATTCCCAAGGTCGTCGATTTCCCTGATCCGTTCGGACCGAGAATGCCGTAAACGTTGCCCTTCTGTATCTCGAAGGAAACGTTTTTGACGGCGTGGATTTTTCCGTACCTCTTATTGAGATTCCGGATGGATAGGATGGTTTCCACTGAATTGTTGTTTTATTGATTGATTGTTCTTTTGAAACGACTCACAAAGTCATTTGTTACGGCAAATTCGGGATTTTTAACCGATTTGCGCCAAAAAAGAAAAACGCCCCAAATAGAGCGCTTTCCAAAACTAACCTTTATCACAAGTAATCAATTCTTTACCAGGATGAACCAATCCCAATCGGCGGGATTTCCTATTCCGACACTTGGCGTGTAGAGGAAAATCTTGACAGTTGCCGTTGGATTCGCCTCCAGATATTGGCGCACTTTGACCAAACCCTGAACGTGCGACCAAGGCACTTCGTAATCATAAGCGATTCCCGACGGATTGAAAACGTTCTCGTAACCGTTTTGAGGCGTGACGAAATCGTTGGTCAACACGTGCTCGAAAGAAGAAGCCGGTTCGAAACTTTCCGGAAAGTGCAATTGTCCCAATCCCATCCAATGGATTTCCCCGTCGAAGATCTTGGTGTCGAGTTCGTCGTAGTACAATTTGACCCAACCGAAATCGCCCGGTTCCTGATATTCGCTTGTCACGGTAAAAGTCGTCGCGGGTTGTTCGAACGCGAATTCCTTTCCGCCTTCGAATTGGTTGGTCTGATAATCGACCCGAAGCATCAAAAGCTTGTTGCCGGTTATCGGATCTGAATCTGCGGGTTGGCCCGAATCGTCAGACGAACACGAAAAGAGCGTCGCAACAAAACAGGCGAGGAGTAAAAATCTTGATTTCATAACTGTTTATTGGTTGATTGTTCTCTTTGGATGCTAAATTGTTGGATTGGTTGCGGGGGAAATTGTTAAAATTTTGGATTTGGCTTCGCGCTATCTTTCAGAAATTTTGGGACGATCGAAGGCAGAACTTTTTGGTTTGTTCTGACTTTTGGAATTGCGGATGTGTCACGAAAATTAGTTGAAGTATAACTTTAAGTAGGACACACCCTGACAGGGTTATAAACCCTGTCACCGTTTTAAACAGTGACAGGGTGATTTTTTTGAGTCCTTACAGTATAAGGTCCAAAAGCAAAAAATCCCAAACCCAACCGGAACGGATTGGAATTTGGGATCTATAAATTGGAATTTGTGTGATTACGACTTGTTCTCCTTATTGAAGTAAACCAAATAATAATACATCTGTTTTTCCTCGTCCCAACCCTTCTCGACGAATTTCTCGGCGCTTTCGGCATTGATGAAATCGAGTTTGATCTGGATGTTCGTATCGAGATTGATCACGTTCTTGATCGATTTTCTCACGTCGGAAACAGCGGCGTTCGCGATCGGGAAAGTCGTCACGTCCTCGATAGAGAATTTCTCGCCTTTGTCAACTTTGTAATTTTTGAATTCAGGGATCAAATCTGGGTTGTCGATCACTTCATTCAAAAAGGCAGTTTCCTCGAACTGGTCGTTCTTGGCGAAATGGTTGACCGCGCGGTTCATGAACATAACTTCCTCTTTTTTGTCCTCGGCCGGAAGCACGACATCTTTGGCGAAACTCTGGCAGAATTTGAGGTATTTCTTGGTCATGAAATTCTCGTCTTCGAACAAATCGACATTCAGGAAATGCTCGAGCCAGTAACGCGCGTCGTATCTGTTTGAATCGACAGACAAAATCTTGTAACCTTCCTCGCTTTTGTAGTTGAAGATAAGCGCTCCTTTGTCCATTCTGTTCAGGCTGATTCCGTGTTCGAGACGCATTTCAAGATTTTCGCCTTTCTCATCAAATTGCAGGAAATCGGCCTGGATTTCACTCTTGAAGATTCCGATGGCGTCGACTTTGTTGTTGTCGATGGAAATGTTGGTCAGATAGGCGACATAAACTTCACCGTTCTTGATGTGCGGATGCGCCGATTGCTCATAAAGATGATGCGTGATGCGCTTGGAAATCTCGTGTGCGTTCGAAGGATTCGCGAACAATTCGGTCACGAGCTTGAACATGTCGTTGTATTCCAGATCGACTTCATGCGCAAACTGGTAATAGTTTTCCTCTTTCTCGCGGAACGACTTGAAGAAAAATTCCTTCAAAAGCGGCATAAGCTCGTCGGACGCGTGAAAAGGCTGTTCCGACAAAAACGTGTCTTCGTTTCTACTTTTGTTCCCGACGCGGTGAAGCGAAAGAGAGTCGATTTGCGTGTTGAATAAGTTGATCATATGTTTGGATGATAGATGAAAGACGGATAGATAATAGACATTGATGCCATCAGCTATCCGCGTTTATGTTTTGTTTCGTTTGATGTTTTGGTCGAGGACGGATGCAGTCTAATGTCTATCCGTCTATTATCTTTTTGTCTGGAGAATTAATTCCAATTCTCCTCGAACCCATAATCCTCAAAATTCCCGTCGTGTTCGCCGAATTCGTCCAGATCCTCATCGTCATAGCCGTCCTCGTCGTCGAAATCCATGGCGTTTTCTGCCTCGAATTCCTTTTCTCCGGCATCGATCGGCATGATCCCGTGGCTGAAAAGCATCGCCGGATAAGTCTCGCCAACCGTTTCTTCCTCGATCGCGGCCAGTTCGACGAGAAATGTCCACATGTTCATGAAATCGTAAACGTAGATGATTTTCGTCTGATCTTCATCGAGTATCGAAGAAAGTGTATAATCGGCCATGACCTTTTGCTCGCCGGCCACGTCGCCCGTGTCGAACAAAGGGATTTCCTCTTCCTGATTCCATTTGTCGTCGCAAGTGTAGAACGAAGCCATTTCCGATCCGTCGAAATCGAAAGCGTTCACCAACGCATTGTGCAAGTCTTCGAGCGTATCGTCGTTCCTGATGGCGATGTCGCGAAAAATATCTTCCTCCGCATCGAGAATCGCCCTGAATTTGTAAACCATGATTCAAAATTTGAGAACGCAAATATAAGGCACAAATCAGCATCGCGATTCAAAAAGTAATCAACAATCGAACATAAAAAAAGCCCGATCATACAATCGGGCTTCGTGTTATTTTTTAGCTTTCGGCGCTTCGGTCAGGCTGGCCAATATCGTCTGGATTTCGGCGAACTGCTGTTTGAGTTCGGCCTGTGAGCCTTTTGCTTTGGCTTTCTTGTTCAGCGCTTCGGCTTTGGTGGAAAGTTGCGTCAGGGCGTCGTCGGTTTTCTTGTTCTTGAAGTTTGCCGGAACTTCCGAAGCCTTCAATTGCTGGATTTGCTGGAACAAAGTTTCAGAGAAATCAAAAGCGTTCGGATTTCCATTTTCGACATTGAGGTTGATCCTCGAGGCAACTTCGTTCACGTTGTTGAGTTTGGGCCAATTCGTCTTTGCCGTTTGGGCCGAAACCGCGTTGACGACGAAGAAAAATGCGATGAGCGCCAGTGTTTTGATGTGTTTCATGGTTGAGTTGTATTAATAGTTTTCAAATATAACAATTAATTGTTTTTGACAAAGATTGATTTGGCAGATGCGCTGTTTCGGATAGGATTCGTGTTTCGGAACTTACTATATATAAAGAATTTGAACCGATCTGCAATTCATCCGCAAATTTCGACGGTTGGGTAACTAACTTTTTCGAACTTCGAAGCTGATGCCCACTTTTGCCTCAGTAAACGAATATCGGCAACCATGAAACCAATTTTTACACTTGCATTCCTGTTTTTGACTCTCGTCGGATTTTCCCAAAAAGAACTCACGGGCAAAATCGTCGACGAGAAGAACAAAGGCGTTCCGGGCGCGAACATTTACATCGACGGATCTTATGACGGAACGAGCTCAAACGAAGACGGGACATTCGCCTTTACGACAACCGAAAAGGGAAAACAGCATCTCGTGGTTTCATTTTTGTCGTACGAAACTTCCAAAGTCGAGATCGACATCGAAAACTTCGAGCCGGTCACCGTCAAATTGCGCGAAAGTGTCAATACATTAGACGCCGTGGTCGTGAACGCCGGAACTTTCGAGGCCGGAGACAAAGCGCGTGTCTCGGTTTTGAAACCTTTGGATATCGTGACCACGGCCGGTTCGGCGGGAAATATCGTCGCCGCCTTGCAGACTTTGCCCGGCACGCAAACCGTAGGTGAAGACGGACGCCTTTTCGTGCGCGGTGGCGAAGCCGATGAGACCCAGACGTTCGTAGACGGCATCCGCGTGGCGCAACCTTATGGCGCATCGACCAATAATGTTCCGACGCGTGGTCGGTTTTCGCCCTTTCTTTTCAACGGGATCAGTTTCTCGACGGGCGGTTATTCCGCAGAATATGGCGAAGCGCTTTCGTCCGTTTTGCTTTTGAGTACGATCGACGATCCGGATCAGAACAAGACCGATATCGCCTTGATGACGGTTGGTCTTGGCCTCGGACACACCAAAAAATGGGAGAAAACGTCCCTGAGCGTAAATGCTTCCTATATCGATCTGGCGCCTTATCAATGGGCGATTCCGCAGAATGTAAAATGGAACCGACCTTTTCAGCAAGCCTCGGGTGAAGCCGTTTTCAGGAAGCATTTCGAATACGGATTGCTCAAGATTTACGCCGCTTTCGATGTGTCGCGCTTCGATATCAACCAGGAAAACATCAACAGTCAAACGCCGACCAGAGTCGATCTTAGAAACGACAATCTGTATTTCAACGCGTCTTACAAAGGCGATTTGGGTCGGCAATGGCAGCTTTTCGCCGGAATAGGGTACGGACTCGGCAAGAATTCCATCGGATTGAATCTCGACGATGTCAAAAACGCCGAAAACGCGGGCCAACTCAAGCTCAAGTTCAACAAGCGTTTTTCCGACCGTATCAAACTCAGCTTTGGAGGTGATTACTTCTTGACCGATTTCGACGAATCGTATCAATTCTATCAAGGTCAGAAACTGAAAGCGGGTTACACTTCAGGGATTGTCGCGGGTTACGCTGAAGCGGATGTGTATTTCTCGAAAAAACTCGCCATGAAAGTAGGAGCGAGGACGGCTCACAACGATTTGCTCAACGAATCGGTCTTGTCTCCGAGAGCTTCGATCGCTTACAAAATCAGCAAAAAAGCGGGACAGATCTCATTTGCTTACGGCGATTTCCAGCAAGCTCCGAAAGCCGAATATCTCAAATTCTCGGATTTTCACAAATTCGACAACGAGAAAGCCTCG
This sequence comes from Flavobacterium sp., assembly GCF_004295795.1. Classification (GTDB taxonomy): domain Bacteria; phylum Bacteroidota; class Bacteroidia; order Flavobacteriales; family Flavobacteriaceae; genus Flavobacterium. The sequence goes on along the minus strand of NZ_SEBR01000011.1, from coordinate 30,641 downwards.
CATTTTATCCTGAATTACCAATACGCCCGCGATCGCCAGACCTTGCGTTTCGAGGCTTATTACAAGCAATATCGCGACTTGGTGAAGTATGAAACGCAAACCCCGATGTTCAATTCCGATTACGCGAACGACGGCTTCGGATACGCGAAAGGCATCGACGTTTTCTGGAGAGACGGGCGCACTTTTCGCAATTTCGAATATTGGATTTCGTATTCGTTCATCGACAGCAAGCGCAATTACCGCAATTTTCCTATCGAGGCGACCCCGAATTTCGTGGCCAACCAAAGTCTGTCGGTCGTGACAAAATATTGGATCGAGGATTGGCGTTCGCAGTTGGGCGTGACGCATTCGATGGCAACCGGACGTCCGTTCGACAATCCCAACAAGCCCGGATTTTTGAACGACAAGACAAAAGCCTACAACAATCTGAGTTTGAGTTGGGCGTATTTGTTGAGCCAGCAGAAGATTTTGTATTTCTCGATCAGCAATGTCCTGGGAACGCAAAACGTGTTCAATTACGAATACGCGAATGCACCCGACGCAAACGGCGTTTTCCAGAGACGCGAAATCATCCCAACGGCCGACAGGTTCTTTTTTGTCGGATTCTTTTGGACGATCAGCGCGGATAAAAAAAGCAATCAGTTGAATAATCTGTAGCGTGGGAGTGTTCGGGTTCGTGAGTACGAAGTGCTTGATTTTTTTATTCCGAATTGTCGGATTTGCAGATTTTGTCTATGGAAGTGGAAAATGCGAATTTCAGATAGTCGGGTAAAAACTTCGCAAGCAAAAAAGCACCCTGTCACTGTTTAAAAAGGTGACAGGGTTTATAACCCTGACAGGGTGTCTAAGTTTTGTAGGAAATTACAGAATCATAACTTATATCTATCAATCCGCCAATCCGCTAATCCGAAAATCCAAAAAAAACACTTCATCCCCGAAATTCCACAATTCGGTAACATAAAATTTCACCGCCAAAACATCCGACCTAAATTTGAATCATCAAAACGCCGAAACTCAAACCGCAAGTCTATCAACTAAAAATCTATTATCTATCATCTAAAACTAAAACCAAAAAAACATGAAACCAACAATCACAGCAATCGCAATTTTTTTCGTAAGCCTTGCCTTCGGGCAAACCAAATACGAAGAAGGAATGAAAAAGGCCTTCGCGCTCTGGAAAGAAAACAAACCGACCGAAGCCTCGGCCATGTTCGAGAGAATCGCCGCCGCCGAACCCAAACAGTGGCTTCCGAATTACTATGTCGCGCTCATAAACACTACGGCTTCGTTCACGACGAAAGACAAAACGCAAGTGAGCGCGTTGTTGAACAAAGCCCAGGCCGCGCTAGACGTCGAATTTCTGAAACATCCTGACAATGCCGAAATCATGATCTTGCAAGCTTTGACTTACACAGGTTGGGTAGCGTCCGACCCGATGACCAATGCCATGAAGTATTCGGGTCAGATCATGGAATTGTACGAAAAGGCGCAAAAGTCAGATCCGACCAATCCTCGCGCAGTTTCCGGGAAAGCCGAATTCGAGATCGGAGGCGCGAAATACTTCGGAAGCGACACCACGCCAATGTGCAGTGAACTGAAACGCTCTCTCGATTTGTACGCCAATTTCAAACCCGAGAACGAATTCAGCCCGAAATGGGGAAAGGACAGAGCCGAAATGCTGTTGTCCGAATGTGGAAAAAAGTAAGCGGATTCCTCTAAATTAGCACTCATGAAAACCGGACTGAGCATAATTCCACGGCTGATCGCACTCGGCACAGGCATCTTTTTCCTGATCCTTTTCCTCAACTGGACTTTCGGGCATGCGCCGACGCTGTCAATCGATTTACTTTGGATGTATCTGTACACGTTAGCTTACAGCTTTGGACTTTATTTTGCGAATGCCGCGGTTTTCCGGTTTCTCGACAAGAAATTCGAGGGCAGAAGATTCGACATCAGAAGAATCGTTTTGGGATTCGTGCTTTCGTTCACGGTTTCGCTCGCGGTGGTTTTCCTGCTGAGAGTTTTCGAAGATGTCGTAATCAGGCAAAAATCGTTCTCCGAATTTTTCGCCCACGAGACGCCGGCCAATTATGTGTTCGCCATCGGAATCACTTTCGTCATTACATTGTCAGCTTATGCCATTGGATTCTACAAAGCTTACAAAGAGAATCAGGTCAAGGAACAACAGCTCATTGCAGGCACTGCATCGGCACAATTCGAAAGTCTCAAAAACCAGATCGATCCGCACTTTTTGTTCAACAGTCTGAACGTGTTGAGTTCGTTGATCGAGGAAAATCCGGAAGCGGCTCAAAAGTTTACCACTTCATTGTCAAAAGTCTATCGGTACGTACTTGAACAAAAGGATAAAGAATTGGTAAGTGTCGAAGAAGAGCTTTCATTCGCCAAGACTTACATGAACCTGCTCAAGATGCGATTCGAGAACAGTATCTATTTCGAGCTTCCGACAGTAATTCCGAATGCCGATTCCAAGGTCGTTCCGCTGTCGTTGCAACTGCTTTTGGAGAATACGGTCAAGCACAATGTCGCAAGTGAAAAACGTCCGCTCAAGATCAGGATTTACGTCGACGGCGACTATCTGTGCATCGAAAATGAACTGCAGAAGAAAGAAGTGCTTCAGGATCGAAAAGGCGTCGGGTTGCAGAACATTGTCAACCGATACGCGATCCTGACGCGAAGAAACGTGCTCATCGAGCCAAATGACAAGACATTCACCGTCCGGATTCCAATCCTGACCAAGCAAATAACCGTTATGGAAACACAAATCAACGAAGAGCAGACGAGCTACTATCATGCTCATAAAAAAGTCGCCCAGATCAAGGAATTTTACGGAAACCTGTTGTCCTACGTGATTTTCATCGGCGGGCTGGGCATTTTGAACTTCGCGACATCGCCCAACTATTTCTGGTTTTTATGGCCTGCCGCCGGATGGGGAATCGGAGTGGCAATCCACGCGGTAAAGACGTTCGACTACATGCCGTTTTTAGGCAACGACTGGGAAGAGCGCAAAATCAAGGAATTGATGGGTAAGGACAGAACAAAAAAATGGAACTGATGGAAGCCAACAGCAATTTCAAGAATACGATCGAATATCGCAAAGCGCGCCGACAGGCCAAGGAAATTCGAGGTTTTTACATTCATCTGACGGTCTATTGCACGGTAATTCCGATCGTGATTGCCATCAACCTGATTTTCGTGCCAGACTTTTATTGGTTTCCATTCACCGTTTTCGGATGGGGAACAGGATTGCTTTTCCACTTTATGGAAGTCAGGAAATTTACGCCATTCATGGGCAAAGGTTGGGAAGAGCGCAAAATCAAGGAGCTTATGGAAAGGGAAAAATCGAACTACGAAAAATTTAGGGAAAACAACTGATCATGGAAAAATTCAATCAAGACCCAACGGACGAGATGCGTTACATGCGCGCCCAAAAGCGTGTAAAGGCGATTTCCGGCTTTTACAAACACTTGACCGTATACGTAATCATCAATACGGGATTTCTCGTCGTAAACGCGCTGAATGTCGACGAAGGCAAATCTTTCTTTTCATTCGAGAATTTCTCGATGGCGATTTTTTGGGGCGTCGGACTTTTGGTTCATGCTTTGAGCACGTTTGGAGCCGAAATGTTTTTGGGCTCGAATTGGGAAGCGAAAAAAATCCGTGAGATCATGGACAAAGACAAGCGTCAAGGCAAAGAGTGGGAGTGAAGCCGACAATTTTGTATCTGACAAATAACTTTAAGTAAGAAGTTTCAATTAACTATCAATCAAAATCGAAACTAGAGTGAGAACCATAATAATCGAAGACGAAAAACCTGCGGCGCGATTGCTGCAGCGCAAGTTGGACAAAATGGGAATTCAAGCCGAAGTCATGCTGCATTCGGTTCAGGAAGCGCTCGAATGGTTTTCGCAAAACCAGCATCCCAATCTAATCTTTTTGGACATCCAATTGTCCGATGGATTGTCGTTCGAAATCTTTGAAGCCATCGAGATAAAAAGCGCGGTAATCTTTACCACGGCATACGACGAGTATGCGCTTAAAGCATTTAAGTTAAACAGTATAGATTACTTACTTAAACCGATAGATGAAGAATATTTGGAAGTTGCGGTAAATAAATTCCGGGCGCGTTTGCCCAAAATGGAATCGGCTCAATTCGATTTTGACCAAATCAGAAAGTTGCTAGTGAATCCGTTTGCGAAAAACCACAAACAACGCTTCACGGTCAAAATCGGACAGCATCTAAAAGTGATTCCGGTGAGCGAGATCGAGTGTTTTTACAGCGAAAACAAAGGTACCTACATCCATACTTGCGACAATCGCGATTATCTGATCGAGTCGACGCTGGAAGTTTTGGAAAGCGAGCTCGACCCTTCGCAATTCTTCCGCGTGAGCCGAAAATTCATCGTTTCGCTTCAGGCAAGCCGTGAAATCGTGATGTACAGCAATTCGCGCCTAAAGATCATTCCGCCAACCTACAAGGCAGACGAGGTAATCGTAAGCCGCGAAAAAGTGAGCGATTTCAGGCAATGGATCGGTTAAATGGGAAGTTTGTGGTGAAGTGAGATCATGACTTGCGATTTCGAGTCTGTTTCCAGCATTTGGTTCATCCAGCCCAATTGAACGGCGAAATTGTCGGTGAATTTGTAGCCTGCGCCAAGGTAAATCCGGTCGCGATCAAAAACCGAAGTATAACCGTCCACTTTCTTTCCATTAATGAAAATCTCGTTGTAAAGCGCGATGTAGGCCGCGTTTTTGACCATCGAAGACTTGTTGACCGGAATATCGAGAAAAAGGCAGTAGCGATAACGTGTATTGAAATCGCGCCCTTCGACAAAGCGTTGCTCGTATCGGAATCTGTGTCTCAAGAAAAACCTTGAGACGCTTTGGCTCAGCAGCATTTCCTGATAGATGCGATTCTCGCGCACCGGATTATCAGGCATGTCTTCGGCTTCGGTCAACACGTAAGCGTATCCGGCCGTCGCGTTAAAATTGTCCGCAACCTGATATTTCACGCCGCTTCTCACGAGCAACTGCTGTAAATCGCCTCCAAGATTGTGGTTGCGATATTGGCCTTCGATATCCAGTGAGAATTTTGAATGCTTTGATTTTATATTTCCGAAATAGATATACCAGGCTCCGGTTTGGTCACTTTGTGAATACGCCGAAAGTCCGGCCAGCAAAAGGCTTGCGAGTGTGAAAGTCAATTTTTTCATGTGGCAAAAATAATCGGATTTGCTTTTGGAATCGACTTTTTTTTAAGGGTCATTTGGATGGGACCTGTCAGGTCTTTAAGCCCTGTCAGGGTTATAAAGGTGACAGGGTGAAATTTTAAGGGGTTCGGATTATTGCACTTGGGTCTTGGCATCAGCGCATTTCATTCGAATTTGCGTCGCTTCTCCTTCTGTTCTATAAGGTTTGTCAAGGTCAACAGGTTGCTTTTTAGAAACGGCAAAAAAAATCCCGGAGCCAAATCTTATTTTGGAGTCCGGGACATCTGTTTCTGGTAATGGTAAATCGCGATCTATTCAAAAAGCGACATGATTTCCTTTTTCGTTTTTCCTAGTTTCTGCTGCAATTTTCCCCACATCTCATCGTCTTTTCCTTCTTCGTAAGTCAGATCGTCGTCTGTAAGTTCAGCATATTTTTGCTTCAGTTTGCCTTTCATCTCGTTCCAGGCGCCTTTGATTTCAGTTGAATTCGGCATCGGTATAAAGTTTAGATTTTACAATTATTTGTTTTGTAAATGTCCGGTTTTAAACCGATGGAAGCGTTACAGCTTTTGGTTTTCCGATTGCAAGATTCAAATTGCCAAATCTTATCTATTAGTTTATGTAAGCGGATTCAACTAATTCGAAAACAAATTATTATGTTTAAGGTATAGATTTTTGCTATCGGATGTTTTCGCGTCGGAATTTCAAATTTCTGACTTCCAATAATAGGTAAAACTGGATTCCGAAAAGTATCGATGCCAGTACAAGATGCGTCGTTTGTGATCCGAAAGGAAAGTCGAAATAAGCCATCGCAATGCCCGAAAAAATCTCGACGATAATCAATCCGAAAATCCACTTCATCTTCTCGAACCCAAGTTGCAGTTTTCGGTTTCTGGCAAAAAGCAAAAGGTTCACCAAAAACACAACGATCGAAAACGACCTGTGTACATAAAAAGAGATTGTCGGATTATCGAGTATAGATCCCATATTATCATGTCCAACCAATTTCACCTGTTCGTCCACGAACTGTCGAACCTGCGTTCCGAGCACGATTTGGGCCAGCGTCAAAACCAGCGAAAAAGCCAGCAACGTGGAAAACAACGAATCGCGTTTTTTCATCACGAATTCTGTTTTCGCACTCCAGATAATCTGTAGGATGACGGCTACGATCACCAAAGCGACGACCATGTGAACCGTGATTTTGATCGGATTCAAAACCGAATACACCACCGTTGCACCAAGCCAGGACTGAAATCCCATAAGGAAAACTGTCAGCCACGACAGCCAGACGATCGATTTGCGGTGTCGGCGCATCCAAAACGACAAAACGGCCATTGCGAGCACGAAAACGCCGGCAAGCGCACCACAAAGCCGATTTATGTACTCGATCCAAGTGTGTTTCGGGTTGAAGATCGCGTAATCGTGTTTGGTATAAGCGCGAAATTTCGCCGCGTCATAGGTTTTTGCCGCAGTAAAATCTTCGTTCGCGACCCAAAGCGCCTCGTCTTTTATGATGACTTGGCCTTTCTCGAACGACTTGCCTTCTCGCCACGTGAGTTGTTCGACATCAGTCGGCGGGATGTAATACCCGAAGCATTTCGGCCAATCGGGACAACCCATTCCGGAGCCGGTCATGCGCACCAAAGCGCCCGCAACGATTACAAAATACACAAGCACGAGGCTCGTTTTGGCGATGGGAAGAAAAAAGCGTTTCATGGTATTTAAGTGTTTCCGATGTCGTGAAGTTCGTTACGCAGCGGTTTTATTTGATTTTTGGACGTGATTTTCAGCAGGATTTCCGATGCAAGGAAAATGGCGATCAATGCGCCAAAAGTCAACATCGACAAATAGGCGATAGGCTCCGAAGGCAATAGGCGGATGATCGAATTGTAAAAGAAATCTAGCGAAAAGAGGTACGAAAGCAATCCGAAACATCCAGATAAAAAGCCGAAAATCCCGAATCTGATTTTGGACTTTCCGTGCGATTTGGCATTTCCGATCCATCGCCAAACGCAGATTACGATTGCGGCAACAATCCAGATCAGGCCAATCGTGCTGAGTGTTTGCTGGTTCATAAGTTTTCGTTTTCGTTTCCGATCCGTTCCAATTCAGAAGCTCCAATAAGAAGTTTCCTTTCCATGATCCGCAAAGGCAAAAGCGCCAATCCCATCGAAAATACCCTGGAAAACGCCGCGATTCCGGCAATCCACAATGCTTGATTCGGTTCGCCAAAAGTCGTGCCGTCAGAATACGGAATGAATGCGATTGTAAAGCCGACCAAAAAGTTGAGAAGCACGTTCGCCGTATAAGAACAAGCCAATCCGATAAGGAAAAAATTTCGCACGACGCGTTTGTGCCTGCGTGCGAATTTCACCCAAAAAAATACCGGAAGCGCGATGCAGCAAATCATGAAAATGTTCGAAAGCCAGTAAATCAGTTCCATCGGTCTTCGTTTTCGTTTCCGATTTCATCCAGTTCAGAACCTGGTTCTTGTTGAGATTTCCATTGCTTTTTGGCGAAAAAAAGCCCCAAAGACGAAATCCCGAAAATGCAGGCGAATCCCAAAATAGCCGAAACGATCGCCTCGTTCGTAAAAAGCAAACCGAATGCAAAGTTTTGGATAATTGCGTTGAAGGCGAAAAATCCCAAAATCGAAAAAACCAAACCGCGAATCGTGAACTTGAATCGGTTTTGACCGAACCTTTTGGCGGCCAGATTCCACTGCAAGCAACAAATTACGCAAGTGGCCATCAGCGTCGAAATTAAGATCGTGAGTAGAAAATCATCCATATCAAAACTCGTTTTCAGATGGGTTTTGTCCGATTTGCTCCAGATTTTCCAGTTCAAGTCTGCGTTTGGAAACGCGCGTCAATCCCGATTTCAAGAAATGGGAAACCGAAACCGCGACCAGGAATTGGAAAGTCAGCGAGAAAAATGCGCCGTGGATTCTGTATGTTGGATCGTAATAAATGCGGTTGAAAACCGGAATTCCGTATAGCACGAAGTATTGGATCAGTCCGCCAATCGTCATCCCAATCAATGCGGCGACGATTCCGAAAAACCCGAAAACGAATTTGTTTCGTCCGGATTTTTTGGCAAAGACGATCCAGCGCAACGTGACCCAAAGCAAGGGTGCGAAAAACGCGGCGATGAACGCTAATTGTGTGAGTAAGGCTTTCATGATTCCGTCCGTCCGATTTCTTCAAGAGCAAAGGTCGGCTCTTTTTTCGAGAACCGACGGCGAAGCAGGAAAAGCAGTGTTTCGGAAGTCGAGAACATCGCGATTGCGAGCGATCCGAAGACGAATATCGATTGTCCGTAAAATCCGAAAGGCAGCGCATTGAAAATGTCGAAATTCAGAAAAAGCAAAGTCAAAATCCCGAGTATCAGTCCGAATCCGGTTGCGCAAGCCAAAAGACCGAAGAAACCATATAGGAATTTGTTCTTTTTCCAGTTTCGCGCGAACAGAATCCATCTCACGACTGCCGCAATAACACATAACAACAGCGTAATCTGGATGATGTCAGTGAAAAGTTGCGGATTCATGATCAGTTGGTTTTGAGTCCGATTTTTGTCGCCTTTTGCAGCACGAAAGCCAAAGCCGCGTCGTATTCGTTCGGGATTTCACCTTCGAGAATCGCCTCTTTAACGGCTTCTTTCAAAACACCGATTTCACGCGAAGGCGGAATGTTGAAGATTTCCATGATCTGTTCACCGGTAATCGGCGGTTGGAAATTTCTCACGTGATCGCGCTGTTCGACCTCGACGATTTTTTGGCGCACGATCTTGAAATTGTCGTGGTATCTCTTGAATTTCTTCGGATTCTTGGTCGTGATGTCGGCCTCGCAAAGCGTCATCAGGTTCTCGGTGTCGTCTCCGGCGTCGAAAACGAGTCGTCTTACGGCAGAATCCGTGACCGTATCTTGGGCCAAAACGATCGGGCGCGAACTCATCGAAACCATTTTCTGCACGAATTTGAGCTTTTGGTTCAAAGGCATGTGAAGGCGTTCGAAGATCTTTTTGACCATTTTTCCGCCTACGAATTCGTGTCCGTGAAAACTCCAACCGTTCTTTTTGTGGTGGCGTTTCGTGGGTGCTTTTCCGATGTCGTGAAGCAATGCCGACCAACGCAGCCAAACATCGTCGGTATTCGGGCAAATGTTGTCGACGACTTCCAAAGTGTGATAGAAATTGTCCTTATGTGTATGGCCTTCAGATTCGTCAACGCCTTGAAGCGCGGTCAATTCCGGAAGGATCAGGTGCAAAAGGCCGGTTTGGTGCAACAGCAAAAATCCGATAGAAGGCTTTTTGGTCGAAAGGATTTTGTTCAGTTCCTCAACTATTCTTTCGCCCGAAATGATGTTGATGCGTTCCTTATTGCGCGAAATCGCCTCCAAGGAATCTTTTTCGATCCCGAACCCGAGTTGGGCCGCGAACCGAATGCCTCGCAACATGCGCAGCGGATCGTCAGAATACGTGATATCCGGATCCAAAGGTGTTCGGATGATCTTGTTTTCGAGGTCTTTTTCGCCTTCGAACGGATCGAGCAAATCGCCGTAATTGCTTTCGTTCAAGGAAAAAGCAAGCGCGTTGATGCGGAAATCGCGTCTGTTTTGGTCGTCCTGCAAAGTGCCGTTCTCGACGAATGGCTTGCGGCTGTTTTCTTCGTACGATTCCTTTCGCGCACCCACAAACTCGATTTCGGTGTCCTCAAAACGCAACATCGCCGTTCCGAAGTTCTTGAAAACCTGCACTTTCGGTTTGTTCGGAAGCAGTTCGGATACCTTTAGCGCCAAATCGATTCCGGAGCCGATTGCCACGATGTCGATGTCTTTTTTGTGGTCGCGTCCCATCAAAAAGTCACGTACGAAGCCACCGATCACGTAGCTTTCCACGCCGAGTTCCGCCGACGCCTTTGAGACGACCGCGAATATTTTGTGGTCTAGGGCTTTTTTGTAGTTTGTCGTGTTTGCCACGGGGTTTAGTTTTATTTTTTGCCACTGAATTATTTGTGGCCGCAAGTTCCTTTTTAGCTAATTTTTGTTTTTAACGCTGCGCTGTTTTTTGCCACGGATGCACGGATTTACACGGATCTCACGGAATGAAACGCTTCGCGTTTTATTCTTTAGTGCACAACCCGATCGTATTCCAGTCTCTCTTTGCTGAAGTTGACCAGCAGGGCTAATTTGTTGTTAGAAACTTTAAGATAGTTGATGCATTGCGATTTGTGTGCTGAATTTAATTTTTCGCAAGCTTTGACTTCCAGTATGATTTTATCAAACAGGACAAAGTCCGCGTAAAATTTATGTTCAAGGACAATACCCTTGTAATTCACTGAATATTCTTCTTCACGTGCGAACGGAATCTGACGTAAGTTCAACTCCTGCTCAATCGCATCTTTGTAGACAATTTCTGAAAACCCGCTTCCCAAATTATTGTAAACTTCGAACAAAACTCCTCGAATCCTAAAACTCTCTTCCTGATAAATAAGCTCCATATAAAATTATTTTGGCGTGTATGTTAAATCTTAAGGTTTCGTCCCAAATCATCCGAAGGATGATTGTATCCGTGCAATCCGTGTAAATCCGTGCATCCGTGGCAAAAAAAACAAGATGCGAAGCATCAAAAATCTGAGGCGAGAATTTTGCCAAGCTTCTTCTGCTTCTGCTTCTGCTTCTGCTTCTGCTTCTGCTTCTGCTTCTGCTTCTGCTTCTGCTACTGCTACTGCTACTGCTACTGCTACTGCTACTGCTACTGCTACTACTGCTACTGCTACTGCTACTACAACTGCAACTGCCTCATTTCCGAACAATCTTCACCTGCAAATCGCTCCCCAACTTAATGATAGCCGAAGACTTCGCGGCCTTCTCGTCCTTTCGCAAATTTACCACATAATCAACCCCATTGATGATCTCGGGCGAGATTTCGGCAAACGACATTGGCGTCGGTTGGCCCGAAATATTGGCCGAAGTCGACACAAGCGGTTTCTTCATGCGTTCCATCAGCTTGAAGCAGAACGGCTCTTTGACGATGCGCATTCCGAGCGTGTTGTCAGGCGAAACGACATTTTTGGCGACGTTTCTCGGCTTGTCCAGAATCAACGTCGTCGGCTTTTCGGACAGATCCAAAATCTGCCAGGCGACTTCCGGAATCTCGTTGAAAATTTGGTACAACATGCGATCGCCGTTCACCAAAACGATCATGCTTTTCGACTCTTGCCTTTGTTTCAACGCGTAAATCTTCGCTACCGCGGCCTCGTTCGTGGCGTCGCATCCGATTCCCCAAACGGTGTCGGTCGGGTAAAGGATAATGCCGCCCTGGCTCACGACCTCAAAGGCTTTTTGCACTTCTTCGTTTATCATGGCGCAAAAATAAGCAATTACGCGAGAGCGAACTATACTGACAGGAATCTTCTATATTTGCAGACATTACGTAAATCTCGATATGAAAATAGGATTTATCCCGCTTCGGAAAGGCTCGAAAGGCATTCCGGGCAAAAACAAGAAAAAACTGCTCGGACGTCCCTTGTTTTCGTGGACTTTGGCCGAAGCCGTGTTTTCCGATCTCGACAAAGTCGTCATCTACACCGATGACGAGGAAATCATCGAATACATCAATAAGGAATACGTATGGACGGACAAGGTCGTGGCCGAAGTCAGAAGTGCAGAAAGCGCTACAGACACTGCCTCGACGGAATCAGCTATGCTCGAATATGCCGAAAAGTCAGGATTTGCATTCGACGTTTTCTGTCTGATCCAAGCCACTTCGCCACTTACGACACGTTTCGACATCAACGCTTGCCTGTCAAAAGTCGCTTCTGCAGATTTCGATTCGGCCTTGACCGTCGTGAGAACGCATCGATTCATCTGGAACGAAGACGGAACGCCAGCCAATTACGACTTCCTGAAACGTCCGCGCCGTCAGGATTTTGACGGACTTTTGATCGAAAACGGAGCGGTTTACGCGGCCAAGTCGGATATTATGAAACAAAATTCGAATCGCCTCGGCGGAAAAGTCGGAATTGTCGAAATGGACGAGGACACTTTGATCGAGATCGATTCCAATTCCGATTGGGCAATCATCGAAAAACTGCTCGAAAACAGACTGCGTTCGCAAAAAACAAGCAAGCGCATCACGCATCTTTTCCTTGACGTCGACGGTGTTTTTACCGACGGTTGCGTCTATTTCGGGTCAGAAGGCGAACTCATGAAGAAATTCGACATGAGAGACGGAATGGGCTTGGAGATTTTGCGCCAGCACGGCGTGAAGGTTTTCGTGGTCACGTCCGAAAATTCAAAACTTGTCGAAAGACGCATGGAGAAACTCAAGATCACCGACGCGTATTTCGGCGTAAAAGACAAATTTTCACTCCTTAATAATATAGTGACGAAAAACGATCTCGATTTTGGTAATTTTGCCTACATCGGGGACGACGTGAACGACATGGCTTCGATGCTTTCTGTCGGATGGTCGCTCGCTCCGGGAAATGCGATGTCAGCCATAAAGAATATAGCCGATTTCGTGCTTCCGGCCGATTCGGCAAACGGTGCGATCCGTTACGCTTGTGAATTTATAATGAAATACAATCAACGCTATGAAACAAACTGAATATAAGAAACCGTTCGTTATCGCCGAAATTGGCTGTAACCACAAAGGAGAAATGGTCCTTGCGAAAGAGCTTATCAAGATGGCCAAGATTTTCTGCAACGCCGATGCCGTAAAATTCCAGAAGCGCAACAACCGCGAGCTTTTGACCGAGGAGCAATACAACGCGCCACATCCAAATCCGGCCAACTCGTATGGAGACACTTACGGTGCGCACCGCGAATATCTCGAATTCGACGTCGAGCAAAACCGCGAGTTGAAGGAATACTGCGAGGAAATCGGGATCGTTTATTCGACTTCTACCTGGGATTTGACCTCGGCCAAAGAAGTTGCTTCTTTGAATCCGCAGTTCATCAAGATTCCGTCGGCCTGCAACAACAACTACGAAATGTTGGGCTGGCTGTGCGACAATTACCAAGGCGAGATCCACATTTCCACGGGAATGACCACGAAGAATGAAATTGACGAATTGGTGGACTTTTTCGTGCAGAAAGGCCGTAATAAGGACTTGGTCGTCTACAACTGTACGTCAGGTTATCCGGTGCCGTTTGAAGACGTTTGCCTTTTGGACATCACGATCTTGCAGGAAAAATTCGCCGATAAAGTAAAATCGATCGGATTCTCGGGTCACCACTTGGGAATCGCAGTCGACGTCGCCGCTTACACGCTTGGCGCGAACATCATCGAACGTCACTACACATTGGACAGAACTTGGAAAGGCACAGATCACGCGGCTTCGCTCGAACCGGAAGGATTGCGCAAATTGTGTCGCGACCTCAAAGCCGTCCACAAAGCTTTGAGCTTCAAATCGAAAGACATCCTCGATATCGAATCGGTTCAGAGAGAGAAACTCAAAAACCGCAAATAAGCAATGAACCAAACCTACGTCGGGTGCTCGCTTTACCATTTGTACGTGTCGATGCTCTTGGCTTATGAAGCCAGGCGCGCCGGACAGAAATCGCTTATGTTGCTCATAAACGATCGCGTACCCGACGTAGAATCATTGCTTCCGGGCTTGCGGAAAATTGGTGTGTTCGACGATATCGTGGCCGTCAAGGCTTATTCGATCCTGACCGATTTCAAGAAAAATCTCGGTACCGTAAATTACCTTTTCAACCGCCAGAACGGACTCGTTTCCATTTACGAAAAGAACAATCCGGAACTTTTGAAGCGAGAGGATTTCATCCGGGATTCGCAAATCAACATGTTCCATATTGTCAGGACGCGAGCGTATTTCCTGATCAAATTCCCGAACAATTACTTCAGGATGGTCGAGGAAGGTTTTCAGACATACCGCCACAAGATGCCCGTTTTGCGCTATCTGAAGCGAAAATACCTGATCAAGTTCCCGATTCTCATGGGACACGATTCCCAAGTGAAAGAAGTTTTGGTACAACATCCGGAAAAGTTGCGCGACAACGTTTTGCGCTCCAAAGGCAAGAAACTCGATCTCGACAAATTGCAGCGCGATTTGTCAAATGAGCAACGGCAAGACGTACTCGAATGTTTCCTGGGCGAACGTCCGACGTATTCCGGAACCAAGAAATTCCTGTTGATCACGCAGCCTTTGAGCGAGGACGGAATCGTATCAGAAAAGCAGAAAGTCGATATTTACGCCAAGGCGATCCTATCGGCGAAAGCCAAAGGTTACGACGTCTATCTCAAGACGCATCCGAGGGAATTCACGAAATATTCCGAGTTGTTCAAAGACGTGAAATTAATCCCGCAATTGTTTCCGATAGAAGTTTTCAACCTGGATCCAAACTACAGGTTCGAGGTCGGATTGACGGTTTTTTCGGGTTCGCTCGACAATCTGTCAAACGTAGAGAACAAGATCACTTTAGGACGCGACATCTTGTCGAATCCCGACGAATTCCTCAAGACCGAGATTGCGATTCCGGCTATTTGAGTTTGTAGATTCCCAGTGATTTTTTGATCAGTTTGCTCGCCAGCACCAAATTCACGTAAAGCCGGTTCTTGAAACTCGTGAAACGCCATTTATTGTGCGGAAGCAATTCTGCGGTAATTTTTTGGCCAACCTGAGGCGAAAGCACAAAATCCTGTGACACTTTTTCCCACGAAACATTGTCGTATCCGTCAAATTCGTTCACTTTGTTTTTTCCGTGGATGATCGACATCCAAAGCCTTTTTTGGGTAAGTTGCGTGATTATCTTCTCGCGTTTCCACAAATTGTGGTCGTTGAACCAAACCGTTTTCGGGTCGTCGTTTTTCTCGATAAGACTGATGAAAGGATTGAAAGCGTGCTCTTTTTTGCCGAGCATGAACTGCGGTTCCACCTGAAGTGAATAACCCTTCAAGATATCGACCGCCATATAATCCTGGCTTTTGAATTCGTCCTGCACGCTCTGGATGTATTCGCGGTGGATGCAATCGTCGTTGTCCATTCGGGACGTGATCAGGTATTCGGATGCATTTGCGTCCGCGCTCACGAATTTCTGGATTTCAGGATAGAAGGAATCCATTCCGTCGATATAGAAAATCCTGGCGTTTCCCATGTCGGAAACAAGTTTTTCCGCAATGTTGCGAAAACGATCCGGCGTGGTCGAATCGAAGTAAAGCAACCACGTGAAATCGCGATTGGTTTGGGCCGCAACCGAGGGCGCGCAGTAGTCGCCGAAGAGTCGGAGTCGGTCTTCCATCCAAACATCGGTAAGCAAAGCTTCGTTGTTTTTAGAAACATCCCAACCCTTTTTTCTCAGGTTGAATCGCGTGATTAGGTAATGTCTGAACATCAATCGAATTCGGTTTGGGGTAAAATTAGCCCAAAAATTTGAAGTCCTAAAACACATCGCTTACTTTTGTGGGATAAAACCGAATCATGCACGAACAATTCCATCCTGATTTTTCCGACAAAAAAGAAATCGTCAGGAATTTCGTTGCCCATTTCAAGACCGAAGGCAAACTGCTCGCCGACGGAAAACGCAACAAGATCAAGATTTTCGATGCCGACGGTTTTCGCTACAACATCAAGTCGTTCAAGGTCCCGAATCTGCTCAATCAGTTCATTTACGGATTCATTCGGCCGTCAAAAGCGAAAAGATCGTTCGAATACGCGAACAAATTGCTCGAAAACGGATTCGGAACGCCGCAACCCGTGGCGTATTTCGAGAATCGGAACGGACTTTTGAAAGACAGTTATTACGTGTCCGAACAGCTCGAATGCGACCTGACTTTCCGAGAATTGACGACAGACAGGAAGTATCCGGATCACGAAATCATCCTGAGACAATTCACGAGATTCACGTTCGATCTGCACGAAAAAAACATCGAATTCCTTGATCACACGCCCGGAAATACGTTGATCCGGAAAATACGGGAAAAGCAGTATGCATTCTTTTTGGTCGATTTGAATCGCATGAATTTCAGGCCGCTTTCGTTTGACGACAGACTCAAAAACATGGCAAGACTAACGCCTGAAACAGATTTAGTGCGCGTCATGGCCGACGAATATTCCAAATTAAGCCAACATTCCTTCGAGGAAACTTTCTCAAAAATGACGAAATTCTCACTGGCTTTCCGCGACAGGTTTCACCGCAAAAGAAGAATCAAAAAACAACTCAAGTTCTGGAAAAAATGAAAGCATCGGTCATCATGAGTACTTACAATTCCGAAGAATGGCTCGAAAAAGTCATTTGGGGATTCAGCGTGCAGTCGGAACTCGATTTTGAGATCATCATCGCCGACGACGGTTCGGGCCCGAAAACCAAGGAACTTCTCGACCGTTTGCGCCCGATGATCTCGATGCCATTGATCCACGTTTGGCAACAAGACAACGGTTTCCAGAAGTCGCAAATTCTCAACAAAGCTATCGTCTCGGCCAAATCGGACTACCTGATTTTTACCGATGGCGATTGTATTCCAAGGAAAGATTTTGTGGAAACGCACCTCCAATATCGCGAAAAAGGCTACTTCTTATCCGGCGGTTATTTTATGTTGCCGATGAACATTTCCCAGGCGATTTCCAAAGAAGACATCATTTACCAAAGGTGTTTCGACATCAAATGGCTTCTGGGCGAAGGTTTGCCCAAGTCGTTCAAGAACAACAAACTTACCGCGACAGGCTTTTTGGCCAAATTCCTGAATTTCATAACGCCGACAAAACCAACATGGAACGGCCATAATGCGTCGGGTTGGAAACAAGATCTGGTCGCCATAAACGGTTTCAACCAGGAAATGCAATACGGCGGACAGGATCGCGAACTCGGCGAGCGCTTGTTCAACAAAGGCTTGAAGTCGAAGCAGATACGGTATTCGGCAATCGTGATCCATCTCGATCACGCGCGCGGTTACGTGAATGAGGCGACTTGGAAGAAGAATTACGCCATCCGTGAAAACACTCGTAAAAATAAGGTCGTCAAAACGCCAATCGGAATTGACTCGAATTAATTTCGTTTGCTGCCGATTTTCAGAATACCGATCGACCGGAAATTAAATGCTTCGCAAATCACATAGAATCGTTTTAGCCACGAATGCACGAATACAAGAATTCGTGTATTCGTGGCTAAAAAAAAATATATCCAGAAATTCGCTGTAAATTTTTTTGCCGCGGATTGATGGATTTAAAGGATTGCAATCGTGTAAATAGTGAGATCGGGATTTTCATTTGCGGTTCGTATCCGCGTGAATCCGTTAATCCGCGGCAGAAAAAAAAATCTAGAAATTCGGAAATTCGCGGTATGCAACCCACGCCTGAAAAAATAAAACAGCTTTTCGACCCATTCCACAAAGCCGACATCAGTTTGTGGACGGCATTTTCCGAATGTATCCAAGTGCGGCAATTCGCGAAAAACGAAATCGTAAAAGACTTTCACAAAACAGAGAAATTCGTAAACATCCTCGTTTCGGGTTCGGTTGCGCATTTTGTTTTAGCCGATGAAAAGGACGTCTGCATCAATTTGTATTACGAGGACCAATTCTTCAGCGATTACTTGTCGTTCCTGACGCAATCACCAACCTTGATCAAGACGCAGGCTTTGGAAGATTCGGTGCTTTGGTCGATCAGCCAAGCCGATTTGAATCAGTTGTATTCGAAATCTACGACGGGATTGATCATCGGGAAAGCGATTTCGGACGCCATGTTTATCCGGAAACAAAACGAGCAAATCAACCTGCTCACGCTTTCGCCAACCGATCGCTATCTGAAACTCATCAAGCAAAGACCCGAAGTTTTCCAACGCACTTCGCTCAAGATAATTTGCTCGTATTTGGGCGTAACGGCCGAAAGTCTGAGCCGCATCCGAAAAAAAATTTCGTAGGAAACACCTTTCTTACCCAAAGTCAATTTTTGGGAAAATCCGATGCGGTACTTTTGGATCAAAGTTCAAACAGACACAAAAATGAAAACCAAGCCAAATTATTTCGCCATCGCCATTTTCTACGTCATCGCAATCACACTGCGCTATCTGACCAATAAAACCGATCTTTTGGACGTGGTGCCAAATGCGTTCCTGAAAGCGATTTTAACGGGAATCGGACCAACCGTTGGAGCGATTGTCGCTTTTGCGATCTTCAAAATCAAGCCGGCTTTGAGCTTGAAAGGCAATTACAGGAAATTGCTTGTTCCGTTTTTGTTGTTTTGGATTTTTCCGATCGTATTGATTCCAACCGTTGAATATTTGTCCAAAGGAACGATTTCGTTCGCAGCCGTGACAGCAATCTTGGTCTACGGACTTTTGGAGGAAATAGGATGGAGAGGATTTTTGCAGCACGAATTGCGCGCCTTGCCCAGACTCGCGAACATGCTGATTGTCGCCGTTTTGTGGTTCGTCTGGCATCTGAATTTTGAACTTACGGCCTCGAATGTGGTTTTCTTCGGGGTTTTGGTGCTCGGAACTTGGGGGATCTCAAAGGTCGCCGCTACTACACATTCGCTTTTGGCAGTTTCGGCATTTCACTCGCTCAACAATTTTTTCCATGAACTCGATGCAACGAAGACCGCGATTTTGGTGACTTTGTTGGCCGTTTGGATTGGAAGTTTGGTGATCAGGAAGAAACTTTTCGCGCGCCATATCCAGCCGGAAACTGGACAAATCGTATAAAGTAAAGTGTTATAAATCTCCAAATTTGGCCGCGAACGCACAAATGGAATGAATTCGTGCATTCGTGGCTAAACTATATTTTTAAAAATCAGTTGTTTTTGAGGTAAAGCTTCAATTCAGGCAAAATCAAATCAGGAACAAATTGGCCGTACAAAGCCATCGCATTATACTTCATTTCCTTGGCAGATTTTTCGCCGTAAAGTTCAGGCCTGAAGTCTTTTAGGTGAACCGAAACATTGTGGATTCCATCGTCGAAAGAGTTCCAGGCTTCCTTTTTGATCCAAGTCGAAAAGATCGTGAAAGTCGGTTTAAGCAACGCTTTCGCCATATTGACCGCGCCGCCTTCGTTTCCGATAAGCGCGTTGCAATGATAAGTCAGCGACAAAAACTCGCGAATGCTTCCCGGAACGATATGGAACTTGATGTTTTCTTGGGTTTTCGGGGCGCACATATCGAAAATGTCTCGCGCTTCGGCTTCCTGGATCGGCATGTAATTGAATAGCAAAGTCGCGTCGGTTTGAGCCACGATTGCGTCCAAAACCTTGGCCATGTAAGGAAAAGGATACGTTTTGGTACCTCCGCTTCCAAGCACGCCAATCATGTAAAGTTTCTTCGAAATGTCGATATTGTGCGATTCGAGGATGCGTTTTCCGCCGGCGATTTCTTCATCTGTGAGGAAAATTTTGGGTCGGTTGTCAAGCGGTTTTCCTTCGGATAATCTTTGCAGCAGCAACAACCTGTTTTCGATAGCCAAACCTGCATTCGTATCGGGTTTCGACTTCTCGCGCACGGTTTGGTCGTAAACGAATTTCGTATACGATTTGTGGAATCCGATCTTCGTTTTCGCTCCCGAAACGCCCACGACAAGGTTGCTTTCGAGTTTTCCGTAAGCGTCGATCACAAGGTCGTATTTCGCTTTCCGGATTCCGACCAAAAACCTGAGGAACGCTTTTTTGCTCTTTCGGAATTCATCCTTGAACAAGATAAGGTTGTCGATATTCGGATTGTTCTCGACAACCGGACGCGTAAAAGGATAGACCAGATAGTCGACTTGCGCCGTCGGATATAGCATTTTCAGATTGTTGCAGATGATGGACGACGTAAGTACGTCTCCGATCATTTTTTGCTGTATGACGAGGATTTTCACAATCAATAATCAATAATTAATAGTTAATAATGAATAATGAATAATGAATAATTCGGCGAATGACTGACCTTAGTTTCTTCCACGACAAAAATTATTACTTATAAATTATTAATTACACAGCAACGTCGTATTCGCGCAAAGCGTCGTTGAGACTCGTTTTCAAATCTGTGGAAGGTTTGCGTTTTCCGATGATCAAAGCGCATGGAACCTGATATTCTCCGGCCTCGAACTTTTTGGTATAACTTCCCGGGATCACGACAGAGCGCGCCGGAACGATTCCTTTCATCTCGACAGGTTCGCTTCCCGTGACGTCGATGATTTTGGTAGATGCGGTCAGGCAGACGTTTGCGCCAAGAACGGCTTCGGTTTCCACGCGGACGCCTTCCACGACGATACAACGCGATCCTATAAAAGCGCCGTCTTCGATCACGACAGGCGAGGCCTGAAGCGGTTCGAGAACACCACCGATTCCAACGCCGCCACTCAAGTGCACGTTTTTGCCGATCTGCGCACAACTTCCTACCGTTGCCCAAGTGTCGACCATCGTGCCTTCATCGACGTAAGCGCCAATGTTCACGTAGCTTGGCATCAAAATGACACCTTTTGAAATATAAGCGCCGTGGCGTGCGACCGCGTTCGGGACAATTCTTATTCCTTTTTCGGCATAATTGCGCTTCAACGGAATTTTGTCGTGGTATTCGAAAATCCCAACCTCGAAAGTTTCCATTTTTTGGATCGGAAAGTACAAAACGACCGCTTTTTTGATCCACTCGTTCACTTGCCAGCCATCGAGCGTGGGTTCGGCGACGCGAATCGTGCCTTCGTCGAGCAAATCGACAACTTTACGGATGGCGTCAAGGGTTTTCTGATCTTGTAAAAGCGAGCGGTCTTCCCAAGCTTTTTCGATGGTTTCGCGAAGGTGGTTCATGAGTTGGTTTTTGGCAAATTTAGCGCAAAATCGGCATTTTTAGGGATGGAATCGACGAGAAATTTGAGAGATTTTTGTTCCATTAAATTATAGCTTTGACAGATTTTGGACGCACTCCCGCATTCCAGAATTGGCTTTTCCGTCAAGCGGATGTCCGAACCTACATTTAACAAAAACTACAGAAAATCTGTAATCCGGAGAATCGAAAATGAGCTTACTTTGTGGTCACATCACCGAACAATCCGGGTTTTCTTATCGATTTAAAGATGCTATCAAGCATAAAATCAAGATATTGGAATCCTGATGCCTTAACCGCCACACCAACCAAAAAATCAGAGCCATGACAAGAACGCCTTTTATCTCGGGTAATTATTACCACATCAAAAACAGTGCGAACAATCAGGAAAATCTGTTCTACGAGGACGAAAATTACTGGCATTTCCTGCGCCTTTTCGAAGTGCACGTCGCGCCCGTCGCCGAACTCGTGGCTTATTGTCTGCTCAATGACCGTTTCGAATTGCTGATCAGGATTAAACCGGAATCTGAAATCCCTGAAAAATTCCAGATGAAGACGTATTTGCCGTTGTCGCACATGTTCAATGCTTACACGAAAGGCATGAATTCGCGCTACGGACGACGCGGCAGTTTGTTCCGCGACCATTTCACAAGAGAAAAAGTGCAATTGTCAGACTTGACAAGAATGCTTGCGGGAATGCGGCTTTTGCAAAAATCGCATCCAGACTCGAAAGTGGTGACGAAAGTGCCTGCGTTTGTTTTGGAAAGAAAAACCAAAACGGATCGGGACGCGGGTTTCGCCTCGAAATGAGTTGTGAACGTTTAAGTCACAGCGGAGTTGGCTGATTTTGCAAATCTAGTCGCTTTCGGCATACGAATGTTGGGTCGAAGCGATAATCGGATGGTTGAAAGTAATCTGGTATCGGTTTACCCCGTAATACAAAAACATGCGGTCGTTGCCGATCAAAGTCACCGTGACGTCTTTTTTTGTCTCGTCCTTGCAGCGATAGACGATTCCGCCGTCAGGCAAATCCTGGTGGCTGACGATAACGAGTTTGTAGATTTTGTCGAGGCTGAAAGTGATCCTGTCCTGTGAAAACTGCGCTTTTCTGGGATTCACGCGCTTCACCGATTGCCATTTCATATTGGAATCGCTTGTTTGAAAACCACTGAAATCGAATTCTTTTGCTTGGCCCGAAACCACGACTGTGGTCAACAGCGCAAAAAGCGCCACAAAATGTCTGCAGGTCATTTAGGTTTGATTTGGTTCGATGATAACGGTCGATTCGCTATGATATTTTTCGCGCAACTGTTAAAGTTGTAAATATCGGACAAATTCCTAAAAAACCTAACGCGTATTTGTTTTGTAAATTTGGGCAACATTCACTCAAAATCAGGCAATTTCAGCCAACCGAAACACGTTGTCTCGTAAGCGACTTCTGAATCACGAAAATACCATGAAAGACAATTTTTCTGCCCAAGCCAAAAAATATGCGCAAAATCGGCCGCAATATCCGGATGCTCTTATCGATTATGTGAGTTCGTTCGCTTCCGAAAAGAAAAAAGCCCTCGATCTGGCTACAGGAAACGGACAGGTCGCCCAAAAGTTGGCCCTGCATTTCGACGAGGTTTTTGCCACCGACATCAGCCAAAACCAATTGGACAACGCCTTCAAGTCGGAAAATATCACTTACAAACTTGAGCAGGCCGAAAATACGGGCTTTGAAGACAATGCTTTCGATTTGGTCACTGTCGCCCAAGCCGTGCACTGGTTCGATTTCAGGATATTTTACAAAGAACTTTACCGCATCCTGAAACCTGAAGGCATTTTCGCGATTCTCGGTTACGGACTTTTTACCACTAACCCGCGCGCCGACAAAGTCATTCGCCATTTTTACTACGATATCGTCGGGCCGTATTGGGATGCAGAACGCCGTTATGTCGACGAAAATTACCAGACGATCCCGTTTCCGTTCAAGGAAATCGAGACGATTCCGTGGGCGAATGATTTCGTTTGGACAATCGATCAATTGCTCGGCTATCTCGAATCTTGGTCGGCGACGCAGCATTATCTCAGGAAAACAGGAATCAATCCGGTAGATTTGATCCGATGCGAGCTTTCCCTTGTTTGGGAAGCATCCGACAAAAAAGTGAATTTCCCGATTTTACTGCGTATCGGCCGACCTTACACCAAATTCTGACATGAAAAAACTATTGATATGTTGCCTGGCGATCGCATTCGGATGCGGGCCGAAAGAAAAAGAAGTCCAAAAAGCACCTACCGAAATTGGCGATACGACTATCGTTCCCGTGCGCGACGATTCCGACAATTCGCTGGATTACATCGGTCGCTACGAAGGCCCGATCAAAGGCAAGAACAGTTCGCTCGAGCTCGCCGAAGATTTCTCCTATATGTTTACGACCGAGGTTTCGGGCAAAACTCTCGAGGAAAAAGGTTCGTTCAAATGGAACGCCCAAGGCGACGGAATCGTGCTGACCAACGCCAATAAACAGCAGCGGAAGTTCTTTGTCGGTGAGAATTTTCTGGTGATGCAGGACGCAAACGGCGCGCGCCTAAATCCATCCGACGCGGGCGAATTCGTGCTTTCCAAGCAAAGCGAAACCGAAGCGGCCAAAAGTGATGGAACGCCTATGGACGCGCTTCCGCAACAAATTACGGGCATTCATTGGAAATTGTCAGAAGTGAATTCCAAGCCCGTCAAACCTTCGAAAGGACAGGATTATTTTATCCAACTCAACAAAGATGGAAGTTTCGGGGCGTTCGCCGGATGCAACAGAATGGGCGGAAAATACGAGCTCAAACAAAGTAAAGTACGACTGTTCAACATCATTTCGACGATGATGGCGTGTCCCGAAATGAAACTTGAGGACGAATTCAAGAAAGCGCTCGAAACCTCGGACAATTTTGTGGCCAATGAGGAAGTGCTGCAATTTCGAAAAGGCGGGACGAACTTGCTGAAATTCGAAGCAGTCGATTTGCCGAAACCCTGATGGATTTCAAAGATCTCTCGTTCCAACGCCAGCAAAACCAACAGATTTTAGGTTCCGATTTTACCGAAATCGACCAACTCGTCAAGCACTTTGGGGCAATTCAGGCTCAGGATTATCCGATGGCGAAATGGGCGATCGGATCGCGTTTACACACCATTTCAGATTCCGATGTCGATGCTGCGATCGCCGAAGGAAAGATCGTGAGAACCCACGTTTTGCGCCCCACCTGGCATTTCGCTTGCGCCGACGACATTGGCTGGATGCTCGACTTGACGGCCAAAAACATCCGCGGACAAATGGCGGCCAACGACAGGAAACTCGGTCTCGACGAAAAAGTCTACCACAAGAGTTTCAAGTTGATTGAAAACGCCTTGGCTGACGGACATTTGTCGCGCGCGGAACTCATGGAAATCCTCGAATTCAACGGCATCCGAACCCACGAATACCGCAGTGCGCACATCATGGTCGCGGCCGAACTCGAAGGTTTGGTCGTAAGCGGAGGCAGGCGAGGCAAGGAGCACGGCTACGCTTTGATGTCGCAACACGTCAGGAATCCAAGGAAACTTTCACGAGAAGAAGCTTTGTCCGAATTGGCGAGAACCTATTTCAAAAGCCACGGACCGGCGACGATCAAGGATTTCCAGTGGTGGAGCGGCCTGAACCAAACCGATTGCCGCAAAGGAATTTCGGCGAACGGGAAATTGCTTCAGTCTACGCAAATCGAAGGTCAGACGTACTACTTTTCGGAGGAAAACGAATCCGTAAAAACGAAATCGGTGCAATTGTTGCCGGCTTTTGACGAATTCCTGATCGCCTACAAAGACAGAAGCGCGTCGATCGATCCCGTGCACAATCGTCACGCTTTCACGAGCAACGGGATTTTTCGTCCGCTTTTGGTCGTCGACGGACAGGTTTGCGGCATCTGGAAGCGCTCGACCAAAAAAGACGCGGTGTCGATCGATGTCGAAATGATGGTGAAAATTCCCAAAAACCGTCAAGCGGAAATCGGGAAAGCAGCAAAAAGATTCGCGGACTTTTTGGGTTTGGAAGCGAAAATCTCGTTGAATGCAAATGATTTTAGCCGATAATCCGCGCGATTTCAGATCATCTCGGTCCAATGATTTTTTGACGGTGGAAAGCGCCC
The DNA here is from genome assembly GCF_004295795.1 of Flavobacterium sp. Classification (GTDB taxonomy): domain Bacteria; phylum Bacteroidota; class Bacteroidia; order Flavobacteriales; family Flavobacteriaceae; genus Flavobacterium. The sequence continues at coordinate 5,503 of NZ_SEBR01000011.1, read as the reverse complement.
CAACTTCTCAAGGCCGAAATCACTTCCGAGAGCGAATCGGCGTGTTCCGTGCGTTTGTAAATCACCGTGGGCGGGAAAGTGTCGAGAACCGTTCGTGTGACCAATTGGTTTATTTCGAGATCTTTGAGTTCTTTCGACAGCATTTTATCGGTGATTCCCGAGACTTCTTTCCCAATTTGCTTGAATCGCATTTCGCCTGTCGACAACGCGATCAATATCGGCAATTTCCATTTTCCGCTCAAGATTTCGAGCGCGTCCCTAACGTTCATGAGCGCGTGCGTACATTCGATGCGAGTCAGGGAATGTTTTGATAAAGTGTTGGTTTCCATTGCTTTGAAGGTGTGCTATAAAAGAGGGAAGCGCTATCCTGAAGGATATTACTATACAAACGAAAGCAAATGTAAATAAGTTTGTGTTGTAAACCAAAATTCTTTCCGCATGAAAATATTGAACATCCTATCGAGTATAAACGGCGCGAATTCGAACACCAAAAAAGTGGTGGACGCCATCAATTCCCAACTCGAAAAAAAATATGCCGACAGTTCGATCGTCGTAAAGGATTTGGCAAAAACCCCAGTCCCGCATCTCGAGGCAGCGCATTTTCTGGCTTTTGTCGCTTCGGGAGGTGATTTGTCAGATGAAAACGACTCCGATGCATCGCAGTCGAACTCGGCAATCAACCAGCTTAAAGAAGCCGATGTCGTGGTGATTGCCGTTCCGTTCTACAACTTCAACATTCCGGGCACGCTCAAATCGTGGATCGACCAAATCACGAGAGCCGGCGTGACTTTCAGTTATGGCGAAAACGGTCCTATCGGACTATTGCAGCACAAAAAAGTCTATCTGGCGATGGCCTCTGGCGGAATTTATTCGGTCGAGCCTATGAAAAGTATGGATTTTGCCGAACCGTATCTGAGAAATATCCTTGGATTTTTAGGGCTGACCGACATCACGACGTTTCGCATGGAAGGCGTGAAAGTTCCGGGCATTTCAGAAAACGCTTACGAAAAAGTCAAGTCGGAAATAGACGCTTTCGATTTCTGAACCGAACTTTTTCGAAACAGTTGAGCCGATTGATTTCGGCTTTTTTTATGAACAAAAGTTTCCGGCGACAATCCAAATTGAAAATACGACCTTTGCTTTTGTTTTCGGACATCAAAATCACTTCGGAACAATCTTACAAAACCGACTGAAATGCTAAAGACGCCAGGCCGAATCCTCGCCATCGACTACGGGAAAAAACGCACGGGAATCGCCGTGACGGACGAGATGCAGCTCATCGCATCCGGACTTACGACAGTCGCATCCGAGACTGCGATCGATTTTCTGACGAACTATTTTTCCAAAGAAACCGTCGTCAAAATTGTGATCGGAGAGCCAAAACAAATGGATGGAACGGCTTCCGAGAGCGCGCCTTTGATCGAGAAATTCGTCCAAAAAGTCAAGATCGCATTTCCTGAAATGGAGATCATCCGCGTAGACGAGCGCTTCACCTCGAAAATGGCTTTCCAGTCGATGATCGATTCGGGACTCAAGAAAAAACAGCGTCAGGACAAAGGCTTGATCGACGAGATTTCAGCGACAATCATGTTGCGTGATTACCTGTCGCGCAAGATGTTCTGAAGCTAAAACGTTATCGTAATTTGTTTCTAAAATCATTCTAAATAACTTTCTTTTCGGACGCAATCCAAGTATATTTGTGCCGCTAATTTTCAGCCATGCACAGCGACAACACAACGATTCAACCGGGCACGGACGTCGTGCTCATAGGCGCCGGGATCATGAGCGCCACTTTGGGCATCATGCTCAAGGAATTGCAACCTGACATCCGCATCCAGATCTTCGAAAGACTGGACAATGCCGCAGCCGAAAGTTCCGACGCTTGGAACAACGCCGGAACGGGACACTCCGCTTTTTGCGAACTCAACTACACGCCCGAAGACAAGGAAGGCAATATCGACATTTCCAAAGCCATCAAAATTGCCGAATCTTTCGAGGTTTCGCGCCAATTCTGGAGCTTTTTGATCGAAAAAGGACTTATCGAAAATCCGGAGAATTTCATCAGGAGCATTCCGCACATGAGCTTTGTTTGGGGACCGGAAAACGTGTCTTATCTCAAGAGACGTCACGCGGCTTTGCAGGCCAATCCGCTGTTTTCGCAAATGGAATTTTCAGAAGATCACGACATCCAGAAAAAGTGGATGCCTTTGGTCATGGAAGGCCGTGACGCATGGGAGCAAACCGCGGCGACCTACATGAAAATCGGTACTGATGTCAATTTTGGCGAACTCACGCGCGCCATGTTCAATCACCTCAAAAAACAGGAAGGCGTCTCGATTTTCTTCAACCACGAAGTGCGCCGCATGAAACAAAAGGAAAACGGCACTTGGAGAATCACCGTGAGAAACCGCATGAATGGCGAAAAAGCGCATACCAGAACGCCGTTCGTCTTCATTGGCGCGGGCGGAGGTTCGCTTCCGTTGCTCGAAAAAGCCCACATTCCGGAAGGGAATGGCTTTGGTGGATTTCCCGTAAGCGGACAATGGCTGCGATGCACGAACGAGGCCGTGATCGAAAAACACTATGCGAAAGTTTACGGAAAGGCTTCGGTTGGCGCGCCGCCGATGTCTGTTCCGCATATCGATTCGCGAATGATAAACGGTAAAAAGGAGTTGCTTTTTGGACCTTACGCCGGATTTTCGACCAAATTCCTCAAAAACGGATCGTATCTCGATTTGCCGCTTTCGATAAAAGCCAACAACCTGATTCCGATGCTTTCTGCCGGATTCCACAATTTGCCGCTCACAAAATATCTGATTGACCAAGTGCGCCAATCGCCTGACGATAGGATGGAAGCCTTGCGCGAATATGTTCCGGACGCCAAAAACGAAGACTGGGTTTTGGAAACTGCCGGTCAGCGCGTCCAGGTCATCAAAAAAGCGCCCGATGGCGGAGGCGTGCTCGAATTCGGAACGGAAGTCGTAACGAAAGCCGACGGATCGCTTGCAGTTCTGCTTGGCGCTTCTCCGGGCGCGTCCACAACGGCTTCGATCATGATCGATCTGCTTGACAGATGCTTTTTCGAGAAAGCAAGTTCTGAGCAGTGGAAGCAAAAGTTGCGTCAGATGGTTCCGTCTTACGGACAAAAACTCAACGACAATCCGGAATTGCTGTCGCAAATCAGACAACATACGGCATCGGCACTAAAAATCGAAAACTAAATGACCAAACTGATCGTGACCGACATGGACGGAACGCTTTTGAACGACAAACGCGAACTTCCCGAAACCATCTGGAATACCATCGAGCAACTCGAGCAAAAAGGCATCCAATTCGCCGTGGCAAGCGGACGACAATACCAAACGCTGGCCGACATCTTCGCGCCCGTAAAAGACAAAATGCTTTTCATGGCCGAGAACGGGACGATCATCGTGAACAAATCCGAAGTCATTTCGATAACAGCTTTGGACAAAGCACTGGTGCAGGAATTGATTGCGGTCGCGCGCGGTCTCGATGATTGCCACATCGTGCTTTGCGGAGCCGAAACCGCTTATGTGGAAAGCACCAACGAGCGCTTTCTGTCCAAAACCCGCGACTATTTCCACCACATACAAGTCGTCGAAAACCTGACTCAAGTTGAAGCCGATGTACTCAAATTCACCGTCTGCGATTTCAGAAACCCTGAAAACTACAGTTTCGAGTTCTTCAAGCCGTTCGCCGACCGTTGCAAACCGGCTGTAGCGAGCGAAATTTGGCTGGACATCATGCCAACACACGCCAATAAAGGCGAGGCGCTTCAAAAAATGCAGCAAAAACTCGGAATCTCGAACGCTGAAACACTCGTTTTTGGAGACTACATGAACGATTTCGAGATGATGCAATATGCCCAAAACAGTTACGCGATGGTGAATGCGCATCCGGAAATTCTTGCGATTTCGAAGTTTACGACGCGTTTTGACAACAATCATAATGGCGTTATTGATACGCTTACAGCGTTGGGGTTGGTTTCTTTTTAGGAGCTATTTCCGGCTACCAGGCACTAGCTTTTTTGTATAAACCGGTTTTTCTTAGATTTAAAACGAGCTTCCTGCGGTCGCTGTTTTAAATCTAGAAAATCACGGTTTTTTCTGCAAAAGGCTAGTTGCCCGCATCCGGGCTAGGATTGTCGTAAAACGATCTTTTTTCTTTAAACACAATTTTATTTACGGAACATTTCTTCTCTCTGAGCCTAGTAAAAATGAGCTTCGCTCATTTTAGGTTTGCGGCAACTGCGCCGCCGGATGTTGTTGTTCGTCGCCTTCCGCGGGACTACTTTTGCCTGGCCGCAAAAGTAGCAAAAAGGCCTTGCGGCTGAACCAAAAACACGACCTGACAGCCTTGAAATTTGGACCCGAGCAACGCGAACTGACCGAGCTTGCGGAGTAAAAGAGGCGAACAATATACTGTACCATTGACGCCTCTTTTTTCCCAAATTTCAAGACGTCAGGTGCCCGCGTTTTGTGCTTAGGCCGCGGACTAATCGGAAGTATTTATCTGCTTTTTAGCTTGCTTCGCGGCGCTAAAAATTGGCTCCGAAGGAAATTTTTCGATTTCGAGAACCTCTAGTTTGGCTTCGCAGCGAAAAACAGGTGTGTTTTTGACGGGCACAATCGTTTGACCTTGATCGAGATTCTAGGATTTTGACATTTGCCCGAAACAACCATTCGAGTAAAAAACCTTAACATTTTCTACAGAAAATCTGTAACCGAATCCCGGTTTTTTCCCCGAACTTCGGCCAGACCTAACAAATCTCGGAGATTTGTTAGGTCTTAGGAAAATGCGGCTTCCCAAGGGTTTCCTACTGGTTCTTTGGCTGTTTCAAAGCATGGGGTTTAGAAGATAGAAGTTTCTGGTTGTCCATAGAAAAAAAAAGCTATGTCTTTAACGGCGAAAATGGGTTGGCGTTGATCAAGAATCTTGAGTTTTCAAGTTTTCTAGAAAAAACTTTCGGAATCAAAAACCTTAACATTTTCTACAGAAAATCTGTAATCGAATCCCGAATTTTCCCACGAACTTCGGCCAGACCTAACAAATCTTGGAGATTTTTTAGGTCTTAGGAAAATGCGGCTTCCCACCAATTCCGACTGGTTCTTAGTTGTTTCGAAGCACGGGTTTTCAACGCCAAAAATTTCCGGTAACGACGTTATGGAAACGATTCCTGTGATGGAGGAATTTTGGTGTTTCGGAGACACATTTTTCCAAAGCGACAGCGGCGGAAAAATGTCAATAAACACTTTCCGCTTAGTCCGGCATTTGAGCGTTTTGGCGGGCACCTGACGTCTTGGAAATTCGTGAAATTAAAGGTTGTTTGAGCGACCCAAAAAGCAAGTCGTTTCGACAGGAAGTTCCCGCGAGTTCCTTTCATTTCCGAATTTCCAAGGCTGTCAGGTCGCCAAAATCGGTCGTGCCGCGAGCCTTTTTGTTACTTTTGCGGCGAGGCAAAAGTAAGCCCCGCTGGCAGGCG
>NZ_SEBR01000046.1 GCF_004295795.1 Flavobacterium sp. | reverse complement strand
TTTTTCGGCAGCTGCGCTGCCGCCTGCTTTGATTTTGATTCGTCGCCTGCCAGCGGGGCTTACTTTTGCCTCGCCGCAAAAGTAACAAAAAGGCTCGCGGCACGACCGATTTTGGCGACCTGACAGCCTTGGGAATTCGGGAATTAAAGGAACTCGCGGAGACTTTTTTGGTTCGAGCACCTTTTTGGGTCGCTCAGACAGCCTTTAATTTACTACGCGAGCTCCGTCAGTTCGCGTTGCTCGGGTCGCGAATTTCCCAGACGTCAGGTGCCCGCCAAAACGCTCAAATGCCGGACTGATGGGAAAGTGTCTATTGACATTTTTAACTTTGTTGAATCTTCGGGCCCGTAGATTTTTGTGAAACGACTTGCTCTCTGCTCGGGCCTCGATTTCCGCCGCTGTCGCTTTGGAAAAATGTGTCTCCGAAACACCTTTTTCCTCAATCGCCACAATCGTTCCCATAAGGTCGTCACCGGAAACTTCTGGCGCTGAAAACCCGAGCTTCGAAACAACCGAAGAATCAGTCGAAAATTGGTGTGAAGCCGCATTTTCCTAAGACCTAACAAATCTCGGAGATTTGTTAGGTCTGGCCGAAGTTCGGGGAAAAAACCGGGAGTTGGTTACAGATTTTCTGTAGAAAATGTTAAGGTTTTAGTTTGGATGTTTGGTTCGGGCAGACGTGAAGACCCAAGAGTCTCGGTTAACGGCAATCCATTTTCGCCGTCAAAGACATAGCTGTTTTTCCTATGGAGACAACCGGAAATTTCGATCTTCTAAAACCCGTGCTCGTAAACGTCTAAAAAGCCAATCGAAACCCTTGGGAAGCCGTATTTTCCTAAGACCTAACAAATCTCCAAGATTTGTTAGGTCTGGCCGAAGTTCGGGGGAAAAACCGGGAGTTGATTACAGATTTTCTGTAGAAAATGTTAAGGTTTACTCGTGCGATTGTTTCGTGCCAACGTGAAAACCTGAGACTATCAATCAACGCCAACCAATTGTTTCCGTCAAAGACTAGCCGTTTATTTCTATGGAGACAACCGGAAACTTCGATATTCAAAACCCGTGTTCCTAAACGTCTGAAAAGCGATTCGAAACCCGCCAAAAGCCGCATTTTTCTAAGGCCTAACAAATCTCGGAGATTTGTTAGGTCTGGCCGAAGTTCGGGGAAAAAACCGAGAGTTCATTACAGATTTTCTGTAGAAAATGTTAAGGTTTTTTACTCGAATGATTGTTTTGGGCAAAACGTAAAAAACCTCAGATTCTCGATCAAAGCCAACCGATTGTTTCCGTCAAAGACACACCCGTTTTTCGCTACGGAGACAACCGAGAAGTTCCCTAAACCGAAAACTTTCCTGCGGAGACAATTTTTAGCGCCGCGAAGCAAGCTAAAAAAGCAAATAAACACTTCCAATTAGTCCGCGGCCTAAGCACAAAACGCGGGCACCTGACGTCCTGAAATTTGGAAAAAAAGAGGCGTCAACGGTTCAGTGAATTGTTCGCCTCTTTTACTCCGCAAGCTCCGTCAGTTCGCGTTGCTCGGGTCCAAATTTCAAGGCTGTCAGGTCGCGTTTTTGGTTCAGCCGCAAGGCCTTTTTGCTACTTTTGCGGCCA
>NZ_SEBR01000033.1 GCF_004295795.1 Flavobacterium sp. | reverse complement strand
TCTAAAACCCGTGCTCTTAAACGTCTAAAAAGCCACTCGAAACCCTTGGGAAGCCGTATTTTCCTAAGACCTAACAAATCTCGGAGATTTGTTAGGTCTGGCCGAAGTTCGGGGAAAAATCCGGGATTCAATTAACAGATTTTCTGTAGAAAATGTTAAGGTTTTTGAACAGAATGGTTGTTTAGGGCAAAACGTAAAAACCTGAGATTCTCGATCAATGCCAACCGATTGTTTCCGTCAAAGACACACCTGTTTTTCGCCACGGAGCCGTTTTTAGCGCAGCGAAGCAAGCTAAAAAGCAAATAGACACTTCCAATTAGTACGCGGCCTAAGCACAAACCGCGGGCACCTGACGTCTTGAAATTTGGGAAAAAAGAGGCGTCAACGGTACAGTGCATTGTTCGCCTCTTTTCCAAATTTCAAGGCTGTCAGGTCGCGTTTTTGGTTCAGCCGCAAGGCCTTTTTGCTACTTTTGCGGCCAGGCAAAAGTAGTCCCGCGGAAGGCGACGAAAGAAATTCAAAGCAAGCGACGGCGCAGCCGGCGAAAACCCCAAACGAGCGAAGCTCGTTCTATGCGGCTTGAGAGTAAAAAGCTTCCGTTACAAAGGAATTTGTATGATAGAAAGATTTTGCGGCTAAAAGAGATTAGCCGGAAAAAGCTAAAAAAAAAATCCCACTTAAAAAGCAGGATTTGAATCGTAAAGGAAAAACATCAACGTCTGGAAACAAACTCCGTCAACTCATCAGTACTTGAACTGTAAGTAAAAACATCGTTCACTTTATAGTAGTTGTTTGGATCGACGCAGAATCCGAAGGCGAATTTGGCCAAATCAAGACGGTTCGCTTCGAAGGTGAATTCCTGGCACATTTGCGCAACCTGAGCCGAACTCATGCAATTGTTGGCAATCATCTGTTTGGCGGTCTTGATACGCGTGTCCTCGAATTTTTGTTTGCGAAGACTTGCGATCATATCGCTTAGTTGACGCGGTGACATCGGATAACCTTCGAAACAGCCGCGGCTTGGTCGTGGACGTCTGTCGTCGCTGCCCGAAACGGTTGTCGTAGTCGTCGTGCTTGTGCTTTGGCTCATGCTCATTTCGGGATCTTGGATCGAAATGTTCACGTTCATTCCCGGCATGTTTGCGTTCATCGAGATGCCGCCAGCCGGTTGTCCGTTCGTTACCGTCGTGGTTTGGGTGACGGTTTGTGAAACGCGTGGTTGTGGTTGTCCGTAGTGCATTACATAAAGGCTTGGCGGAGGCGTGAAATCAGGTTCGATTTCGGCCATGCTGAAAAAATTCATCTTCATTTTCTCCGGATTTTTCTTGTCGCGGCGAATCTTGTACGTCACGTCCATAAAATGATCGTCGACATCGGTCAGGCCAAGGTTGTTCGTAGAAATTTCCTTTTTGGTCTTGTCCTCGAAAAGGATTTTGCAGCTGTAATAAGGTTGTGGCAAATCTTCGACGCGAAGGTTGGTTTGCGGGACTTCGTTGATGCGTTCCCCGTTAAGGATTAGCGTAAACTTGTCGCCGTCTTCAGAAAAAATTGTCAAATGACCGCGATTTTGTGCGCTGGCAACGAGAACAAAAAGCAGTAAAAAAGCAGAGGTAATTCTCACTTTCATAAAATAGTGGTATTGGTTATGTTTGGCGTTTTTTGCAAAATGGATGCCAAGATTACTGAATTTCCTTCAGATTCTGTCACAAAAAAAATCCCGAAATTGAATTATTCGGGATTTGGTTTGATTTTCAGCTGTTTGATTGTTAGATTAAGACAAAATCAGCGAAATTATTCGGATGGAAATCTCAGTCCATATCGTTTGAAGTACCGATATCCGATAGGTTTTTTAGCGTCCGAAGTGCTTCGAGCGTTTGCCTCGGTTTCCCCTCGAGCGGCGACAGTGTTACGTTTACGACATAAGGTTTCGAAGTTTGTGGAGCTTTCGTGAACAGGCGTTTTTTGATTTTGCGTCCGATGTTTTCTCCCGAGAATGGCTTGAGTACGACTTCTGCGAAAATTTGTTTTCCGATGATGAATCCGGTCTGTTTCATTCGGATGCTTTCCACAGCCGACCACGAAATGGGTTCTGTTAGCACCATTCGGTCGAAAAATCCGTTTTCGTCGGCGATCAATTGCGGACGTCTGTCGAACAATTGGTACATTCCGACGAGCCAACTCAGGCTGAAGAAAATCACATTGATCCATCCGACAAAAGATCTCGAACTGTTTTCGAGAAGGATGAAAACGCCCATCGCGACAAGTGCCGAAGAAGTCAGCACCAAGCTCAAGGCTTTCCAGATCGATTTTTTAATTGAAAGATTTTGCATTTTATGGAGGTATTGATTTTCGGATCATCAGATCTTCGGAAGAACCGGATGTCGCGAAAGTAAAGTGGAAATTCTGAATTCCAAAACGTCAAATCTGAAGTGTTCCGACAGTCAGGAAACCTTTATCTGAAGGAAAAATGTCCGAAAATTTGCCAATCAAATGATAGCAGCCTTTTTCAGGTACAAATACCGCGTATCGTAGTCAATGATCGCCTTTCCGTGAATCAAGACGTCGGCACCGATGATGCCTTGGACGCGCTTGGCCTTGTGCTGTTCGAGCGCCATATTCACGTGCGACAAATCGAAAACCACGAGGTTGAAATCGTCATAGCTCCAACGTCCTATCTTGAGCAGATTGCGGTGAGCCGATTTCGTGAACATGTCGATCGCGCCCGCACCGGCGGCTTTTGTTTTCGAGAATTCGGTGGTGAGTTTGAACAGGTCGGCTTCCTCAAAACCTACGCAACTGTTCGACGCGCCCGTGTCGAGGATAAAATCGCCCTTTACGCCATTTATCGAGGCCGACATCAGCAAATGGTTCGTCTTTGAAATCTTGAATTTGATCTTTTGGTAATCGCTATTGATAAGAATGGCGTCGAGGTTTTCCATGGCGGTCGAGTGAAAACCAAAAATAGCGGTTTCCCGAGTATTGATTCGCCAAAATCGTCTTAATGAATTTTCGGATTCGTTAAATTTTGGTTGTAGCTGTCGTTCGCAAAAACGCGAATTGGAAAAACTGCCACCGCGCCTTACCTTCGCCAAATGATTTTGACCGACACCCATTCCCACATTTACTCCGAAGAATTTTCCCAGGACAGAAACGAAATGATGCAACGCGCCTTCAACGCCGGCGTGACCCGAATCTTCGTGCCTTCGATCGATTCGACTTACACCAAAAAGATGTACGAAATGGAGAAACAGTATCCCGGAAACGTGTTTTTGATGATTGGATTGCATCCGGTTTACGTCAAGCCCGACACTTGGGAAAAAGAACTCGATTTCGTCGAGACCGAATTGTCGAAACGCAAGTTCTGCGCCGTGGGAGAAATTGGAATCGACCTTTATTGGGACAAGACGACTTTGGCGATCCAACAGCAAGCTTTCCGCAGGCAAATCCATCTGGCGAAAAAATACAAGATTGCAATCAACATTCATGGACGCGAATCCTTCGACGAGATTTTCGAGATTTTATCCGATGAAACAGCCGATGATCTATTTGGGATTTTCCACTGTTTCACCGGATCGCAAGAGCAAGCACAAATCGCGATTTCGCTCGGGATGAAACTCGGGATCGGCGGTGTTTCGACTTTTAAGAACGGCAAGATAGACCAATTCCTGTCGGAGATTCCGCTTGAGCATATCGTGCTTGAAACCGATTCGCCTTATCTGGCTCCGATGCCATTCCGCGGCAAGCGAAACGAAAGCGCCTACATCGTGAATATTGCCCAAAAGCTGTCTGAAATCTATGATTTACCGCTTTCTGAAATCGCCAAAATCACAACCGAAAATTCAAAAAAGGTGTACGGCATTTAAGTAAAAGCTAACAAAACTCTCGATTAATTTTCGTTTTTTTGCAGCTAAACAACTGCCAATGTCAAAATTCGATGCTATCCGGCCATTTTACGATGCCGAAGTGAACGCCGCGCTGAAATCGGTCGCAAACCATCCGATGATGAAGGCGTTGATGAATTTTACATTTCCCGATCAACCCGACGAAACCTGGCTTTCCCAATTCGAACACACGCACTCGATACGCGATTTTCAATGCAATTTCGTCTATCATTCGATCCAGCAGGTTTTGACCAGAAGTTCTGAAGGCATCACGACTTCGGGCTTCGAAAAACTCGAGCAAAACACGGCTTATCTGTTCATTTCGAACCACCGCGACATCATTCTCGACACGTCTTTATTGAATTGCGCGTTATTCGAGCACGGACTCGTCATGACGGCTTCGGCCATCGGTGACAACCTCGTGCAAAAGCAATTCCTGCACGTGCTTTCGCGTTTGAACCGAAACTTTCTGGTGCAGCGAAACCTTCCGCCCAGGGAACTTTTGCAGGCTTCGAAAAACATGTCCGAATACATCGCCAGATTGCTTCGCCGCGAAAATCGTTCGGTGTGGATTGCCCAACGTGAAGGCCGAACCAAAGACGGAAACGACCAGACGCAACAAGGCGTCCTGAAAATGCTTGCGATGGGTTCGAACGAGGAAAATCTGATGGATTATTTCAAGAAGGTCAAGATCGTTCCGGTCTCGATCTCTTACGAATACGATCCGACCGACGCCCTGAAAATGCCGCGATTGCTTGCCGAGGCTAACAATGAAAAATATATCAAGGAGAAAAACGAGGATTTCCTGACGCTTTTGTCCGGAATCATGGGTCAGAAGAAACGCATCCACATGCACGTTGGCGATGTTTTGTCTGGGGAAATCGATCAGATAAAATCCGAATTCGAAAACTCCCAAAAACAAGTTCAGGCGCTCACGCAAGCGCTTGACGAGGCGATCATTTCGGGCTATAAACTTTGGCCGACGAATTTTATCGCCTACGATTTGTTGCATAAAACCGACACTTACTCCGACAGATATACCGAAAAGGAAAAGGAATTGTTCGAGAGACGTCTTGAGATCAAGATCGACGAGGACAATCCGGTGCTTTTCGAAGGGTTTTTGGCGATGTACGCCAATCCCGTGGTCAACAAATTGAAATATGCCGATGTCGTCTAGACCCAAAATCCTGTTGATTTACACCGGCGGAACGATCGGAATGGTCAAGGATTTCAGGACTGGCGCGCTCAAGGCGTTCAACTTCTCGAAACTTTTACAGAAAATCCCAGAGCTAAAACAGCTCGACTGCGAGATAGAAACGATTTCGTTCGCAAAACCGATCGATTCCTCGAACATGAATCCCGACAAGTGGATCCAATTGGTCGACATCGTCGAAAAACACTACGAATCTTGCGACGGCTTCGTGATCCTGCACGGATCTGACACGATGAGTTACTCGGCATCGGCTTTGAGTTTTATGCTTGAACACCTCGACAAGCCAGTCGTTTTCACAGGATCGCAACTACCAATCGGCGACTTGAGAACCGACGCCAAGGAAAACCTGATCACGGCCATCCAGATCGCGTCTTTGCGGGACAAGAACAAGCCGATAATCTCCGAAGTCTGCCTGTACTTCGAATACAAACTTTACCGCGGCAACCGCACGACCAAGATCAATGCCGAACACTTCAATGCGTTTGCTTCCCCGAATTACCCGCCGCTGGCAGAATCGGGCGTGCATCTGAAAATCAATACCGAATCGGCCTTCCTCAAAAACGGAAACAAAAAGCTAGTCATTCACCGCGAAATGAACGACGATGTGGTTGTTCTCAAGATGTTTCCGGGAATCAGTTCCGATGTGCTTTCGGCCATCCTTAGCATCCAAAACCTCAAAGGCCTGGTACTTGAAACATACGGATCGGGGAATGCGCCAACCGAAAAATGGTTCGTCTCGGCACTCGAAAAAGCCATAAAGAAAGGACTTCACATCGTAAACGTGACTCAATGTTCGGGCGGAAGCGTGAGCATGGGACAATATGAAACCAGCACGCAACTCAAGAAAATAGGAGTGATCTCGGGAAAAGACCTCACAACCGAAGCGGCAATCACGAAATTGATGTACCTGCTCGGCGAAAAAGTCGCGCCAAGCGTTTTCCGAACCGTTTTCGAGACTTCTTTGCGAGGAGAAATGTCCTAATCCAGTTTTTAATTTCCCGCAACCGAAAAAAATGTGTTTCTTTGCAACCGCAAATTTAGAGAGGTGTCCGAGTGGTTGAAGGAGCAAGCCTGGAAAGTTTGTATGTGGGTAACTGCATCGTGGGTTCGAATCCCATCCTCTCTGCAAACAACTTGCGCTTCCCTTTTGGGAAGCGCATTTTTTGTTTTGGAGAAATTGGAAAAGCTTTTCGCTTTTCTCAATTTTTCTGAAATAAAAAATTGACGCCGCTTTTTCAGCGGCGCAAGTTGTTTGGCGGATTCCCTCTTAGGGATCACCGGAGGTAATCCCATCCTCTCTGCTAGGAAAATACGCATCGTGAAAAGAAACGCATTTCCTCGACGGACACCCACATAAGGGATCACCGCAGGTAATCCCATCCTCTCCGCAAACAACTTGCGCATCCCAGCACAGCGTAGAGACACTAAGTGTACGTCAAGTCAAGGCGATAGCGGAAATTTCCTCAAAAAAAGCCTAGATCACTGAAACTATCACTCAATCAGCTTCTCCTCAAAAATCAAAATCCGAAGCGGCGGACTCAAATTGATGCGCATGGCAAGCGTTTCAGCCTCGACTTTTGAAAACCGCGCGCTGATATCGACTTTTCCGCCTTCGATGCGTCCGGAAACCATCGGGCAATAGATCACTTCGTCCCCAAGCAGCATCGAAATGGCGCGGCCGGAATTTTTTTCGGTGAGATCGGCGAACGTTTTCGCATGCGCTTTGGTGAATTCCAGCGTGGTGTTGTAGGAGCTTCCATAAATTGATTCGGCAGCGCCGGCCTTCCTGATCATCGTTATGTCGACAGGCGGTTTTTCGGCTTTCCGCAAGGCATAAATGGAAACGGAGAAATTGTCAGGATCAGGTTTTCCACAATAAAAAGCCAAGTCCTTCGGCAGTTTTTTCTTTGTTTCTTCGGAATTCAGATAGTTCAGAACGCCATTGCTATTCGCTGCAGCACAAGTTCCGATGCAGGCCAAAACGTTTGTCTGCCGATCGATCACACCCAAAACAGCTTGCTCCTTGAGCGCATCCAAATACCGCCAAGCGTCTTCCGCATCATAAGTCTCATACATCGCAAAAACCTCAGAACGAAAAGCCTTGCGAAAAGATTGGGACGGATCGCACGCCAACTTAACGGTAATCACATCTTGGGAAAGCGTCACTTCATTTTTGACGTGCGCACCCTCAAGTCGCAGCCGCAACCGTTCCACCGTAAGTTCTTTTTCGGCTGTAGAAGCCTTATCGTTCTCAAACTGCGCCTTGATCTGCACGCACATCTTTTGGGAAGACGAACTGCAGGAGACGAACAACAAAAGCAAAAAGTAAGATAGTTTCAAGTGCGAATTTGGGTTTTTAGGTTGGCGAATGTAACGAATAAAACAGATTTTGGCATCGGTTTTTGTCGATGTCGGTCACTTCAGATCCACATTTATTCGTAAGATATCCGAAAAACCAAACCAAGCTATCCCCAAAGAAAGCCACTACCCGAAACACCCAAAAAAAGCCGTAATTTTAGACTATGAAAAGCATAGGATTTTTATCGTTCGGACATTGGGCAAATCATCCCGCCTACAAAGCCCGGACCGCATCAGACACGCTACTCCAATCGATAGATCTGGCCGTAGCAGCCGAAGAACTCGGCCTGGACGGCGCCTATTTCAGAGTACACCATTTCGCGGCACAACTCGCCTCGCCCTTTCCACTTTTGTCGGCCATCGGCGCCAAGACATCGAAAATCGAAATCGGCACGGGCGTGATCGACATGCGGTACGAAAACCCGATGTACATGGTAGAAGACGCCGGAGCTGCCGATCTGATTTCAGGAGGAAGATTACAACTCGGAATAAGCCGGGGTTCGCCCGAACAAGTAATCGACGGATGGCGCTATTTCGGACACGAGCCAAAACAAGGCGAGGACGATGCCGAAATGGGACGCCGTAAAGCACTCGAATTTCTCGACAAACTAAATGGTGTGGGCTTTGCCGAACCCAATCCTTATCCGATGTTCCCGAATCCGCCGGGATTGCTGCGTCTGGAACCGCATTCCCAAGGACTGCGCGAACGCATCTGGTGGGGCGCGGCCTCGAACGCCACGGCAATTTGGGCCGCCGAGAACGGAATGCATTTACAGAGTTCAACGCTCAAATACGACGAAAACGGAAAGCCGTTCCACATACAGCAAGCCGAGCAGATCAGGCTTTATAAGGAAACCTGGAAAAAAGCCGGACACACTCGCGAGCCAAGGGTTTCGGTAAGCCGATCGATTTTCGCGATCATGAACGACCAGGATCGCCTATACTTCGGACAATCCAAGAGCAGCCATTCCATCGGGATGATCGAGCCGGGCAAAAACGCCATTTTCGGCAAGAGCTACGCCGCGGAACCTGATGAACTTATCAAGCAATTGGCGCAGGACGAGGCGATTCGGGAAGCTGATACGTTGCTTTTGACGATTCCGAATACTTTGGGTGTGGAGTATAATGTGCATGTGCTTTCTTCTATTTTAGAGCATGTTGCTCCGGGACTGAACTGGCGTTAATTTTTTTTGGAGCTTTTTCCGGCTGACTGGCACTAGCTTTTTTGTAAAAACCGGTTTTTCTAGGGTTTAAAACGAGCTTCCTGCGGTCGCTGTTTTAAACTTAGAAAAATTCGGTTTTTTCTGCAAAAGGCTAGTTGCCCGCATCCGGGCTATGGATTGTAAAAAACTCGCGGAGCCTTTTTGGGTGCGAAAACCTCTTTGGGTCGCTCACACAGTTTTTCATTTCTGCGAATTTTCAAGACGTCAGGTGCCCGCCAAAACGCTAATGCCGCGACTAATGGAAAGTGTTTATTGACATTTTCCCTCCGCTATCGCTCTGGAAAAATGTGTCTCCGAACACCAAAATTCCTCAATCGCCAAAATCGTTTCCATAACGTCGCCGCCGGAAACTTATGGCGTTGAAAACTCGTGCTCCGAAACGTCCAAAAATATGTCAAAAATCTGTGGGAAGCCTTATTTTTCTAAGACCTAACAAATCTCGAAGATTTGTTAGGTCTGGCCGAAGTTCGGGGGAAAAACCGGGATTCGATTACAGATTTTCTGTAGAAAATGTTAAGGTTTTTGATCCGAATGGTTGCTTAGGACAAAACGTAAAAACCAAGATTGTCAATCAAAGCCAACCGATTATTTTCATCAAAGACATAGCTGTTTTTCGCGACAGAGACAACCGGAAGTTTTATCTTTAAAACCCGTGCTTCGAAATGTCGAAATCCATGGGAAGCCGCAGTTTTCTAAGACCTAACAAATCTCGAAGATTTGTTAGGTCTGGCCGAAGTTCGTGGAAAAAATCGGGAGTCGATTACAGATTTCCTGTAGAAAATGTTAAGGTTTTTGATCCTAATGATTGTTTCACGCCAACGTAAAGACCAAAGATTATCCATCAAAGCCGCCTCTTTTCCAAATTTCAAGGCTGTCAGGTCGCGTTTTTGGTTCGAGCCGCAAGGCCTTTTTGCTACTTTTGCGGCCAGGCAAAAGTAGTCCCGCGGAAGGCGACGAACTACAACATACGGCAGCGCAGCTGCCGCAAAGGCCAAAAAAAGCGCAGCTTTTTTATTTTACGCTTCGAGAGCGAGGTAATTTCCATAAACACAAAAAAGGAAAATTAAAAAAAAGGATCGTCTTACGACAATCCATAGCCCGGATAACGCAACTAGCCTTTCGCAGAAACAACCGAACTTTTCTTGGCTCGAAACAGCGACCGCAGGAAGCTCGTTGCAACCTCTAGAAAAACCGGTTTTTTAAAGAAAGCTAGTGCCAGGTTAGCCGGAAAAAGCTCAAAAAAAAACAAAAAGCCCATATAAAATTACATGTGAATGTGATAAACATCCTCAGCCTGAAAGGCAAAAAAAAGAATTACCTTGCTACGACGAACATTTACAGAAAAACGTGGCTCAAAAAAGCAAAAAGCAAGAAGAAAACCAGACGCTTCCAAAGGCGTTAAGCGGGATCGACGGACTCGATGAGATAACGAACGGCGGTTTGCCAAAAGGCCGTCCTACATTGGTATGTGGCGGCGCCGGATGCGGAAAAACGTTATTTGGGATGCAATTTATCATCAAAGGAATTACGGAACACGGCGAAAATGGCGTGTTCATGTCGTTTGAAGAACCAAGCAACGACTTGTCGCTCAACGTCCGCTCAATGGGTTTCGACCTCGAGGATCTCAAGAAACAAAAGAAACTTGTCGTAGATCACGTTCGCGTGGAGCGCTCGGAAATTGAGGAAGCCGGCGATTACGACCTTGACGGACTTTTCATCAGGTTAGGTCACGCGATCGATACGGTCGGGGCGAAAAGAGTTGTGCTCGACACGCTCGAATCGCTGTTTTCAGGTTTCAGCAACCAAGCAATCTTGCGCGCCGAATTGAGAAGATTGTTCCATTGGCTAAAAAACAAAGGCGTCACGGCAATCATCACGGGAGAAAGAGGAGAAGCGACGTTGACGCGCCAAGGCCTCGAAGAGTACGTATCCGATTGCGTCATCATTCTCGACCATCGCGTTATCGAACAGGTTTCGACGCGCCGATTAAGGATCGTCAAATACCGCGGATCGACTCACGGCACGAACGAATACCCGTTCCTGATAGACGAAGACGGGATTTCGGTGTTGCCGATCACGTCGTTGCAACTCAGCAACAGCGTTTCATCTGAAGTCGTTTCCACGGGCGTTCCGGGACTCGACGAAATGTTTGAACTTGGCGGATTCTACAAAGGAAGCAACACCTTGGTATCGGGAACGGCCGGGACCGCGAAAACCACGATCGCATCTTATTTCGCCGCGGCACAATGCTCGAAAGGCGAACGCGTTTTGTTTTTTGCGTTCGAGGAATCGCCACAACAGTTGATCCGAAATATGAGTTCCATCGGAATCGACCTCGAAAAATACGTCAGGAAAGGCTTGCTTGAAATCCATTCGTCACGACCGACGCTAAATGGTTTGGAACTACATTTGCTGACGCTCCAAAAGTTGATCAAGGAATTTGAACCGACGACCGTTGTGATCGATCCGATAAGTAATTTGATAAGCGTCGGAAGCGAACACGAAGTTCGTTCGATGCTCGTGCGTCTCATCGACATGCTCAAATTGCGCAACATCACGGTTCTTTTCACCTCGTTGAGCAAACCGACCGAACACATGCGACCTGATCTTGCCGAGGAATCGGTTTCATCGCTTGTCGATACTTGGATCACAGTTCGCGACATGGAAGGAATAGGAGAGAGAAACCGCGGCATCTACATCATAAAGTCGCGCGGAATGGGTCATTCCAACCAAGTCCGCGAGTTTGTCATCAACGGTAACGGCATCGAATTGCTCGATGTCGAAATCGGGCCGGAAGGCTTGCTGCTCGGAGCGGCGCGTCAAAATCACCGTGCGCAGCGAGAAGCTATGAGCGACGAACAAAGAAAATCCCAGGAGAAGAACGTGCGCGAACTCGAACGCAAACGACAGATTCTCGAGGCCGCAATCACGACTTTGAGAAGCGAATTCGCCTCTATAGAAGACAACTTATCCGCGCCGGCGCAACCTGAGAAGCAACAAAAATCCAAATCGAAGAAATGAAAAAGCAGGTAAAGGAATGGCAGTTGCTGTTATACATCGCCGGACAAACGCCGAAGTCGATCAAGGCTTTGAGCAACATAAAAAAATACGCCGAAGAACATTTGGCGGGCATTTACAGCATCGAGATCATCGATTTGCTGATTACGCCACAACTTGCCGAAGGTGACCAGATCGTCGCTGTGCCAACTTTGGTACGCAAATTTCCGGAGCCGATCCGCAAGATCATCGGCGATTTGTCTAACGAAGAACGCGTCTTAGTAGGACTAAACATCAAGCCGTTATCTTAGTTTCTGATTCCAATATCGACCACGAAAACGATTTTTCCAAGCAAGAGTTTGCGCTTTTCGTGTCGGGAATGTCGGTGAAATCTGTGGCTGCGATAGAGAATTTCCACGCGATAGGCGAAAAATACCTCAAGGGAAATTACGAGTTGAAGATCGTGGACGTAGGAGTCGAGCGCGAAAAAGCCATAGAATTTCAGATCGTGGCGATTCCGACGTTGATCCGGACGCATCCCATGCCATCCAAAACGATCGTAGGTGATTTGTCTGACGTTCAAAAAGTACTGAATTATCTAGGGATCGAAAGCTGATGGAGAAGGACGAAATCATAAGGAAGTTAGAGCGGGAAAACGAGGAACTTCGCGAGAAACTGTCCGAAAGTACAGCTATCGTCGATTCCATCAGAAGCGGCGCGGTCGATGCTTTGGTTGTGACCGATCCAGAAGGAAGACCACAGGTTTTCGCCATAGAAAGTGCCGATTACACTTATAGAATCCTGATCGAAAAATTTACCGAAGGCGCACTCAGCATCGCCAAAAACGGACTGATTCTGTACGCCAACAGTTATTTTGCGGCACTTGTCGGAAAAAACCAAACCGAGATTCCGGGAACGAACCTGCACGATTATTTCAAGGATGCATCCGATTTGGACAATTTGCTCACCGAATCCAAAGACGGACAAGCCAAGCGCGAATCGTTGCTGCAAACCGAGGAGCGAACTATTTCGGTAAACGTCGGTTTGACGGATCTGCATCCTACGGTTCCTGCAATCGGCGTCGTGATCACAGACTTGACCCAGGAAAAATTCCAGGAACGCGAACTGTTGAATTACCAGCAACAACTCAAGGACAATATCGCCGAACTTTACACGACGAACTCGAATCTCGAGCAAGTCATCCACGTGATTTCGCACGATCTCAAAGAACCGCTGCGCAAAATCCTCACGTATATTTCCCAACTCAACAACCACGGAAACGGCGGCTTGTCCGAAAAGGAAACCAATTGGCTCAACATCGTAAATGCATCGGCTTTTCGCCTGAATTCGCTTTTGGACGACGTCGTGAAATTCGCTTTCGTGAACGAGCATACAACTCCTGATTCGGTCGATTTGAATCTCGTCGTTCAGGAAGTTTTGGAAGATCTCGAGGTTTCGGTAGCCGAAAATAGTTTTACCGTCAATTTTCCGCAATTGCCGACCATAAAAAGTTCATACGTACAAATGCGGCAACTGTTTGCCAACATTTTCTCGAACGCGATGAAATACCGAAAGCAGGAAACGCCCAAAGTTGCGATCGAACTCGACGATTCCGACCTCGCAAAACCGTACTTTTCGATAACGATAATAGATAACGGGATTGGCATGAGAAGCGAAAACATCTCGCAGATATTCACGGTTTTCAAGCGATTGCACCACAAGAACGAATATTCCGGAAACGGAATCGGGTTGGCGATCTGCAAAAAAATCATGGACAACCACAGCGGCAGGATCGAAGCGAGCAGCGAATTGGGATTGGGAAGTTCGTTCAGCCTTTATTTTCCGAAGCACCTTATCGTAGAATGATTTCACAAAACCTGAGCATACTTATCGCCGAAGACGACGAGGACGATATGTTCATCATCGAGCGAAGTTTTTTGAATAATCCGAATTTTTCCAAAGTCAATCTTGTGAGAAACGGACAGGAAATGCTCGATTTTTTGCAAGAATCCGACGAACTTCCAGATGTGATCCTGACCGATATCAACATGCCGGTTCTCGACGGGATTTCGGCTATCGAAAAAATGTGCGAGGACGAGCGCTTGCAAGCCATTCCAACGTTTTTTTATTCGACCGCGATCAATCCGGCTTATCAGATCAAGTGCGAGAATTTGGGCACGAAAGGCTATTTGGTCAAACCGATGAAAATCGAGGATTTCGACCTGATCCCAATCCAGATTTTCAGCAAGATCAGCGAATCCTAAACGACCGATAGCTTCCAAAACAACTTTCAAACCGTGAAATCCGACAGCATAAAACCAATCAGAAAGCGTCCGAAAACCTTTTTTTGGGTCGCGATCGCCGTGCTTTTTATTTTGATCGTTTCGGTTGTGAACGCTTCGTTTTTCACGGCTAAAAAAGTTATCCGCGAAAGCGAGATCCATTTGGGGAACGATTTGCGCGAGCAACTCTTGCAGATTGAACTTTGGCGAAACGATTCGTCTGTCGTGCTTCGCAACGAAAGTCGCTTCGGCAGACATTTGGTTTTTGAATCGGCCGATGCGAAATACGAACTCAAAATCACTTTGAATGCGCGCGAAGTCGGAACGCAGCAATTCGAGATTTTAGGCAACGGACCAAAATTCATTTACGCGCATTTTGACGAGCGCAACTCATCTTATTCCGACTGTTTCGAGAAAGTCTACAGGGCGAAAATGCTCGAAAAAACAAATGGGAAAGCCTTAACCAAAGCCGAATTGCGAAAAATCGCGGTCGCGGTAAAACGCGGGATCACTTTGGAAGATTTGGCCAAAATTGGATATGACATAAACGCGGAAAATGTCGTGATGGAAATTCTTGACGAGCCTTTTCCGACACTCTGAATTGTCGCTAAAACACTACGGATTTTGGCTTTCCGGCAGGAAAATATGGAATGTTGAACCTTTCCCGATTTCCGATTCCGCAAAAAGACGCCCGTGGTGATTGGACACGATTTTCTTGCAAAGCGCCAACCCGATTCCAGATCCAGGATAAATTTCCTTTCCGTGAAGACGTTTGAATATTTCGAAAATCTGGTCTGAATATTCGGTTTCGAAGCCGATTCCGTTGTCTCGGAAAACAATGTGATGGTACGAGATCGCATCCAACGGAAAATCTACATATTGGCGCACCTGTTCGGCTGAAGCCAATTCAGAAATGATGCTGATGCGAGGTGCCACACCGACGGCCGTAAACTTAAGCGAGTTGCTGATGAGGTTGTAGAAAAGCTGGTTCATCTGCAATTTTACGGCTTGGACTTGCGGCAATTTTCCCAGTTCCAAAACCGCCGATTTTTCCTCGACGGCGAGTTCGAAATCAACCCAGACGTTGTTGATTATTTCGTCGAGATTTACAATGTTCACGGCTATTTCCGATTCCAACAGACGCGAGAACGCAAGCAAATCGTTTATCAATTGGCTCATGCGCTCGGCCGAGCTGCTGATGCGATCGATCGTAGGTTGCAAGTCTTTGAGGCCGGCGTCGGAGTTTTGCAATCGGCTGGTGAACATCCTGATTTTTCGCAGCGGTTCCTGAAGATCGTGGCTTGCGACATAAGCGTATCGCGCCAATTCTTCGTTCGAGCGCGTGAGCAATTCGTTCGATTTCCCGAGTTCGCCGTTCACCGATTTGAGCTCGTCCAAAGCGTTCCCGAGCGCAATCGTGCGTTTTTCGACCTCGTTCTCAAGCGCGGTCTGCAACTCTTTTTGTATCGTGATGTCTCGCGCGGTGCCGGAAATTCTCACGGGATTGCCGTGAATGTCGAATTGGGTTTGCCCGATCGCGTGTATGATTTGCGTCTTGCCCGTGATTTGGTTTACGATGCGATATTCGGCTTCGTAATAACCGCCTTGTTGTTGCGCTTTCACGAAAGCTCTTTCCACGCGAATCCGGTCTTCGTCTGCGATGACGTTGAAAGCTTCGGCCGTGCTGAGCAAGGTTTTGTCGAGTCCGAACATATCCGCGTGTCTTTGTGACAACGAGGTTTTTCCGCTTGCGATGTCGATTGTCCACGTGCCCAATTCGGCGATTTCGATGGCGTTCCGAAGTTCGTTCTCCTTTTGTTCGACGAGTTGGCGCGCCACGACTTGTTCGGTAACATCTGTCACAACCGCCATTACGCCCGATATTTTCCCGTCAGATTCGCGATACGGCTTGTAAGTGAAATTCACGAAACCTTCGAGCGGTTGTCCCGATTCGCTCACGATCTTGTAAGGACTTTCGTTCAGCGCGAAATCTTCTCCTGTCGACAACACTTTGAGCAATATTGGAAGGAAATATTCTTCGGCTCCGGGAATGACTTCGAACAACGGTTTGTGCAAAGTGTCCGCGACGCTGTGTCCGATGATCTTGCAATAAGCTTCGTTCACGATGGCAACGCGCATTTCCTCGCCCAAAAGCACAACCATGCCTACAGTCGCATCGCGAAGCAAATTCTGGAAACGGCTCTGGCTTTCGATCAATGCAAATTCGGCCAACTTGCTTTGCGTGATATCGGTGGCGTGAACGATTACGCCTTTTACCGAACCATCGTCGGCTTTGTGTGGCGTGTAAACGATGCTGAGCCAACGCGGTACACCCATTCGTGTCGGCGAATACATTTCGTATTGTTCGGAACTTCCGGCATAAGCGATATCGAGATGTGGACGGACTTTCGCATAAGCCGCATCACCTATGAAATCCTCGACCTTTCGACCCAAAGCTTCGGTTTCCCCAATCCCGAACCATTCCCTGAAAACGACATTGTAAGTCAGGTAGCGTCTTTCGGCATCGAGATAGAAGATCATCGCCGGAACCGTATCGCGCAAAATTTGCAGATGTGCCTCGCTGTCGGCAAGTGCTTTTTGGGCAGCGACTTGAGCCGTCACATCTATCGCAATGTCGAGAATCGCATAAATCTCGCCGTTTGAATCGTAAAGCGGCGTATACGAAATATTGTAATAGTTGTCGTTCAGAACGCCGTTTTGCGTGATCTTGACCAGTGAAGCCGGAGAAATGAACGGCACGCCGGTGGTGAAAACGTCGTCGAGAATCTTGAGATAGGCTTGGCCTTCGGTGACCAATTCGGGCATCGCTTCCCTTAGCGGAAGTCCGACGATGTTCGGGCCTTTTCCCACGATGTCGATAAAAGTCTGGTTCGGACTTTCGATGATGAGGTCGCGCCCCACGAAAAGCCCGATTCCGGCCGGAGCCGAGGCGATGATGCCGCGCAATTTCTGCTCGCTGTCTTCTACTTTGAGTCCGGCATTTTTGCGGTGCGTCACATCGGTGACAATGGCCAAAATCCCGTAAACATTGCCTTGAGCGTCAAGTTGCGGCTGATAAGTGTGGTCGACGTAAAGCGAATCGAGTTTGCCGTCCCGAAAAATATTGACTGGCAATTCGTGACCGATAAATGGTTTTCCGGTAGTCAAAACATCTGACAGAATCGACTCAAAACCTTGTCCTTCGAGTTCGGGAATGGCTTGCAGCAACGGTTTTCCCACAAGAGCATCGGCAGATCTTCCGGTCAACGTTGCATAGAACGCATTGACTTTCGAAAACGTGAATTCGGGTCCGGAAATCCAGGCGATTCCCACAGGCGCGTTCTCGAACGAATTCAACAGTTGTTCGTGAGCCGAAATTTCCGATGTATGGGTAGCGTTGTTCAATGCGTTTGTCTTGGAGGCTAAGGCTGTAAATTTATCGAAAATAATACCTAAAGTAGGCAATGTGTCGGCGAAAGCCAAAAAACTGTCGCGGCGGGAATTCCAAATTGGCGAAATGGCTGCCGAAACATTGTGCGCATTTGAGTAGCTTCGTAAAAACTTCACACATAAGCCATGACGGGAATAGATTTCGGAATCGGGACTTTGATCGCTTGCGCGTTATTGTCGGTCGTGTTCGTGCCGTTGGTCTCGGTGTTCGCGATTCGGCAGTTCGTTAAAATTACGAGACGGCAAATCCTGTTCGATGTGGCGGTTTTTCTGATTTTCGCGACCTTGACTTTTTCATTGATTCGGATATTTGGCGTGCCTATATTTGCGTTCTTTCTGGTTTACGCGATCGTTTTGCTGATTGTCGGTTTGCTTCGAAGACGATTTCAAACCGATAAATTGAGTTGAAATGAGAATTTGGTCGGCGGTTTTGGGATTGTTTTTTATCGGATGCGGAAGTCCGAACGAGAAAGTGAATTCTATCGAAAATAAATCGGAACCCAAAATCATCGACGCCGATTTCCCGTTGTTTCTCGACGCGATCGACTTTGGGAATCCGAAAAAAACAGTGGCAGTTTCCGACGGAATAAACGCCGAAATTTCGAAAACGGTTCGCGATTTCTACAATTCCGAAGGCGATTCCGAAATGCACGAAATGTTTCCGATAGAAAAATCCCATCTCGCGACAATTCGGTTGTCTGACAAAAAACAGACGCTCTACGTTTTAATGCTCAAAGGATTTCCCGTAAGCGAACTGATCTGCAAAATCCTGGTCTACGACAATGACTCGGAGCAGTTTTTGGGCAATCCGATCGACTTTAAGATTTATGCGTTGTACGACGATCTTAAAAACGGGAAATTGCAGCCTTCGAATCTGAAAACCCAATTCGGAATCAAAACGCCCGAAATCCAAAAAATCGATCTCGAAGGCGACGGCGTGTACGAGTTCAAATTCGCGAGATTATTCCACAACGGTACTTGCAACGCGATCGACACGCAAATCCTTAAAGTCGAGAACGGCGAGCTTCGGCTTTCACAAAGTTTACAATCGGGATTGGGGAAATATTCCGCGCAATAATTCGGGTTTGGGCATAAAAAAAGTGCAAACCGAAGCCTGCACTTTTTGGGGAAATATGAAATTGGAATTATGGCTGCAATTCGAATTCGCCTTTCAAACGAATGTCTTCAGACGACGAACCAATAATCAAATCGAACTCGCCGGCTTCTGATCCAAAACTCAAATCGTCGTGATAAAACGACAGTTTTTCATCGTCGATCGTGAACGTAATTGTCTTGCTTTCTCCGGCGTTCAGCTTGATTTTCTGGAAATCCTTGAGCTCTTTCACAGGACGCACGATCGAGGCAACCCTGTCTTTCAGATACAATTGCACGACTTCTTCGCCGGCAACTTTTCCTGTATTTTGGATCGTGACCGAAACTTCTAATTTGTCTGACTTTGCAATTTTTGCTTTGGACAATTTCAGGTCGGAATACTTGAAAGTCGTGTAACTCAAACCGTGTCCGAAGGCAAATTTTGGTGAATTCTGAAGATCGATGTAAGCCGAAACGTACATTTTGTCGTCTTCGTTCTTCGCCGGACGGCCTGTGCTCATGTGATTGTAATAAATCGGGATCTGGCCTTCGGTTCTTGGGAACGTCATCGGCAATTTTCCTGACGGATTGTAATCTCCGAACAAAACGTCGGCAATTGCGTTTCCGGCTTCCGAGCCAAGCCACCAAGTGTAGACGATCGTCGGCATGTTGTCGGCAGTCCAATTGAAAACCAACGGACGGCCGGCGTTGATCAAAACCACGATCGGCTTGCCCGTTTTTTGCAATTCCTTGATGAGATCTTCCTGAACGCCTGGCAAATTGATCGTGCTTCGGCTTTTGGCTTCACCGCTCATGTCGTGTCTTTCTCCAACGCTTAAAATCACCACATCGGCTTGATTGGCGACGTCAACCGCTTCTTTGAAACCTGATTTGTCCGGGCTTGTTACGCCACAACCTTTTGCATAAAGCAACTTGGTTTTTTTTCCAACTTTGTTTTGCAAACCTTCCCATTGGGAAACGATATAAGTCGAGTCGACGTCTTTGAGATCAACCGACCAAAAACCGTGGTTGATGCGTTTCGGCTTGACCATCGGCCCGATAAAAGCGATGGTTTTGGTTTCTTTGGACAACGGCAAAATGTTCTTGTCGTTCTTGAGAAGGACGATACTTTTTGCAGCGACTTCGCGGGCCGCTTTTGTATTTTCGGGATTGTTGAGTTCTTTTTGCTGACGCTTTTTGTCGCTGTAACGGTAAGGATCGTCGAAAAGCCCGAGTTCGTATTTCTTGCGAAGGATGCGTTTTACGGCGTCGTCGATCAGGCTTTCGGACACTTTTCCTTCCTTGACCAATTCAGCCAGGTTGTATCTATAGGAATTGCTTTCCATATCCATATCGCTTCCAGCCGTGATCGCTTGCAAAGCCGCTTCTTTCTTTTCTTTGCTGAAACCGTGGTTGACCATTTCGCCAATCGATCCCCAATCGGAAACTACAAAACCCTGAAAGTTCCATTTTCCTTTTAGAATGTCGCGTTGCAGGAATTTGTTGCCTGTTGCGGGAACGCCATTCAAGTCGTTGAACGAGTTCATGAACGTGGCCGCGCCCGCGTCGAGCGCCGCTTTGAATGGTGGCAGATAAGTTTCCCACATCGCTCTTTGGCTCATGTCGACCGAGTTGTAATCGCGTCCGCCGATAGCCGCTCCGTAACCCAAAAAGTGTTTCGCGCAAGCCATTACAGAAGTAACGTCGCCCAACTTATTGCCTTGGAAACCTTTGACTCTGGCGTATGCGATTTTCGATCCCAGGTAAGTGTCTTCTCCGGCGCCTTCCATCACGCGTCCCCAACGAGGATCGCGTCCTATGTCGACCATTGGCGCGAATGTCCAGTGAATTCCGCTTGCCGCAGCTTCACGTGCGGAAACGCGGGCCGAAAGTTCGATGGCTGCCAAATCCCACGAAGCAGCTTCTGCCAACGGAATCGGGAAAGTGGTTTTGTAGCCGTGTACAACGTCCAAACCAAAAAGCAATGGAATCTTGAGGCGCGATTGCATGGCCAATTCCTGATAACCGCGAGTGTATTCCGAACCCAACACATTGAGCATCGACCCGATCTTTCCGGCTTTGATTTCCTCTTTCTTGTTCGGATTCATCGTCAGCGGACCGGTCACGGCATGATCGCCCGTATATTGGTTCAACTGCCCGATTTTTTCCTCAAGCGTCATTTTGCCCAAAAGCTCGTTTACTTTCTGGTCAATGGTTTTTTGCTGCGAGATGCCAGAAAAGGCAACCATAAGAAGGAGCAGCGAAATGGGATGTTTCATTGTGCGGTTCAATTAATTCAATGCCCGAACACAAGCGCAATTGCGTTCGGGCACTTTTCTGATTTACAGATTCTTATTGGTAGACTTTCACGTAGTCTACGATCATCTTTTGCGGGAAAGGCGTCTGGTCTGTCGGGAAACCTGCGAAAGTTCCGCCCACGGCGACGTTCAGCAACAAGTAAAAATCATGGTCGTAAACCCATTCTCCGGGAACGTCTGCTTTGGTGATTCTTTTGTACAGATAATCGTCACAATAGAAATCGATTTTCGATTCGGACCATTCGACTGCAAAAACGTGGTAATCGAGGTCGAATCGGCTGTTTTGCAGACCATAAGACGAAGTGATCGCGTTTCCGGCGTTGTAACCCGGACCGTGGATCGTTCCGTGGATCACATTCGGTTGTTGGCCGCGCATTTCCATGATGTCGATTTCGCCACATTGCGGCCATCCGACTTCGCCTACGTTGGCTCCGAGCATCCAAAATGCAGGCCAGATTCCGGGTCCATAAGGCGTTTTGAGGCGCGCTTCGAAGCGGCCGTAAGTCTGGGTGAACAAGTTTTGTGTTTTCAGACGTCCGGACGTGATTGAATTACCGTTCTTGATTGCCGTGATTACCAGATTCCCGTTTCCGTCCAAAGAGACGTTTTCAGGATTGTTGGTATACGTTTCGAGTTCCTGATTGCCCCAGCCGTTGTTGTTGCCAAGGTCATACGTCCATTTTGAAGCGTCGGGTAACGTGCCCGAATTTCCTTCGAATTCGTCGCTCCAAACCAGGTTCCATTTGCGTCCGCCGACGTCTTGTTTGTCGTCTTGGTTGCAACCCGAAAGCGAAAGGGAAACGATTGCCGCAAAGCTCAAGGCCAAGCGTTTGTTTCCGATATATACTTTTGAAAAATAGTTCATTTTACGTGTTTTTAGTTTTTAGCCGATTAGTTTCGGAACAAGATATTGTCGAGATAGATGTCGCCGTTCCCGTCAAATTTGATCTGGATCACGTTGGCGAGATTCACCGGAGCGAACGAAGTTAACGGAATATCGATGCTGTTCCATCCGGCAGTAGTCGGAACGGTAAGCGGAACCAATTTCTCGACCGGACCAGGACTGATCAGGTAAATGTTCAATGCGGTCGAGTTCGCCGAATAGTAGTCGAGGTGAAGGAAAGTACGTCCGGAAACATCTGTTGGAGTTCCCAATTGCAAACCTTGGTAGTTCAGTCCGCCGTATCTCAAGGTGTTGTTTCCTGCGATTGCCACTTGCGTTGTCTGTGTGTTTTGTCCCCAATTCGGATTCAGATCAGAACCCGCAATGTTCGTGTAAGCGTCGCTAAAAACCGAAGTCACGTTTGCCGCCGGATAATTCGGTGTTGGCGCGGCCGATGTCGGAACCGGAGAAATCACGCTTCCGTCGTTCACGAAATAAATGTTGTCGGCGTAGAAGTTGGTGATGTTCGCACCTTCGAGGATGATTTGTGCAAGGTGGGCGCGACTGGCCAATCCGGTAAAGTTCGCAAGCGGAATGTTCAGGCTGACCCAACCTTGTGCAACCAAAGTCGGAGCCGTGAAAGTGAGCGTGAAGTTCGTGTCGTTTCCGCCTCCAAAAGCGGCATCGGCACCAAGGTCAAGCAATCCGACCTTGAAGTTCGCGCCTGCCGGAAGCGCATTCGGAATATAGACATCCATACGCAAATGCGACATTCCCGACGCATCGACAGTTGGGCTCGAAAACTCGATCCCGACGAAATTGAAGTTCGTATAATTCAAAACGTTGTCGTTTTCGACAGTAAAGTCCGCCGATTGCGTCGTTTGGTAAGGCGCCCAATAGCCGTTGTAATAATTCACGGGAACATTTTGGTAAGTATCCGAAAAAATCGAAATGACGTTTGCCGGATTCGCCGTAGGAGTTGGCGCGTGCACGAAAGCTCCCGAAGAATTGATCGTAAGCGATCCCAAAGCGTCGACGCCTCCAACTTTGGCCGTAATTACAGCGGTTCCAGCGCCAACAGTCGTTACGATTCCTTGCTCGTTCACCGTTGCAACAGCTTCGTTCGAAGACGCGAAAGTGAAATAAGCCGGCGTAACGTTCACGCCTTGGTTGATTCCGTTTGGCATGTTGAACGCACAAACAAGTCCGTCGATTGTCGTGGTGACGCCCGCGTAAGAAGTCTGGACGAGATTTTCGCCGTTGAAGATCTTGGGTTGCTGCGGATTGATCGTTCCGAGTTTCTCGAATCTTACTTCATCGATCCAGAAGCTGTAACCTGCGCCATTTTCCGGACCTTCCGAAATAAAGAACATGCCTTTCTCGGCTGTCAGTTTTGCCGCGTCAGGAATTGGGATGATGTATTTTTTCCAGACGGTCGAAATCTGGAGTCCGGAAATCGAAGCCTGGTATTTGTTTTCCCCGAAGTCGTTTCCGAATCCGACCACATCGATAGTAGCCGAAATCGAGCTTTTCGCCCAAAAAGTCAACGCGTCATAACCCGAGAGATTGCGTCCGACGCTTGTGTAGAAAGAACCGCCCACATAAGCGCCCGCCGGATCGTTCACGTTGGGAACGTCGAAACGCATCGAAGCCGCCGAGTTGTTGTAGGCCACGTCGTTGTCGACCTGGAACGCGTCCACGACAGCGCCGCCGTAAGACGAAAAGTTCAATCCTGCGCTGAAAGTGTCAATAAAAACCTCTGGATTTCTCGAGAAAGAAGCTTCTTTCAAGTCGTCCGGATCGTTCTCACAGCCGAAGACCGCAAGCACAATCATCCAAAAGGACAATTGGTAGGCGAGTTGTGATTTAAAATTTGATTTCATAGTAGTTCAATTTTTTTAATTGCCGATGTTGATGTGAATGTAAGTCCTGATTTCCCACTCGTTTCCGTTCTTGAATCCGATGGCTGTCGGGTCTGGAACCCATTGTCCCGAAGCGTCGAGCACTTGTGTCGGGTTGTAACGAGGCGAATATTGGTCAAGCGCTCTCCAGGTGCCGCGTACGCCGATTCTCGTGCCAGGCAGGATGAACCAATCTGGTTTTCCGATTTCGGTAGAAAGATCGGCCATCAATTGAAGCGGGAAAGTAAGGTTATAATCGCGGTGGTAATCGTATGGACCCCAATCGTTGATTTTCACGAAAGATGCCAATTTGATCTGTTTGTAGATCACGCGCAAGTCCATTCCGTAACGGTGGATCATTCTTGCGTCGCTTCCGTTTGCCTGCGCATCACCTGCGTAAAGGTTGGCGATGAAGCCGAAATCCTTGCCCCATTTCGAGACGATTCTCGTGTTGACTTCGTATAGGTCTTTAGCCGGAGCCGCTCCGTCGAAGGCGAATGTCGTTCTTCCGTCAGGCAAGATCCCGATGGCGGCGTCCTGTGTCGTTGGCAAGTGTCTGAAAACAACTCCTGCGCTGACCGCGAATTTGGCGTCTTCCGTGCGGTCGTTTTCCCAGTTGTACATCCAGGTTCCCGGAGTTGGGTCGAAGGTCAGCAAAAGTTCTCCCGCGACTTGTTCTCTGTTGGCTCTTACGACAAATGGATCGTCGAGGATGTTTCTAGGTCGTCCCGGAGCCGCGACATTGGCGTCGATTGGGCCTTCGAGTGGTTTTTGGTACAAGAAGTTAGGTGCGATCTGGAATTTTCCGATGTTGTAAGTTGCTCCAGTCAGGAAGTTGTATTGGTTGCCGCTTCCGCTGTCTTTCAAACGCCATCCCGTGAAGGTTTGGGTGTAGTCTGTTCCGCCGTTTGCGACCAATCCCATTGCTGCGCCTTGTCCGTACCAGTTGAATTTTCCGCCTGTGTACGTGATTTTGGCTTTTCCGCCCCAAGTGTCTTTTGCCGAGATTTCTGCGTCAAAAACTTGTTCGTTCACGCCCGAACCTCTAACGACTTGGTAGTTTCTTCCGATAAGCGGCGAACCTGCCCAGATTCCGCCCAAGTCCATTCCGAACTTTCCGAATTTTCTGCTGACGGCCATTGTGAAACGTCGTGTTTTTGGCTGTGGAATCGCGAACGAACTTTCGGTATTCGTGTGTTGTTCCAAATCTTCATGAAAAACGCCGGTAAACGTGAATTTCTTGAACATTTTGGAGTATTTCAGCAAGATCGCTGGGTTCGCGCCCCACCAAAGTTGCGGTCCGAAGGCCATTTTGAGTCCGCTGAGCTGTTTTTTTCCTTCGACCTCGAAACCAAGTGGCGCAATACCGTTGTAAATGTCGATTTGCGGGCCGTAATTGGCTTCCGGATAAAGTCCGAAGAAATCACCTTCATAACCCCAGTGGTAATGTCCGGTTCTGTAAAATCCGTTGAGGTTGAAATAATTGTGGTTCCACTGATAGCTGGCGCTGTAAACCTGCACTCTGTTGTTCGAGTCAAGGCGCGTTTCCTGATTGTTGCGCTCGACAGTCACGGGACGTCCGCGGTTTTCATAGAAAATCTGGTCGATAGGATTCAACGCGACATTGCCCAAAATGTTGAATTCGACGTTGGCTTTCATGTTGGCCGATGGATTTCCTTCTACACCTACGTAAAAAGACTGCATGTGGTCGAAACCGAGTTGGTTCGGATATTCGGTAATGTTCGGATTCGGTTCGTCCGGAGTCGTGATAAGCGATCCGCCGGTGTTGAACGTCGTGAATTCGGCTCTGAGTTTGCTCAATCTGATCAATCCGCCAGATTTGCTTTCCAAAGCCGCTTTGTCGCCTCTTGCACGCAGCGTCGCATCCATGACCTGAATGTTTGCAAAGTAATTTTCGGCACTTTCAGATGACGTGTAAGGGTTGAATTTATGCGCATCTTTCAACACATAATAAGCCGCACGCGGAAACAGTTCGTACAAACCTTTCTCGTTCGTCGGGCCTTTCGCACAAATCCCGAACCATTCCTCGTTCATGTTGTTCTGGCCTTGCTCGTAATCGCGAACGTAGCCGCCGTTTGCCCATGACGCATTCGTGTCGTGAGAGTCAAGATCTGCAGTTTGTCCGTATTTCCACCAACCGTCGCTGAACTGGAACGTGAATCCGCCAAGAGCGTTTTGGGCTTTTCCTTGTCCGGCCGCGTTCTGGTAAATCTCTTTCCAGTTGTTCAGCAGATAATAAGCTTGCGAAGTCTGGTCTTCCTGATTCGTGATCGCATTGAACGCATCGGCCCCGAATTCTGCGAACAAAACCGGTTTTCCGTATTCTCTTTTCACTTTTTCGAACAAATCTCCAAAAGACATTCCGCGGTAAACGTTAGTCGCGAAAATGTCGAAAGACTGACATTCTTTGTTGATGATGTCCATGAACATCAAGTCGCCGTTACAGAATGCGATTGGATGAGAATTGTCGATCTGTTTCATCGAAACCGCGGCCTCGTTGAACAATTTGTACATCGCAACGGCTCTTTTCGTAGACGTTCTCTGCTCTACCGGAATGTTCTGTGTTTCGGCTCCGTCCCAAAAAAGGCCGTAGTTGTTCTCGTTTCCAAGCAAAAACAAAAGCAATCCTTTGGTGTCCTTGTATTCTGTAGCGAGTTTGTTGACTTCGCCCAAAAGGAATTTTCGCACTTGCGGATCTGAATATTCGGTATTCGGAATATAAGCGCCGTTCAAATCGACGCCGTAACGCCCAAACGAATGGTTCAACATTGTGTAGATTCCGTAGTTCGTGTAAACGTACTCGATCCATTTTTTCGGCATTCCGGCATAGACGCGAATCGTGTTCACGCCCATATTTTTTAGCAACGCCATTTCGCTGTCGAGCGCTTGTTTGATGAAATCATCGGGTTGGATCCAAAGGCTGTACGAATAGTTCGTGCCAATTGGATAATAATCCCAGTTCATTCCATTGATGATAAAATCTTTTCCGTCGACGACCAATTTCGTTCCCTGGCTTCCGTTTGCCACAACAACGCTGTTGCTCTGGGCGAAAACCGAAGGCGAAATCATCGCGATCAACACTAATAAAATTAGTTTTCTCATTTTAAATGTTCTTTGGTTGGTTAGGCTTGTGATTTTTTGCCGACGAGAATTACTGCTCATTAGCGATTATTTGGCTTGATTTTTTTGAGATTGATAAAAAACGCTATAAAAAATTTCTGATTGGCTAAAACTACATTTTTTGCAACACCCAAATCGAATCGGCCGATTAAAGAAACCATACAGAATCAGTTTTAACACAGATTTGCTCAGGACGTGTCATTTAACAACGTTTTAACAACGTCTGTTGTGGCGGTCAACACTTGATTTTAGGCGTTCTAAAAGTGGTTTTGTATGGTTGATGTATAGGCGAATGCAAATCGCTTATAGCGCGTCAAATCGACAGAATATATTCGACAACGCCCTTTTCGTGAGGCAAATCCATTTTTTTACGCAAACGATATCTCTTGACCTCGACACTTCGCACCGAAATGTTCAAAAGCGGTGCGATTTCCTTCGAGGAAAGGTTCAATCTCAAGTAAGCGCAAAGTCGCAAATCGTTTGGTGTGAGCGACGGATGAAGCAGTTTGATCTTCTTGAGGAAATCGTTGTCGGCGCTGTTGAAAGCTTCTTTGAAGATCGTCCACGAATCGTCGTCAGAAATACTTTTGTTGATTGTGTTAATTACAGATTTTATGCTCTTGTCTTCCTGATCGGAATTCGTGCGTTTCAAGTCGTCCTTGATCAAGGCAAGCAGTTCGTTCTTTTTCATCAGGCTCATCGTCGAGGCCGCGAGCTCGCGATTTTTGCTGTCGACGTCTATCGACAACTGCTCGTTCTTGAGTTTCATGAGTTGCTGTTCGTTCTCGAGTTCCTTGATTTCTAGCAGTAAATTGTTTTCCTCGATGAGTTTTTGTTCTTGTTTTCGGTAGTATTCCTTGTACGCTTTGTGGATGTAAACCGCGGCCAGAATCGCCAGAACCAGATAAATCATCAAAGCGATTCCAGTTGCGTACCAAGGCTTGCAGATCGTAAAACTATAGCTCGCCATGTTCTTCGGATTCGAATTGGCGATCTTCGCCCGAACTTTGAAAACGTAATCGCCTGGCGGCAAATTCTTGAAAGTCGCCGAGGTTTTCGCGCTCCAGTTGCTCCATTCCTCGGTTTGTCCTTCAAGCAAATACTGGTATTCGGTGTAGATGTATTTGTTGTATTCGGGAACCGTGTAATTCAGGATGATGTTGTTTTCGTCGTAAGAAAATTCGCCTCCATCCTTGACCGGGCAACTGATGAGTTTCTCGTCGAGTTTGTTGATCGTGACATTTGTGATCGAAACGACATTGCTCTTGAATCTCAAGTCGTTAAGGTTGATCGTGTAGTAACCGTCGGTTGTTCCGATAAGGAAAATCGAGTTCGACAAACGCGTCACGTTCTCATAACCAAGCATCGAACCTGTAAGCGAAAGCGGAATCGGGATCGTGTTCTTCTTGAGTTCGTTCCCAATCTTGCTCAGCGTGAAATAATGGATGTAATTCTTCGAAAACAACCACAATTTGTTTGAACTGTCGGCGATCAGTTTACCCGAAGTGTATTCGTCCTTTTCGAAAACCGAACTCAAAAGCTTGTCGTGCCTGAAGGTTTTACTGGCGTCGTCCAAAACGAAAATCCCTTCTTTGCTAGCGTAATAAATCGTTTTGTCGAATTTGATAAGACTTGCGTTTTTGCCTTTCTTCGGAATGGTCAACGTCGTCAAATTCGAGCAAGTCGTGTAATCGGCATCGAGGTGAAATCTGAAAACGCCTTTGTATTCGTGGCTGATGTAAACGTCCCTTGCGCTTGAAATCTCAAAGTGTTTGGCCGAATAATCGAACTTGGAGATCTTGTTTCGGAATTTCCATTGTCCGTTGAAATTTTCGAGAACCGAGATCCCGTAGTAATTTCCCTGTAAAAGCAAATTCGGTTGGCCCGGAATTTTGACGAATCCCCAAGTTCCGGAAGCCGAGAAAATGGGGGAAGCGTATCCGTCAGAAACGATAAAGGTCCCGGAATCGTGTCCGCAAAAAATCGTGCCTTGGTATTCGAAAAGCGACCAAACCTGGCCTTTGGTGTTTTTTACGAACTGGAACGGCTCGTTCGAATTGTAGGTTTTGTAGAAAAGTCCTTGGTTTGTTCCGATGTAAAGTTTTCCGTTTTGCAACAACGAAGCGTAAACCGTCCCGAGAAATCCGGTCTTGTCAGAATAACTGCGAATGGGCGATTGCAGGTTGATGCAGTTGATGCCGTTGTCGAGTCCGATCCACAGATTTTCGTCCACATCCTCAAAAACCGACAAGATCGTGTTGTTGCTCAAACCTTTGTCCTGAGTGATGTGATAGCGCAGTTTTCCGTTCGCCGACAAAATAAAAACGCCGTTGGAAATCGTTCCGATCGCGAATCCTTTGTCTGACAATTGCTGGCAACTGTAAACGCTGCTCATTGTCATCTCGCTGTCGATATCCGAAAGGAAAGGCGCGAAATTCCCGTTGATCAAAGTAAAAATCCCGTTGTTGGCCGTTTGCAGCAACAAACCGTCATCGGCCGAAAAAATCGCCACGATTTTGTTGTTCATGGCCACCGAATTGTTAGAGACGAGTTTGCCTTTTCCGTTCTCGATCTCATACAAGCCTTCGTTGGCGACTTGGTAATATATCGAATTGTTGGCCTGAAAAGATTTAAGAATGCTGTTCTTCGGACTGATTACCGAAAATTTCCCAGATTTCGTATCGTAAATGTGAATCTGGTCGAGCGACTGGAAAATGATCCATTGCTCATAAGCGAAAATGTTCCAGAATTGCTCGTCGTCAACGATCCGCTTTTTGATTTTTTGGCTTAATGATGTGTATTTCAGATGGTTGTTCGGTTCTCTCGTCCAATATCCGAATTCCATATAACAACCTGTGTAAATTCGATCGCCCACGACTTTGACCGACCTTATGATGGTTTCGTTTGGCGAAGGATAAAGCGTCCAAGCCGATCCGTTGAACTCGAGAAGCCCGTCGTTGTTGGCAAAAAACATAAACCGCTGGGAATCTTGCGAGATCATCCAGTTTTGGTTTCCGGCGTTGTAAGTGGCCGAATTGTATTTCACGATGGGCGCCAATTCCTGTCCGAAAAGGAAAACAGGAAAAAGCAAGAACCAAATGTGGGCGAATTTGATTTTCATTTTGCCAATAAGTTGTTGTTCAGTTTTTTGAGATACGGGTTCGGCCAAAAAGCGACCGATTGTTTGGAGGCGCAATATATCCAAGAAATCGATTTCGTACAATTATTCGCACGGGAATCGCCGTCGGTTTTTCGATTGTTGTGAATTGGCCGATAAAAACAAACCTTCGGTCTTTGAAAAACAGAAGGTTTGAAGGTAAAAATGGCTTGGTGTTTATCGTTTTCCTTATCGGATTTGTTGAATCTCGAACCTCGTTTTTCCAGTGTAACTGTCGAGTGCTGCTCCGGTGACGTAGTTTTCGGCAAAGATTTCCACGTATCCGCCCACGGCCAATTGCACGATGCAACTTACCGAACGCTCCACGTTTCCGTAAGCTTGGTGGTCGGTCGAATTCATTTGGTAATACGTTCCGTTCACGCTAACAGCGATCGAAAACAGGTTGTTGTTTGTAAGCGGAAACGTATGGTAAGTAGCTTCAATCCTGTAAAAACCAGCTTTTGTCGCCGTAAATCTTCCCGTGGCCGTATCGAATTCGTTTGCCGTATCGAACGCCTCGGTGTTGAAATTGACTTTTTGCCAACCCGTGTTCGTGAGGTTTTGGTTAGCCGATAAATTCGCGCGCACCAAAGAAAGCGAAGTCGCCGGATTCGTGACCCAACTCGTCGCGCCAGCGCCGTTCGTCTGCAAGATTTGTCCGGCAGTTCCTCTCACGTTTGGAAGCGCATAACCGTTCGCATTCGCCGGATTGTTCACTTGTAAAGTGCCGTTCACGCGCAAAATGTCGTTGTCGAATTCGCCGTAAACCAAAGCCGCGCTCGCACCCGCATTCGAGTTGTCGATATAGAGTTTGTTCGAGCCTGTTTCGGCCGCGCCCGCGTTACTTCCTATGGCCACGTTTCCGCTGCCTTGCGTGTTTGTCATCGCACCGTTTCCGATAATGACGTTGTTCGAGGTCGCGAAATTGCCTTTCAAAGTATTCGATCCGATGACGACGTTGCCCGAACCTTGTGAGTAAAGTCCGGCCTGAAAACCCATGAAAACGTTGTTGCTCGCAGCGCCAACGTTGAAACGTCCGGCTTCAAAACCAACATACGTGTTGTTGATTCCGCCTGCAAGTTCAAATCCTGCGCTGTTTCCGAACGCGGTGTTGTTGGCTCCAGTCGTATTGTTCATAGCCGAAGCTCCGACAGCGGTATTTCCCGTCGCCGTAAGATTTCCCTGAAGCGCGTTAAAGCCGACAGCAGTGTTTCCCGAACCTGAGTTGAAGAATAAAGCGTGCCAACCAATCGCGGTCGTATTGCTGAAACTTCCGCCAGTTCCGAATTCCGCTTCGTTGCCGATCGCGGTATTTCCAGAACCCGTATTTCGTCCCAACGCATAATTACCGATGGCGACATTCTCGTTTCCGGTTCCGTTGAGTTGCAAAGCTTGGTTTCCGACAGATGTGTTGCGGCTTCCGGAAGTCAAAGTCTGTCCAGATTGGAATCCGACCGACGTATTCGCCGTTCCGTTTGAATTTGTAAGCGATTGGAATCCGACGGCAGTGTTGTTGCTCGAGGTCGTATTTCTCGCCAAAGCCTGAAAACCTACGGCAGTTCCGTTGCTTCCGCTCGTGTTGAGGTTCAAAGCCTGAAATCCGACGGCAGTCGAAGCGCTTCCCGTATTCACGGCCAAGGCAGAATTTCCGACAGCGGTATTTTGGATTCCGGTCGTGTTGGCCGACAAAACCTGGTTTCCGAAAGCCACGTTGTCTGTGCCCGTACTCAAGGCCAAAGCGTTTGTTCCAAAGGCTGCATTGTTTGTGGCGACGCCGTTGGTTAGAGCGTTTACACCGAAACCTGTGCTTGTCGCCCCGATTTTTCCGGCGGCGGCGTTGTTTCGGCGAAAAGCCAAATCGACGTTATCGGTCGTCCCGACAAAATTCGTCGTGCCTGACAATCCCGAATTTCCCGTGATTGCCCAACCTGTCGTGCTTGCCGCTCCCAATCTTTCCCAAACCGTTCCGTTGAAAAAGTAGAATCCGACAGCTGTTACGTTTATTGTTGTTCCGGTTGCCGTTCCCGTCGAAATGTCGTTCACGTACAAAACCGTTGATGTTGGCGTTCCCGTCATGGTCTGGGCGCGCGATCTGGAAACTCTCGGAACCAGAAGTCCGTCGACGGTCGTTCCCGTCAAATTTGTGGCAGTGACATCAAGCGTTGCCGCCGGTGCCGTCGTTCCGACGCCAACTTGGGCGAATCCCGCGAGCGAGAAAAGCAAACCCATTGTCGTCATTATTTTTTTTGAGGTCGTCATTGTCTTGATTTTTAGAGAAAAGTAAAAACACCCCTCGATTAAGAGAGGTGTTTTTTAGTGATAACCCAAAATTTATCTCTTGATGACACGCATCGTTTTCACCGATGTGCCTTGTGCCAAAATGATGTTGTAAACTCCCGAAGGATAGCGTTCCCCGAACTGCTCGTTCTCGATTGCGTCGACTGCGAACTCACGGTTTTCAACCAATTTTCCAATCATGTCATAAACCTTGATCTGGACTTTTTCTTCTGATGAAGTCGTCATATCGAATGCAAAACTTTCATTGTAAGGGTTCGGATAAACCACGGCGCGGAAATCTGCGATAGGGTTTGTCGATTCTTCGCCTTTTTCGATCGTTCTCGATGCGCCCGGACCTGTGATCATGCAGTTTTCACTGAATGGCGACCAATATCCGGCAGTTTGTACCGAAACGCGAACCGCGTAAGTTGCGCCAGGCGTGAAATTCGGCACCTGGGCGAACGTAAACCAGTTTTGTGTGCGATCCAGATTCGATTGCGCGAAAGTCGACATGTTGGTGATCTCGAAACGGTAAGCCGTCGCGCGGTTCAAACTTGTCGTGGAAACATAAGTTCCGCTGGTAGCGACTGTTCCGCCGCAGTTTGTCAGCATTGGAATTGCCGGCGAACTCACGTTGCAAGGCGCTCCGTAACCTGACCAAGCTCCGTTTGAAGTCTTGATGGCAACTTCTACCTGGTATTGTGTTCCGTAGTTGAAACGCGTCAACATCGTAAGGGCGAACCAGTTGATCGGACGCTCCAGAACTTGTTGTACGTAATCTCCGCCTTCGGTAAGGTTCGTTACCCGGAAGCGATATTGCGTCACATTCGGCATACTTGTAGTAGCGATCAAAGTACTGATTGCCGGAAGCACGATTCCGCATTGTGATGGAGAAACCGCAACCGCGCCGCCTTGGGC
Organism: Flavobacterium sp.; assembly: GCF_004295795.1. GTDB lineage: Bacteria > Bacteroidota > Bacteroidia > Flavobacteriales > Flavobacteriaceae > Flavobacterium. Next base: position 10,843 of record NZ_SEBR01000033.1, on the reverse strand, counting down.
AAGTACGGCCGGAGTCGAAACCAGACAAGCCGTTCCGTAGTAATTCAACCAGGAACCGTTGCGGCGAAGCATCACGCGAACCGAATAAGTCGAGGCGTAGTCGTAAACCGGCAACATCGTAAGGGCAAAGTTCGGTACGTTTCTGTCGATGGTCTGAACAGCGTTTGTGGCGACATTCGTAACCTCAAAGCGATATCCGTTGACCGGAGCACTGAAGCTCACCGCGCCAACAAGCGAGTTGATCGAGGCCAGAGTCGTTCCGCATTGGTTGGCCAAAACCTGAGAGTAGATCTGGCTTCCTTCGTCGATTGTTCCGTCGCAATCGTCGTCGATTCCGTTGTATGGAACTTCGGCAGCGCCAGGGTGAACGGCGGCCAAAGCATCGTTACAATCTGTGTTGTCCAAAACGTAGCCCGGCGTTGGTTCGCAAAGCGTCGTTGAGACTTCAGGATTACCGAATCCGTCAGCATCCGCGTCAGCGTAATACGTATAACAATCGTTGCTGAAATAGATGTTGTCAAGATAGATTTGCGTAGGAGAAGTCGCGTTTTGCTCGAACTTCAGGCCGTAAATGCTGCCCAAATTCGCTCCAGGGAAATTCGTCAAAGGAATGCGGATCGTATTCCAACCTGCATGCAGATTCGTAGCGTCAAACTGATGATCGCCGTTCGACAACAAATAGATGAACATGTGGGACGAAGCCAAACTTCCGCCAAGTGGCGCATTGAGGTAAACGTCCACGTTCAAATGACTCATTCCTTCAACACTGAAAAATGTTTCGTTCTGATCGACCAAACCAAGGAATCCGAAGTTGTCCAAACGCAAAGCTGTGTTGGTTCCGTTCGCGATTTCTGTCATTGTGGTCGCGCCAGTCCAAGCCGAACGCACGGCCGTAATGGCGTTCGCATATACTGAAGGCGTTCCCGTGTACATAGAAACGACTCTGTCAGCCGTCCTTGCGGCAGGAATTGGAGATGCGGTCGGAGCCGGATAAGCCACGTTTAAAGTAGCCGTGATGCTAGCCGTTCCATAACTTCCCGAAGCCGCTTGCGTAGCCGTGATCGTTGAAGTTCCAGGCGCTACGATATGAACCGTGTTTCCTGAAATCGTCGCGACGTTCGTGTTGCTGCTTGTGTAAGTGAAAGCGCCGTTGCTGTTTGAGGTTGGAGCTGTCAAAGTGAAATCCGGATCACCGAAATTCTTCGCCGGAATAGTGAAATCAGCCAAAGTTGGAGGCAAAGCAGTCGCCGGACGATAGAAATAGATGTTGTCCACAAAAACCGTTTTCCCGCCACCGTTCAAGCTTTCCAACTTCAAAAGGCTCACGCCGTTCAGGTTCAATCCGGCGTTGAGGTAAGTCGACATCGGAATGTTGATGCTGTTCCATTGGTTAGGAAGCAGCGTGAACTGGGCATTTCTGTCGCCGTTGTTTAGCAACCAAATGTTCATTCCTGTACAATCTTCCGAATAAACATCGAGGTGCAACATCGTCATGTTCGTCAAATTCGTCGGAGCGAAAGTCACGATCTCGATAAGGAAATTGCTCATTTTCTTAGTGTCGTTTCCTTGCAATTGCTCGTCTGTGGTCGATGCCTGATTTTGCCAAACCGGAGCAGATGAAGTCGCATAAGCGTTGCTGTACAAAGAAATCACGTCCCATTCGTTTCTGGCCGGAGGCGTTGGAGCGGGCGTAGTCAACGGCGGAACAGTCACCGTCAAAGTTGCCGTAGCGCTTGCGGAAGAATAAATTCCGTTTGCTGCCTGAGTCGCCGTGATGGTAGAAGTTCCGGCGCCCACGATCGTAACCGTGTTGCCCGAAATTGTCGCCACCGAAGTATTGCTGCTTGTGTAAGTGAAAGCTCCGGCGCTGTTGGACGTTGGCGCTGTCAAAGCGAAAGGCGCGTCGCCCAAAACGTGTGCGGCAACCGTGAAAGTGCCCAAAGTTGGAGGCGTGGCTGTGTCTTTGTAGAAGTAGAAGTTGTCAATGGCGAAAATCTGGTTGGTCACGACCGCGTTTCCGATCTTGAATTCTGCGTATTTGATTTCCCTGATTTGCGTAAGATCCAACCCTGGGAAAGTTGTCCCATTCACGTCAAGGTTCACGCTTGTCCATTGTCCTGGCGTAAGCGGAATCGTAACCGATGTCTCGAAAGTACCGCCGGTGGTCTTGATCAGGAACAATTGCATCGAGGTCATAGACGGAGAATAAATGTCAACGTGAAGTTTGTTGATGACACTCACATTGATGTCCTGACCGATTCTCGTGCCTTGGTAAGCAGCCGAATTCTGATACTGTTTCACAGCGTCGCCACCGTAAGAAGGCGTGGTCATGTTGGCTGGATGATTTCCGGCTTGTCCCCAATTCGGGTTGAAATCGGTTCCGGCGATATCTGCGTAAGCGCCCGCAAAAATAGAGATCACGTCATTGGCGTTTCTCGCAGGTTGCGTAGGAGCGGCAGGCGGCGGCGGAACATTCACGACAAAAGTCGCACTGGCCGTTCCCGAACCAAAACCTCCGGCAGCTGCTTGTGTCGCAGTGATTGTCGAATTTCCGGCTCCGGTGATCGTCACCATATTTCCCGAAATCGTCGCCACGTTCGTGTTGCTGCTTGTGTAAGTGAACGCTCCCGTGCTGTTGGAAGTTGGTGGCGTCAACGCAAAAGCGGCGTCTCCAAGGTTTTTCGCGGGAACGCTAAAAGTTCCCAAAGTTGGAGGATTTGAAGTTGCAGGTCTGTAGAAATAGACGTTCGTAATATACAAAGTCGTGTTGTTCGGATTGAAAGTCACCGGAACAATATATTTCAGATTCGCCAAATCAACGCCCGCGTAGTTGCTAAGCGGAATGTTGTAAGAGTTCCAAGTTCCCTGAGCTTTGTTGCCCGGAACTTCCAATTCTACGGCGCTTCCGTTTGCGGCTTCCAATTTGATCTTGAAAGAAGCGAAATCAGGCGACCAAACATCGATGTGCAAATGCGTCATTGCCGAAACATTCAGGTTTTGCGCGCCATTCGTGGAAATTCCGGAATAACTGTGGTTCGTGTATTTTTTTACGATGGAATTGTCTGCCAAAGTCACATCGCCCACGATCGTGCTTCCGCCGAAATCAAAGAATCCGACGCCAGCCTGATTGGTATAAGCCGATCCGTATTGTGACAAAACATCCCAAGGATTTCTCGCAGGCGGAGTCGCAGGTCCGGCCGTTGGAGTCGTCGCGGCAACAGTCACGACCAAAGAAGCGTTCGCAGTTGCCGAAGAATAGCTTGAAGTCGCGGCTTGTGTAGCCGTGATAGTCGAAGTTCCGCCGCCTACGACAGTTACCATGTTTCCGCTGATCGTTGCCACGGCAGTATTGCTGCTCGTGTAAGTGAAAGCGCCGGCGCTGTTTGAAGTTGGAGCGGTCAACGCGAAAGGTGCATCTCCAAGTTGTTTTGCAGGAACCGTAAAAGTACCCAAAGTCGGTGCTGGAAGTCCGCCGCTGCACGCGTTTCCTACCGTGTATGTGAATTGTTTCGTGATCGCGAATCCGCCGGCTGCCCATGCGAATTTAGCCGATACTTTGAAAGTCGCGCCGTTCGCCTGTCCGGTGAAGGTGCGTCGGAATACTTGAGAGCCGCCAACTTGCTGCATTTGCGTCTCTACAAAATTCGGATTTTCCGTGTGAGCATAAGCCACAAGTCCGGTAAGCGGACTCAAGACCTCGAACTCCACGATGACGTCTGTGCCAGAAGTCGTGAACAAATACCGGTATTCCGGCAGTCCGCCGCCTTGGGCAAGCTCTGTGGATGTGCCCGCGCATTGCGTGTTCTGGGCAAATCCGGTAATGTTTGCGGCCACGAGTAGCAGCAGGAACATTAGGTTCTTGATTGTTTTCATAAGGGTTAAAATTGGTTTGTTCAGTTAAATCTGCGGGCGTAGGTTTCCCGTCGTGATTTGGTATTTTCGTAACTGATTTCCAATGCTGCCAAGGGGCAAAAGCGGCAAAGAAGGTGGTGTTCTCCTAAAAACTAAATCGTTTTCGAGGAAAAGGAAAAAGAAACCCGACGGCCTAAAAAAAAGGACAGTCGGGTTTAGAAATTAAATATTAGTTCTTGACGAGTTTCACGGTTTTGCTGCCGTTTTCGGTCAACACGTTCGCGAAGTAAATTCCGTTAGACAAATCCGATGCATCGATAGCGACACTAAGGTCATTCGCCTTTACGGCTTTGATCTGTTTTCCGGTAACGTCGAACACACTTACAGCAGTGATAGTCTGCGTTGACGTAACGTTCCACTGGTTGTTGGTCGGGTTCGGATAAACCAAGAAAGTCGCCTTTGCAAAATCGCCAGTCTTAAGAACAGGTTGATTCACAGAGAAATAAATGTTGTCGAAATAAACGATTTGAGACACGAGGTTTGAAGTCGTTCCCAGTTTATACTGGAAGAAATTGGCCTTGTTGAACCCGATTCCGGTAAAGAAGGAAAGCGGAAGGCTCACACTTTGCCAAGAACCTTTCACAAGCGTTCCGTTGCTTCCGGCCGTTGTCAATTCGTAAACATATTCGTTTACCGCACCGTTGTTGTTTCCGATAAGGATGAATCTGATCTCGTTCGAATTCTGGTCGGCGAAATAATCGAAGTGCACCCACTGGTAAGCAGAAATATCGGTTACGGTCTGTCTGCCTTGGCCATATCCGGCAACGGCGAAATTCATCTTGATCGCTTCGTTCACGCCAGCTGTCGGATCCAAGTCTGGTTTCGAAGAGAAAGATCCGAAGTCATATTCAGGAACCCAATTGTTCGTGTAACCCGGAGTGTCGCTGTAAATGTTCAGAACTTCTGTATTCGGCGTTACATTCGTAGGCGATTGGTTAGGGAAAGTCGCTACGAAATTCACCGTGTAAGTCTTCGTCACGCTTCCGTTTTGAGAAGTCGCCAAAACCGTAGCCGATCCCGGAATGCCGGAAGCTTGGGTCGTAGTCGTAACTGTCGCGCCAGCATCTGTAGTCGTCGCCGAAGTGATTTGCGGAACTGCAGTCGTACCGACGACAAGTTCGTAAGTGTAAGTGTTCACCGAAGAAACAAATCCCGGAATTGTCGTGCCGTCGATTTTCAAATCGGCCAATGAAGCGTCAGAACCCGTAGGAGTCGCCGTTTTCCAGAAATAGACGTTGTCGAGGTAGATCGTAGATGGCGTTACACCAGCGGCTCCGTCGAACTTGATTTGGAAAACCGCATCCCAGGTCATTCCCGTGAAAGCGCTTTTCGGAAGGTTGACGCTGCTCCAGCCGCCTTGTACCAAGGGCACTTCTACCAAGACTTCAGATGCGCCTGTGCCGTTGTTGATTGGAGAAACTCTAAGATTCGTTGCAGTGGAAGTCCAAACGTCTATGTGCAAATACTCCATTCCGGATGCATTTTGCGTCGTCAATAAAGTTCCTTGATAGTTGAAGTTTGGATAGGCAAGTACGGTTCCGCCAGTTACAGCGAATGCCGGATTCACTTGGCCAAAACCTGTTTGTCCCCAATTCGGATCGTAATTCGTGGCCACACTCGTGAAAGTATCCCCATAAATCGAAATCACATCAACAGCTGCATTTGTAGGGGTAGGAGCGCCGGTTGTAGGTTGTGCATAAGCGAACCCAAAACCGAACACAGTTAATAATAGTAGAAAAGTAATTTTCTTCATATCACACATTTTTAGGAATTAATTTGTCGGATGCTAAAATAGAGAATAACATATTTAAACAATCTGTAATTGTAGGATAATAAAACTATACAGCCAAAAAATGCCGAATTCGCATATTTCACCGACAAACGGCTAAAAACAAGAGGTTAACGAAAGCTTCCGAATCAAGCGATAACAATGTTGTATGGTTGTTGTATAGGTTTTTGTATCTGATTTACGAACTATAACGATTTCAGAACGTGTTTCAAGGCCGCTGAGAACCTCGAAAAAGCGGCAATATGATGTGGTGGCGCAAATCAGCGTTTCAACGTGAAATGCGCTCTGAATGTTTTGGTTTTTCCAAGCTCCGAATAATCGATGGTAAACCAGTAATCGGTCGATGGCAATTGGCTTCCGTTGTAGGTTCCGTCCCAACCTGTTCCGTTCGTGCTGATCTGTTTGACAAGTTTTCCGTATCGGTCATAAATGAACACATCCGAACTCAAACCTTTGATATTCCAGGTGTCGTTGTAGCCGTCGCCATTCGGCGTGAAATATTTCGGATAATCGATGATCGAGAAAGTCGTCGTAAGATTCGTACAAGTTTCATCGATGACAGTAATCGTGTGCGTGCCCGCCGGAATGTCATTGAATGTATTTGAAGATTGGAAATTTTGGTTGTCAAGCTGATACAAAAACGGACCCGTTCCGCCAACAACCGTAACGGTCACCGAAGGATTGTCGCTAAAAGCCGCCGATTGCTGCAAAACCAAACTCTCGCCCTGAGACATTTCGCTCACGTTCGCACTCACCAAATTCGAAACGCAACCCGCGCTATTCGTGGCAATTACAGAATAGGTACCGATTTGCGTCGCATTGTAAGTACTTCCAAAAGCGCCCGGAATAGGATTGCTTCCAAAAAACCACTGGAAAGTATGAGTCGCGGCGCTCAAGTTCGTGTCCAAAGTATAAAACTGGCTCGCCGGCGGAGCGGCACTCGTGGTACAAATCACGCCATCGGCAATCGCGGGAATCGGCAAAGGATTCACCGTAACGACAATATTCACGGGACTTCCAGCACAACCGTTGTAAACCGGAATCACCGTGTAGGTCGCAGTCCCAACTGAGGTTCCGGTCAAAGTCAACGTATCTGTAATCGTATTTCCGGTGCCCGAATTCGCGCCCGAAGTCCCGTTTTGGCTCGCCGTCCAACTAAAAATCGTTCCCGCAACAGTAGACGATAAATTGATCGCAACCGAATCGCCATCGCAGTAACTCAAATTTCCGGTGAAAGTCGCGATCGGCGTAGGAGTAATGGTTATCGATGCCGAACCTGAAACCGCGAGATTGCAGCTCGTTCCGGCCAAAGCGACGTCAACCAATTGGTAAGTGGCGTTCGCCGACAAACCGCTCGTAACCAACGAAGCACTTCCGGATGCGTTGAGGTTGATAGTCTGATTACTTCCGCCATTTACGGTATAAGTCACAACCGAATTTGGTGTCCCGACAAAAGAAACCGTACTGGTTTGTCCCGAACAAATCGCCGTAGGATTCGCACTGATCGCAGCTTGCAACATCGGATAAGTCGAAACAGTAACCGACTGCGAAAGCGCATTGCTACAAGGATTGGCGCCAGCCGAAACAACATTCGTAAGCGTAAAAATCAACGCGGACGTAACATTCGGGACCACAACCGAAGCATTGCCCGTAGCATTCAGCGCAACCGTTTGATTTGCACCCGCGTTTATAGTGTAAGTGATTGTTGCATTGGCAGTTCCGGTGAAATTCACGGTTGCCGCGCTGCCGTAACAAACAGGAGAAAGGACCGAAACCGAAGCGGTAGGCAAACTATTTACCGCAACGGTCACGGCGCCATTCAAATTGGTCACGCAAGTAGTCAAAGTCGGCGAGGCGACGCTGACAAGCGAGTAAGTTGTATTCGAAGTCAGGCCGGAAGTCGTAAAACTAGCCGTTCCGGACGCATTCAGCGCAATGGTTTGGTTCGCGCCGCTGCCAACTTTGTAAGTAATCACGGCATTCGGCGTTCCCACAAAATTGATCGTGCTGTTCTGGTTGGCACAAATCGTCAAAGGATTCGCGTTGATCGAAGCAGTCGGCATAGGAACAGAATTGATCGTAATGGATTGCGAAAGGCTTTGCGCACAAACGCCGTTCAGTGTGGCTTGCACAAGATTTACGGTCGTGGCCGATGTGATATTCGGAATCGAGATACTGGCGTTGCCCGATGCATTCAAGGTAATATTCTGATTCGCGCCCGAATTCACCGAATAAGTCACGACAGCATTGGCCGTTCCGACAAAATTCACGGTTGCGGAACTTCCCGAACAAACGGCAGAAACCGACGAAATTGAAGCGGTCGCAACCTGATTCACGGTCACGGTCGCCGAAGCGGACAAAGTCGTAACGCAAGAATTCAAAACGGGAGAAACAATGCTTACAAGCTGGTAAGTCTGGTTAGAGTTCAAATTCGCGGCGGTCGTAAGCGTGGCCGAACCCGAAGCGTTCAACGTAATCGTCTGGTTCGCGCCCGCATTCAAAGTATAAGTCACCACGGCATTCGGCGTTCCGGTAAACGCAATTGTGCTGGTTTGGTTGGAACAGATTGTCGCCGGAGTCGCGCTTATCGAAGCAGTCGGCATCGGAACGGCTGTAATCGTGATAGCTTGTGAAAGCGTTTGCGGACAACTTCCTGCAAGACTGACGCTTACAAGGTTATAAGTAGCATCGGCAGTAAAACTCGGAATCGTGATTGCCGCATTTCCGGAACTTGTCAGCACAATCGTCTGGTTCGCACCCGAATTCACGTTGTAAGTCACGGTGGCATTGGCCGTTCCCGAGAAATTTATGGTAACCGCGCCTCCCGCGCAAACACTCGAAACGCTCGAAATCGAAGCTGTCGCGACGGGATTTACGGTAATTGTGACAAAGTCGTTTTTGGTTCGGATGCAAGTGCTTGAGTTCGCCGTTGCGACGCTTACTAATGTGTAGATCGTATTTGCGGTCAAAGCCGATGCAGTAATGCTGGCAATTCCGGATGCATTCAAGGTAATCGTCTGGTTCGGTCCGCTGTTTACAGTATAAGTCACCACAGCGTTCGGAGTTCCTGTGAAATTTATCGTAGCCGAATTTCCGCTACAGATCGAGGCGTTTCCGGAAATCGTCACATCGGGCAACGTCACTATCGTAAGCGAAACTGGCGTTCTGGGACTTGCGATGCAGTTCGAGGTCGAATCGTAGGTTTCGGCATAAAAAGTTCCGGCGGCCGTTGGCGTATAAGTCGCGCTGTTCGATTGCAGCAAAGTGCCACCCGAAGCCGCGCTGTACCAATTCACATTCGCGCCAGCATTTGCCGTAACCGACAAAGTGGGAATTGCGTCTCCGCTACAAATCGTCTGATCGCCATCGCTCGTCGCCGCAGTCGGAGTCGGCAAAAACGAAATCGTAAAAACATTGGAGACGCTGGCGCAGAAACTACTCGACAAATTCGCTGCATCCTGAGCCGCCCGAACGCGGTAAAAAGTCTGCGAAGTCAGGTTTGGCGTGGTGTAAGTCGCGTTAGTTGCTCCCGGAATATCTGTCCAGATTGTGTTGTCAAGACTCGATTGCCATTGGTAGAAATACGGAATCGCGCTCGCCGTCGAAGCATTGAGTTGCAAAGATGCAGGATTGCTGCAAGTGGAATACGCACTTCCCACAACCGATGGACTCGAAACCGTGGTCAGATCGCCGCAAGCGCTAAACGAAATGTCGTCTATGGCAAGGTCATTTCCGCAGCCGCCCAAACCGTTGTTCTTCATTTTCAAAACCACCGAAGTCTCGCTCGCCGTAGTGAAAACCAAAGCGAATTGTTGCCAGATTGGAGCGGGAGTTCCCATAATGTTTCCCGTATTTCCCGAGCCCAAAAGCACGGTCTCGGTTGCATTCCAAATCTCAAATCTCACATTTATGGGAATTTGTCCGGCTCCGCAGTAGTTGGTATTCGGGTTGTAGACGTTCATCAGCCAGGCCGAGAACTCAAAAGTCGTGTTGATGCACAATCCGGTGACGACTTTTCTATAAAAATCACCTGACGTCGTGGCGTTGGCGTTCATTAACAGCATTTTCCCGTTCGGGCCGTTCGTCACATCTGGCGTGTGATCAAGCGAATAATGCCATGTCGTGTACATGCTTGAATGGTAAAACAACGTGTATTGCCCGTCGTTTGGCGCGCCTGTCACGAACGGATAAGTCGTCGTTCCGGTAGGCAAGGCCGGTCCGTAAGTCGTTCCGTTTCCGAAATTCTCGAAGAAAATAGGTTCGCCTTTGCTTCCGGGACAAAATCCCAGTTGGGAAAATGCATTCGTCGAAAGCGAAAAAAGTAGAAGGGCGAAAAGCGATTTGGTCAGGTTCATTAAATCAAGTGGTATTTTGTCCGACCCAAACACGCAAATTCTGAAGATTGCGTACGCAAACGATAAAGGCGTTTTTGGAATCAGGGAAATGGCGTCGTTCACAACAATTCCATTCCTGATAAAAATAGTCGTAAAGCAATACCGTTTTCGAGATTTACTGATATAAAAACCATACAATCCGCAATTTTCGAGTATTGTAGTGTTACAGCCGTCTCCCTAGCAATCACGAGAGTTTCCGCAAAGTCAAAGTAGTGCGAAAACGCTGTTTGATGTGGTGTTGTAATGTTTCCGAAAACGTTGTAATGGCAAACAATTTGGTAAAAAGCGTCACATCGCGATCAAAAGCAATCATCGCTTCTTTTTCAGACGATAAGATAAAAAGTTACGAAGCAAGAATTTTCGAAGCCAAAAGTTTCCGGTGACGACGTTATGGAAACGATTCTGGCGACTAAACAAAAAAGGTGTTTCGGAGACACATTTTTCCAAAGCGAAGCGGAGGAAAAATGTCAATAAACACTTTCCGATTAGTCCGGCATTTGAGCGTTTTGGCGGGCACCTGACGTCTTGGAAATTCCCGCAAATGGAAGTTGTTTGAGCCACCCAAAAAGAAAGTCGTTTCGAGAAAAGGTTCCGGCGAGTTCTTTCATTTGCGGAATTTGCAAGGCTGTCAGGTCGCCAAAATCGGTCGTGCCGCGAGCCTTTTTGTTACTTTTGCGGCGAGGCAAAAGTAAGCCCCGCTGGCAGGCGACGAATCAAAATCAAAGCCTGCGGCAGCGCAGCTGCCGAA
>NZ_SEBR01000032.1 GCF_004295795.1 Flavobacterium sp. | reverse complement strand
ATCCTGAGCCAGGATCAAACTCTTCATCGTATATTTTAATAACGTACGACTCCGAAGCCTACTCAAAATAAATCTTCTTGGAAACATTTAAGTCTCCTTACTCTCTGCTTACTCCAGATTTCTCTGAAGTGCTGTCAATCCAATATGTCTATGAACTTTCAATCGTGTTTCGCTTGTGTCTCAAAGCGGGTGCAAAAGTACAACTTGTTTTCAAACTCACAAGCTTTTTTTGAAGTTTTTCTAAAAAAATTTCTTTTAGCTTGATTCTCAATTACAAAGAGCGTTTTTTGCCTGTCTTTCTAAAAAGACGGATGGCAAAGATATAAACTCTTTTCATTTCGAGCAAAACTTATTTGCTTCGAGTTATCAACAATCTGTTTTTCAATGAACCTTTATTCCCTTGCGGGCTGCAAATATAGAACCTCTTTTTCGATATTACCAAATCGTAAACACACATTTTTTTGATGTTTTTCGCAACTGATGCAATCTGAAAGGATTAGCATTTGAAAAATTTCAAATCAATCGCGACTTTGGCTAGTTTTTCCTCAAAAACCGAGGTTTCCTTGCGTTGGTATAAACATTTCGAAACCCAAAAAAGGGAATGATTCAACCACGTCGTACTGCATTCGCGAGCGATTGAACCTTCGCAAACCCAGTCGGTCAAATGAAAAAGATAGGCTCGGGCGTTCCGTAGCGAAAGCCTCGTATGCAATTTCAAGCTGAGAGGTGGTCAATTGGCGACCAATGGACATGTGCGGGTCATCGGACATCTTCGAATTAAAGTCCGAATGCAACTTATGAAACAAAATCATCATATACTTTATATAGGTATACGACTCCGAATCTGGAGAAAGGAAGAAAGCGCCATTGGAGTAATGCCCGAAAGCATCAAACCGGATTTCCTTTGCGAAAGCAAGAGTACAGAATTCCTGAACCACCTTAATCCTGGATTCGAGTTCGGCATCCTCGCACCGGAAAACATTGAAGGTAATGTGCGCCTCCGAATTCACACTGCCGAATCGCGTGCCCAAAGCAGATTTCAGTTTCTGTTTCATGTCGCGCACCTCTCCTACTATATAAGGAGGCGGACAAATGGCGAAAGAGTATTGTTCCATATGGCTAAGTTACCGCAATTTTCGGCTTTAGGATTTTGCGTGAGGGATAGCAGCGGCATCCTTTTGGGTTCGCGCGACAGCAGCGGACCCAAAAGATACAGCGGATAGCCCGACGGCGGCTTCCAAAGAATGTGCTCACAAAGACGATTGCTACTGCCGACACTATCGCTGCTTAAAAACCTCGCCGCCGGCACGCCCAAACAAAAAAAAATCAAAGTGCCAGGCAACTTCTACATTTGCATTTCCGTCTATGCAATAGAAACACGAGACACTTGAAGATAATTACGCTATACGAATCGGAAGAGACGCTAATCAGGAAAGCGCTCAAACGCGACACCAAGGCCGAGGAAAAGCTGTTCAGGAAACACGCGCCCCGAATGCTAAGCGTGTGCCGCAACTATATTTCCGATCTGCATTATGCCGAAGATGTCATGATCACCGCTTTCGCCAAAGTATTCGACAACCTCGCCAAGTTTCGCTTCGAGGGAAGTTTCGAAGGTTGGATAAGACGCATCATGGTTCGGGAAGCCGTCGATTTTTTGAGAAGCCGAAAGCAGATGCAGTTTTCCGAAGTAATAGAAGCGGAACATTTCAGCATCGAAGCTGAAGCCGACGAATTCGACACGGACGCACTCCAGCTTCTGATCGACGCGCTGCCAGACGGCTATCGAACCGTTTTGGTCATGTTCGCCATCGAAGGATATTCCCACAAGGAAATCGCCGAAATGCTGTCGGTATCAGAAAGCACATCGAAGACACAATTGTTCAAGGCCAGAAAACTGCTGCAACACCAATTGAACGAACAAAACGAAAAAGCGCATGGAAAAGGATTTTGAGAAAGAGTTGGGACGCAAGTTCAATGGGCGCACGATCGAACCGTCCGGGAATGCCTGGGAACGCGTGAATCTGCAACGCGGCAAAGTCGCAAAGAAACGCACACCTATCATATATTGGATTGCGGCCGCAGTGATTTTGGGAATCGGGATTTCTTTCATGGATTTCAGAGGCGAAAAGCCGATCCAGTCCACACCTATCGCAACGAGTGAAACAGCTGTGCTTCCATCGGTCAAGCCGAAACAAAACGTCCAGAAAGTCGCACCTATATATAAGGTAGGAAATCACGAGGTAAAATTCGTCAACCCGACGCCATTCATCAACGAGGAAATCGTCCAAATCCGACAGCCCGAAACAGCAATCGACCAACCGATCGCGCCTGTCGCGAAGTCGGTTCAGCAACAAAAAGCCGATCAGATTCTCATCGCGCTCGAACAAATGGCCGCATCCGGAAGACAACCGACCACAGACGACGTCGACCTTTTGATAGAAAAAGCGAGAAAGGAAATCGCCGCCGGACGAGGATTGCCCCAACAAACAGATGCGAATGCGCTACTCAAAGACAGCGAATCGGAACTCGACGAAAGCTTCCGCAGCGGGATTTTCGAGAATCTCTTCAAGCAAAAAAGGATCCGGGTAGCTTTCGGAAACCACTGACCATAATCAAACACTAAAGTTTCTATCATCATGAGAAAAATCATTTTCGCCGTTTTGGCGACAGCCCTTGCCATGCCTTGTGTGAAGGCACAGAACATTCCGCAGCATTCGGCCGATCCCGTTCTCGATTCGGTCGCGCAAAAAAACGTCCAGAATCGCAGCAAGTATTTACTCAAAGACCTCGAGGAAGAAAAAGTCCGCGTCGAAAAACAAGAAAAGTTCAAGCTTAAACAAACGCTGGCCTACATCAACACGCGTCTTGAGAAAAAGGAAATCACGCCCGAAGAAGCCCAAAAACTCAAGGAAGACGCCGCGAAAGAAGCCGCGCTGAACATCGACAACAAATTGGCGATCATCGAAAACCAACGCCAATTGGCCGAGCGCACCAACAGCAATTGGACGTTCCAATACGACCAGGGATCGACGCTTGAGCTCGGTTTGGGCAATTCGTATGACGACAACGGCAGTTTCCTTTTGGGTCTCGGATATGAGAGCAAGACCAAAAAAGTCCAGTACGACAAGCGCACTTACACAGACATTGTTGTCGCCGGCGGAATCTCGAACGCGCTTTCGAGCGAACGTTCCCTGAAAGAATCGCCATATAAGATCTGGAAAAGCGGATTCGCCGAACTCGGATTCACGTTCCGTACCCGCTTGCTGAAAGACTCGAACTATTGGCGTCTCGCCTACGGAACGTCGCTTCAGATCCACTCTTTCGAGCTCACCGGAAACCGTATTTTTACCGTCGACGGCGACCACACCAACTACACTGATTTCGACGAAAACCTCAAATACCAGAAATTGCGCGTCACGAATCTCGTCTTTCCGGCCTATCTCGAATTCGGGAATTCCAAAAAACTCGAGTTCTACGACAAGATGCGCTACAGCACGATCGACAATTGGAAATTCGGGATTGGCGGCTATGCGGGCATGAACCTTTGGCAAAACCAAACGCTGCGATACAAAGAAAACGGACGCAAGATCGAAGACCGCGAACGCCGCTCGTTCAACGCCAGCAACTTCATCTACGGCGTGGGCGCCTACGTCGGATTCGGCCCGACCGCGCTCTACGTGAACTACGACCTGAATCCTTTATTCAAGAACGGACCGCAAAAAGAAAACGTCCTTTCCCTGGGATTGCGCATCGACCTTTGATTTCATTTTATTTTTTGGGCGTTACCCCAAACAAAAAGCAGCTTCAAGGGCTGCTTTTTTGTTTGCGGTCGGGCTGGCGGCACTCGCTTTTTGCCGCGGAAACTCCAGTAGAACCACAAAAATTATCCAGCGGCAAAAGAGCTTAGACAAAGCCGCCATCCCTAACGCGGAGACACGGTAACGACAAGAGTAAATTCCAATCGACAAAAATCAGCGAAAATCCAAAATGAAAAGCATTAAAATCCGTGAAATCCGTGCATCCGTGGCAAAAGAACCCGGACGAAGTCCGCGATGACAATCGGCGACAAAGCTGATGAATCCGAAAACTAAAAATGGCTTGTAAACTGCGTTGGACTGCGCGGCAAAAAGAAAATCCGCAAGCGCGAAAAAAACGAGTAGGTTTCGGGCGGAATTACTGAACTCAAGCCCGAAAACCAAAGAATCCGCGGCGAAAAAAAATATTCGTTTCCAACCAAAAATCCAACCCAAAACATTACTAATTATTGGCCATTAATTCCTAATTGTCAATTATATTTGCAAACCTAATTTCAAATCATGATCAAGATAACATTGCCCGACGGCTCGGTAAAAGAGTTTGAAAATGGCGCAACTCCAATGGACGTCGCCAAAAGCATAAGCGAAGGTTTGGCCAGAAACGTAATTTCGGCCGCATTCAACGGCACGACCGTCGAGACCGAAACGCCTCTTACCACTGACGGTTCTTTGGTTCTTTACACATGGAATGACAAGGACGGGAAAAAGGCGTTCTGGCATTCCACTTCACACGTTTTGGCCCAGGCGTTGCAGGAAATTTATCCAGGCGTGAAACTCACGATAGGACCTGCGATCGACAACGGTTTTTACTACGACGTCGATTTTGGCGACATCAAGATTTCAGATGCCGATTTCAAAGCGATCGAAGACAAGATACTCGAGATCGCGCGCGGCAAATTCGAGTTTACGATGCGTTCGGCTTCGAAGGCTGATGCGCTTGCCTTTTATCAGAAGGAAAACAACCCATATAAGGTAGAATTGATCGAGAACCTGCAAGACGGCACGATCACTTTCTGCGACCATTCGACGTTTACCGATTTGTGCCGCGGCGGACACATTCCGAACACCGGAATCATCAAGGCCGTGAAAATCATGTCGGTTGCGGGCGCTTACTGGCGCGGAGACGAGAAGAACAAACAGCTTACGCGCGTTTACGGCATCTCGTTCCCGAAGCAAAAAGATTTGACCGATTACCTGGAACTTCTTGAAGAAGCCAAACGTCGCGACCATCGAAAACTCGGCAAGGAGTTGGAATTGTTCGCGTTTTCTCAGAAAGTGGGACAAGGTTTGCCGTTGTGGTTGCCGAAAGGTGCCGCATTGCGCGACCGTTTGGAGCAATTCTTGAGAAAAGCCCAGAAAAAAGCAGGTTATGAGCAAGTCGTTACGCCTCATATCGGGATGAAGGATTTGTATGTGACTTCTGGTCATTACGCCAAATATGGAGCCGATTCTTTCCAGCCGATACACACGCCGGCCGAAGGTGAGGAATTTCTGCTGAAGCCGATGAACTGTCCGCATCACTGCGAGATTTATGCCGTAAAACCTTGGTCATATAAGGATTTGCCGAAGCGCTACGCGGAATTCGGAACGGTTTACAGGTACGAACAATCGGGCGAATTGCACGGATTGACACGCGTTCGCGGATTCACTCAGGACGACGCCCATATTTTTTGTACGCCCGATCAATTGGACGAAGAGTTCAAGAACGTGATCGACCTTGTCCTGTATGTCTTCGGATCGCTTGGATTCGAGAATTTCACGGCTCAGGTTTCGGTTCGCGATTTGGACAATCCGGACAAATACATAGGTTCTGTCGAGAATTGGGAAAAAGCCGAGCAAGCGATCATCAACGCGGCACGTGACAAAGGATTGAACTATGTGATCGAATCTGGAGAAGCAGCGTTTTACGGTCCGAAACTCGACTTTATGGTCAAGGACGCTTTGGGTCGCCAATGGCAACTCGGGACGATCCAGGTCGATTACAACTTGCCGGAGCGTTTTGAACTGACTTACAAAGGTTCGGATAACGAATTGCACCGTCCGGTCATGATCCACCGCGCGCCATTCGGCTCTATGGAACGTTTTATCGCGATTTTGCTCGAGCACACCGCAGGAAACTTCCCACTTTGGCTCATGCCGGAACAGGCTATCATCCTGTCTTTGAGTGAGAAGTATGAAAATTATGCGAAAAAAGTTTTAGAATTGCTCGAAAATCACGAAATTCGCGCCCTAATTGACAACCGCAACGAGACGATCGGAAAGAAAATCCGTGAAGCCGAAACCAAAAAATTCCCTTTCATGCTTATCGTTGGGGAAGAAGAGGAAAAGAACGGCACGATTTCGGTAAGACGTCACGGCCAGGAAGGCAAAGGAAACGTCACCGTAACGATCGACGAATTTGCGAGAATGGTCAATGACGAAATCAGCACAACACTCAAGACTTTCGGGTCTAACTAACACTAAATCAAAGTATAAACTTAAATTTTTCAAGCCATAGCATTAAGAAGTAATAATAGGGGTCCGGCCCGTATAGAAAAAAAGGATGCGCACCGCATCAACCAGCATATTCGCGGCGTTGTCGAGATTCGTCTCATTCGCGAAGGTGCAGAGCCGATTGTCGTTAAATTGACAGACGCTCTGAGAATGGCAGACGAGCAAGAATTGGATTTGGTAGAGATTTCTCCAAATGCGGTTCCGCCTGTGTGTAAGATCATGGACTACAAAAAGTTCGTCTACGAGCAGAAAAAACGCGACAAAGCCTTAAAGGCCAAATCGACGCAAGTGACGATCAAGGAAATCCGTTTTGGTCCTCAAACCGACGACCACGATTATGAGTTCAAGCGCAAGAATGCAGAGAAATTCCTCAAGGAAGGCTCGAAAGTAAAAGCTTTCGTTTTCTTTAAAGGACGTTCGATCATCTACAAAGATCAAGGGCAAATACTGCTTTTGAAACTTGCCACCGATCTCGAAGAATGGGGAAAAGTCGAGGCGATGCCAGTTCTCGAAGGAAAGCGTATGATCATGTTCATCGCAGCCAAGAAGAAGAAGTAAGCAAGTAAAAGTCGCAGTGGCAGATTTGGAATCACAATAGATTTCTTGTCGCGTCCACCGCAACCTAGCCCGGATGGCAGCGGTTAGCCTTTTGCAGAAAACAGCCAGCTTTTTCGCTTTTGCGGAAGCGACCAACGGAAGCTCTTCGCAAATGCAGAAAAACGGCGGTTTTCAAGAAAGCTAAAAGCGGACAGCCGGATTCAGCTTTAAAAAAAGAACGCACTCAGTAACTCGGATACTCGCTATCTCAGACACACTCAGGCGCAAAAAAGAGTAAGTCAAACCACAATAATTAGGAATTATGCCTAAAATGAAAACCAAATCCAGCGCCAAGAAACGCTTCAAAGTGACAGGTTCTGGAAAAATCAAAAGGAAACACGCTTTCAAAAGCCACATCCTTACCAAGAAGTCTAAAAAGCGCAAGCTCGCGTTGACTCACTCAGCTCTTGTTCACAAGACTGACGAAAAAAGCGTTAAACAACAATTGCGTCTTATCTAAGACCTAAATGTTGTCGTCAATCGATAGTCGGTTGATCGGTTAATCATTTATAACCCTGTAACGGGCTTCAAGTTCCTTCGATTCAATTCAGGACGCCTGCTGCAAAAAACAAGAAAAGTATGCCAAGATCAGTAAACTCCGTAGCTAAAAGAGCTCGCAGAAAAAAAGTATTGAAGCAAGCCAAAGGTTTCTTTGGTCGTCGTAAAAACGTTTGGACAGTTGCCAAAAACGCTGTCGAAAAAGCAATGTCGTACGCGTATCGCGACCGCAAAGCTAAAAAGAGAAATTTCCGCGCCTTGTGGATCCAGCGTATCAACGCCGGTGCACGTTTGGAGGGAATGTCTTATTCACAGTTCATCGGATTGGTAAAAAAGAACAACATCGAGTTGAATCGTAAAGTTCTTGCTGACCTTGCTATGAATCACCCGGAGGCTTTCAAAGCCATCGTGAACACAGTAAAATAAACGTTTTTATAAACTAGGAATGACTTACTTAAATCCCGCTTACAAGGCGGGATTTTTTTTGCTTAAGTCCCAAATTCCAAAATAACAAATTCCAAAGTTGTGCCGCAAATGCTACGTTTCGGAATAACCCTGAAAATCTCAAAAAAAAATCGATAACAAAGCCACGCTTGAGTTTGTGCTTATTGTTAGTTGAATTTGAGTTGGGATTTGTTCCGATCGCCATCGGGATTGGAATTTGGGATTTGAGATTTTATTATGGCGTTGCGCCGAACCAAATCCCGCCTCCGAATCAAACCCGTGCGGCGCCGGGCTTCCGGCTTTATCTTTTCGGGCTTGCTTCGCCGCCCTTGAAAAAGGATAACGCCTCAAATCCCTAACGCGAATCCCGATCGTACACCAAAATCTTGCGCACGACAAAACGCTTGGTTGCCAAAAACAAAGTGTCAAGTATCCATTTTTTTTAGCCGAGTCACAGACTCGGAAACGCCGTTGCGAAGTTGCAAACTTCGCAAACCCAAAAAACCAAAACATAGCAAAAAACGAGCAGAACACTCCAAAAGTTTGGTAATTACGTCCATACTTGCTTTAACACATTTACTAATCGAGCTAAAAAAACGAAGCAATCTCAACAGTTCCAAAAACACCAGCAAATTTCAAAATCCCGTGTAAAACGAAAAACCTTGCAGGTCAAGCGTAACACGAACCTTACAAGGTTGAAAAACCTTGCAGGTTGGCCTAAAGCTAAGAGCATGGGCGAAGCGCGGCGCGTCGAGTTGGAATTTGGAATTTGGAATTTGGTCACGATAGCTATCGGGATGGAATTTGGAATTTTAAACCTGAATTTTTCCAAATAAAACGCTAAACTTCCCACCAAATTCGGCCATTCGTTCCTATTTGCGTAAATTCTGAAAAACTAAGAAAACAAGACTTCATGAACATTGATATACGAAATCTGACAACAGACGATTACCAGGATTTGGCCGATTCCATGCGCGAGGCTTACGACACTTTGGGCGGACAGGTTTGGAGCGAAGCCAGCATCGGACGCCTGCTCAAACTCTTTCCCGAAGGCCAGCTTTGCATCGCGGTAGACGACAAAGTAGTGGCTTGCGCGCTGTCGATAATCGTCGACTACGATGAATTCGGTGACAAACACACCTATAGGTTGATTACGGGCGACTATTCGTTCTCGACGCACGATCCGAAAGGCGATACTTTGTACGGAATCGAGATTTTCGTGCACCCGGAATTTCGCGGGTTGCGCTTGGGCCGACGTTTGTACGAAGCCAGAAAACAACTCTGCGAGAATCTCAATCTCAAGAGCATCATCGCTGGCGGCCGCATTCCGGGCTATCACCAATATTCCGAAACACTTTCGCCACGCCAATACATAGACAAAGTCCGCAACAAGGAAATTTATGACTCGACGCTCACTTTCCAGATGGTGAACGATTTCCACGTGCGGAAAGTCCTTCAGAATTATCTTCCCGGCGACCACGAATCTAAGGAATTCGCGACATTGATCGAGTGGAACAACATCTATTATCAAGGCATTCACGCTTCTGCGCGATCGTCCATGAAAATCAGGTTGGGCTTGGTGCAATGGCAAATGCGTTTGTTTCCGGACATGGAGACATTCTACGAACAGGTGCGTTTTTTCATCGACGCAGTAAGCGGTTACCAATCTGACTTTATCCTGTTTCCCGAACTTTTCAACACGCCTTTACTCGAACCTTACAACCACTTGCCCGAGACGGAAGCCATGCGGAAATTGGCCGAAAAAACAGCCGAGATCAAGCAAAAAATGCACGAATATTCACTTTCGTATAACGTCAACATCATCACGGGAAGCATGCCGTTGCTCGATGACGGAAAACTTTACAACGTCTCTTATCTGTGCCATCGCACCGGAAAAGTAGACGAATTCAGGAAAATCCACATCACGCCCAACGAGCACAAATATTACGCGATGGTTGGCGGCGACAAGGTGGAAGTCTTCGATACCGACTGCGGAAAAGTCGGGATCCTGATTTGCTACGACGTAGAATTCCCTGAACTGTCCCGACTTTACGCCCAACAAGGCATGCAAATCCTTTTCGTCCCGTTTTTGACCGACACCCAAAACGGTTACACGCGCGTGCGTCATTGCGCTCAGGCAAGAGCGATCGAAAACGAGTGTTTTGTCGCAATTGCGGGCTGCGTCGGAAATCTTCCAAAAGTCAACAATATGGACATCCAGTTCGCGCAATCGGCGGTTTTTACGCCATCCGATTTCCAGTTCCCGACCAATGGAATCAAGGCCGAGACCACGCCAAACACCGAAATGATGCTGATCGCCGACGTAGACCTTTCGCTGCTGGACGAATTGCACCACTACGGCTCGGTGCGCATCATGAAAGACCGCAGACTTGATCTGTACGAAACGCGACTGCTTAAATAATTAATAATTATTAATTAAGAATTATTAATTGTATGGCGTTGCGCCGATCAAGCCCAATTTCCAAACAAATCCGTGCGGCGCCGGTCTTCAGTCTTTAGTTTTATCGGGCTTGCTTCGCCGCCCTCAAAAAGCTAACGCCTTACGCCCTAACGCAAAACGGGATTACGATCAAAAAATCCCCGTCGGAATAAAAAATCGCCTCGCTATTCCGGACTTTCAGCTTCGCCCAAAACCAATCCGAAATAGACAAGATGTATAGAACGGCAAAACTTTGGGGCTTTCTCAAATGGTTCCCCGGAAGTCGCGAAACGGAAATTCGACCAAGACTTCGGAATTTCTCACAAACCGACAATCCAACATTAAAACAACATTAGAAATTCAGCAATTAACTTAAAAAAGTGTATAATCTTTAAATTCTGTAAAACCAAGGCCGAACGTTGCTCGTACATTCAACCAAATAAATCATTAACACAAACACAGCAACAATCATGAAAAAAATTCTTCGATCACTGGTTTGCCTGAGTGCGCTCGCGGCGACCTTTACGAGTTGTAACAACGACGACGATGGCAACAATCCGAACAATCCGGGAACGGAAAAACCCAATCTCGAGTTTTACGGCCTAACTTCTGGCAACAGCTTGGTAAAGTACAACGCCAACAATTCCACAAGCGTGATCAGCACGACTCCGGTTACGGGTTTGCAATCTGGGGAAAATCTTCGCGCCATCGATTTTCGTCCGGGAACTGGGCAACTTTACGGAATAACTTCGGCCAATCGCCTTTACGTCATCAACACTACCAGCGGAGCGGCCACGGTCATAGGAACAACCGCTTTTGCTCCGGCTCTTGACGGGACGATGGTAGGATTCGACTTCAACCCGACAGTCGACAGAATTCGCGTCGTAACGTCAAGCGGACAAAACCTGAGACTTCACCCTGAAACCGGCGCGCTTGCTGCCGAGGACGGCGATTTGAATCCGGGAACGCCAAGCGTAGGTGCGGCGGCTTACACCAACAGCACTTCGGGCGCTTCTTCTACAGAACTTTTCGTTTTGGATTATGCCACCGGGACTTTGCACAAACAAGACCCGCCAAATGACGGGGTTTTGACTTCGGTCGGAAGCCTTGAAGTTACGGGAACGACTTCTGCTGACGGCGGTTTCGATATCTCGGCCAACGGAAACATCGCCTTGGCAAACCTTACCACAGACGGAATGGATCACCTTTACCAAATCAATCTCTCCACCGGAAAAGCTACAGATTTGGGCATGTTGTCCACGTCAATCATCGGAATCGCAATTCCAACGAATCCTGTCGGATATGCCGTTGATGCCGCAAACAATCTCCACACTTTCAATTTCTTGGATCCGGGAACGCCAGTTACCAAAGCGATTACCAATCTTCAAGCCGGAGAAAGCGTAGTCGGGATCGATATGCGTCCGGCGACAGGACAACTTTATGCGCTGGGAAGCACCGGAAGAATTTATGTGCTGAATACGGCAACCGGAGCGGCGGCAATGGTAGGAAGCGGACCGGTCGCGACGCTTGAAGGAACAGACTTCGGATTCGACTTCAACCCATTCGTGGACAGAATCAGAATCGTGAGCGACACAGGACAAAACCTACGCGTTCACCCAACTGACGGCGTTTTGGTCGCAGCCGATGGCGCCCTTAATCCGGGAACACCTAACGTGACAGCTGCTGCTTACACGAACAACTATCCGGGAACGGCCTCGACGGTTCTATACGACATCGACTCTACTACCGACATGCTCTACAAACAAGATCCGCCAAACAACGGAACGCTTGCCTCAGTTGGAGGTTTGGGAATCGACGTGATGGAAAACAACGGATTCGATATCGGAGGTGCCTCGAACACAGGCTACGCAATACTCACGGTAGGAACGACGGCCAAAATTTACTCGATCAATTTGACCACGGGAGCAGCTACTGCCGTGGCGAATTTCCCTTCATCGGTGAATGGATTCGCCGTTGGACTAGGTTTCTAAATCCATTCTCAACTCAATATTTGGATTGCCCGGCAGAAATGTCGGGCTTTTTTTGTGGTAAATTTGCACATGCTCAAAAACCTGTTATCCCAAAATCCACTTTTCGTTTTCGCTCTGGAAATCGAGGCGGCATCGGCTTTCGAAGATTGTAACAACACTTTTGTCGGAATCGGGAAAGTGCTCTCGACGTATAATTTGATGAAGCGTCTTGAGGTCGAAAAACCTAGTGTCATCGTCAACCTCGGATCGGCCGGAAGCACCGAATTCGCAAGAGGGAGCGTGATAAATTGTACCAGATTCATCCAGCGCGACATGGACGTGCAAGCTTTGGGCTACAAGAAATTCGAGACGCCATTTTCTGGAATAAATCCGATTCTTGACTACGGAATTTCTATCGAAAACTTGTCACAAGGCGTTTGCGGAACGGGCGACGCGTTCGAGATAGCTCACGTCAACACCGAATACAACGTTATTGACATGGAAGCCTATCCTTTGGCTTTGATCGCGCAAAAAGAAAACATTCCTTTCCTGTGTCTCAAGTATATTTCGGACGGAGCCGACGGAGCCGCAGCCGAAGATTGGCTGGTTTCGGTACATCACGCGGCCTTGGCGTTAAAAGCCGAAATCGACAAACTCAAATCCTGACCGGAACGACTTTGGCTTTTTCGGAAGCTACGTCCCTTCCCCATTTCGCGATGATTTCCAGCATCGGAATCAACGTTTTTCCAAAATCGGTCAACTCATATTCCACTTTCAGAGGCGGTTTTTGTGTGTAGACCGTCCGTTTCAGCAAACCATCTTCTTCCAGTTGCTTCAGTTGCAGGCTCAAAGTGCGTTCGGTAACGACAGGCATGAACTTCCTGAGTTCGTTGTAACGCAAAGCCCCGTTTCTCAAATGGAACAGAATCACGGTTTTATACTTGCCACCGATAAACTCCATCGTGATGCTCGTGCTGCACGGAAACTGCTTTCCATCAATCACATACTGCTCATTTTTACAATCGATCGTCATTTTTTTCAACCTATCCTTTTGGATAGTTATTGCAAAGGTAGAAAACTATAAATACTTTTGTTGCTATAATTTTTATAGTTTAAATCATGAAAGCATATCTTTTATTCGAACCCGGTGACATTACGCAGCTGAAATTATCCGATGTCGAAAAACCGCAACCAAAAGAGAACGAGGTCCTGATCAGGACGAAAGCCATTTCGCTAAACCCTGTCGACGATAAATCAAGAGCAGGCAAAGGAATTTTCGGACGTTTCAAAGACAAATTGCCGCTTATTCTCGGTTGGGACATTTCTGGAATCGTAGAAACTATAGGCGAAAATGTTTCCGATTTCAAAGTGGGCGATGAAGTCTTCGGAATGGTGAATTTTCCCGGAATCGGTAACGCCTATGCGGAATTCGTAGCCGCTCCGGCCGATCAAATAGCATTGAAACCGAAAAACGTTTCTTTCGAAGAAGCGGCGGCAGCGACACTTGCGGCTTTGACAGCTTACCAGATTCTCGCTTCGAACGTAAAATCCGGAGACAATGTGATTCTTCAGGCAGCTGCGGGCGGTGTCGGGCATTTTGCTGTCCAGATCGCCAAGATCCTTGGCGCTGAAGTCACGGGAATTACGTCGACAAAGAATGTAGATTTCGTCAAATCGCTTGGCGCGGATCACATAATCGACTACAGCAAAACATCTTTTGAAAACGCAAGCGGATTCGACTTTGCCCTCGATTCACTTTCGGGCGAAAACCTCGAAAAATTGTCACGCACTGTTCGGGACGGCGGAACGATTTACACTTTGCCGTCGGGAGCAAGCCTTGACGAGTTGACCGCAACACTCCAAAAACGCGATGTAAAACTCGGCTTCCACATGGTAGAAAGCAGTGGAAAAGACATGAGACAAATAGCAGAATGGTTGGAATCGGGAAAAATCAAACCTCAAGTTTCCCAGATTTTCAGCTTCGAAGATTTGCCGAAAGCCCACGACAGCATTGCTTCCGGACGCACTCGAGGCAAAATGGTTATCCGTTTGTAAACGACAGTAAACGTTTATATCCGACAGTAAACGTTTACAAACGGTTAGTTTCGACGCGTTGGTCTATATTTGCGAAATGCAGGCCTTACTCGATCATATTGCCAAATTCGTAAGTCTCGACGAACAGGAAACCGAAATCCTGCTGTCGGGACTTACGAGCTTGAAGCCAAAGAAAAAGGAACATCTGATTAAAGCCGGCCACGTTTGTGACAGGTTGTTTTTTATCTTGAAAGGTTGTCTTCGCCTGTACGTGATTACGGAAAAGGGAAACGAGCAGACGCACCAGTTCATGATCGAAAACTGGTGGCTGTCAGATTATTTGTCCTTTCACAATGAAATGCCAGGCGAATTTTACATCCAGGCAGTAGAGAATTCCGAGGTCATCGCGATCCATAAAAAAGACCTTGAAGCTATTCTGGAAAAAGTGCCCAAGCTCGAAAGGTATTTCAGATTGTGTTACCAAAAAGCTGTTGGCGCGGCCCAAAAGCGGATCAAGTATTTGTTCTCTATGTCGGCAGAAGAACGCTATCACAACATGAACGACCAATTTCCGGAGTTCGTGCAACGCGTCCCGCAGTATATGTTGGCGAGTTATCTCGATTTCTCGGCAGAGTTTTTGAGCAAGATCCGCGCGGGAAAGGTTTGACGGTGAGTACCAACATGGCGATTTTCGGTAGGTTTCGATTACCGACTTTCGACTCTCGTTTCTGCAAACGAAGCCGATAGCATAAATCACGATTTTGACCATAAATCGTTTCTTGAAGTACTTCAGGTTTTTAAAAATCAGTCGACGCAACTTTGTCGTATCCTTAAAAACGTATCGACATGCACACGGCCCACGCGCGCAAGAACGCAGAAACCGAACAACGCCTGTATTTATTGAACGTGTGGAAAGAAACCGACATTTACACATCCGAAGAAAAGCGCTATTGGCCTTGACCGAGGAAGTTACCCGAATTTCGGAGAAACACGTCACTGACGAAACGTATGCAGAATTGCGCGAACATTTCGACGACAAATACATTGCGGATGCGATTGTCATGATGATAACCATAAACGCTTGGAACCGCATCGCGATCGCTTCGGGATGGCTCGTTTCTTAACGAAACTTCAACATATTGATGGAGAGTCGTCCTGCTGATGGCTTTTCCTTTTTACTTAAATTTGACTATGATGCAAACAGTTGACATTCCTAAGAAACCCTCGTCGAGAAAAGATGAGATCACGGCAGATTTCCTCAAGATCTACGAAAATCATCTCGCGGAATTGTTTGCCGGAAAGGCCGATTTCAGAATGACCACGAGCCGATACGCCGAAAAGTTGTTTATCAACAAGCGCCACTTGACCAACACGCTAAAAGAGACGACGGGCAAATCGCCATGCGAATTCATGGAAACGGCAATTGCAGCCGAAGCCTCGCGCCTTCTGGTAGAAACCGATATGTCGGTGGGCGAGATCAGCACGCGTTTCGCTTGGGACGAACCCACCAACTTCGTGAAATTCTTCAAAGGAATGATCGGACAGACACCGTTGCAGTTCCGAAAGAAGCATTTGGGCTGATTTTTTGCAGCATTTTCCGGCTGTTTGCTTTTAGTCCTCGGCCTGAAACCAAGATTTTGTAAGTCGCCTCGCGAGCTTCCTACGGTCGCTGAGATGCGCCAACAAAAACTAGGTTTCAGCCCTGTGGGCTAACCGCTTCCATCCGGGCTAGGATTTGGAGTGACCACAAATCGTGGTTTGGAACAAGACTTTACAAAACGAAATTCTGACGTCTACACCATTTTTGAATCAGATCGCAGCCCTAATTTTGTACAATAATTCTAAAACAAAAGAACATGTCAACACAAAAGATAGCTTTGGTAACCGGCGGCAGCCGCGGCCTCGGAAGAAATATGGCGATCGCTCTGGCTAACAACGGCCTAAATGTGATCCTGACCTACAATTCGAATAAAGACGAAGCCCAAAAAGTCGTATCGGAAATCGAGTCAATGGGAAAAACAGCTACGGCATTACAACTCAATGTGGCCAAAAGCGACACTTTCGCCTCTTTCTTCGATGAAGTTTCCTCTGTGCTGAAAGCCAAATTCGGTACAGACAAATTCGACTACCTTATAAACAATGCTGGAACCGGAAGTTACACGCCGTTTGCCGAAACAACGGAAGAACAATTTACCGAGATGTTCGACATTCACCTTAAATCGGCGTATTTTTTGACGCAAAAGTCACTCGGGTTACTCAATGACGGCGGTGGAATCGTGAACATTTCCTCAGGATTGGCGCGCTTCAGCTTTCCCGGCTCATCGGCTTATGCTGCCATGAAAGGCGGTGTCGAAGTCATGACGCGCTACATTGCCAAAGAACTCGGCGGTCGAAAAATTCGTGCAAACGTCGTGGCTCCAGGTCCGATAGAAACAGATTTTGGAGGCGGACGCGTGCGCGACACCAAAGAGCTCAACGACCAACTCTCGAACATGACGGCTTTGGGACGCGTCGGGTTGCCGGATGACATTGGCGGCGTCGTGGCTTTCCTTTGTTCGGATGCTTCGAAGTGGGTGAACGCCCAAAGAATCGAGGTTTCTGGCGGATTGTTGATTTAAGGCAGATTCCATCTCACCACTCCAAGGCCCTAGCCCGGATGTAAGTGGAAATCCTTTTGCGGGCCGGCGCTTTGTCGTTGCTCGCGGCGAGAGCGACCGAAGGAAGCTCCTTGCCGCGGTTGCAACGACAGCGCCGGCCTCAAAAGATTGCAAGGGACAGCCGGAAAATGCTCCTACTAAAAATAGAAAATCAACTTTTGTTTGAATTTCATAACTTAGCAAAATGAAACCAGCAGAGACAATAGAGGATTTTTACCGTCACAAATTCAACGGGCTTCCCGACGATTACCAGCAAGGCGTTGGGCATTTCAACGTATTCCGAACCGAGGATTGTTATCAGAACGGCCAGGTGACGGTGCATTACAACCGACGTGATTTCTACAAGATCGCGCTCGTTCGCGGCAACAACCGCTATCATTATGCAGACAAAAGCATCGACATTGACGGGTCGACCCTGATGTTTTTCAATCCGCAAGTGCCTTATACTTTTGAGCCATTGGACGAGCGGAAGGAAGGCGTATTCTGCATTTTTACAGATGCTTTCTTTAAAGAAAAGGTGCGCGGAAACCTGTCGGATTGGGCAATGTTCTCACCGATCGGGAAACCCGGATATCAATTGTCGCCGGAAGAAGACGGCGAAGTTGAGGCGATTTTTGCCAAAATGTTGGCTGAAATAAAATCAGACTATGCTTACAAACACGATCTGATTCGCAATTATGTGTTTGAATTGGCGCATTTTGCGATGAAACGCCAACCGACCGAAACGCTTTACAAACATCCGGATGCCAATTCACGCATCACTTCTGTTTTTATGGAACTTCTTGAACGGCAGTTTCCTATCGACAACCCGGCGCAACGGCTTACGATGCGTTCCGCCAACGATTATGCCGATCAATTATCCGTGCATGTGAACCATTTGAACCGCGCGATCAAGTCGACCACGGGAAAGACTACGACGACTTTGATAGCCGAACGTTTGACTACCGAAGCCAAGGCTTTGCTCCGGCATACGAACTGGAACATTTCCGAAATCGGATACAGCTTGGGCTTCGAGGAATCGTCGCATTTCAACAACTTTTTCCGCAAACACACGTCCCAAACACCGACCGTTTTCCGGAATGTTTGAATTTTGCAATTTATAGTTTGAACTGAGCTAACTATCGGGTTTGGTTGCGACGTACTTTTGTTTCATAATCTCACACATTATGACACAGGAACATCAATCAAAGGTTTGGTTCGTCACCGGCGGATCAAAAGGACTCGGACTTTCGCTCATCGGCAAATTGCTTGGCCACGGCTACAAAGTCGCGGCAACCTCACGAGATGCGGAGGAATTGCAAAAAGCGGTCGGGCGCACAGACAATTTTCTCGCACTGGCAGTCGATCTGTCAGACGAAAACAGCGTGAAAAGCGCGGTCGAAAAAGCGATCGGGAACTTCGGACGCATAGATGTGATCGTAAACAACGCAGGCTACGGAATCGGTGGAAGTCTCGAAGAACTTACGAATACCGAAATCCAAAAGGCGTTCGATGTCAACATTTTCGGCACAATAAACGTGATTCGCGCCGTGATGCCGCAACTTCGCAAACAAGGCTCGGGACACATCATCAACATTTCGTCCATAGCAGGATTCGACGGCGGAACGGGCTGGGCGGCTTATGCGGCGGCAAAAGCGGCGATCATCGGACTGACCGAAGTGCTGGCTTTGGACGTGAAAGAATTCGGAGTAAAAGCTACAGTCGTGATGCCGGGCGGATTCAGAACAGAATTCCTAAAACCGTCTTCGGTGATCTTGTCCGAAAATAAGATGCCGGAATACACCGCCGTTCGCACCTATCACGACAGACTTTTATCAATTGACGGAAAACAGACGGGAAATCCGGATTTGGCTGCCGACGTGTTTATCGATTTGGCCGAAAACCCGAATCCGCCGGTTCGTCTGTTCATCGGAAGCGACGCCGTAAAACGCGCTTGGGAAAAAACCGAGGCGATCGTCGAGAACATCAAGGAATGGAAAATCACTTCCAAGTCTACGGACTATCTGGAATCTTGATTTTCATTCTGTCTGCAAACCTCAAAGGTTTTAAAAACCTTTGAGGTTTATAAAAAATCAGTACTGGAACACTTTGCCAGACTTTAAAAAATCACAAAAGTCACTCCGAATCCGGAAGCTGACCTAACATTCAAGTCACATATAATGAAAAAAACCTGGTTTATCACCGGAGCTTCAAAAGGCTTCGGACTGGAACTCGTACGCCAACTTCTGGCCAAGAACGAGAACGTGGCCGCGACGAGCCGCAACAAAAAAGAACTGTCGGAAATCATCGGCGAACACGAGAATTTCCTGGCTTTGCAAATGCAATTGAACGACGAATCTGACGTAAAAAAAGCCATCGATTCGACAATTGAAAAATTCGGAAGCCTCGATGTGATCATCAACAACGCCGGTTACGGATTGGTTGGTTCGGTGGAAGAATTGTCAGACGAGGAAACGCGTCAGAACTTTGAAATCAATGTGTTCGGATCGCTGAACGTGATCCGCCAAGGCTTGCCACAAATGCGCAAACAGCGTTCCGGACATATTTTCAACATTTCATCAATCGGCGGATATTTGGGCGACTTTCCCGGTTTCGGAATCTATTGCGCGACCAAATTTGCGGTAATCGGATTTACAGAAGCGCTCGCCATGGAAGTCAAGGCGTTCAACATCAACGCGACCGCGGTTTT
This sequence comes from Flavobacterium sp., assembly GCF_004295795.1. Lineage (GTDB taxonomy): Bacteria > Bacteroidota > Bacteroidia > Flavobacteriales > Flavobacteriaceae > Flavobacterium. The sequence continues at coordinate 15,730 of NZ_SEBR01000032.1, read as the reverse complement.
GCCCGGATATTTCAGGACGAATTTCCTTAATTCGGGTTCGCTGATCACTCCAAAAAACGAGATCGCCGACTACGAATCGACGCGTGAAAGCCAAAACGTGCACCAGAACGAGATCAATCTGAACCAGAACGGCGATCCGTTGAAAGGCGCGAAAGTCATCATCGACACCGTTTATGCCGACAATCCGCCTGTGCATTTGTTCTTGGGAAGCGACGCCTACAAACTCGCGAACGACAAAGCCAAATCAGTGATCGATGAACTCGAAAGCTGGAAAGACGTCACCGTTTCAACCGATTTCTGAAGCACACAACAAAAAAAGCCACCTTATTTCCAAGGTGGCTTTTTTGATTTAAGACATCGCAAACACAACGAACAATTATTAATTATTAGTTACTAATTGTTAATTAATCACAAGTATTCTCCGAGGTGTTTGTAATTCGACTTTACCATATCGAGAACTTCGTCCATGCGTCCACCCAAAATGAGTTTGGTCATCGCCACCGCGTAGCCTTTTACTTGGTCGAATTCGAGTTTCGGCGGCATGGCCAGCGATTCCGGATTCGTCAGCACATTGATCAATATCGGGCCTTTTTCGGCGAAGGCTCTTTCCAAAGTCGGGCGAAGCGCTCCAGGTTCGGTCACGGTCAAGCCGATAAACCCCATGGCTTGGGCAACAAGCGCAAAATCCGGATTCACCATTTCGACTTCGTTGCCCGGAAGTCCGGCCACGTCCATTTCGAGTTTGACCATTCCGAGCGAGCGGTTGTTGAAAACGACGATCTTGATGGGAAGCTGGTATTGGTGAATTGTCGCCAAATCGCCTAGCAGCATCGAAAGTCCGCCGTCTCCGCAAAACGCTATCACTTGCTTTTCGGGATGTGCGAGTTGTGCACCGATCGCCATAGGCATCGCATTTGCCATCGAACCGTGGTTGAATGAACCAAGCAAATGTCGATTTGGACTTCCGTCGAGATAACGCGCGCCCCAAACGCAGGACATTCCGGTATCTACAGTGAAAATCGCGCTGTCGGACGCCAATTCATTTATCGTGTGGGCTACAAATTCTGGACTAATCGCATCTTTTTGACCGTTGTCGTTAACGTACGTGAGTTGATTCTTCTTGACTTTTTCATAGAATTCGCGCTGGCTTTCGAGAAAACCCGCGTCAGCTTTTGCTTCAATCAGCGGAAGCAAGGCCGAGACCGTCGTGCCGATTTTGCCGTGCAAACCCATCGCCAGTTTGGCGCGTCTGCCAAGTCTTTCGGGTTTTTCGTCAATTTGGATGATGGTCGCTTTTTCGGGCATGAAATTTTCGTACGGAAAATCGGTTCCCAGCAAAAGCACGAGATCGGCTTCGTGCATAGCGTGAAATGCCGACGGAACGCCAAGCAATCCGGTCATGCCGACATCGTAAGGATTGTCGTAATGCATTCCCATTTTGGCTCGGAACGAATATCCGATCGGAGCTTTTAGCCTGGACGCAAGTTCAATGACCTGGTCGCGAGCCTCGACCGCTCCGAGTCCGCAGAAAATCGTGACTTTTTTGGCGGCGTTCAAACGATCGGCCAGTTCGGACAAATCTTCGTCATGTGGACGCGATTCGACTCTTGTCCTGAAATTCTGCATCGCCGTAGCGCTTTCTACAGCGGGCATTCCGGCCACATCGCCCGGCAATCCGAAGACGGCCACGCCTTTTAGGGAAAGCGCATGTTGGATCGCGGTTTGCAACATTCTCGGAGCCTGGACAGCCGAAGTCGCGAGTTCGTTGTAATAACTGCAATCGTCGAAAAGTCTGTAAGTATTGGTGCTTTGGAAGTAGTCTACGCCCATTTCGGCAGTGTGGATCGTGGACGCAATAGCCAAAAGCGGCACGCCAGAGCGGTGCGCGTCATAAAGACCGTTTATCAGATGCACGTGTCCCGGACCGCAACTTCCGGCGCAGACCGCGAATCCGTCGAGTTCCGCTTCGGCGGCGGCCGCATAAGCTGCGACTTCCTCGTGCCGGACGTGAATCCATTTTATTCGGCCATCGCGGCGGATGGCGTCGTTCAGATCGTTCAGGGAATCGCCGGCCAAGGCGTAAATGCGTCTCACGTCGTTGGCGACCAACATCTCGACGATCTGGTCGGCTACTTTTTTGCTCATTTGTTTCGTCTCTAGGTTACTTGCTTAAAGTTAGGCAATGACGAAGCGGGAATGCGTTAAAGGCGCGATAAATAAACTCGATTTTTGCTTCGGAGACTTTGCGTGGAGGATAGCGGCGGCGCGGGCGGTGGCAGTGGCAGTAGCGGTGGCAGTGGCAGTTGCAGATTGGACGATGTTGAACCTACGTTTAACATTTTTTACAGATTTTCTGTAAAGGAGTCGTCGAAAATTTTTGTAGGGATACATTCGCCCCTTCCCTGAAGGTAAGATCGGAATTTGGACGATGCGTCGGTTACAGAAAATCTGTAGAAATTGTTAATTTATCGAAATGGGAATTGAAACCTTCCATCTTGAAATTCCCATAACAGACTTTCTAAAAATGATCTATGCTCTTGATATCAACAAAATTGCATCAGTCGAAAACAACGATATTTTCGCCATCAAAAGACGCGAAAACCATTTTGGGATGCGAGTGCTGATGAAAGACATTTCCTTGTTTGTCAATGGCGATCGCACCCGCGAAACCGTTGAAAGGCTTGAGTTCTTCGAAGGTTTTGGCAAAAGCGTCCTTGAGTGAAAATCCGTCGTTGACGCGGGTTACGATCTTGGCTGCGACCGCTCCCGAAACGATGTCCTCACCTACTCCGGTGCAACTCACGCCACAGTTTTCGCTCGCGTAATTTCCGGCGACCGTGGCAGAATCCGAAATGCGTCCCGGAATCTCGAAACCTTTTCCGCCCGTGGAAGTCGCTACCGCGATTTTCCCATGCTGATCCAATGCGACACAACCGACTGTTCCGGTTCCCGTTGGTGCCTTTTTGGCTTCGTATTCGGCTCTTCGCTGTGGGATTTCGGTAGAAAATTCCTCAAAACCGAGCTTTCTCGCAAATGACGTCGCGCCTTCTCCGCCCAAAACCTTGTCGTCCGAATCGAGCAACATCTGCGCGACCTGAACCGGATTTTTGACGTTCTCGACATTGATCACGCCGCTCATTTTCTTGGAATCTCCGTCCATGATTGCCGCGCTCATTCGGATTTTCCCGTCCGATTGGATTTGGGAACCGATTCCGGCGTTGAACAATTCGTCGTCTTCGAGCAAAGAAACCGCGTGCACGACCGTTTCAAGTGCCGAATGGTGTTTTAGGAACTGGAACGATTGCATCGCGATGTGCTTCAAAGCCTGCTGTTTGGCGACTTTCGTTTCGTTATTGGTAGAAGATTCGGAGAAAAAACCTCCGTGGATAATGATTTTCATACGATCAACTATTAATTATTAATTCATAATTATTAACTAATAATTAATCTGTCGGAATTCCGAGATCTTCGGCATATTGTGAAGACTGGATTTCCATTTTGTAAGTCTTGAGGTCGAAAGTGTCGTACTTGCTCATGACGTGCGTCACCAAATGACTGATGGAAATAGGCTGTCCGAGTTCGACTTGGGTTAGATTCGTGTCTTTGACTTCACGTCCGTCGACCAAAATCACGAGTCCGGAACCGATCGCTTCCATCTCTTTTCCGTTCGTGATCAAAAGTCCGGTGTCCTCGCCCAGTCCGATTCCCAGAACTTTCGGGTTTCCGACAACGGCCTGAAACAGGCGACCGATGCGTCCGCGTTGCACGAAATGCGTGTCGATGATCACGCCGTCGATGAATCCGAGTCCCGAAGTGATCTTGACCTCGCCTTTGAGCAAAGCCTCCGAACTGCTTCCTTGGTAAATCATCGAATTCGATGCGGCCGCAGCTCCGGCAGACGTTCCTGCGTAGATAAAATCTTCGTTGTGGTATTTTTCCAGCAACAGATCATGAAACGGCGTTCCTCCCAAAATCGAGGTCAGTCGCAGTTGATCGCCTCCGGTGAACATCACCACATCGGCATTCTTTACTCTTTCGAGCGTTTCAGGATCGGACGCTTGTTCGCGTTTTTCCAGATAAAGCACGCCCACGTTCTTGGCTCCGAGGTAATCCCAGGCTTTCACGTATTCCGGACCGATGATTTTCGGGATTTTGGAAGCTGTCGTGACGATCTCGATCCTCGAGTTTTCCTTTTGCTTGGATTCGTTCAGGATGCGCTTGAGAATTCCGGTCTCAAAAAAGTTGATATTCTTGCTGGCGTTGACGTCGATATCGTTCTCAGTGAAACTACCTTTGTCGACGGCACCGCCTATGATGATGAGTTTTCCTTTGATTTCCATTGTATTCCGATAAACTTGGAGGTCGTAAAAGTAGGAATAAAAGCCAAAACGCCCCGATTTTAAAGTGTGAAATGTCAGGTTTTAGTTTTTAAGAATCTGATTGAAAGCAAGTTGCCTGTTCACATTTAGGGTCTCTTTTGGAAGCATTTTCCTATCGGATGCGGAAACGCCCGAAAATACGCGCCTTTAACACGTAAATAATTTTGTTCCGTTATCAAAATCTTCTATTTTAGGCAAATGCTTTCACGGATTTAACGAAAATCATGTGATTTTTACTCAAATTCCAAACATCCACAAACAGAATTTTAATAAAACCAAACCAATGAAAATCCTGAAAATACAGGCGTTACGAGGTCCGAACATTTGGAGCGTGCAGCGCAAGAAGCTTATTCAGATGCGTCTCGACCTTGAAGACATGGAGGAAAAACCCACGAACAAGATTCCGGGTTTCCGCGAAAGAATCGAGAAATTGCTTCCTTCCTTATATGACCATCGCTGTTCTGAAGGCACGCCAGGCGGATTCTTCTCGAGAATCGAACGAGGCACTTGGATGGGACACGTGATCGAACACATCGCGCTCGAAATCCAGACGCTTGCGGGAATGGAAACCGGTTTTGGGCGCACACGCGAAACCAAAACGCCAGGAACGTACAACGTCGTTTTTAGTTATACCGAAGAAAATGTAGGCTTGTTCGCTGCCGAAAGCGCCGTGAGAATTGCCGAAGCTTTGATAGCCGACGAAGAATACGACCTGGAAGCCGACATCCGGAAAATGCGCGAGATCCGCGAACGCGACCGCCTCGGACCGTCTACGGGAAGTATCGTCGAGGAAGCCGTGGCACGCGACATTCCGTGGATTCGCCTCGGAACGAATTCGTTGGTACAACTTGGTTACGGCGTGAACCAGATGCGTTTTCAGGCCACGATCACTTGCAAAACCTCGAATATTGCCGTCGACATCGCTTGTAACAAGGAAGAGACGAAACGCATGCTTGGCAACAATTCCGTTCCGGTGGCAAGCGGAAGCATTTGCGTAGACGAGGAAGGTTTGGCCGAAACAATCCAAAAAATCGGGTATCCGATCGTGCTTAAACCACTTGCGGGCAATCACGGAAAAGGCGCATCGATCAATGTAAAAACCTGGGAAGACGCCGTTGCCGGATTGGCATTCGCCCAAACTTACGGCAGACGCGTGATCGTCGAAAAATTCGTCACGGGATTCGATTTCCGGGTTTTGGTGATCGACAACAAACTCGTTGCGGCGGCAAAACGCGTTCCGGCTCACGTGGTTGGAAACGGAGCCGATTCGATTCAAACCTTGATCGACGAAACCAACAAAGATCCGCGTCGCGGTTACGGACACGAAAATGTGCTGACCGAAATTTCCGTCGACAGAGATACCGAAGATTTGCTTTCGAAGTTGGAATATACGCTTGAAACCGTTCCGAAAAACGGAGAAATCGTGTATCTGAAATCGACGGCAAACCTTTCCACAGGCGGAACTTCGATCGATGTAACCGACATGATGCATCCCGAAAACATCTTTTTGGCCGAACGCATTTCGCGAATCATCGGACTTGACGTGTGCGGAATCGACATCATGGCCGAAAACCTCACGCAACCCTTGAAAGAAAATGGCGGCTGTATTCTCGAAGTCAACGCTGCGCCAGGTTTCAGGATGCACTTGGCGCCGAGCGAAGGTTTGCCTAGAAACGTTGCCGCGCCTGTAATTGACATGCTCTATCCGCCGGGAAAACCTAGCAGAATCCCGATTATCGCGGTAACGGGAACAAACGGAAAAACGACCACGACGCGTCTTTTGGCGCATATCGTCAAAAACAACGGTTTCCGCGTCGGTTTCACGACTTCGGACGGGATTTACGTCCAAAACCACATGATGGAAAAAGGCGATACGACCGGGCCGCTTTCTGCCGAATACATCTTGAAAGATCCAACTGTCGAATTTGCGGTCCTGGAAACAGCGCGCGGCGGAATTCTTCGCTCCGGACTTGGTTTCAGCCGATGCGACATCGCCATAATCACGAATATCCAAGAAGACCATTTGGGACTTTCCGACATTCATACGCTTGACGATCTTGCGCGCGTGAAAGCGACAGTCGTGAGAAGCGTCAACAAAGAAGGTTGGGCGATATTGAATGCCGAGGACGAACACTGCATGAAAATCGCGAAAGAACTGTCGTGCAACATTGCCTATTTCGCTATGGACGAAGAACATCCGACAGCAAAACGCCTAAGCAAGGAAGGAAAAATCGTCGCTGTTTACGAAAATGGGTTCATCACTGTAAAACGCGGGGAATGGAAAATCCGCATTGAGCGCGCAACTCACGTGCCGTTGACACTTGGCGGAAAGGCCAAATTCATGATCGCGAACGCGTTGGCCGCGACTTTGGCCTCTTACCTTTACGGATTCAAAACCGACGACATCAGTTTGTCGCTCCAGACCTTTATTCCGAGTGTGGCACAAACGCCGGGAAGAATGAATATTTTCGATTTCAAGCGATTCAAGGTCCTGATCGATTTTGCCCACAATCCGGCCGGCTATCTAGGTGTCGAGGATTATTTGCAAAGTGTCGAGGCGAACAAGAAAATCGGAATCATCGCCGGAGTTGGCGACAGACGTGACGAAGACATTCGCGAATGTGCCAAAATCGCCGCGAGAATGTTCGACCACATCATCATCCGTCAGGAAAAATACCTGCGCGGAAGAACCGAACAGGAAATCGTCGACCTGATTCTTGCCGGCATTTCCGAATCGGGAAGAAACGTGACTTACGAGATCATTTCCAAGGAAGTAGAAGCGATCAAGCACGCGATCAATTCGGCCGAGGAAGGTACGTTCATCACCGCTTTGAGCGATGTCGTCACGAACGCGATCGACATTGTCCAGGAATATTTGGATAAGGAAAACGAGGAAGGGCATTTGTAGTTCCGACTTCCGTTAAAGATTTTCAGCCATGGATTCACGATTTTCCTTTTGGATTATTCGTGAATTCGTGGCTTTTTTTTGGGCGAATTAGGACGCTATTTTTTGCCGCGAATTCGCGAATTTTTTTAACCGAATCGTTGAAGTTGAATAATCCATTAAAGTATTTTCGGCCACGAATACACGAATCCTTTTTACCCTAATCGACTGAACTTGGCAACCTGTGGCAAATTGTTGTTCAGATGAATTAAGCAGCGACGGAATCGATTTGAATTCGGGACGTAACAAATCCGGAAATATCCCGACCAATTCCCAAATCCCTACATTTGCAATCCAACTACACAAAAATGATCAGAAAAATAACCTTGGCAATCAGCCTTTTTGTCGCCATTTCGGCATCGGCGCAAACGAAACAAATCACATTGGAACAAAGCGTCCTGCAGCAATACGGACAATTTCGCGCCGACGGAATGCGCGGTTTCCAGTGGATTCCGAAAACGAACAATTACGTTTTTTTTGCCGATGGCGCGCGCAAGCTCATGACTGCATCGGCCACAAACCAATCGGCAACCGAACTCGTGACTTTGAGCGATCTCAACAAGGCCGTCGCGGCGGAATTCAAGTCGTTTGCTGGCATTTCTTTCAAGGATTCGGACACTTTCGTGCTTACATCCGCAAACAAATATTACGAATACAACGTCAAGACCAAAGCGGGAAAACTTATTGGGGAAATTCCCGCCGAAGCCGACAACGCAACCTGGAACGAGGCCAAAAACGGTATCGCGTTCACTCAGGAAAACAATCTTTTCATCTGGAAAGACGGACAGACCAAAGCAGTGACGAACAACACCGACAAAAATATCGTATCGGGAACATTTGTGGCCCGAAGCGAATTTGGGATTTCGGGCGGCATTTTTTGGTCGCCGAACGGAAATCTGCTCGCGTTTTACCAAAAAGATGAAACCGAAGTCGCCGATTACCCATTGCTCGACATCAACGAAACACCGGGAAAATTGGTCAACATCAAGTATCCGATGGCCGGCCAGAAAAGCGAGAAACCGAAAGTCGGGATTTACGATCTTGCTTCGGGAAAATCAGTTTTCGTTTCCCCAAAAGGCGCTCCTGACGATTATCTGACGAACGTTTCGTGGACTCCGGATGAGAAATTCGTGCTTATCGCAGAAGTGAACCGCGCCCAAAACAACATGCATCTGAATTTGTATGATGCCAGATCGGGTGCTTTCGTGCGCACTTTGATCGAAGAAAAATCCGAGGCTTGGACCGAGCCCGAACACGCGGCATTTTTCCCATCGGATAAATCGAACAACTTCGTCTGGGAAACCGAAACCGACGGCTTCAACAATTTCTACTATTATTCCATCGAAGGAAAACTCATCAAAAAACTCACTTCGAACAAGTTCATGGCCAGAGAAATCTTTGGCGCGAATCCCGCCGGAACCGAATTTTATTTCAAGGCGACAGGCCCGAATCCGACGAACATGCTGGCATATAAAGTCGATCTGAAAGGCAAACAGACTTTGCTCACGAAGGACGAAGGCGTGCACAACGTTTCGATCTCGACCGACGGGAATTTTATTTTCGACGAGTTCTCAAACCATTCGACTCCGGGCAAATCCTTGCTTTGGAACAAATCCGGAAAAGCGACGACTTTGATTGAAAGTACTGACAAATACAAGGATTTTGTCATTGGTAAATCGGAAGTGAAAACCATCAAATCTGCCGACGGAAAGACCGATTTGTACTCGCGCCTGATCAAACCAAGCAACTTCGACCCTAACAAAAAATATCCGGTTTTGGTCTACGTTTACGGCGGACCGCACGCGCAATTGGTCACGAATTCCTACCTCGACGGAGCCAATTTGTGGATGTTCTGGATGGCCGAACAGGGTTATCTCGTATTCACCGTCGACGGACGCGGCTCGGACAATCGCGGTGTCGCCTTCGAAAGCGTGATCCACAGAAAAGTTGGCGTAAACGAAATGGACGACCAGATCGCGGGCGTGAATTACCTCAAAACATTGCCTTACGTCGACGCGGATCGCGTTGCCGTTCACGGTTGGAGTTTTGGCGGTTTTATGACAACTTCGCTTATGTTGCGCAAGCCCGATGTCTTCAAGGTTGGCGTCGCGGGCGGTCCGGTTACCGACTGGAAATTCTACGAGGTTATGTACGGCGAGCGCTACATGGATACGCCAGCCGAAAACCAAAAAGGTTTCGACGAAGCCAGCACGCTCAATTACGTCAAGGACTTGAAAGGAAAACTGCTTTTGATTCACGGAACGAGCGACGATGTTGTCGTGATGCAACAGAATTTCGCTTTGGTCAAAAAGTTTGTCGAGGCGCAAAAACAGGTCGATTTCTTTGCTTATCCGATGCACAAGCACAACGTCGTCGGCCGCGATCGCGTGCATTTGATGCAGAAAGTGCTTGATTATGTGATCGACAACAACAAATAATTGCTAATGAATAATTAGTAATGAATAATTAATAATGAATAATTGGTCGCTCGGGTTTTCCCGGGCGATTTTTTTTAGGAGCGTAAACCCGATGCACCGAGCGCAGCAAACCGATCAAATTCCCGCGCAGGTCGCGACGAATCAGATGCTCTTATTTGAACTTCGGGAATTGGCTTGCGATTTCCTTCGGTTCGCGTCAAAAATTCCGGCCTGAACCAAAAGCTGTTCGACTTCGGTTTCGGGAATGCCTTGCTTTTCGGCAATTTTACCAAGCAAGATTGTCTGTGATCTGAAATAGCGCAACATGGCGTTGATCGAGAGCACGGCGCGTAAGATAAGCACCGAAACCACCAATCCTATGAGGTACAAAAACGCGTAATAAAACAGCTCTTCCATAGCGTGGATTTTTGGATTGACTTTAGAAGTTAGCGATTTTCACGTTGTCGCGCGTAGCTTTTTAGGTCAATATTAACCATTTGCTTCGCGCAGACGACTGTTCGCGAAATTGACGTGGAATCGCCATTTTTCCGAAATAAGTTTCGTGCTGAATTTGCCAAAAAAGTCATGTATGCTTTCTAACTCGCGCTTCACTCCTATTTTCGATGGAGCCGATTTCGCGGCCCGGATGCAAGCGGAAAGCCCACAGCGGCAAACCGCCAATTTTGCCGACGCAAAACAGCGACCAACGGAAGCTCGTTTTGTGGCTTTGCAAAATGGCGGTTTGCGCGAGGACTTGCAGTGGGTCAGCCGGAATTTGCCGCCATTGAAATACTTGAGTGTGAAAGTTCTAAAGTACTCCGGAAATTATGTCTTCTGCTTCTTTTTTCGCGCCGCCGGAAACAAAACGTTGTTGAGAATCAAGCGATAACCCGGAGAATTCGGGTGCAAATCGAGTACGGTGGGTTCGTCGCCTACTCGGTGTTGGTAGTCTTCGGGATCGTGTCCTCCGTAAAACGTGAACATGCCTTTGCCTTTTTGCCCGTGGATGTAGCGCGCTTCGCCGTTGATTTGGCACTCGCCCAAAACGAGCACGTTCGACTTGATCAATTCGCGTTCGAAAGACGTGGTTTGCCCCATGAAGCCTTTGACAAGCGACGTGTGATTTTGGCACAACATCGACGGGATCACGTCCCATTTCGCTGAGAAGTCCATCAACGTGAAATAGTCTTTTTCGAACGGGATGCGTCGTTTTTCGGTCATGTCGATATCGGAAAATTCGTAGCGTTCAGGTCGTCTTTCCAAAGTGAAGTTCTTGAAGGCAAAACTGCGCGAATATTCGAGTCTGGATTGGTAATTCGGATCGCTCGCGTCTCCGTCGAACATCGGTTCGCAAATGTCGACGCCTTCGGCAGAAAGCGCGATGTCGAAGCTGTCGGTGGCCGAACACATAGCGAACATGAATCCGCCGCCAATCACGAAGTCGCGGATTTTCTTGGAAACCGCGAGTTTTTCCTGGGAAACTTTGTCGAAACCAAGCTTTTTGGCCAACGCTTCGGAGTTCTTTTTTTCCTCTATATACCATGGCGCGTTTCGGTACATTCCGTAGAACTTGCCGTATTGTCCGGTGAAATCCTCGTGGTGCAAGTGCAGCCAATCGTACAGGATCAGTTGGTCTGACATCACTTCTTCGTCGTAAATTTCGGCGTATGGGATTTCGGCATATTTCAGGACCAAAGTCACCGCGTCGTCCCAAGGTTTTTTGCCTTTCGGCGTATAGACCGCGATTTTAGGAGCTTTTTCGAGCACGACGGTTTCCATATTTTGAGATGGACTCGAGATTTCGTCGAGAATGGCATTGGCTTGTCCGTCAGACAAAACCTCGAAACTCACGCCTCGAATCTGGCATTCTTTCCGGATATCGGGAGCGTCGGGCAACAGAAACGATCCGCCGCGATAATTCAAAAGCCAACTCGCCTTGTACTGTTTGTCAAGCGCCCAATACGTGATTCCGTAAGCTTTCAGGTGATTTTGCTGTCCGGATTCGTCCATTGGCAGCAAGATGAAATTGGCGTTGGCAAGTGCCGATACGACCAAAAACAACGTCACAAAGATTTTCCTCAAAAACATCATTTTGTAAAGATAGGGTTTTTTAGACGCGTTTTGCTTTGGACGCGCTGTGCATCCGACCGCAAAACGCGAAGCACATGACTCGCAAGTGAAACTAAAGTCAGTTGTAAAATTAGAGGCTGGTGTACTCGAACCAATTTTCTTGAAGTGCTTTTTTCAGCACAATTTTGTCGCCGATTACACTTTTTGCCTCCAAGGTGTCGCCGACCTTGGCGTTTCCCTCGAGTAGAAACAAATAGCCAAGTTGAGGCGACATCGCATAGTTTTGGACGGGAAATAAGTAGAATCGGGACTCGCGTTTGAATTCGGATACTTTCATCGCGTCAAAATTCTTAAGGATTTGATGAAGTTCATTTTCGTCAACTGCGATTTCTTTCGCCCGCTTGCGATAGCTGTAGGCATTCGGTTGGTCGATTTGGATCGTGTCGTTGAAAACAGCTTGTCCGTTCACACGGAATTCGTTCTTGTCACGTCTTGTGTCGACAATGGAAATTTCAACGATTTTAGGTTGCTTTTGTATTCCCGAAACAAAGATTTCAGCTTCCGATAGCCTGAATTCGTCAAGTCCATAAAACAACTTCGGACTGCTCGTCTTACACGACAAAAAAACCGCCAAAATGAGAAACATCAATCGGAACTTCATATTCCTGAATGGATTACAGCTTACCATGCGTCCAAAATACGAAATCAACCGTACTTTTGAATTCTCGGCTTGCAAGTCTCAAAAAGGAACGTCGCTGTCGTCAAAAGCATTCGAACTACTGCCGAAAGCTTCGTTCGCCGATGGAAAACTCTTGGGAGCGAACGGCATATCCTCGTTCATTTTGGATGAGAATTCGCCAAAACCGCTTCCGTAATCTTCGAGATTGTCGAATTTACCGAGATGTCCGATGAATTTGAGTCGGATGTTTTCCAGCGATCCGTTACGGTGTTTGGCAATGATGAATTCGGCTTGACCGTCGGTTGGTGAATGTTCGTCATCGTCCCATTCCTCGATTTTGTAGTATTCCGGACGGTAGATGAACGACACGATGTCGGCATCCTGCTCGATCGCCCCGGATTCACGAAGGTCGGAAAGCAACGGTCGCTTGCTCGAACCACGCGTTTCAACGGCACGCGACAACTGCGAAAGCGCAATCACCGGAACGTTTAATTCTTTGGCCAAGGCTTTCAGGTTACGCGAGATCGTCGAGATTTCTTGTTCGCGGTTTCCGCCGCCTTTGCCCGATCCGCCGGCCGTCATAAGCTGAAGGTAATCGATCACGATAAGTCTTATGCCATATTGGGACGCCAGACGACGGCACTTGGCACGCAAATCGAAAATCGAAAGCGAAGGTGTGTCGTCGATGTACAAAGGCGCTTTTTCCAGATCTTTCACTTTCGTGGACAATTGTTCCCACTCGTGTTTCTCGAGTTTTCCCGTACGCAGTTTTTCAGATGAAAGTCCGGTCTCGGAAGAAATCAGACGCGTGATCAACTGTACCGACGACATCTCGAGCGAGAAGAAAGCCACGGCCTGATTGTACTGGATCGCCATGTTTCGCGCCATCGAAAGTACGAAAGCCGTCTTACCCATACCCGGACGTGCCGCAATGATGATCAAGTCACTCGGTTGCCAACCTGACGTGATTTCGTCGAGTTTGTCAAAACCTGTGGCGACTCCGGACAAACCTTCGCGTCCGGCGATTTCCTCGATTCGCTTTTTGGCTTGCAAAACCAAACTCTGGGCGGTTTCGGATGAACGTTTGATGTTGCCCTGCGTCACTTCGTACAAACGCGATTCGGCCTTGTCAAGCAAGTCGAAAACGTCGCTCGTCTCGTCGTAACATTCCTCGATGAGTTCGGCAGAAATGCGGATAAGACTGCGTTGGATGAATTTCTGCAGAATGATCCTGGAGTGGAATTCGATATGTGCCGAAGAAGAAATCTTCTGCGTAAGCTGTATCAGATAAAAATCACCGCCCGCCAATTCGAGTTTCGCACTCTTTTTGAGTTGGGCCGAAACCGTAAGCAAGTCGATGGGTTGGGAATCTGTGAACAATTGGAAAATGGCTTCGAAAATGTGCTTGTGGGCGTCTTTGTAAAACGCGTCCGGAGCCAGGATGTCGATGACCTCGTCCACACCTTTCTTGTCGATCATCATCGCGCCCAACACCGCTTCCTCAAGATCGGTTGCCTGTGGCGGCAACTTCCCTTTCTCAAGGCTGATGATGGCCGATTTGTCGACCTTTACGGGGCTTATACTCCTGAAATTTTCCATGAGGCGAAAGTAAACTAATTCTCAAAAAATCGTTACCAGAGTTATAACGACAAAACTGTTTAAAAGTTTTTATAATTGTTTATAAGGCAAAAAAAATCCGAAACCACGGGCTTCGGATTCAATATGGTTTTGGAAGGTCTTATTCCTTGAATTCGCCCATTTTACTGTATTTGTCCATTCTTCTGGCCACCAACTTCTCTGTTGATAAGTCCTTGAGCTCGTTAAAGCCTTTCAGAATATATTCCTGCACGTTCTTGAAAGCGGTTTCGCGGTCGAAATGTGCGCCTCCGAGTGGTTCCGGGATCACGTCGTCGACGAGTTTCTGTCTTTTCATGTCAGATGACGTCAGCTTCAAAGCCTCGGCCGCCTGTTCTTTGAAATCCCAGCTTTTCCACAAGATCGAAGAACACGATTCCGGCGAAATCACCGAGTACCAAGTATTTTCCATCATGAAAACCTTGTCCCCGACGCCGATTCCGAGTGCGCCACCAGATGCGCCTTCACCAACGATCACCGCGATCACGGGCGTTTTCAATCGGCACATCTCGAAAATGTTGCGCGCGATCGCCTCGCCTTGTCCGCGTTCTTCGGCTTCCAAGCCAGGATAAGCACCCGGCGTATCGATAAACGAAACCACGGGAATCCCGAATTTCTCGGCCATTTTCATCAAGCGCAAAGCCTTGCGATACCCTTCGGGATTCGCCATACCGAAATTGCGGTACTGACGCGTCTTGGTATTGTAGCCTTTCTGTTGTCCGATGATCATGAAGGACTGACCGCCGATTTTTCCCAATCCGCCAATCATCGCCTTGTCGTCCTTGAAAGAACGGTCGCCGAACAACTCCAGGAAAGTGTCGCCACACAAAGCGCGAACGTAATCCATCGTATAAGGACGGTTCGGGTGGCGCGACAATTGCACGCGCTGCCAAGCCGTCAAATTCTTGTATATCTTCTTTTTGGTCTCCTCGAGTTTCTTTTCGATCTGTTTGCAGGTATCGGTCACGTCGACGTTCGATTCCTGGCCGATAACCTGGCATTTGTCAAGCTGGTCTTCGAGTTCCTTGATCGGAAGCTCAAAATCTAAATATTCCATCGTTGCAGGATTTTCGTTTAGTTGAGGGGCAAAGATAAAGTAACTTTTTGGATTTTGTGTGCCAATTTGCACACCTAAAATTTCGTTTTTAACGCGCTTTGCGGATTGGTTTTCCTAAACACATTTGTTTTTTTGTTTGGTTTGTTTGGGAGCTTTTCCGGCTGCCGGGCACTAGCTTTCTTTAAAAAATCCGGTTTTTCTATAGGTTGCAATGAGCTTCCTTCGGTCGCTGTCGCAACCTAAGAAAAAGTTGGTTTTTTCTGTGAAAGGCTAGTTGCCGTCATCCGGGCTATTTCTTTTTGCCCGAAGATATTTTCTCTCTACAATTTCCTGTTAAGCCGGAAAGTTAGCTCACTCTCGAGCCGCAGAGAACGAGCTGCGCTCGTTTGGTGTTTTTCGCCGGCTGCGCCGTCGCTGGCTTTGATTTTATTTCGTCGCCTGCCAGCGGGGCTTACTTTTGCCTCGCCGCAAAAGTAACAAAAAGGCTCGCGGCACGACCGATTTTGGCGACCTGACAGCCTTGCAAATTCGGGAATTAAAGGAACTCGC